>NZ_JAVEUF010000014.1:0-52553 GCF_034005705.1 Sulfurimonas sp. | reverse complement strand
GCGCACTGCAGAAGCATATTGTCGGCTATCGCATTTGCAAGTTTTGCTATGGTGTTTGCCGTTGCCGGAGCGATTACAAAAAGGTCCGCCCATTCGCCGGCTTTTATGTGGTTGTGAGAGTCTGCCCATGACTCGTTCATATCATCAAGAACTTTGTTTGAGGTAAGAGCTTCAAAACTAAGAGGAGCGACGAACTTTTTAGCCGCTTCGCTCATGACCACTTTTACTTCTGCACCAGCTTTGGTAAGAAGTCTTACCAGCTCAAGCGATTTGTAAGCCGCGATCGAGCCTGTGACACCCAGTAGTATTTTTTTGTTTTTTAGCAAGTTTGACGGGATGAGCATTCTTTACCTCATAAGTATTAATGGCGGCATTTTAACATAAAAGAGCTGGTTATAGCTTACTTTTGTCTACCTCTACTCCGCCATACTCAAGTGTGTAAATGAGGTCTGTGGTGTGGAGCTTGTCGAAGTTCTCAAGCATTATCTGGCGCAGGTACTCCTTCTCTTCCTTTTCGGCCTTAATCAGACTAGGAGCAAATATACCTTTTCTCTCAAGAACCAATGATGTAATATCTTTGTCCATCTGAATGTGGTTCATAAGCTCTCTGATGTCGGTCTCAAAAATAGAGCCAAGCATGGAGAACATCCCTGCAAGGTAGGCTTTGTCTTTGTTAGCACGGTCCGCTTCTGCTTCCATCTTTTCGGCTCTTCTAAGGGCTAGTGCCAAAATAGTCTTGGATGCAGGATTTTTAGAGACCTCCGAGTATAGATACAGAAGCAGCCATCTTAGCAGCTTGTCTCTTCCCATAAGTGTGATAACCTGCATCAAAGACTCTATTTTAACATTGAATTTTTTTGAGTTGTTGAAGAACTGAACAAGCTTGTATGAGAGATCTGGCTGTTTTTTTATGAAAAACTCAAGTTGTTCGGTGCTGTTGTTGTCTTTTATGATCTTGATAAGCTGCAGGATTATGAATTGTGCAGGCTCTTTTGAACCTATGATCTCTATGATCTCTGGTTTGTCAAGATAGTAGCCTTGATAGTAGTCAAAGCCCATTTTTGAGTACTTCTGATAATCCTCTTTTGTCTCTATGTTCTGTGCCAAAAGCTTGATCCTTGTGCCTTTGAACTTCTCCATCACCTTTTCAAGGTTTTCATGCAAAGAGAGCACTACGTCCATTTTAATGATGTCTATATAGTTAAAGAGCCTATTGAACTTTTTTATCATCTCTGCACTTGAGTCAAAGTGTTCAAGCGATAACATAAAGCCTCTTTTTTTGTACTGAATGATCTTTGCGATAACTTTTTCGTTAAGATCTATATCTTCCAAGATGTTAAGAACAAACCTGTCTTTGTCCAAAACGTCCAGTATCCCTTTTTGAAGCGACTCCTCGTCGACGTTTACAAATGCCAGGACCTTAGAGCCCAAAAGCTTGTCTAGTTCGTTGCTGGTTATTGAGCTGATGATTAGCTGCGAAGTAGCTCTTATCTTTGTCGAGAAGCCCGTAGGCTCCAGCGAGCTGTCCTTAAATACCAGCTCGTAGGCAAAGAGCTGGTTTTTATTGTCAAAAATCTTCTGTTTAGAAATATTAATTATGTTCACGTGCAGCTTCCTTGATTTTCTCTGTTTTACATATTAACACGAAAAATCTTAATAGAGGACTTTGATATATATCAAGCAGAAATATTTATTGAATGATAGAATTTCAACTTATAATAATTAAAAGGATAGTTTATATGAAGAAGATGTTATTACTTGCCTTCGCATTATCGTCACTGATTTTTGCCGAGTCGCAAACCCAGACATGTAAGAAGTGTCATCCGGCTATAGTTGATGAGTTTGAAAACTCTATGCACAGGAAATCATCAATATACGATGACGCAATACACAAAGCTGTATGGGATATGCACCCTGCAAAGGCAAAGGACGATTATGCTTGTGCTGAGTGCCACACTCCAAATGCAAAAGATGAGGAGGATGCAAAAAAAGGCATAACGTGCGCTAGTTGCCACACTATAAAAGATGTAGAGGAGCATGCAAGTGCAAATAGAAATGTTTACAGTAAAGATAAAAAGACGTTTTACTCAGCAGAAGCCGGCAGAGAGGGAGAAAAAGTAGTTTATAAAAAAGAGAGCTCATGGTTTGGGCTTAACAAAAGCACCGTAGGTTCGCCGTATCACGATATAGACTATACAAATGAGAAGTATTACAGCGCACAGGTATGTATGGGTTGTCACTCGCACAGACAAAACTCTGCAGAGTTTATGATATGTGAAACGTCAAAAGATGGTGCAAAGAGCAAAGAAGAGAACTGTATAACGTGCCATATGCCAAAGGTTGATGGCACGGCAACAACTTTGACGGAGACCGAGAAACACTCTTTTCACGGTTTTGCAGGGGCTAGGAAAAACCCTGAGATGCTCTCAAAATATGTTGGGCTCGATTTTAAAAAGAGTGCGAACGGTTTTGACGTAACTATTGAGAACAAAGCACCTCATGATCTTATGCTTCATCCGCTTAGAGTGGTAGAACTTAGAGTAAACCTTGTAAAAGATGGAAAATCAGCACCTCTGAAGATGCACACTTTCGCAAAAGTAATAGGTAATGAGAACGGGGCGTCAATGCCGTGGCTGGCTGACAGAGTCGTGTCTGATACTATGTTAAAAGCAAACGAGAAAAAGAGCGTAAGCTATGACGATAAAGTTAAAGCAGGGGATAAGATAGAAGTAACGCTTGGATACTATATTGTAAATCCAAAAGCTCTTAAAAAGTTAAATTTGGATGCAGACGAAGATGCTAAAAAGTTTACGGTTCTTAAAGTACAAAGTTTTATAGCAGAGTAGCCAAAAGGCTGCTCTACTCAAATCTTGACGGCTTTTCCTATCTCATCATCGCTGTAGATGCTGTGGGTGCCGTCGCAAAATGGGAAGTTGGCGCTTGTCTTGCACATGCAGATGTGGTACTGCTTTGTCTTTTCAACAGTTACCTCTTTTGGCAGGCACTCAGTTACTTCATGGCTTCCGTCACAAAAAACACCCTCTTTGCTTCTTCCGCAAGCACATATCATATATGTCACACCCGCTTCAAGAGTGACACCTTTTGGCTTGTTGTGAAATACTATCGCATCTTTGCACATGACATCTCCTTTAATAGATAGACACTATTATAGTGGCGATTTTATCTAAATGTCAAGGTAAAAAGAGCTATATGGAAGAAGATACCGTAAGCTGCAGTTTCTCTTTCTGGTTTAGTTCTTCTACGGCTATGCCGTATAAAGAGCAAAGCTCTCTTTTTGCCTCTTCGCCGAGGTTGTTCAGATCTACAACATAATCAACGTAGTCATCTTCCTCTGCGATCTTCATCTTAAATGTAGAAATCTGCTCTTTTGTCGGGTGTGTTTTAATTATTTTGTACACGGTTGACCTCTTGTTTTTAAATGGTAATATTGGAGTGGAATTGTATTATTTTTTTTGATTTTTGCGGTAATAAAATTAAGTGGTTTATAAAGTCGTGTAAATAGGGGTGTTTTGGGGGTGGATGATAGTTATGAGCGGAGAGATCCGCTCAAAGAAAGATTATAGACCTGTAACGTTTTCTGCTTGTGGACCTTTTTCGCCCTGACCGATTTCAAAAGTTACCTTTTGACCTTCGTCTAGTGAAACACGACCGTAGCCTGTGCTGTTGATTTGACGAAAGTGTACGAATACATCTTTACCGCCATTTTCTTGTTCGATAAATCCGAAACCTTTTTCACCATTGAACCATTTAACTGTACCGTTTACTAATGCTGCCATTGTAATACCTTTGTGTTTGAATACACCTCATTGCTGAAGTGGTCTAAAATCTAATATGAAGCTTTTCTTTTAGTAGCGGATTATACTGTTAACTAGGTCATCAATGTAAAGCAGACTAAAGATGTAACTCGAATCATCTTTTATTGAGGGAAGTATAACTGAATAAAAGGTAAATGTATATAGAAGAGGCAAATTCTTTTTAAAGTTGTGTTTTTTATTGTGTTAAAACTTAGTCTCTTTTTTGTTTTTTGAGATGAACTCGTCCGTAAACTTGAGCATATTTTTATAGTGGTGAAATATCTCTCTTAACTGCTCCTAAAACCCCGCATGAGCAAGATACAAAGCGTTGTTATGCTTCATTTTAGTTCAAAATGTGCAAATGCACCCTCTACACTTAAGACATTTTTATAGCTGGTCTTTGTTATAGTCACTTTTTTTGTAGTTAAGTCACACACCGCGATACGAAAGTTTGAACCCATATACGGTTCAACAATGCAGATGATCTTATCATCGATCTGTCTTGTTGCATGGATAACACCTTGAAGAGTATGAAAAAAATATTTCGGATAGCTCAAAGGCGTGATCTCTACAACCTCCGCAACTATTTTTTTGCCAAGATTTTGTCTCATAAGATTGGCATCTTCATAGTTGTCAAACTGAACACACCAGTCGTCAAACTCTTTATTGAAGCGTTTTAAATCTTCGTCCAAAAAACCGCCTGCCTCTGATTGTAGGGCAAATATGCTCATTTGTAGAATCCTATAAGAATATTCATAATTATACTTGTTAGCCTCTTTGATATCCTTTATAATTAACTCTGCAGCTCTTTGATGGCATCTGCAAAGATGTCGTAACTCTCTTTTGAAGAAAACACAAAGTTAACTTCCATGCTCTGATTAGTTTCCAAAAAAGATTTGACGCTCTTGTAGGCAACTTTAGCCGCCTCAGCCTTTGGATAACCGTAAATGCCGGTGGAGATGGCAGGAAACGAGATGCTGTGGCACTTTAGTTCAGAAGCTGCTTTTAGTGAGTTTATATAGCAGTTTGCCAGAAGCTCTTCGCAGCGGTTTTTACAAGATGAATAAACAGGACCGACGGTGTGGATAATATATTTTGCCCTCATATTTCCCGCAGTTGTCGCAACGGCTTCTCCTGTAGGCAATCCATCAGGATACAGAGAGGCTCTCAGCTTTTTGCACTCGCTAAGTATCTGCTCTCCGCCCGCACGATGTATGGCGCCATCCACACCGCCGCCGCCAAGAAGTGAACTGTTCGCCGCATTTACCACTGCACATACGTCCTCTTGCGTTATATCTGCTACTTTTAGGTTTATGTTTTTCATTTTATTTGATCTTCATTACTTTCAAATAGTGGGTTATATAAGTTCCACTTTCAGCTCTTTGCCAAGAATGTGCGCAAAGTTTTGAAGAGTCGAGAGTTTAATGTCCTGTGCATGGTTTTCTATTCTCGAAATAGCGGACTTCTTTGTGTGGAGCCTCTGCGCTATCTCCTCTTGCGTAAGCCCGACCTCAACTCTTGCTTGCTTTAGCATCTCACCTATCTTGAACTCTTCGTATCCGCTATCAAAATCTTTTGCAAACTCGACATCGTCTTTTTTTCTTTTATCAATGTATTTTTTTAAGTCACTCATTGTTTAAATACTCCTTTTTTCTCTTTTGTGCTAAGGCTATCTCATGTTTTGGAACTTTTTGGTCTTTTTTTCTAAAAGCGTTTGTAAGCACAACGAAAGTTCCGTTATGTTCAAAACCTAGTAATCTTATGTGATTTGTTCCATGTTGAACTCTTACTTCAACAATACCATCTGAACTACTTAGGCATTTATAGAATTTAGTAGATACTGTGTCCGCTTCTTCTATCAACTGTAATACCCAAACAACTTTTTGAGCTTCTTTGCTTGAGAGAGTGTCTAAAAACTCTTCAATCGGGCTTTTGCCTGATTTGAGTCTGTAAAAGATGACCTCTTTCATAGCAATATGTTAACATAGAAGTTAACTTTTGTCAATTTGTATATATCAATAAGCATAGTTTTTCCTATTTAAAATATACTTTAGTTTATTAAAAAATAGAAAGCTTGTTTAAAAATATGGCAGTTTGAAGTATTTTTTTTAACTGGTCGCAAATTGCGACCAGTTTGGTGTGTGGATTATTTTTTAAAGGTGGAGATTCATTCACTGGGGCGTAATTTCGTAATTTTTATTTTCAAATATAGTAGATACTTCAATTAGTTTTTTTTCCAATAATAAATATGCTTCTAATGATTCATTAAATTGCTTAATTGAAATATTTTTATGTCGTCCATGAATTAGATCATTTCTAAGATTATTTTGTTTGATCTTTATAATATATTTATTAATAAATTGAAATGACCTTTTATCAACGCTACATAAATCCCTAAAGACTCTTTTTATTTGCACCATCATAGAAGGAACAGGGGTTTCAAGCATCATATCATTATAAAATTTAATGTCATTTGCCAAATAGCACATCTTCTGTAAGAAAAAGTTTATTAATGATTCATTTGCGGCATTTAATAAAATAAAAGCATTTAGCATATTATTATTTGCTGAATTAATTAATGCACTTGAATATATTTGTTCATATAGTAGAGGTTCATTATCGATAATTTGTAATTTAAAATCTTCTATTCCGTCAACAACTTCTGGCATGCTATTATCGGAAAAAAATCCTTTAGGCAATAATGCAGTTGCATTATGATACACAGAACCATCACTATAATGTTGAATCGTAGAAATTTGTTCTAGTTCATTAGTAGATATAAAGTTTACTTGACATTTTGAATCAAACAGTTTTAATCGAATTACAAATTCATTAATTATCTCAGTTATTTTAAGCATTATAACTGAAAGCCCACTATCTTGATTGTTAATTGAAGGACCTTTCCAGTAATTATCACAGTTTGAAAAACCATTGATTTTAAGTACAATAGTAGAATAAAATGAATCACCTGCAGTCCAATCAACTTTTTGTTCTTTATTAGCTTTCAAATTTATTTCTATAATTTGCTCATTAACTTTTAGATTATAAACATCGTCAACTAGTGGAATGGAAAATGGTAGTTTAAATTTTATAGTGTAATAGATATTTTTATCTTCTTGAATTTCATTTATCAACTTTTTCAGCTTATTATTTTGTTCAGTAAATTCGTCTATATTTTCTACTTTATCTGTCCAAAACAAAAGTTCTTTGCAAGATGAATTTAAAGCACTTTTTGAAGTATTTGACTGGAAATAACTATAAACCAGTGAAATAACGTTAAATTGAAAGAATAGTGCATTATGATGAAAACCAGCAGGTGGTTCATTATTTGGTAATTTGTAAATGATTGTACGATATTTTGAAAATATAGTTAAAAAATCTTGATATAGTTTAATTCTTGAGGCACTAAAGAGTGCATATTGTAAGTTATAGAAATATGTTGCAAAGTCATGACTAGATTTAAATATTTTTTTTTCACTCATATTTAAGCCATACTTAACTGCATCTATATATTCTTTTTTTTCGTAAAACTCTTTTTTTAATTATTAGATTTGACATACAGCCCCTACGCTAATGATATATTATACATTCACAACTCTACAACCCGCTCAAACATCTCCTTAATCTCCATCTCATGGCTTATTAGAAATATCTGTCTGTACTGCTCTTTGATGGTGTGGAAAGCCTCAAGTATCTCCATTCTTCGGCTCTCGTCCTGACTTCCGAACACTTCATCAAATGCCAAGAAACCTATGGAGCCTGCACCGCTGAGTTCCGTGAGGGTTTTAGAGATGGCGATGCGAAGCACTAGGTTTGCGAGGTCTATCTCTCCGCCGCTAAAACGCTCTATGGGGTACTTTTTGCCCTCGTCGTAGATGAAAAAATCGAAGTCGTTGCTGACCTCTATGTGCTGATATTTGCCTTTTGTGATACGCGCGTACATCTCTGAGGCGATCTCCGAGATGCGGGGTGCTATCTTTGCATTTAGACGTGTCTTAAACTCAGTAAGGCTTGTCTTTATCTTCTCATAGTCGAGCAGATCGTCTTTTTTGCTCTGAACTTTTTTCTTTTGCGCTTCATTGTTCTCAAGCGAGGCTTCTATGTTTTTTATCTCGCCCTCGATCTTTGCGACTTTTACTTTTATCTCCATCAGAAGTGCTGTTTTTGCATCTATGGCTTTGAGCAGTTCGTCATGCTCCGCAAGCTTTGCTTTGTGTTTCTCTTCGTCGTAGATGACGAGGTTAAACTCCGCCTCTTTTTTCTTGTACTGCTCTCTTAGATCTTCGATTCTTTTGCTCACAAGTGCGAGGTCCGCTTTTACGACCGGTAGCCTCTTTAACTCTGTCTCATTATTAATATAGAGTTTGTATTTGGGTTCAAGAGACGCAAAGTCGCTCTTTAGCTTCTCGTGCGCTTTCTCATCGTAGCTGTAGGCTTCAAGCTCTTTGAGTTCCTGCTTGTTTTTAAGCCCTTTTTGCTCTACAAGGGCAAAGTGCTCTTGTGCGGCTTTTAGGTCTTTTAGTTTGCTCTCTATGATCTTAATACTGCTTACGATCTCTGAAAACTCTTTCTCTTTTTGCTTCTTCTCAGTCTCAAATGCGCTCTTTTGAGTCTCTACGTTGGTAAGCTGTTTTTTGTACTCATCAATCTTCTTTTGGTGTGTCTCGTTGACCGTGCCGACAAGCGAGTTTACAACATTGTCATACTCCTCTAGAAGCGGTCTCGTGCATGTCGGACAAGCTCCTTCGTTTCCTAGCTCTTTTAGCTTGGCTATCTTGGCGTTAGTGATATCTATCTGTTTGAGTTCTGAGGCTATTTCGGCTTTTAGCTCGTTTTCGATCGTCTGTTTTGTCTTTACGCTCTCCTGCAAAACTGCGATGTTTATCTCCAGATTTTTTGCATTTAAGACAAACTCTTCATACCCTTCGCAAGCTTTTTCAAGTGCGCCAATGTCCGATCTGCTCTTTGTGTACTGCTCTCTTAGCTGAACCTGCTCCTTTTGCAAACCCTCTTTTTTGAGGAAGAACTCTCTGAGCTTCTCCTGCTCCTTTAACTGCTGCTGCAGGCTAAGGTACTCTTTTGCCGCAGGTTTTAAAGATTCAAGTTTCTCCTGCTTGTCTTCAAGTTCATGAAACTCAGCGTTAAGTTTTACCTGGTTTAACAGCTCGCTGTTTTTAGAGTTTTTCGTCAGTTCCAGTTGTGATGCTAGCTTCTGCTTCTTCTCTTTTGTCTCTGCAAATACAGTGAGCTCTTTTTTTATCTCTTTCTCTTTAGTTTTTAGTGCGTCAAGCTCTTTTGTCTTGCTCTTCTCATCGTTTGCAAGAGTCTCTTTTGAAGCGATATTTTCTTTTATCTGCTCCTCTTTTTGCTTTATCTCCGCTTCGCCCAAAAGCACCTCTTTAAACGCTTCTATTTCGCGTTTTAGCTCTCTGCTTTTTTCAACAAGCTCTCTTTCGATGAAGTCTATTTTTTCAAGTCCCAAAAGACGGCGTATCATCTTTTTTCTATCTTCGTTTTTAAGCGTGCTAAGGCTTGTAAGCTCTTTTTGGGAGGCGAAAAGAGTGTTCACAAAAGCATCTTTGCTCATCTTTGTAAGTGAGGTTATGGAGCTTGTCACCTCTTTGGCACTGCTTGTTATAAGCTCTTCATTCTTGTAGAGTTTTGCATTTGCGCTCATCGCTTTTCCGCGAAATTCACGAACTACTCTGTAGGTTGCCGCATCAAACTCAAACTCAAGCTCAACGACCACCGCATCTTTTGCGTCAGCATTTGAGTTTTTGACTATATCTTTATACCCTTTGTTCCTCAGCTCGCCGTAAAGTGCAAAAAATATCGCCTCGAAGATGGTGGATTTTCCGCTTCCGTTCTTGCCGATAATGCCGATGAGCCCCTCGCCAAACTCTATTGTCTTGGCACTGTATTTTTTAAAGTTTTCAAGTCGGAGTTTAGATAGTATCATCACAAACCTCCTCGTAGTGTGCAAAGAGCTCTTGGACTTTGAGTTTCAGCCTCTCAAACTCCTCTCCTTTTGCTTCCTCTTTTATGTGTTGTAAAAAAAACTCCTCAAGTGATACGGCTTCGGCTTCCATCATCTCTGTTTGTCTCTGTGCTTGCTTGAACTCTCGCTTTACAGAGACGCTTATAGCGTCCGCAAAAAGCTTTTTTATCTCCGAGTTTTGTATGTCAATGGATTGTAAAACGCTCAAGTTTGTAAGTTTTACCTCGACTATTGCATCTTTTGTGTCACTTGTATCAATCTTTGAGACGGAGTTTTCATAATCCTCGCAATCTATCTCTTTTGTGAGAATAGGGCGGATATTTATCTCTTTGTACTCGACCTGCAGTTCGTCATATAGATTTATCTCCGCAAAGCCTTTTGAGTTTCGTTTGTCGTTTAGGCTTGTTCTCTCTGTCGAGCCGCTGTAGTAGACATTTTCATGCTTTCCGACCTTTCCAAAGCCGTGCCAATGCCCGAGTGCGACATAGTCCATCATCTTAAAAATATACTCTTTATCACTCGGATAGACCCACTCGCCAAACTCGTTCATAAGATAAAAAGCACCCACGGAGCAGTGCATCATCATTATGTTCTTTTTGCTTTTGTCAATGCTCTCTTCGCAGAGCTCTATCTGTGAGAGCGCCTTTGTCTCATCGTTCATGTGGGGCAGGGCGTGAAATATTATATGCTCGAACTCTATCTTTTTATACTCTTGGTTATATGCCGCATATACGTTTTTAAAGTTCTCAAATATTTTTAGTATTGGCGAGCTTAGATTTGTTCTGGGCGTTGAGTGGTTTCCGGCTATAAGGATGAGCGGGATATCAAGAGAGTCTATGATCTTGAACTGTTCAAGTGCAAAAGTTATAGCGCGGTTTGAGGGGCTTGAGCGGTGAAAAAGGTCACCCGTATGGATAATATAATCAGGTTTTATCTCTTTTATCTGCTCTACGACCTGAGCAAAAGCGTCGTAAAAATCGGCTTCTCTCTGGTTGATGTTCTCGTCGTTTAAAACTTCAAGGTCGTTAAAGCCCAAGTGGGTGTCGCTAAAGTGTATGATCTTCAAGATAGACTCCTGATGGTTTTGGATATTCTATCTGAAAAATTTATTTTTTGAAAAACTTATAGTAAAAATCTTTTATGGTTCTTAGTTTTGTTCTGCTTATCGCTAAAGAGCCGCTCTCGACCTTTCCGCTTGTAACAGTCGTTCCCGCTGCTATCATCACATCGTCCTCGATTGTCACAGGGGCTACAAGCTGTGAGTCGCTTCCTACAAATACGTTTTTGCCGATGATGGTCTGGTATTTTTTGATCCCGTCGTAGTTGCATGTAATGACTCCAGCACCGATATTTGTTCCCTCATCGACAGTTGCATCTCCTATGTAGCTTAGATGCCCGGCTTTTACACCTTTTAGGGTTGATTTTTTAACCTCGACGAAGTTTCCTACATGAGTATCTTCTAGCTCTGAGGCAGGGCGAAGATGAGCCAGAGGCCCTACGTCTGAGTTTTTAACTATGCTATCTTCAATAACGCTGTGTGCTTTTATGTGAGAGTTTATTATCTTGGAGCTTCCCGTTATGCGGCATCCGTTCTCAACTATGCACTCGCCCTCGAAAGTCACACCCTCTTCAATGTAGATGGTTGAAGGAAGCTGCATTCTCACACCCGCTTCCATCCATTTGGTTTTGATCCTATCTTGCATGATCTCTTCGGCGACAGAGAGATCTTTTTTGGAGTTCACGCCCCTGAAGTGCTCCTCATCGACCAATAGAGGGGAAACACTAAGTCCGTCAGCTCTTGCCATAGATATGACATCTGTAAGGTAGTACTCTTTTTGGGCGTTGTCGTTGCTAAGAAGTGGGATGTATTTATCTAAAACTTCTTTGGTAAAGGCGTATATTCCTGCGTTTACCGTTGTGACAGATAACTCAACTTTAGAGGCGTCTTTTTGTTCGACTATCTTTTTTACTTCACCGTTTTCTATGATCACGCGGCCGTATCCGTCAGGATCTGGCAGGTCAAAGATCGACATTACTATGTCGGAGTCGTTGTGCAAAAATCCATCAAGAGCTTCGGCACAGATGAGCGGCATATCCCCATTTAGAACAAGAACTTTTTCGTTCTTTACAGAGACGTTTTTCATAGCCCCGCCGGTTCCGGGGAAGTTGATATCGTCTTGAGTAACAAAGTTTATATCGTCAAAATATGAGCTTACAGCTTTTTGCACGGCATCTTTTTGGTGAGCTATGACCACGGTTATATCATCGCTTATCTCACGCGATGCTTTTATAATGTAATAGAGCATCTCCCTGCCGCAAATAGTATGTAAAACCTTGGCTTTTGAAGATTTCATTCGGCTTCCTTTACCGGCCGCCAAGATAACGATACTGATTCTGTTTTTGTTCATTTTTAACTCTTTAAAATATTTGACAAAATTATACCCTCCGCCTCTTATATTTGAAATTAAATCTCTAAAATTCCCTTTTTAATGTGGAGGCTTATATTTTTTGTGGTATTATAAGCTCAATATTTTACTATAAGGTATTTGAATGGATTTAGGTACGGTCATAGGTATTGTTTTAGTCTTCGCACTTCTGATGGGTGCTATGGCAATGGGTGTGGGAGTAGGCCCTTATATCGATATCCCTTCAGTTCTTATCGTTATCGGCGGTAGTATCGGTGCCTTGATGGTATCGTTCAAACCGTCTCAGATGAAATCTTTTGTGAAAGTTTTTATGGTGGCGGTAAAGCCTCCTCAAGAGGATAAAGTAGAACTTATAAAAAAACTTGTTGCATTTGCAACAAAAGCCAGAAAAGACGGCATATTGGCGCTTGAGAGCGAAGTAAATGACGAGAAGAACGAGTTTTTAAGAAAAGGTCTCTCTATGGCAATTGACGGCAATGAGCCTGATAACATAAGAGAGCTTTTAGAGATAGAGATGGAGCAGACAAGCACGCGCCACAAGGTCAACGGCTCTATGTTTAACCAATGGGCAGGTCTGGCCGGCGCTATGGGTATGGTCGGAACGCTTATAGGTCTTGTTGCCATGCTTTTAAATATGGCTGACCCTTCGGCGATCGGTCCATCTATGGCGGTAGCACTCCTAACCACCATGTACGGTGCGATCATCGGTAACGTTTTGGGAACACCTATCGCCAACATACTTGGCATAAGAAACGACGAAGAGACGCTTATAAAAGAGATGATACTAACAGGCATAATGTCGATTCAATCCGGAGATGCTCCAAGGGCGTTAGAGGCGAAACTGCTTAGTTATCTGCCTCCAAAAGAGCGTGTGAGTCAATATAACTAATGGCTAAGAAAAACAAGTGTCCTGAATGTGAAAGATGTATGCCTCTTTGGCTTGTGGCATTTGGGGATCTTATGTCACTGCTATTGTGCTTCTTCGTTCTTCTTTTATCAATGTCGAGCATGGATGCAAAAAAGATATCTGAGGCTATCGGTTCACTCTCCGGAGCTATGAGCGTCTTGGAGGGCGGTATTAAAACCGAGGTCTCCAAAAGACGTATCCAAGAGTCGACTCCTATTGAAGCGGCAGATGAGACGTCTGAGCAGGTAAATAGAGTAATGCAGGCTCTTACCGAAGTAAATGAGATGACGGCAGAGGGTGACGGCCCTGCAGTATCTCTCGAGGAGGCACAGGACGGTTTTGTGATAGAACTTCCTGCGGCTCTGCTGTTTAAATCAGGCAGCGCAACCATTCATAGCGAGGATGCGCTTCTCTTTTTAAAGAGAATAGCCCTTATAGTCGGAGAGCTTCCAAATCAGACGAAAGTAAGTGTTCAAGGACATACAGACAATCAATCTCCAGGTTCCGGCAGTCCGTATAAAGACAATTGGGAACTCTCTTCTGCAAGAGCGATCTCTGTGCTTCAGGAACTGCTTTTAAACGGGGTAGACCCAAAGCGTATCAATGCGGCCGGATTTGCCGAGTTCTCTCCAAAGGCAACTAACGTCACCGAGAGCGGCAGAGAGAAGAACCGCAGAGTCGAGCTTCACTTTTACGGTGCAGACCCGGACGATAAAGATAAAGTCCAGCAGGGCGTTTTGGATAAGGCAGCAAGCAAATAATGTTCAAGCTTTTTTTACTACTCTTTTGGCTGGGAGCAGCCTCGCTCTTTGGAGCTGAAAACGTAGCTATTCCAACGATGAACTTTGAGCTCTCCGCTCCCTCTTCTCCTCAGCAGCTTGTTAGTTCACTAAATGTACTTGTTCTTTTAACGCTGCTTTTCCTTGCTCCTAGCATGGTGCTTGTAATGACCACTTTTACAAGGTTTGTCATAGTTTTTGGCTTTTTAAGACAGGCGCTTGGTACACAGCAGGTTCCCCCGACACAGCTTTTGGTTATGCTTGCTATGATACTCACTTTCTTTGTAATGGAACCAGTAGGTGTAAAAGCCTATGAAAACGGTATTAAGCCATACATCGAGGAAAAAATAGGTTATGAAGAGGCGTTTGATCAGACGGCTCTTCCGTTTAAGAACTTTATGATCAGAAACACAAGAGAGAAGGACCTTGCTCTCTTTTTCAGGATAAGAAAGATGGAGAACCCGACTACGGTCGCAGATGTTCCTCTCTCGATCATTATTCCGGCGTTTGTCATAAGTGAGCTTAAGACCGCTTTTGAGATAGGCTTTTTGCTCTTTTTACCGTTCTTGGTCATAGATATGGTCGTTGCATCGATTTTAATGTCTATGGGTATGATGATGTTGCCGCCTATTATGATAGCGCTGCCCTTTAAGATACTTGTCTTTATTCTCATAGACGGATGGAACTTGTTAATAGGCAACCTGATAGCCTCGATAAAATAGATATAAAGTAGATAATGTGGATTGTGAATATTTTGGAGAGTGTGGCGCTTGCAGAGTTTATGAAGGCGGGTACGAGCATCAGCTCTCATTAAAAGCAGATATAAACCAAGAGAGATTCAGACCATACTATGACGGGAGTATCTCTCTTTTTAGATCGCCCGAGAGCCACTACCGCTCAAGAAGCGAGTTTAAGATCTGGCACACGGACGATGATATCCATTATGCTATGAACCGCATAGACAAAAACGGCGTTGTTCTTATAGATGAGTGTCCGCAGGTGAGCGAGCCGATTTTCGCTTTGATGCCAAAACTCTTGGATGCCATAAAAAAGCACGATATCGGCTTTAAGCTTTTCGGTGCCGATTTTTTAAGCTCAACAAGAGGCGAGACAGTAGTCTCACTCCTCTACCACAGAAAATTGGATGAGCAGTGGAGAGAGATAGCGCAGAGCATAGCCTCAGAGCTTGGTATTTACATAATAGGACGAAGCAGAGGTCAGAAGCTTGTTGTCGGTCAGGATTACGTAACTGAACATTTAGATGTAGACGGAAGCGAGTTTAGGTTCAACTATATAGAGAACAGCTTTACCCAGCCGAACTCCAAAGTAAATGAGCAGATGGTATCGTGGGCTTTGAAAAATCTTCCAAAAACAAAGAGCGACCTTCTTGAGCTCTACTGCGGAGCGGGCAACTTTACGATACCTTTTTCGCTCAAATTCAGAAAAGTTTTGGCTACAGAGATATCAAAATCTTCTATCAATGCCGCAAAAGCAAATATGGCTCTAAACGGCGTTGAAAATATAGAGTTTATCCGTATGAGCGTTGAGGAGTTTGTTCAGGCTCTTGAGGGTGTAAGAGAGTTTAACAGAATGAGAGATATCGATATAGACTCTTACGACATCAAGACCATATTCGTAGATCCGCCAAGAAGCGGTATGGACGTAGCTACGTGCGAATTTGCTTCGAGATACGACAATATTTTATATATCTCTTGCAATCCCGAGACACTGGCAAGAGATCTGGATACTCTATGCAAGACGCACTCTGTTGCAGATATGGCTCTCTTTGATCAGTTTCCATACACTCACCATGCCGAGATGGGTGTCAGACTTATCAGAAAAGGGAGCATTTCATGAGAGTTCTTTTTACCATTTTTCTTCTGTTTGGTTTTGCATACTCTGACGAGATACAAAGAATTGAAAACATAGCAAAAGATATAAGCAAACTGCGTCTAGAGAGCGAGAAGTGCAAAGAGGAGCTCAAAAGCAGCAAAGGGCTCATGGAAGAGAACAGAGAGCTTCAAGTAAGAGTCCAAAAGTTGGAAAAATTGGTAAAAAAGCAAGAAATTCTTTTAAAAACCAAAGAAAATAATCAAAAAAATCTATTTATATACAGTAATAAGTGTGAAGAGGAGAGCCCTTTTCCTGAACTTATGATGAAAGACGAGTACAAAAAAGAGACCTCAAACAGAAATGAGATCATAACATTTAAAGCAAGCGCTTTTCGCCTTAAAACAGACAGCGTGATATATGACGCGGCTAACGGAAAAAAGATCGATCTGTGGGAGAAGGGCACATCTTTTACCTCTAACAGTATGATGGATGGCTGGATAAAGATATCGGGTTATTTCGTAAAGAGAAAGTGGAAGAAAGCCCAAAAAGAGATGTGGGTGAAATCTGCCCAGACCATAAAAAGATAGCAATTAAATTATAATGATATAATGCTGAAAAATTTTTAGAAGTGACGTATGAAAAAAATATTGATTATCGGTGACGGCGAAGTCTCAAAACACTTTATAAACAGAATTATAGAGACTCACACGAGCGAGAACATCTACTATGTAGTAGAGACCAAAGCAAAAAAATACAAAAATGTAAATCCGTCACGTTTTAAATTTTACGAGTTTGACCCTACAAGCCTCTACAAACTTGCCAATCTTCTAAAGATGGAGTTCGTTCAGGTCATTATCGTTATGGACAGCAAAATGGATGTCCAGCACACGATAAAGAATATCAGAAGCATTAAAAAACAGCTTCGCATAATTGTTCTGAACAAATGGAAGCTCGAAAACGAAGACTCAAACGTAGTCTTGATAGACTCCAACGAGATCCTCTCCTCAAGGCTTATCGACTATCTGCCAAACGTTCCGGTCATCGCTCAAAATGTCGGCATAGGCGAGGGCGAGATAATGGAAGTCCTCGTTCCGTTTGGAAGTTCGTTTATCTACAAACATATCGGTGTCATAGAGCAAAAAGAGTGGCGAATAGTTGCCATATACAGAAACAGAAAACTGATAATGCCAAACCGCAGAAGAATGATCCAGCCAAACGACCTTCTGCTTCTTGTCGGCGATCCGACCGTTTTAAAGTCTGTTTACAGGGCGATAAAAAGGGAGCTTGGGCAGTTTCCCGAGCCGTTTGGCTCAAATCTTTATCTATACCTGGATATGGACATACTAAATCTTGAAACGGTAGAAGACCTTCTAAAAAGAGCTGTTTTTATACATGACAAGCTCGGTCATACTCTCATCATCAGAGTTGTGAATCCAAGCGATTTTGATGTTGTCTGGATGATAAAAAAGTATAGAGCAGAAAACATTGTCATTGATATAAACTACGACGCTGAAAACCTAAAACAGAGCTTTTTTAACGATATAAAGGCGTACCATGTCGGTTTGGTGATAGTCTCCAATGAAATATTTGACGATTATGAGATGAGGAGTACGCTATTTGAAGCTCAGGTTCCTGTTTTTAAAATAGCCCACAGAGAACTCTCAAGCGTAAAGGATGCATCCATCATACTCGGTGACAACCGTGATCTGGAGAAGATATCATCTACCATATTTGACGTTGCCGAACAGATGAGCCTTCATATCGAGCTTTATAACTATATGAATGAACACCAAGAGGCAAAAGAGCAGGTGATAGAGCACTACTACAACCTTGCAACGATCTTTTCAAAGAGCATCAAGGTCATCAAAGAGGGTGAAAATCCGATAAAAAAACTAAAACAAAAAGATGATTTTATACAGATCATTCCTTTTACAAAAAAATTGACCCAGAGAAAGATATACTCTATTCTCTCAACTGACAGCGAAAGACTCTACCACAAACTAGACGCCAATCATCAGATATTTATACCCGTGCAGATCTGATTTAGCCGTTTTTTATCCTTATTTAAGTATTATACATCTAACTAAACTGTTGGATAAAGAATGCAAGTACACATTGAGCTTAAAAAGGTCGTAGACGACTCTTACGACATAACAATAGACAAGCTTCCAAAAATATATTTCGATACAAAAGTAGCAGTTGTAACCAACCCGACTGTCTCTGCTCTACATCTCGATTATCTCCTCTCAAACATAAGTGCCAAAGAGCTTCATGTCATAACGCTAAAAGATGGCGAAGAGTATAAGAACCAGGAGAGCATAGACACTATCTTGGACTCTATGTTTGAACACCGTTTCAACCGTAAATCTATGCTTATCGCATTTGGCGGCGGTGTTATCGGCGATATGACAGGGTTTGCGGCAAGTATCTACCAAAGAGGTATAGATTTTATTCAGATCCCGACAACACTTCTCTCGCAGGTAGATGCGAGCGTGGGCGGAAAAACAGGCATGAACAACAAGTACGGCAAAAACCTTGTCGGTGCATTTCATCAGCCCAAAGCCGTCTACATTGACCCGTACTTCTTGAGTACTCTTCCAAAAAGAGAGTTCGCGGCGGGAGTTGCAGAGATAGTTAAGATGGCGGTAACATTTAACAAAGAGTTTTTTGAGTTTCTAGAGAGTGCAGACCTTAGCGATGCAAAAGTGCTTCAAGATGTTATAAAACAGGCAGTAGAGACAAAAGCAGGCGTAGTCGCCGAGGATGAGAAAGAGCGCGGGCTTAGAGCCGCTCTTAACTACGGGCACACCTTTGGACACGTTATCGAGAATGAGACCAAGTACAAAGAGTTTCTGCACGGAGAAGCAGTTGCTATCGGTATGGTGATGGCAAATGAAACTGCGGTCAAGATGAACCTTATGAGCGAGAAAGAAGCGCTCAGAGTAAAGGCGCTGCTTGAAAAATATGAGCTGCCGACGAATTATGAGATCGCAGATGTAAAAGCATTTTACGAGGCATTTTTTCTCGATAAGAAGAGTTCCGATTCTGCCATAACGTTCATTTTGCCTTTGGGGATCGGCGATGTCGTGATAACCGACAAAGTTGACAGAGGAACTGTTATGTGCGTCTTAAATAAATTTGGAAGAGATCAATGAAAAAAGTACTTTTTTATCTGCTGATAGCATCATCGCTCCTATTCTCAAACACCGTAGCAGCCGAAAAGGGCATGAGTGAGCAGGAGATTGAGAAGATCAAGCTTGCTCAAGAGGACGCAAAAAGAGAAAAGATCGCAAGACTTTTATCAGAATTAAAGAGCATAGAGGAGAAGATAGCAAAAAAAGACAGCGTCTGGATGAAGAGCTACTCCTCATATCTTACATCTCTGGATGTTAGAGAGAGCCTTGAGAAGATAGTTGATCGAATAAACTATCTTGAGAAAAAGAAGAATAAAACATTAAGTGAGATAGACGAGCTCAGCGCACTTATAGCAAGAGAGAAGATCCTTACATCCCAGATAGAGAAGCTCAAAAAAAAGGACAGCTCTCCGTTTTCCGACCTTTTGACCCCTCCAAATATCGACGAAGTTCCGACCATAAAGAATCCGTTCGATATTTTTGTCGGCATATCTCTTATAAAAACTCTTGACAGGGACTTTAACGACTATGTGTTGAAAAAAGATGAGCTAAAAGAGCTTATCGCCCTCTTAAGATCAGAGGTGCGTATATATGGTGAGTTACTCGCAATAGATGAACAGAGCGAGCACAGAGAAAAAGCGGAGCTAAAACTAAAACAGCTTGAGAGATTTGAGTCCGCTCTTGACACCATGAAGGTAACGGCTGACGTTTATCAAAAAAGATTGGACATCATCGAGGTCAGCATCAACAAAGAGGTTGAGGCTCAAATATTTAAGATCGCCAAAATAGGTGTCGTCATTCTTGTAGTATTTGTATTCTTCTTCCTGTTGAAACTCTTTGTCAAAAAATATATTACAGACAATGAGCGTTTTTATATGGCGAACAAGATCATTACGTTTGGCAATTTCACGCTTATAGTCCTGATCCTATTTTTCAACTATATTGAAAACGTAAGCTATCTTGTGACCATTTTAGGATTTGCATCCGCCGGTATTGCCATTGCCATGAAAGATTGGTTCATGAGCATACTCGGCTGGCTTGTCATCGTCTTTGGCGGAAGCATACATGTTGGCGACAGGATACGTGTAGATATGGACGGAATGAGATATGTCGGTGACGTTATGGATATATCGCTTCTAAGAATGACAATACTCGAAGATATTACTTTAACGACAGTTTCTGACAACAGAAGAGCGGGGCGTATCATATTTATTCCAAACAACTATGTCTTTACAAGGATGATAGCAAACTATACGCACAGCACTCTTAAGACAGTTTGGGACGGTGTCAAGATCACTATAACCTATGATTCAAACCATAAAAAAGCTATGCACATTGCAAAAGAGATAACCAAGAAGTTCTCTAAGGGTTATACGGATATTACAAGAAAACAGCTTAACAAGCTTCGTAATCAGTACAGCCTTAAGAACACGAACGTCGAACCTAGAATATTCTCTTTTATAGAGCCAAACGGTATAGCTATTGATGCTTGGTATCTGACAAATGCTTATGCCACTCTAACTCTTAGAAGCGTCATATCTACCGAGATCGTAGATGCATTTATGGCAGAGGATGATATAACCATCGCATACCCTACACAGATGCTTCACCTCGAACAACCGGCAAAAAGAACGCCTCCTTTTGCGACAAATGAAGAGATCGTATAAAAATGAAAAAAGTATATTTTAAAACCTTTGGATGCAGAACGAACCTTTACGACTCTCAGGTTATGATGAGCTCAATGCAGGAGTACACTGTAACTGAAGATGAGAGCGAAGCGGATATAATCGTTGTCAACTCATGTACAGTTACAAACGGAGCCGATACGCATGTGCGCTCATATATCTCGCATGTTGAGAACAGCGGCGGTGCAAAGGTATTTTTAACGGGATGCGGCGCGCACACAAAGGGTGAGAACCTTTTAAAGCAGGGGCGTGTCTCAGGCGTCTTCGGACAGAGCGAGAAGATAAGGATAGATGATATGCTCAGCCGCGAAGAGCCGTTTTACGAACTGGGCGATCTAAACTTCATAGACGAGAGCGTTGTCGATGATTTTATCGGCAAGAGCAGGGCGTTTATTAAGATACAAGAAGGGTGCAATTTCCGCTGTTCATACTGCATTATCCCCTACGTCCGCGGCGACGCGAGAAGTATGAGCGAAGAGAAGATACTCGAGCAGATCACCAGACTTGCGCGCAACGGCTTTGGAGAGTTCATCCTCACGGGAACGAACGTTGGAAGCTACGGTCAAAAAACTGACAGCTCCATAGCTTCACTAATGAAAAAAATATCCCAAATACGCGGTGTAAGACGCATAAGGGTAGGGAGCGTAGAGCCTATCCAGATAACGGATGAGTTTAAAGAGATACTGGATGAGCCTTGGTTGGAGCGTCATCTCCATATTGCACTGCAACATACATCTCCTCAGATGCTAAAGTTTATGAACAGAAGAAATGTCTATAAGCAGGACAGGGAGCTTTTTGAACTTCTTGCAAACAAAGGTTTTGCAATAGGAACAGACTTTATAACGGGGCATCCTGGAGAGTCACAGGAGCTTTGGGATGAAGCGATGAAAAATGTAAGAGAACTGCCTCTGACTCACCTGCATGCATTTACATACTCCAAAAGAGACGGCACTCCATCGGCGACCATGAAGCCGGAAGTAAACGGCAAAGTCGCAAAAGAGAGGCTTCACGAACTCGAAGAGATAGTAAAAGCCAAAAACTACGAGTTCAGAAAGGCGTTTGGCAAAGAGCTGGAAGTGCTAGTAGAGAGCGAAAAGGACGGAGCATTCATCGGGTACGATCAGCACTTTAACAAGATCATGATAGACTCGGATGAGGATCTGCTTGGCAACTGGATAAATCTGAGCGAGTATGACGTAAGAGAGGAGTCTAACTATGGTAGGGTCTAAAACGAACAGAGTAGCGCTGTATGCATCGGCTTTTTTGGTAGTTATATTGGTTCTTTTTGCGATGCTAAGAGACAATGCGGATGCCATCTCCCTTAAAGATGCGACTGCTATGCTTCAAAACGGAAGTGTCAAAAGCGTTGTGGCTTCAGAGGAGTTCATCTATCTTAAAACGGACAAAGAGGTTTATAAGATAGCATCTTCCCAGATATCTCCCGAGATGCTCAGTGACTACAGAGTTAAAGTAAAAAGCGGCTCAAATATAGTGGCTTATTTTCTCTTTTTAGTCCTTTTCTTGGGTATCGGCACGCTTGTTTTTAAGTGGCTTCAAAAGAACAGGATTGTAAACACAGGTAACATCACAAGCAGCAGGTTTGGCTCATCTTTGGAGCAATCGCAGCCCATAGAGTCGATAAAGAGCGATGTTACATTTAACGACATCGGCGGCATCAGCGACGTCAAGATGGAGCTTGAAGAGATCATCGACTTTATGAAAAAACCAAAACGCTATAAAAGTTTCGGTGCAAGGATGCCGCGCGGTGTTCTTTTGGTCGGTCCTCCGGGCGTCGGCAAGACCATGATAGCAAAAGCAGTCGCAAATGCGGCAGGCGTTCCATTTTACTACCAAAGCGGTGCATCTTTCGTTCAAATATACGTCGGTATGGGGGCAAAGAGGGTTCATGAGCTATTTACAGCGGCGAAGAACAACTCCCCTTCGATCATATTCATAGATGAGATAGATGCCGTAGGAAAGAAGAGAGACGGGCAGAGAAGCGACGAGAGGGAAGCAACGCTCAACCAGCTTCTGACAGAGATGGACGGCTTTGAAAACTCAAGCGGCGTTATAGTCATAGCCGCTACAAATAAGATAGACGTCCTTGACTCCGCTCTTCTTCGTGCAGGAAGGTTTGATAGAAGAGTCTTTGTCGAGCTTCCTACAAAAAGAGAAAGAGCGTCTATACTTACGAAATATCTTGAAAAAGTTCCAAATGAGGTCGATGTCAACTCCGTGGCAAATATGACCGTAGGCTTTAACGGAGCCTCGTTAGCGGCTCTTGTAAACGAGGCATCTCTGCTTGCCATCAGACAGCATGACTTTCAAGTCACGATTGAGCATTTCCATCAGGTAAAAGACAAGGTGATGTTTGGCAAGAAGAAGCTTCAGATGTTAAGCGAGGAGCAGAAACAGTACCGTGTGACCTATCAGGCGGCAAAGGTTATCTGCGCTACTTACTATGACCTTCCTTTCGAGAAACTTCTCCTCTCAAATGAGAAGCTTACCCCTGCTACAGATGAGCCGCTTATAAAGCATGAACTCGAATCAAGAGTAAAGATGCTTTTGGCGGGCATTGTAGCGTGTAACATTAAGTACAGCGAGCATGCTAGCAGCGCCAAGGGCGATCTTGATGAAGCAAAAGAGATAGTCGAGAGGATGATCTCAGAGTACGGCATGGGTTCATCTCTTATGGCTAGCGAGAGCGAAAAAGAGCTCCTTATGAAAAGGCTCTATGAAGAGACCAGAAATCTTCTGGAGTCCATGCAGGATGTCATAAAGTATGTGGAGAGCGTTTTAAACGAGCGTGAGAGCATTACAAAAGCGGATGTGAAAAAGAAACTCAATGAAGTTTTATAGCGGCTTTTCTCTAAAAAACGAGCACTGCTACTTTAAAGAGTACATAAACTCATCTGAGTACACCGTCTGCGGATTTAGCTACGGAGCCATAAAAGCCCTTGGATATGTGCAGGAGATGCTTGGTCAAAAAAAGCGTGTTGACAGACTTCAGCTCTTCTCTCCCGCTTTTTTTCAGACAAAAGATGAGAAGTTTAAAAAGCTCCAACTTCTGGGATATAGAAAAAACCAAGACTCTTACCTAAGAGAGTTTATAGCGTCATGTTTTTCGCCCTATGAAAAAAAGATAGTAGAGCACTCTAAAAGCTCCATTGAGGAGCTTGAAGAGCTTTTGCGTTATGAGTGGGACATAGATGAGCTAAAAGAGCTTGTGAGAAAAGGTCTAAAGATAGAGGTCTATCTCGGCGGAGAGGACAGGGTCATAGATGTCCAAAGAGCAAGAGAGCTTTTTTTAGAAGTTGCTACGGTGACGTACATCAAAGAGGCAAATCATTTTTTGCTAACAAATTGATATATAATGCTTCTTAAAACTTATTTTTTCGCTCATTCTCACAACTCCATCCGTGGAGTTGTTCCGAGGCGAGTGCTTAATTTTACGTCCTGTAAAATCTTAAAGCCCTCGAACCGCTCAAAATAACTTTTGAGAGGTTAATATAGAGTAAATTAATATGGAGGAAATAATTATGAATAAAATAAGAATAGGCGTGATAACAGCAAGCGACAGAGCAAGTAAAGGGATATACGAGGATATATCGGGAGTGGCTATCCAAGACACTATGAAAGATTACCTCAAAAGCGAGTTTGAGATAGTTTACAGATGCATCCCTGACGAGCAGGATATGATAGAGCGTACGATGATAGAGCTTTGCGATGATGAGGAGTGTTGTCTGGTAGTGACCACGGGCGGAACAGGTCCTGCACTTCGTGACGTGACACCCGAAGCAACTGAGAACGTATGCCAAAAGATGATGCCCGGGTTTGGCGAGCTTATGCGTCAGGTGAGCCTGCAGTACGTTCCGACCGCGATTTTATCTCGTCAGACAGCTGGTATCAGAGGCAAAAGCCTCATCATAAATTTGCCGGGCAAGCCGAAGTCTATCCGTGAGTGTCTTGATGCTGTTTTTCCAGCTGTTCCGTACTGCATAGACCTTATAGAAGGACCTTACATAGAGACTAACGAGGATGTCATAAAGGCTTTTAGACCGAAGGCAAAGTAAGTTTCCTACTTATTTTGCTATGTTTAGTATCTATTTAACCGCTTCGATATTTGCCGAAACTATGTAGTCTTCTATATTTTGGGACCAATCTTTTAAAAACTTTCTGCTCTCGCTTTTAGGTGTGATATTTATATTTTTAAAACCTGAATTTTTTAGCAACGTCTTTAAGTCATCTATAAAACTGGCACCTGCTATGCAAGCTCCGTAGCTATCGAGCGTTATCATATGTGATGGTATCTTTTTTGTGAGCACTATGTCAGATATTGCCAATCTGCCGCCTGTTTTTAGAATCCTGAAAGCCTCGTCAAAAACTCTCTGTTTGTCCAAAGAGAGGTTAATTACACAGTTCGAGATGATGACATCTACGCTGTTGTCTGCAACGGGTAGGTTCTCGATCTCACCAAGTCTAAAATCAACATTATCATAGTTGCCTTTGTCTCTGTTGCTTCGCGCCTTTGCTATCATCTCTCTTGTCATATCTACGCCGATGACTCTCCCTTCATCTCCAACCTCTTTTGAAGCTAAAAAGCAATCAACTCCTGCGCCGCTTCCCAGGTCTAAAACAACTTCACCTTTTTTCAGTGAAGCTATAGCTGTAGGGTTTCCACACCCCAGGCCTTTGTTCGCTTCGGATGGAATGGAGTTTAACTGCTCCTTGGAATATCCCAGCTCTAAAGATATCTCTTCGCTGCCACAGCAACCACTTGGACTGCAGCCGCAACTATCATCGTCGGATGCGATTCTCGCATAGTTTTGAGTTATTGCAGCTCTTTTTTGCTCTTTTGTGAAATTCATTATTTTCCTTTAAAAATATTTCGAGATCTGATTCTCTAAGAGCATAGACGAAAGTTTTATAAAAAGGTGTCACTTTTTGTTCAATTTAACAAAAGTTGCAGTTTTTATCTTTAATATCAAACTCTAAGATATTGCCAAGATTGTCATATTTGTAACTACAGCATTGATGCAGTTTCTCTTTTATCTGCTTTTTGCCTCTAAAAATTATGCTTTTAATACTGCTTGAACTGATATCCAGTTTATCGGCTATCTCTTTTTGTTTAAGCTCTTTTATCTCAGATAGATAGAGTGCTTGGGCGTATTTGGGCGCAAGTGAGTTTATTATCGGTTCTATACACTTTGATAGCTCACTTATGGCATCTGCTTGCTCTTTGTCTTTACAAATATACTCTTCATTAAACTCTATATTATCTCTGTTCTTGGCATCTTTTCTATAAAAGTCGATAATTGAGTTTCTTGTGATAGTAAATATCCACGATGTAAGCTTCTCATCTGAATCTAGTTTGTCAATATTTTTATATATTTTAATAAACACCTCAGAGAGTATGTCTTTTGCATCTTCTGTGTCGTGTACTTTTGAGTTTATGAAAGAGAGTAGTCTTGAGTGGTACTGTTTATATATCTGTTCCATTGGGTTTAAATCCTGATAGATAACGGTTAAAATAAGCAATCAAAAAGCCGCCTATAAGTATTTGATTAGTTTCTTTTGATTTATTATTCATGAATGGATACTGTGTTAGATATTTCATGTTTTAGATTAGTTGCAAAACCATATGTGTATTTTGTACGGGAGATTACGTTATTTATTAAAGGTCTCAGTTTTTCTAAAGAGTTGGCACTAATCTTCTCATGATTCATGATTTTATCAAAGCAATAATCTAATTTTTGCGCCATATTTTTACATTCGCTTTTGCAGTCTGTAATTGTTTGATTATTGCTTAATTTTTCAACATCTCTGATTTGCTCAATGTCATTAATTACATCATTTAGCTGTGCTAATAGTAGTCTAGCTTCCATAAGTTCATTTATTACAATTGTTTTTTTTTCAATTGAACGCGAACGCCTATTATCCAATAAAGTATATATTGAAATAGCCAGTGCCAATACAGCAATTAGTACTTTCCAATCAAGTTCCACATAAAACTCCATAATTTAAAATAACTATTTATTTAGCAAACATTATATACAAAACAGCTTGATATCAGCTAATTAAACAAAGACAAAAACCGTTTGTTTAAATGATGAATAAAAATTAAAATGAGAATTAAAGAAGAGTAAAAAAGATAAAACAGAGAGAACACCTCTCTGTTTGAAGTTTGTAGTTTTAGATGAAGTTTACGTCTGTGACGTGGTGTTTTAAACCAAGTTCTGCAGGGCTGCATCCAAGTGCCAGACCTACCATCTGCTGCATATGAAGAACAGGAAGTGAAACATCACGTCCTATTGCCTCAGAAGCGTGTTTTGTCTGAGTGTCAAGCTTTAGGTGACATAATGGACAAGGTGTTACCATCATATCTGCGTTTTGGTCAGTCGCACCTGCTATTGCATTTCCCATAAGAACTGCTGCAGTATGCGGAGCTTGAAGCTCAACGTGGAATCCGCAGCACTTGTTCTTCTCTTCGTAGTCAACATTCATACCGCCGCACGCGATTATAAGGTCATCAAGCGAAGTAGGGTTGTACGGGTTCTCTTTTTGTTTGTGAGACTCGTCATGAAGCTCTGAAGGGCGGATATTGTGACATCCGTAAAACGGAGCGATGTTAAATTCGCTAAGAGGCTTAACGACCATCTCTTTTATCTTGTCTAGTCCGAAATCATCAATGATAGCATATAGGAAGTGGATGATGTTTGAAGTACCCTTGTACTCTAAACCAACCTCTGCAAGCTTTTCGTTGACTCTTGCTTTTAGCTCAGGGTTTCTGTCCAGTCTATGTTTTGTCATAGCAGTGTTTAGCTGACAAGTATTACAGATGGTTACCATTGTAAGGCCGTGCTTCTCAGCGTAAGCTATGTTTCTGGCATTGAGTACAAGCGATAAGAAATCATCATAGTCTTGAAGATGTGAAGCTCCGCAGCAAGAAGCTTCGGTCAGCTCGATTAGCTCGATGTTTAGTTTTTTGGCAACTGCCATAGTTGACATCATCTGTTCCGGAGTACTCTGCTTAGCAGTACATCCTGTAAAAAGTGCATATTTTAATTTTTTCATCTATTTTACTCCTAGAACTTTACTGTTGATGAAGATTTAATAAGTTTTTGTATCTCATCAAGGTTGTCTGATTTTGGCATGTTCCAAGGCATAACTATCTTGCCTTTTCTAAACATCTGAAGTGCGACCGGAATATGTTTAACTATTGCAGGTCCCTCAGAGTATAGAACTAAGCCGCCCTCATCAAGCAGACCGTGTTTTTTGATAGAGTGAAGGAAACCGACTGCATGGCGAGTAGCGACGTTGTTCTTTGCAACGCCTTTTTTAAACGCCATCTGGTGCAGTTTTGTGATCTTCTCGATAGGGTTGATCTCTTTTGGACAAACCTCTGCACACTCAAAACATTTGACACAGTCCCAAACGCCTTGCTTCTCTTCATTGACATCTATAAGTCTCTGAGGGTCATTGTCACGCACATCAGCTTCAAAACGGTATGCCGCCGCAAACGCCGCAGGACCGAAGAAGTCGCTGTTTACTTCAACTACAGGACAAGCGTAGTGACATGCCCCGCACTGAATACAAAGGTCAGCTTCGTTTAGCTCCTCCGCATCATGCGGAGATACAAGATTCTCGCAAGTCGGGCACTCATCCACGTCTGCAACCAGGTAAGGAGTCACAGCCGCGTGTTTTTCCCAGAAGTCGCCTTTGTCGATGATCATATCTTTGATAGCTCTTTTTGTGCTTAGAGGCTCAATAGTGAGGTCGTTGCCGAAATACTCGATCATAGTAGACATGCTCTCTTTACAAGCTAGAGTGCTTCTGCCGTTTACTTTGATGGCACATGCCCCGCAGATACCGTGGCGGCAGCTTCTTCTGTATGAAAAACTTCCGTCGTGATCCCATTTGATCCTGTTTAGTATATCTAAGACAACCTCTTCGGAAGTAACGTCCATACTGTAATCTTCATAGTACGGAAGATAATCTTCGTCAGCATTAAAGCGAAATACCTTGAAGTTTACTTTTTGTGTAGTAATTGCATTTGTACCCATAACTTCTCCTTAGTAATTTCTTGCTTTAAGTTCATGCTTGCCAAGAACGACAGGCATATAATCTAGTTCTATGTTACCGTTTTTATCCATGTAAGCCATTGTGTGCTTCAAGAAGTTCTCATCGTCACGAGTGTCGAAATCTTCTCTGAAGTGAGCACCGCGGCTCTCGTTTCTTGCAATAGCGCTCTCAACGATGAACGCTGAGTAGTCTATCATATGTCCGAACTCTATCGCCTCTTGAAGCTCAGTGTTGAACACTTTTGATTTGTCTTTGATACGGATGTTCTTAAATCTCTCTCTTAGCTCTTTGACTTTTGCTACAGCGATCTCCAGAGTCTCTTTTGTTCTAAATGCGCCTGCGTTTGCAGTCATGCACTGTTGAAGCTCTTCTCTTAGCTGAGTGATTGTTTCATTTCCGTTGTTGTTTAGAACAAAATCTATCTCATCAAGAGCTGTTTTCGCATCTTCTTCGGTCGCTTCACGAAGAGGGATAGTGTCTATCTCGTTAACCATTGTCTTACCGACAAAGCGTCCAAAGAGAAGCGCTTCTAGAACAGAGTTTGCACCCAGACGGTTCGCACCGTGAACAGATACACAAGAACACTCGCCTGCAGCATAGAACCCTTCAACGAACTCGTCATTGTTCTTGCGAACGTTTCCTGCTATATTTACAGGTATACCGCCCATTGAGTAGTGTGCAGTAGCAGAGATAAGGATAGGCTCTTTTATCATGTCCAGACCAAGGAAAGTCATTGCAAGCTCACGAAGCTCAGGGAGTCTCTCCATGATAAGATCTTTTCCTAAGTGAGTAACGTCGATGAAAACCGCATCTTTTCTAGGCCCTACACCGCGTCCTTCTCTTATCTCATTTAATATAGCACGGCTTACAACGTCACGTGAAGCAAGTTCCATAGCATTTGGAGCGTATTTCTCCATAAATCTCTCGCCAAGAGAGTTGTAAAGACGTCCTCCCTCACCGCGGGCAGCTTCAGAGATCAATACACCGTTTCCTGAGAGTCCTGACGGGTGAAACTGAACGAACTCCATATCTTCCAATGGAAGCCCGTGACGTGCTACGATCGATAGACCATCACCTGTATTTGCATGTGCGTTTGAGTTGATCTTGTAGCTTCTTGCATATCCGCCTGTAGCGAACATTACAGATTTTGCATTGAAGATGGCAACTTGAAGGTCTCTGATGTTAAAAGCGACTACGCCTGAGACCTTGCCGTCTTTGTAGATGATGTCTGCTGCGTACCACTCGTCCCAGAACTCAACGCCTACGCGGTAAGCCTGCTCATAGATAGTCTGTAGAAGCGTTAGACCAGTTCTGTCTTTTGCGTAACATGCACGAGGCGAAGATTGCCCGCCAAAAGGTCTTTGCGCGATCTTTCCATCGGCAGTTCTGCTAAATGCCGCACCCATTCTCTCAGCCCAACGAATGGTCTCAGGTGCATTTTTACACATAAACTCAACAGCGTCTTGATCAGCTAAATAGTCACTCCCCTTTACAGTGTCAAACTCATGCAGCTCAACGCTGTCTGCATCGCTAAAAGCTGCATTAACGCCGCCTTGAGCAGCTCCAGAGTGGCTTCTCAGCGGATGGAGCTTTGTTATAACTGCAACTTTTTTACCTGCATTTTGTAACTCTCTTGCAGCGGCGCATCCTGCTAGGCCCGCACCGACAATAATTGCATCGTAAGTATAAATAGGAATACCCATTAGCTTTCCTTTGTTGATTAAGAATAAAATAAGGCGGATTTTACAATTTTTAGCCTTTGTCTATAATAAAAGGTTGTTATAAAAACTCAAAATGTTCCGTTATCACTCATTTTGGGCAAAATCAGAGACTAAAAGTGTGTAGAATTGTTATAGTTGATTAGTGTATGCGGATATATAAGAAGACCCTATAACGGCTAGTTATAGGGCGATATGGTTAGAGTTCGCTGTGAGCAAGATCTTTGATCTGAGATATTTTATCTCCGCCCGTCTCTTTAGCGTATTCAAGTACTTTTTTAGCCTGTGCGATACCCTCTTCAAGAGATATGTGATTTGGTTTTATGATAAATCCGCCGCTCATTTTTACTACTATCGGTCCAAGTTCAGGAGATGTCAGTTTTAGCTCCGCAACGCTTTGACGGATGATGTCTGCATCTTTAAACGATTGCTCTTTGCTCTCTCTTGATAGAACAACCGTAAACTGGTTGTAGTCGGTTCTTGCGATCACGTCAGCAGACTGCTTGTGAAGAGAGATGGCAAATGCAACTTTTTTGAGTATGTTTTGTGTCATCTCCTGAGAGTAGACTCTGTTGGTCTTTGAAAAATTGTCGATCTCAAATATCGTCACAGATGTATAGTTCTTCTCTTTGATATTTTTCTTCTCGGCATAAGAGCTCATCAGTCCTTTTAGGTTGTTTATGCCTGTTACAGGGTCTACCATAGCAGGGTTTTCGGAGACGTCAGGCTTTCTTCTCATTCTGACCGCTATCGCTCCGGCTTCTTGCGAAAATATCTCATACCCTTTTTTGTCCACATTATATAAGTATTCAATATCCTTATATATGGAAGCCAATCTTTTTCTGTACCAAAGAGCGATAGAGAGGATCAATATAAATGCAAGATAAGTGATGTTTTTATGAATATTGAACTTCTGCTGGTTGTATGATACGGCTCTGAATATGATGTTGTTGATCTGATCGTATAGAGAGAGAAAGCTTTTATGGAGCGCCTCTTCTTTCTCTTTGTCACCGTTGTTTTTCTTTGTGTAAAAGTCGCTTGCTCTCTCGTTGAACTCTTTTGTAAGCGAGCTTAGTTTGTCTAGGTCCAAGAGGTACTCTTTTGAGTTTGAGAGTATAAATCTCTCAACAAAACTAAACTCGTACTGGTTGCGGAGCTTGTCTATGTCATGCAGAAGCTGTGTGCTTTTGCCGTTAAACTGTATAAGTGCCAGATCAAGGTCGCCCTTTGGAAGCGAGAGGAGGGAGCTTATAATTCGCTTCTGATTGTTGAGATTGTTGATTTTTTCGTATGAGTATGAGTGCTCTACCGCTGCCAGCACTCCAAACGCTGCAAACACGGTTGCCAACAAGAGAAAAAGCGATAAGTTTTGAAAAATCTTTTTTATAGAGTGCTTCATAGTAGGGTTTCCTATATAGATGGTATAATGTCCTGCTATTTTATACATATTGGCTTTAATGGTAACTTAAGGCATTTTAAGAAGTTTTATTGAATTTAGAAAATTATTTTATATCTCAGTTTAAAAACGCTCATATCGGTGATGACGGAGCTTTGATAGGCTCAACAGTCTACTCAAAAGATGCTTTTTTCGAAGATGTCCATTTTAAGAAAAAGTGGATGAGTTACTATCAGATAGCACGCAAAGCGATGATGGTAAATATCTCTGATGCGATCGCTATGAACGCAAAGCCGAAATATGCACTTCTTAGCGTTGCAATGCCCAAGTCTATGACCATGCAAGAGATGCGTGAGCTGGCATCTGGGTTTGAAGACAGTGCGGCAAAGTATGGCATCGAGATAATCGGCGGAGATACCATAGGCAATATCAAGCTTGATATTACGATAACCATCATCTCCCAAAGCGATAAGCCCCTAAAAAGGCAAGGGCTAAGATACGGCCATCTGATCGCGCATACAGGAGAGCTTGGTAGAAGTTCGAAGGAGCTTAGAAGATTGTCAAATCTTGGCAAGGTACATAAGAACTCCAAGTTTGTAAACATAAGACTAAGAGATAAGTTCGTATCTAAAGCATCACGTTACCTAAAGTGCGGGATGGATATCTCTGACGGTCTTTTTAGCGACTTGGGCAAGCTCTCATCTGCCAACGGAGTGGGGTTTCATTTTTACAAGCGCATACCAAAAAGAGTAGGGTGCAGCGGCGAAGAGTACGAGATGCTCTTCGGTTTTGACAAGAGAGACAAAAAAGCTCTCCTCAGGGTTGCAAAACTGTGTCGAACACCCATAACCATAGTCGCACAGAGTGCCAGAAAAAATTACAAAAACAGATGCAAAGCGCATCATTTTTAAACTATTAGGATCATCATGGACAGATTTTATTCGCTCTCACATTCAAGCATAGATTTTCACTTCAGACAGACACCAAGAGACTTTGTTGTCGAGGAGATGCCGCTTTACGACTTTAGCGGTGAGGGCGAGCATCTTGTACTGTTTGTCAGAAAAAAGGGACTCTCTACGATAGAGCTCGTCTCTATCATTGCCAAATATCTGGGGATTCAAAACAAAGAGATAGGTTATGCAGGACTAAAAGACAAGCACGCTATGACAAAGCAGTACATCTCACTTCATAAAAAACATGAAGCGAAGATGGATGCGTTTGAGCATGATGATATAAAGATACTCTCAAAAGCATATCACAACAACAAGATAAGAATAGGGCATCTAAGCGGTAACAGATTTTATATAAAGTTAAAAAAAGTAAACCCTACCGCGGCAAAAAAGATAGATGAGGCTCTAAAAAACATAGCGACATTCGGAATGCCAAACTTCTTTGGTTACCAGCGTTTTGGAACGGATGGAAACAACCATATAGACGGTGAGAAGATCGCAAAGGGTGAGAAGAGGGAGCGCAACCCAAAGGTGAAAAAACTTCTTATCAGCGCATACCAGAGTCATCTTTTTAACCTTTGGCTGAGCAGACGTCTTGAGATCAATGCTCTTGTGCAAAAGTTTGAGACAAAAGATCTCGAAACTCTGCTGAATATGCCAAACCATGAACTTGAAAAAATGAAGGCTCAGACTCACCCTTTTAAACTTATTAGCGGCGACATTATGGAACACTATCCTCACGGCAGACTCTTTGATTATGAGGGCAGCGAGCATGACCTTGCCAGATTTAACGAAAAAGATATATCTGTGACGGGTCTTTTGTGCGGCAAAAAAGCAAGAGTTGCTTCCGATGCGGCAAGAGTGATAGAAAAAGAGTTTGACGATGAGATAAATGCGGACGGCACAAGAAGATACGCTTGGGTGTACCCTGAGGGCGTCGAGGGAAGGTACAAAGATGAAGAGGCTCAGTATGAGCTTAACTTTTCGCTTCCAAAGGGCTCTTATGCCACGGTATTGATCGAAGAGATAGCAAAGAGAGAGATAAAGGAGTAGAGAATGAAAAAACATATTACGTCGGCGATATCGCAATCTTTTGGAAAGTTTGCAAACAGGGAGTTTGCAAAACCGATCCAGAGTTTTATAAACAGCTCTTACGTGAAGATCATGGGCTTAGATATGAGCGAATTTCATTCGCCAAGTACCTACCGAACTCTAAACGCGCTCTTTACAAGAAAGCTCAGAGAAGACAGAGAGTACTCTCTGGATAGTAAAGATTTTATATCTCCGTGCGACTCTTTTATTACTGAGTGCGGAGACATAGACGTGCGCCACGCTTTTCAGATAAAAGGGATGAAGTATCACTCCGACGAGCTTTTGGGAGAGCACTTCAGCAAAGAGGAGAAGAGCATAGTCGAAGACGGAACGTTTATAAACTTCTATCTCTCTCCAAAAGATTATCACCGTTACCATATGCCTACAAATGCAAAAGTGTTAAAAGCCGTCCATATTCCGGGTAAATTTTATCCTGTAAATATACCATCGCTAAAAAAGAGAGTAAACCTTTTTGCTGAGAACGAGAGGGTCGTTGTGCTGTGTGAGACAACAGATAAAAAGAGATTTTACATGGTGCTTGTAAGTGCGCTTAACGTAGGAGTGATGCAGGTCTCTTTTGAGCCAAAGATCAAGACAAACGCAGACGCACAGAGCAGCAGCGCGTACAGTTACGAGAGCCTGCATCTGAACAAGGGCGATGATTTCGGCTGTTTTGAGATGGGTTCGACCATCGTTATTTTGGCGCAAAAAGATATGCTTGATATTAATGTAAGAGCTGGAGAGCATGTCAGATACGGCGATACGATAGCGGAGCTGAAATAGTGTCTAAAAAAATTTTAAAATTCATACTTCTTGCTTTGGCAGCGGCAGCAGCAATCTTTTTTCTCTATGGGTATCTGGATGAGCAATCAAATAAAAATGAACTTTTAAAAGATTTTGCTTTTGGAAACGGAAGAATAGAATCAACTCAGGTAGATATTGCCACAAAGATTGCGGGACGTCTTTTAGAAGTCTATGTGAACGAGGGCGACATAGTTAAAAAGGGTCAGTTGCTGGCTAAACTCGACACTAAAGAGCTTGAAGCAAAGCTGCGCTTGGCAGAGGCTCAGACAAAGCAGGCAAAAGAGGCAAAAAATCACGCTTTGGCGGTTTATAAACAGAGAGAGAGCGAATTTGAACTCTCAGAACAAAATTTCATAAGAGCGCAAAACCTCTACAAAAAAGATGCCATCTCTCAGCTTAGTTTTGAGCAGTCGCAGAGCGCTTACAAATCGGCAAAAGCAGCGCTGCAGGCGGCAAATGCGGACATTGCACAGATGGAAGCCTCTATAGCTTCAGCAAAAGCCCAGTACGACGCCATAAAAGTCAATATAGACGAGAGTACGCTTTTGGCTCCTACGGAGGGAAGGATACTCTACAAGCTGGCGCAGAGCGGCGAAGTAGTCGGCGGTGGTCAAAACGTGCTTGTTCTGCTTGATCTTTTGGATACATACATGACCATATTTTTGCCGACAGCCCAAGCTGGAGTAATAAACTACGGCTCAGAGGCGAGAATAGTCCTTGATGCTCTAAGCGACATCGCAATACCGGCAAAAGTGACATTCATATCGCCAAAGGCTCAGTTCACGCCAAAGCAGATAGAGACGCAGGATGAGCGTGAGAAGCTTATGTTTAGAGTAAAGATCAATATTGATTACAATCTCTTAAAAGAACATATGGATAAGGTTAGAACAGGTCTCCCAGGAGTCGCCTACGTAGCACTTAGAGAGGATGCCATCTGGCCGTCAAGGCTTAGTAATCTTCCAAAAAATTATCTAAAAACAGATAAGTAATATGAACCATGTTGTCAAGATAAAGGATGTTTCGCACTTTTACAAAAAAACAAAAGCGCTTGAGAGCATAACTCTTGACATCCCCGCCGGATGCATAGTCGGGCTCATAGGACCCGACGGTGTGGGAAAATCAACTCTGCTCTCCATTATTGCCGGAGTAAGAAAGATCCAAAGCGGAAGCGTGGAGGTTCTTGGCGGCGATATCGGGAGCGCTTCGTTTAGAAAAAAGATATCTTCACGCATAGCCTATATGCCTCAGGGACTTGGAAAAAATCTCTATATGCTGCTCTCCGTATATGAAAATCTTGAGTTTTTCGCAAGGCTTTTCGGGCTTGAGAGGAGTGTAAGAGAGAAGAGAATAGATGAGCTTTTAAAGAGCATCGGTCTCTATGATTTTAAAGACAGGGCGGCAGGAAAACTCTCAGGCGGTATGAAGCAAAAGCTCGGTCTCTGCTGTGCGCTCATCCACGACCCCGATCTGCTTATACTCGACGAGCCGACAACAGGGGTCGATCCTCTCTCAAGAAGGGAGTTTTGGAAGCTTATAGAGCGCATACGAGAAACTCAAAAAGAGATGAGCATTATTATCGCCACTGCATATATGCAAGAGGCTGCACTTTTTGATTATACGGTAGCTGTGAATGATGGAGAAATACTTGCAGATACGACTCCTGCAGAGCTTTTAAAGATCACAAAAACCGACAATATAGACTCCGCTTTTATAGAACTTCTGCCAAAAGAGCATACAAGAGAGCATAAAGAGTTTGAAATCTCTCAAAAAAGCCAGATACAAAACAAGACATTGGCAATAGAAGCATCTGAACTGACAATGAAATTCGGCGATTTCACTGCCGTTGAGAATGTGAGCTTTAAGATAAAACAGGGTGAAATATTTGGTTTTTTAGGCTCTAACGGGTGCGGCAAGACGACAACGATGAAGATGCTCACGGGACTTTTGATTCCTACGCATGGAGATATCAGACTCTTTGACACTCCTATAAAAGGGCACAATCTTGAGATGAGAAAAGATGTCGGTTATATGACACAATCTTTTTCCCTCTACAGTGAACTTACACTCAAACAAAATCTATATTTGCACGCACACCTCTACCAGATAGACAAAAGCCTCATAGAAGCGAGGGTAGAGGAGATGCTTGAGCGTTTTTATATTAAAAAATATGAAGATGCTTTGGCTCATGATCTCCCGCTTGGGATCAAGCAGAGACTCTCTTTGGCGGTTGCCGTTATCCACAGGCCCAAGATGCTTATTTTGGATGAGCCGACGTCTGGTGTTGACCCGATATCCAGAGATATATTTTGGAACTTTTTGATCGATCTCTCAAGAGATGACGGCGTGACAATCTTTATATCTACGCACTTTATGAACGAGGGAGAGCGCTGCGACAGGGTCTCTTTGATGCATCAAGGGCGTGTGCTTGCAAGTGATACTCCAAAAGCTCTCGCAGAGTCGAAGAACAAAGAGAATCTAGAAGATGCCTTTGTAGAGTACCTCTACGATGCTATGGACAAAGAGCCGATGCAACAAAGCGCCATCGCAATAGAAAAAAGCACCCATAAAAAGAGCAGCGAATTTTTCTCCTTTCTTAGATTTTTCGGGTATGCCTACAGAGAGTCTTTGGAGCTATTTAGAGACCCAGTGCGTTTGGTATTTGCGCTTTTAGGCACCGTGATCTTGATGTTTGTCATGGGATACGGCATCAGCATGGATGTAAAGGATCTGAAGTTCTCCGTTCTAGACCGTGACAAAAGCCCGCAGAGCAGGGAGTATACAGAGTACATATCGGGCTCAAGATACTTTTTAGAGCAGAAGGCTCTAACCTCTTACGAGGAGCTTGATGAGAATATGAAAAGAGGGGAGGTTGCTCTTGCCATAGAGATACCGCCAAACTTCGGACGTGACCTAAAAAAGGGGCTGAATCCTGAAGTGGGTGCGTGGATAGACGGAACCATAGCTTTTAGGGCAGAGACCATAAAAGGGTATATGGAGGGGCTTCACGCTACATATTTGAGTGAGCTCTTTGGCGCAGATGCGAAACCTTTGGTCTCTGTTGAGATGCGATACCGCTACAATCAGGATTTTGAGAGCCTTAACTCGATGGTTCCCGCCGTCATACCGATTCTACTGGTCTTCATTCCTTCCATCTTGATGGCGCTTAGCGTAGTAAGGGAAAAAGAGCTTGGCTCCATTACAAACTTCTACGCCACTCCGGTTTTAAAACTGGAGTTTTTGCTTGGCAAACAGCTCCCCTACATCGTTATCAGCATGGTGAGTTTTTTGGGGCTTATGATACTTGCCGTCTATGTCTTTAAAGTTCCGGTTGCGGGAAATTTTACGGTTCTGTTCTTCGGTGCACTTCTTTTTGTAACTGCTACAACAGGACTTGGTTTTTTGATGTCCTCTTTTGCAAAGACGCAGATCGCGGCACTTGGCGGCACGGCAATAGCTACAATGCTGCCGACGGTGAGCTTTTCGGGGCTTAGAGACCCTGTTAGCTCTCTTGAGGGTGTGGGTGCGTTTATAGGCAATATCTATCCAGCCACATATTTTATCAACATAAGCAGGGGCATATTTAGCAAAGATATCGGCTTTGAGGGACACTACTTTGACTTTGTAGCCCTTGCTCTATCCATCGTCGTTATCACATCCATAAGCCTAATGCTGCTTAAAAAGCAGGAGAGATGATGAAGAAGCATATTCGGGTTATCTACCGTCTTTTTTTAAAAGAGCTCTTGACACTTTTGCGAGATAAGATCATGTTCATCTTTATCATCTATTCATTTAGCGTCGCTATTTATCTGGGAGCGGTGGAGTCATCTACGGAGCTTAATAACGCTCCTATAGCTTTTGTGGATGAAGACAGGTCCGCTCTCTCACAAAGGATCATAGACTCATTTTACAAGCCTAGGTTTATGACGCCGCAGATGATCTCATACGATGAGATAGACAAGAGGATGGATGCAGGAGTCTATACTTTTGTAGTGGTTATTCCAAACGGTTTTGAAAGAGATATATTAAGAGGGCGAAGTGTTGACGTTCAGCTAAATATAGATGCCACAAGGATGCTCCAAGCGGGAATAGGCGGCGGATATGTAGTGGCGATAATAAACCAAGAGGTAAGCACTTTCTTTGCAAAGCCTGAGATTGCTCCACAGATAGATCTGGTCACAAGTTACAAATATAACCCAAATCTTGAGAGCAGCTGGTTTGGAAGCATAAACGAGCTTATAAGCAACATCTTGATGTTCTCTATTCTTTTGGCGGGTGCTTCTTTGATGAGAGAAAAGGAGCACGGAACGATAGAACATCTTCTGGTTATGCCGCTCAATGCTTTGGAGATAATGGCGGCAAAAATAGCCTCAACGCTCTTTGTCATCATGACATGCGTGGTTTTCTCTATTTTCGTTGTTGTTGAGATATTTTTGAGTGTTCCTATTATAGGCTCTATACCTCTGTTCTTGTTCGGTACGTTCTTGGTTCTTTTCTCTACGACATCTATGGGGATATTTATGGGAACTATTACAAAGTCTATGCCGCAGTTCGGGATGATGTTCATCTTGGTGGTTCTGCCGCTTTTGATGCTCTCAGGCGGGGTGACTCCATATGAGAGCATGCCCGAGATATTGCAGTATGTGATGTATCTCTCGCCAACGACCCACTTTATGGAGGTTGCTCAGGCGATACTCTTTAGAGGAGCAGGGCTTGAGATGATCTGGCTCGATCTAATGGCTATCTTGTTGATAGGGCTATTCTTTTTCGCTTTTGCGCTTCTTACTTTTAAGAGAAGTATTGAGTAGTCAGGCTTAGGCTATACGTTAAACCTAAAGTGCATGATATCGCCGTCTTGAACGATGTACTCTTTGCCTTCTAGACGCATTTTACCAGCCTCTTTTGCTTTTGCTTCGCCGCCGCAGGCAATAAAATCTGCATACGAGATAACTTCGGCACGGATGAACCCTTTTTCAAAGTCGTTGTGGATAACTGCCGCAGCTTTTGGCGCAGTTGTGTTCTTGCGGATAGTCCATGCGCGAACCTCTTTTACACCAGCAGTAAAGTAGCTCATTAGTCCAAGTTTGTCAAAACCTTTTTGGATGATCTGCCCAAGTCCAGACTCTTCGACGCCAAGAGAGCTTAAAAACTCCTCAGCCTCATCATCATCAAGACCGACAAGCTCCTCTTCGATCTTTGCACAAAGCTTTATAAGTTCGCAGTTGTTTTTTGCCGCATGCTCTTTTAGGTCAAGCACATACTGACTGTCTTCAACCAGACCATCCTCATCTACGTTTGCACCGTACATGATCTCTTTGCCGGTTAAGAGTCTTACTTCGTGGTTTAGCTGTTTATACTCGTCACTCTCTGCTTTTGGAAAGTTTTTAGCAAGGTTGCCCTCAGCCAAGAACTCAAGAAGTTCTTCTGCCAAAGCTAGAACTCCAGCCGCATTTTTATCGGTCTTTGCCTGTTTTTTAAGTCTCTCGGCTCTGTTTTGTAAAACCTCGATGTCGGCTAAAATAAGCTCTCCCTCGATGATCTCAACATCTCTTAGCGGGTGGATGTTTCCTTCTGTGTGGACGATGTTCTCATCTTCAAAACATCTTACAATATGCAAAATCACTTCGGTCTCGCGGATGTTGGACAAAAACTTGTTTCCCAAGCCCTCTCCCTTGCTCGCACCTTTGACAAGTCCTGCGATATCGACAAAATCGAGTGTTGAGTGCTGGATACGCTCTGGATTTACGATCTTTGCAAGCTCTTGGAGTCTTACGTCCGGAACCGGAACTATTGCCTTGTTTGGCTCGATGGTACAAAACGGATAGTTTGCCGCTTCCGCGTTCTGTGCTTTTGTAAGTGCGTTAAAAGTTGTTGATTTGCCTACGTTTGGAAGTCCTACAAGACCGATGCTTAAACCCATAATTGACCTTTTGTGCTATTTTATATTTTTCGTAATGTTAGCCAAAGTATGCATAGATAACGCTTTAACGCTTAGTTTTTTATCTTCTAAGCGCCTCTCTTGCCGCTTTGTCGACTAGAGTGAAGTATTTGTCTATCTCATCTTTGTCTTCGATCCTTTTATGCCCTTTTACTTTGATGAAATCGCACTCGTAAAGGTCTGTAAGCTCATAAAACTTTCTATAAAGCGCGTGATTTTTTATGAGCATGCCTCTTCTTGTCATGTAGTGGTTTTTTTTGATCTTCTCTTCTCTGTTCTTTAGATTGATGATATTTTGGCAGTCTGTATAGACTATCACTTTTGAGTTTTTTGTAGGCAGCTTTTGCAGAGCCCACAGGAATGTCTCAAGTTCAAGTTTTGAGGAGTTTGTGGCTTCAAATCTTTTGACCTTGACCTTTAGTTTTTCAAGCGGCGCTTCAAGCTCGAATTCGCCCAAGAGCAGGTACGCACCGTAACCTACTTTTGTATGCGGGTCTACGCTTGCATCTGTAAATAAAAAGAGCGTGGGCTTGTTTATGTCAACGTACATCTGCGGCTCTTATCCTTTTGTTTTTATATTAGTTTAAAAGCGATCAGGCTTATTGCCATGACAAGCATACCGAGTGTTATTCCTGCAATGGTCGTGTGGGCATTTCCGTAGACCCTTGCGGCGGGCAAAAGCTCGTCAAACGATATATACACCATGATCCCTGCGACCATGCCAAAAGTAATACCCAGAGTCGCGTCTCCCATAAAAGGAAGAAGTATGAAAAAGCCCACAAGAGCACCTATCGGCTCTGCCAAACCCGATAGTGTCGCATACCAAAACGCACTTTTTTTGTTCCCTGTAGCGTGATATATGGGCAGGGAGACAGCCATCCCTTCGGGTATGTTATGGATTGCAATAGCAAAAGCAATTGTTATACCCACCGTAGGGTCTTCAAGAGCCGATATAAAAGTGGCGAAACCCTCCGGAAAGTTATGTATGCCTATGGCGAGTGCCGTGAAAATTCCTGTACGTTTAAGAGCAGAGTTTTTTATAAGAGAGCTTTGCGTGCCCGGTTTTAGTTCTAAGAGCTCGCTGTTGCTTTTGGTCTCATGAGGGTTTACATCTTCGGGTATGACCTTGTCTATAAAGGCAGTAAGCGCCATACCTGCAAAAAAAGCAAGAACGGTAAGTGACTCTCCCGTGAACTGGCTTGAGTAGAGCTGAGTAAAGGAGTCTCTGGATTTTGCCAAAATTTCTACAAACGAGACATAGATCATCACGCCTGCGGAAAAACCCATCCCGATGGATAGGATAGTGTAGTTTTTGCTTTTTGAAAAGAATGCTAACAGGGCGCCTATGGATGTAGAGAGCCCGGCAATCAAAGTAAGCGCAAAAGCAAATAAAAAAGTTTCAAATGATAAATCTTGCATACGAAGATTATAAGATTTTAAAAATAAATCGCGCCTTTTATCTACTCGGCATTTGCGCTTTTTCTAGGTTCTGAAAGAAAAGAGCCGCTAAAATTATAGGCTCTTTAAATATCCGCACATCAGACGGACACCGGCACCTGTCGCGCCGTAAACGTTACAATCCCATGGAGTCTCTGTATAAGCCGTGCCTGCTATATCAAAGTGCATCCATTTCTTTTTGTTCTCTTCACGGATGAACTTATCCAAAAACAGACCTGCAGTGATCGCTCCGCCGTAAGGTTTTGATGCCGTGTTGCTTATGTCCGCGATCTCGCTCTTTAGAAGCTTTTTAAGATGCTTGTTAAAAGGAAGAGAGCTTATCATCTCTCCAGTGTCGCTTCCTGCACGAGAAATATCATGCTTTAGCTTGTGAGAGTGTCCCATAAGCCCTGTCGTGTACTGTCCAAGAGCTATCATACATGCACCTGTTAGCGTTGCAAAGTCAAAGATGTAGTCCGCATTTACCGCGTCCTGCGCATAATCTAAAACGTCTGCCAACACCAAGCGGCCTTCTGCGTCCGTATTTCTGACCTCGATAGTCGTCTTGCTTCTTGAAACAAGCACGTCGTCGGGCTTGTAGGCATCTCCGCCCACCATATTCTCAACTGCGCCTATAAAAGCATGTACTTCAATATCAAGCTTCATCTCGCTCATAGCTTTTATCATACCAAGAACCGCACATGCTCCCGCTTTGTCCATCTTCATAGTTACCATTGAAGTGGCAGGCTTAAGGCTCAGTCCTCCGCTGTCATAAGTAAGACCTTTTCCCACAAGTGAGACGACTTTTTTAGGGTTTGCAGGTTTATACGAGAGATGGATCAGAGCACTTCCGTGTACAGACGCACGTCCGACCGCAAGCATAGCGTTCATATTCTCTTTTGCAAGATCATCCTCTTGAAGTATCTCGCACTCCAAAGAGTTTTCATCTGCAAGTTTTTGGGCAAGTGAGCACATGGTTTGAGGATTTACTTCTTGAGGAGCTCTGTTTACGATGTCGCGCGTAAAACAGGTAGCATTAGAGACAATGAGAGCCTCATTGAAGATAGGCTCAAGTGTAGCAAACTCCATATCCTCAACGGCTATTATAATGTTCTCTAACGCCGCTTTTTTAGCTTCTGACTTATACTCATTAAACTCATATCCGCCTAGAACGATCCCTTCTACCAAACCCGCAAGAGATGATTTGCCAACAGCGCTTACTTTTGCAGATTTGTGGTTTGAGCTCTTTAACGCCTTTATCATCGCTGCTGCGGCACTTCTTATATCGTCGCTCTTTTTGCTATCTACTCCGCAAAATATAACTCTTTTTTCATATAAGAAGCATGTTGTGTCCTGCTCCGCCTTGAAGCCGGCATTGCCGAGTATCTCAGACTCCTCGTGCCCACTTAGTTCATCTTTGTTTATAAACTCTATTTTTATCTCTGCATCTATATCTGATATATTTTTATCTACTAATTTAATATTCACAAATTTTCCTATTCATTTAATTGTCAAAGCTTAAGAGCTCTTTTGCCTGTATCATATCTTTATCTCCGCGACCGGATAAGTTTACGATAATAAGTTTGTCTTTGATATTTGGCACTTTTTTAAGGTACGCAATAGCGTGAGCGCTCTCAAATGCAGGGATGATTCCCTCTTTTTGAGAGAGCCATACAAATGCGTTCAGCGCCTCTTCATCTGTTATATAATCATAACTCACAGATTTGTTGTCGTGGTGAAACGAGTGCTCAGGTCCGATGCCCGGATAGTCAAGCCCCGCACTAATTGAATGAGCCTCCAGTATCTGACCGTCATCATCCTGAAGAAGATAACTCATCTGACCGTGCAGCACACCAGGGCGACCTTGATTAAGTGAGCATCCGTGTTGTCCGCTGCCTATGCCGTGACCGCCTGCTTCGATACCGATGCACTCAACCTCTTCATCTTCCAAAAAGTGGTGAAACGTGCCTATGGCGTTACTGCCGCCGCCGATACACGCTATGACGTGATCAGGCAGACGACCCTCTTTTTGCAATATCTGTGCTCTCGCCTCATAACCGATAATAGCCTGAAAGTCTCTTACCATCATAGGGTACGGATGCGGTCCTGCAACCGTTCCGATGATGTAAAAAGTGTCTCTCGTATTTGTCACCCAGTGGCGGATCGCATCATTCATAGCATCTTTAAGGGTCTTGCTCCCGCTCTCTACGCTATTTACTTTTGCGCCTAGCAGTTTCATACGAAAGACGTTTAGCTCCTGTCTTGCGACATCTTTCGCACCCATAAATATTTCACACTCCAAGTCTAGAAGCGCGCAGATGGTCGCAGTTGCAACTCCGTGCTGACCTGCACCGGTCTCTGCTATTATCTTTTTGTAGCCGAGTCTCTTTGCCATAAGCCCTTGCGCGATTACGTTATTTACTTTATGCGCTCCGGTATGATTGAGATCCTCTCTTTTTAGATAGACCTTCGCACCTAGTTCGTCTGATATGTTTTTAGCAAAATAGAGTGGGGAGGGGCGACCTACATAATCTTTTAGATAGTAATCTACTTCGCTCCAAAACTCTTTGTTGAAACGGATGCTTTTGTACTCCTCTTCGAGTTTTAAAAGTGCGGGCATAAGAGTTTCAGGAACATATCTGCCGCCAAAAGCTACGCTATCTTTGTCAAATGTTCCGAAGTGACCGTTCTCATCGGGGTCAAATTTTGAAAGGGAAGGTATATACATTATTTTACCTCGACCAGTGAGTAGACTTCAGTGCTTTTCTTCAACTCTTTTTGTCCCTCTAAAAAGTCAAGCGCTATGATAAAACAAGCCTCCACGCAAGATGCACCGGCTTGGTTTATAAGTTTTGCCGCAGCGTTCGCGGTTCCTCCGGTAGCTATGAGGTCATCCATAAGAAGGACTCTTGCATTTGGGATCTTGTTAAAAGCGTCTATGTGGACCTCTATCTCATCAACACCGTACTCCAAAGAGTATTTTTCGCTTATGGTGGTATATGGAAGTTTGCCTTTTTTACGGATCGGAACAAACCCTATGCCAAGCATTTGAGCAAGTGAGGCAGCAAATATGAAGCCTCTTGCGTCAATGCCCGCTATATAGTCAAGGTTGTACTCTTTATATCTTTGGTAAAGATGGTTCATAGTCACCCCGAAAGCTTCTCTGTCATTCAAGAGGGTCGTAATATCCTTAAATACAATGCCGGGTTTTGGAAAATCCTTCACATCTCTTATAGAGTTTTCTATAATTTTTCTCTCTGTGTTGCTAAGTGTCATCTTCGTTCCTTATATTATATTAGAGCGTCTATACGACCCTCTAGAGCTTTGATCTTGTTGTTAAGACGGTCGGTCTCCTGTCTGTACTTCGTATTTCTCTGCTTTAGAATTTTGAGCTCATTTTTCTGCTTTGTCAGCTCATCGCTCAATATATCAACGTTTCCAAGAGCGCGCTGAAGCTGGATCTGATACTTTCTAATAAGTATCTCCGCCTCTTGGAGCGTTAATTTCATCAAGTCGTTGTTTCTCTGCTCTTTTGTAGTAATGCTTTTAAAGTAAAACATCTTAACAAAGAGATAGACAGATAAAATAGAGAGTATAGTTAAAAGTGACCATTCTACAAACATCAGTTTTCCTTTTTAAAATTATAGCTCTTCGCCGGCGTATGCATTAGTGAATCGCTTCTATTTTTTCCACACGTCCGGTATGGCGACCGCCCTCAAAGCTTCCGCCTATCCATGCATCGACTATAGACTCGCACACGCCTTTGCCTATTATCCTCTCACCAAAACATAATACATTAGCATCATTGTGCCCTCTGGCAACAGTTGCAGTGTAGGCGTCATGACATAGTGCCGCACGAATTCCGCTGTGCCTGTTTGCCGCCATGCTCATACCGATTCCGGAGCCGCATATTAAAATACCGTGTGAGTTATTATCCGCTAAAACTGCTTTGCAAACACTTACGGCATAATCCGGATAATCAACTCTATCTCTTGAAAAAGGTCCAAGGTCTATGACTTCATGGCCTTTGTCTTTAAGCAGCTCGACCGTGTAATCCTTAAGGTCCAAGCCCGCATGGTCTGTTGCAATATAAAACTTCACTTTTTTTCTCCTTAAATTATGATAGAAGCAGCTTCAAAATAGTCTGGACAGGCATCAGAAGCAGATAATCTTTTAGCGGTGTCATAAGCACTATAAGAACTATAATTATTCCATATCTTTCATTTTTATAAAAGAACTCCGCAACGGAATTTATTTTGTATTTTAGCGAAAGATGCATTAGGAAGTGCGCTCCGTCAAATTGCGGTATGGGAAGCAGATTAAATACTCCTAGAACAACATTTATAATAACTGTCTGAAGTATAAACAGATATGCAAAAATATAAAAGAGCGAATCCGCATCGGTAGGTCTTGCCAGATTTACAAGAACGATCGAAGCTACGGCAGCCAGAGTGAAGTTATAAACGATTCCCGCAAGGTCAACCTGCATAGCTCCGTTATATCCTGCTCTGTCCACTACGGTTCTCATGTTTATAGGAACAGGTTTTGCCCAGCCAAAGAGAAATCCGCTCTCGCTGCCAAGAAGTATTGGCACAAAGTACATAGCCGCTGGAACGAGGATAGTACCTACCAAGTCAATATGCGAAATAGGGTTGATTGATAGTCTCCCTGCATTTTTCGCCGTGTTGTCGCCGTACATGTAGGCAACCCATCCGTGCATTATCTCATGTCCTACGATTGCCAGAGTTAAGGCAAAAACTGCAGCGGCGATTTTTAGAATATCAATAGATTCCATAGTCATCTTTGTCTTTTTTTATTCTCTCGGCAACGGCTCTCTCCAGATACTCTGGAGCTTCTAGGTCGGTAGGAGTTTTTCCTATACGATCCCATCTTATCTCCCAATCTTCATCTATGCTAAAGTAGATAAACCAAGGAGTCCCTTCGATATTCTCATAAGGAACAGCTCCCCAAAAACGGCTGTCATTCGAGTGGTCGCGGTTGTCGCCCATCATAAAGTAGTGATCCTCATCAACTCTTATCGGAGCAAAGTTGAAAATAGGCATAGGGTATTGACCGTTAAGAGAGATCTTCTCATCGTGATGTATTCCGGGATGTTTTTTCATATATGGATTCTTGACCCACAGTTTCTGGGCAAAAACCACGATATCCTCTTCATCAAAGTTCTTCTGTATCCACTCATCGCCTTCTCTGTGGTGCAGATAGAGGTTTTTGTCTGCTACAAAAAGCTCATCGCCGGGAAGCGCTACACATCTTTTTACAAAGTGCTGTTTAGTGTTGTGCGGCGGTCTGAAGATTACTATATCACCTCTCTCTGGCGTATCTCCGTCAAGAAGACGAAGTTTGTCGCTCCACGGCATGATCGAGACTTCCAAAAACGGAATGTGAGGCATAGAGACACCGTAGGCAAACTTCTTTGCAAACAGATGGTCTCCTATAAGAAGAGAGTCTTTCATTGAGCCGCTTGGTATTTTAAAAGCCTGAGCGATAAAAAATATAACAAAAAGAACGATGATGATCGTCCCTGTCCATGAGTTAGAAAATTTGTATGTTTTGTGTAGGATCTCTTTCATCTACTCTCTTTCATATGCATGCGCTTGTGCGGCTTTTAATGTGTTGCTAAGAAGCATTGCTATTGTCATTGGACCTACGCCGCCGGGAACAGGCGTAATGTATGAGCATTTTTGGCTCACCTTTTCAAAGTCTACGTCACCGACAAGTTTGCCGTTGTCCGCACGATTGATGCCTATGTCAATAATAACCGCACCGTCTTTTACCATATCCTCTTTTATGAGGTTTATAACACCCGCACCCACAAATATCATATCTGCATTGAGCGTATGTTTTTTCAGGTCATCCGTAAAGATATGGCATATTTCGACCGTCGCATTTGCGTTTAATAGCAGTGATGCCATAGGCTTTCCGACTATGTTCGATGCACCGACTACGACGCAGTTCTTACCTTTTACATCTATGTCGTACTCATCTAAAAGCTCCATAACTCCAAGCGGCGTACATGGAACAAAACCGTCAAGTCCGGTTGTGAGCCTTCCTACGTTGTATGGGTGAAAGCCGTCAACATCTTTGCTTGGATTGACCAGTTCAAGTATTTTGGTGGTATCTATTTGCGAAGGCAGTGGCAGCTGGATCAATATGCCGTCTATGTTCGGATTGTCGTTCATCATGGTAATGGTCTTCTCAATCGCGTCTTGAGATATATCCTCTGGCATCTCGTGAGTCACGGAGTAGAAGCCAACTCTGTCGCATGCCTTTTTCTTCATGCTTACATAAGCCGCACTTGCAGGGTCTTGTCCGACGAGTATTACTGCAAGACCCGGTACAGAGCCTGTTTTGCTCTTTAAAATTTTTACTTCGTCCGCTACGGTTTTTTCTATCTTTGCCGAGAGCGCTTTTCCATCAAGAAGTTGCATTTAAACCTCATAATATTATTTTTTTGTTATTATACCTTTATATATTAAAGTGTATGTTAAAGGATGGCTTGATGAGGGGTATGTTGTTTTTGTTGCTGCCGTTTTGGCTGTTTGCAAAAAGCAGTTTTATTACGCCCATGGAGTATGCCACCTCACTCTACAAAAATCCAAGAGGAATAGGGTGTCACAAGTGTCACGGTGAGAGCGGAGAGGGGAGAGTCGTTGCAAAGTATGAGCATAAGAACGAGAAAAAGAGCTTTGTCGGACCGCCCATAAACAGCATTAGTTTTAACGATTTTTTCACCTCGTTAAATGTCAGAAAAAATGGAATGCCAAGGTATTTTTTAACCCAAAAAGAGATCAAAGCGCTCTATTTTTATCTGCAAGAGAAAAAGAGAGAGGATGGCGCGGATGTTAAGTAATTTTGAAGAGGTAAAAGCTGCTTATGAGAGCAGAAACCTGGTAAAGCTCGATGAGTTGGCAGTTCCTACGTACAGGAAGCTAAACAGAAGAAAAGATTTCAGTTCCGTCTTAATGCTCTCATGCAACAATCTGGATCATCTGATGAAGATAGACTCTGTAGAGGCTGACTGTATAGTGTTAAATCTGGAAGACGGCGTAAGCAGAGAAGATAAGCCTTTTGGACTTGTTCTGTGCGCAATTTTCCTCTCCCACCACAAACAGTGCGACAAAAAACTTGTCGTAAGAGTCAATGCCCTTAAGGAGGGCGGGTTTGAGGAGATAGCATACTTGAGCCAGTTTATGCCCGATGCGATCAGGGTTCCAAAGATAAGAGAGGTAAAAGAGGTAGAGTCCGTTTATGAGCTGCTGGATGAAAAAACGGAGCTTCATCTCTCTATAGAGACAAGTGATGCGTGGAGAAATCTATCGCTGCTCAAGGTCGACAAAAGAATAACTACATTCTATCTCGGAATACTCGATCTTTTTGCAGATATGAAACTCCCGCAGAGCCTTATAAGAAGGGATAATCCGACCGCACTCTATATATTGTCCCATTTTTTGGTCACATGCAGAATAATAGGTGTAAGACCTGTCTCATTTGTTTATCAGGAGTATAAGAACTTGGATGAATTCAGAGAGTGGCTCTACTTAGAAAAAAATATGGGCTACGATGCAAAGGGATGTATATCTCCAGATCAGGTCTCGATCGTTAATGAAGTTTTGGTTGACGAAGAGAGGGAGATAAGAAGAGCAAAAACAATTGTAAAGCTCTTTGAACTAAAAAGAGAAGAGGGCATCACCGGCTTTGAAGATGAAGAGTTCGGATTTATAGATGAGCCTATATACAAAGGCGCTTTGGCGGTACTGAACAAAAATAGCTAGAACATCTATGGTCTGGCTAAATTGTAGTAGACGTTATAACGTACTAGTATCTTCTCCTCCGGTCTTGGATATCTGCTGTAAGCGTACTCGATCGTCTCTTTTGTCGTGTCATCAAGTACGTAGTAACCGCTTTTTTTAAGAAACTTAAAGTCGCTGATGTCACCGTTTGGATGGAGGTAAAACTCTACGACATTGGTTCTGTTGACGTTTATATCTCTTGTCAGATTAACCTGCGCGACCCTGTTTAGCACCTCTTGCGTGATCCTTCTCATGATCTCCTGATTGTCTATAAGATATTTCTGCTGACCGGGAGTTAGCTTGCCGAACATATCTCCGTATAGCTCTTTTAGGTTTGAGCTGCCTATGCTGCTACCTGAGCTCTGTTTAGCTTTTTCTTCATCTACATCTTCTTCGGATTTGTCTTCATAGAGCCAGCTGTAAGCCTCTTTCGGTTTTTGTTCTTTTTTTTCTTCTTGGGGTTTAGAGAGCTCAATATATGGTTTAGATGGCGGAACAGGCTCTATTTTAGATTTTTGGACCGGTTTCTCTTCTCTCTTTTCTTGCGGTCTGAACTCTTTTTTTGGCTGTGCGCTCTGCAACTCTTTTTGTTCTTGAATCTTCTTCGGTTCATATTTGATAGGAGGCTTTTCGTTTATGGGAGTAACCAGCTCTTTTAACTGGCTCCCCTTTGGCATAGGCGGTGCAATCGGCGTAGGTTTTTTTGTGACCTCTTTCTTGTCTCCGGCATCTTTTGATATTTTTGGCATCTCTTTTAGCGAGACCTTTATTTTGTTCTGTGGCTCTTTTTGCTCCTTTTTTATCTCCGGTGCGATAGTACCCAAAAGCCAGAATAGCAGTAGCAGTACAAAGTGGATTAAAAGTGCAACAAACAGGGCAAAAGAGGAGCGATTCAAAGCATAATATCCAGTCGTTAAAATTTGAAATATTATAACTAATATAGATTAATACTACTTTGCTATAATGACAAAAAAATATTAAGGGTGTTTAATGAGTGTAGATGGTTCACTAAAAGCTTTTAAACAAGCGCAAGATTTAATTCCGGGGGGCGTTAATTCGCCTGTAAGAGCATTCAGCAGTGTCGGGGGGACACCTCTGTTCATAGCAGAGGGAAGCGGTGCTTACTTGACGGATATTGACGGAAACAGATATGTTGATTTTGTTCAGAGCTGGGGGCCTCTTATTTTTGGTCATAGAGACGAGGCAATAGAGAGTGCGGTTATAGATGCCGTAAAACACGGTCTTAGTTTTGGAGCTCCGACTCAGGCAGAGAGTGATCTGGCACAGCTGGTTATCTCTATGTTTGACTCAATAGATAAGATAAGATTCGTAAGCAGCGGAACAGAGGCTGTAATGAGCGCTATACGTCTTGCCCGCGGATATACGGGGCGTGATGACATCGTAAAATTCACCGGGTGTTATCATGGACACAGCGACTCTCTTTTGGTTCAAGCGGGAAGCGGTGCGGCAACATTTGGAAATCCAAGCTCACCGGGCGTGCCTGCGGATTTTACAAAACACACGTTACTGGCAGAGTATAACAATATTGAGAGCGTAAAGAAGTGTTTTGCCGACTCTAAAGATATTGCGTGTGTAATTATTGAGCCAATAGCAGGTAACATGGGTCTTGTTCCTGCAGATAAAGAGTTCTTGCATGAGCTAAGAGCGCTTTGTGATGCAAACGGCACTCTTTTGATCTTTGATGAAGTTATGAGCGGTTTTCGCGCTACCGTTAACGGTGCAGAGTCTATTACAGGCGTGAGACCTGACATCGTGACCTTGGGTAAGGTCATAGGCGGCGGGATGCCTGTGGGTGCGTTCGGCGGACGTGCAGATATTATGGCAAAGCTCTCACCTGAAGGACCTGTTTATCAGGCAGGAACTCTAAGCGGAAACCCTGTTGCCATGGCAGCGGGACTTGCGGCGATCTCAAAATTGAAGAAAAACGCACAGGTCATCTCTGTTTTAAACGAAAGAGCAAAAAGATTGGTAGAGGGAATGCGCAAAGAGGCTGAGTCTTGCGGCATACCGATGCAGATAGACACCAGAGGAAGCATGTTCGGTTTCTTCTTCAATGACAAGCCTGTCAAGAACTTTGCAGATGCGTGCAACTCCGATGCCCAGCTGTTTGCCAAATTTCACTCTAAAATGCTTCAAGAGGGCTTCTACTTCGCATGTTCTCTTTATGAGACGGGATTTATTTCAACCGCTATTACCGATGAGATGATCGAAGATACCATTAAAGCAAGCGCGAAAGTATTTAAAGAGATAACCAACAATGCATAACAGTGATAAAGAGGAGCAAAAAGCTCCCAGAATAAAGCCAATAATCGAAGCAGCAGACAGCCTCTCTTTAGGAATTTCTATGGTTGTGGCCGTACTTATGGGTGTCGGTATCGGGATTTTGCTTAAAAATTTAACCGGTGCTACTTGGACTCTATGGATAGGCGTTTTCATAGGTATTGCAGCAGCGGTACTAAATGTATATAAAGCCTACTCAAAGCAGTACAAAGATTATGAAGAGCTTGCAAAACAGCCTCGTTATGCCGCAAAGAAAAAACTCGAAGATGACGAAGATGAGGATGAGAGTGAAAAAAACTATTAAGTTTTTAGTTATAGTTGAGTCTCTTATCTTTCTGACAAATATAATCTCCTTTGAGTTTTACATAAATCTTCAGATAGCCTCTTTAAGCAGCTTCTTTATAATTGCAGGTTCTGCTTATGCCTACAAAAAAATGGTAAAAGAGCAGA
>NZ_JAVEUF010000041.1:0-3419 GCF_034005705.1 Sulfurimonas sp. | reverse complement strand
TCTTTATAAACCCTCATAGTCTTTAGATATAAATCAAGTATCTTCTTGAGTTGTTTTATGTATATATCATTTAACTCTTTTATATGTTTTGCTTCATTTTTAAACTCTTTTGTATTGAAAACATCAAAAATATAACTCACTATATATTGTAAATATGAAGAAAATAGACGATTAATATCATATTTATTTTCACTATTTAAATTTAATAGCTCTATATATAGCGCATAAAACTCTTTTATATACAGTGCATAACTATTAGTTTGAACTGATTTTTTAAATTCTTGCACAACTTCAAAAAGTCTCTGAGCCTCTTGTATCTGCTTGTCAAGATTTTCTATATCATCTTCACTCATGCTATTTTCTGAAATTTCATCAAAAAAAGCTTTTAACTGCTTAGATTTTTCTGCTCTTGATAAAGTAAGAAGAGTTGTTGTGTCAAAACCCTCTACATGTAAAGGAGTAGCTCCCTCTAGGTAAGCTCCATTGTTTAAGTTAAATACTTTTTGTTCTTTTTGTAAAAAATGCTTTGATATTATGTTAAATGCATCTGCTGATATTTTATAGATTGGTGTTGTAGGAACCTCTTGTAAAAAATTTCCTTTGGTGTAAAACATTGTATGCTGCATAGAAGTGTATTGCTCACTTTCTATACTATTCTCTTGAACTTGCTTTACAAATACATGCTCTTTTGAATGAGTGCTTTTTGTCTCTGGATCAAGTGCTAGATCTAAGCCAAGAAGATATAGTTGTGTAACTCCTAAAAACAGAGATATGGCGTAAGTTGTCTCTCCTATACTAGGAGCACTAACAGTTCTAAAGCCTTGTTTATAATGAGTAGCTGACTCAATACAGTAAATTTTTTCTTTTGGTACTAAATCAAATACATTTTTAGACGTTACTGATGAGAAAATAAAAATAGTTTTATCAAAGAAATTTTCTCTATCTATACCATCAAATAGTCTAGCAGATACAGGAAGAGAGTCTATATGTGTAACAATATCAGGTTTTATATTTAAGCTATATAGAGTTTTAACTGATGATAAAACAGCGACTATAAAGAACTTTTCATGGTTTTCTTGTAACCATTTAGAATTGTTTCCAAGTGAAGGCCCAGATGCTATAAGTAGTACAGGCTTGTTTGATAGTGGTGAAGAAGAGAAGTGGTTTTTTGAGAGATCAATAAAAGGATATTTCTCGACAAGATACTCTGGTGCTCTTAAAAGCTCCAATAACTGCATAGAGTAAGGGTATGTTAAATAAACAGATGAGATTATTGAATTTTGAATGCGTTTTACTTTTGGAATATCTCCTTGAGAGAGTAAAGCATACTTAATATAGTGATTATGTGTATACCCTTGAGTAAAAAAATCATCAAATACTTTTTTTAATTCACTATCACTATCCATTATGGAAAAAAAGAGTTTTGCTTTTTTGGAGAGTTCTTCATAGTTTGTACTAAAGAGTGATATGCGAAACAGTTCAAGATTATCCTCCATGATAAAAACCATAGAAGATTTTGTCTTTTTCTCTATCTCAGGTAGATGTAACCCAAGTCCAATACCACAAAATATAAATTTAAATATATCTTTCATTTCATCATTTTTGGACGTTACACTATTACAGTACTGTATGATTTTTGCTGCAGCAAATAGAGGGGAACGAATATCAACTTTCTCTTCAAGTTGTTCAACTTGTAATTGTGTTAAGTGTTGATTATAAAATCCTTCAATGACAGCATCAGATTTTTTATGGTTTATTGTTTTGGCTAACTCTTTTGCATGTTTATTGCTATCTTGATTGTATAGATAATTTCCTGAAGATAGTTCTAATATGTCAAAATAGTTGTTTTTATATTCTAGAGCATATTTTTCTATGTAAGACCCATTTTGTATGGCTTGCTCAAGAAGAGTTATTTTTTTATGAACTTCTGCGTGTTCTTTGGAGAAATAGTTTAGATTTATTTTATATGTCTCAAGAGCTTTTTTTTCTATGGAGTTCATTGTAAATACCTAACATTTTAACTATATAATAATAGCAATTTTTATTCCTATAAATTATTTCGTACTTGGATACCATTTTTTGATAGTTCATTTTTTATATCGTTTGGAGTATACCTTGAAAAATGAAATATATAAGCGGCAGCCACTGCATCTGCACCACTTTGTATAGCTTTAACTGCATCTTCTGGCTTGCCCATGCCCCCGTTTAGGATGACTGGGATATCTAGTTCATCTTTAAATAGTTTTATCAGTTCTATATCATATCCGTTTGTAGAGCCTTCATTATCTACAGAAGTTAAAAGTATTTCGCCAGCTCCATGCTCTTGATACTCTCTTGCTAAAACAAGCGGGTCTAAATCCAGTATGCCTCTTTTTTTATTAAAAACCATGTATTTGTCATCTACTTTTTTTACATCAATAGAGCAGACTATGCATTGCGATCCAAATAGAGATGAGGCCTCTTTTATAAAGTTTAAATCTTCTAAAGCTTTTGTATTGATAGAGATTTTATCCGCCCCAGCATTTAAAACTTTATAAATATCTTCAATACTATTTATACCACCGCCTATGGTTAGAGGCATAAAACATTCATTTGCTATATCTGTTATAATCTCTGTGTTTATCTCTTGATCATTTAAGCTAGCATCTATATCCAAAACAATCAGTTCATCCACATTTCTAGCATTGTATATTCTAGCAGTTGAGGTTGGATGGCCAATTGTTCTAAATGAACTAAACCCAATGCTCTTGACAAGTTGCCAATCTTTTAAAAGCACACATGGGATAACTCTATGCTTTAACATGACTAACTATTTTGCTTTAAAATTAAAAATCTGTTTTTATTTACAACACTACATTTTTTACAAATTGAGTAAAAATTTTCTTCATATATGCTTTTTCTTAACTTGAGATACTTGCTGTTGTTCCATATCTCTTCTAGTGAGTTATCCAAAACATTCCCCATTATCAATTGACTTGTCAAGTCATAACAACAAGGTACAATGTCTCCGTTGGCTCTTATTGTAATTGTGCTGGTTATATGGTCACAGTAGTTGGTTATTTTATCTTCTTCATCTTCTACGATATCAAAAATATCTTTATCAATATTCATATCACTCCACTCAATCGCATCGACATAGTTTATGTTTAGCAACCCTAAGTCTAAGTAGTGCTTAAACTCTTTTTCAAGCCACTGTGATTTTGGAGATTTTAAGTGATTGTTTTCATCAAAATATTTAAATTGTGTAGAGGATATAGATACTTTTATATTAGAGGATTTAAAGGATATTTGATCCAACAACTCTTTGATGTTTTCTATAACTTTTTTATGGTTAGAGTTTTTTCTTATAAAGTCATTCATCTGCGAACTAGTTCCATCCAATGAAAATTCTATTGAATCTAAGCCGGAGGCAATAATAT
>NZ_JAVEUF010000013.1:47742-54745 GCF_034005705.1 Sulfurimonas sp. | reverse complement strand
GCGAGCTAAAGAGGATGACTAATCGGCAAAGTCTGAGTGAGAAATTAAGATTTCCATCTCTACTTCGCATAAGCCCTCTTTGAAAGTGGTCTCGACAATATCGGCATTCTTAACCATTGCTTGGACGTATGTGCGTACAGTTGATCTTTGAACCATCATATTTTTAATGGTATCTTGCCCATCTATACGAACACCTTTGACTTTTTCTGCAATAGCTCTATACGCGTCAGCAATAGCCGCTCTTTTTGCAAGAGCATAAGCTTGAGCAGGAGATGATGTGTTCATAGGAGCTACACCTTGACCGATAACGGATATATGCATAGTTCTGTTCTTTTTTAGAACCTCTTCTTTAGCTGCAGCAGCAGCTAACTCCTCTTCTCTCTCGGCTTTGGCAACTGCCAGCTCTTCTACAGCTCTCTTGCTCTCTTTTTTTGCTTCGTTTGCCTGAGCAGTAGCCTCTGCAGCCTCTTCTTTTGCCGCTGCAACTTCGGCTCTTACTTTAGCAAGCTCTGCATTCGTCTGCTCAATCACTGTAGTATCTACGGTCTGAACTTTGTCTGCTCCTAAAAGTGTAGAAACACTAAAAAGCATTGCGACTAGTATAGAATATTTCATTGTCTTTCCCTTGACATGGTTTTTATGCTCCATCGGTAGCAATAATTATTCCAATTCGTTTGAGTCAAGCAGAGAGTTTTCTCCCTCTTCCTCATCTTCATCTTCAATAGGCTGTTTTGGACAACGAGAAACACTTATGACATCGTCGCCTTTTACTATATATACACCGCTTGTATTTCTGCTTGATTTTGAGATGGTCTGCATATCTACTCTAATCATCTTGCCCTCTTTGGTAAGAGCCATCATATCCATGCTCTCATCCACCATTAGACATCCGACAACGTGCTTGCCTGTCTTTGGAGTCATCTTCATAGCGATAACACCGCTTCCGCCACGGTTTGTCAGGCGGTATTCGCCGGCATCTGTACGTTTGCCTATACCTTTTTCGCTCACAACCAAGATCTCCTCTTCGTCATTTGCGATTATGTTTGCATCGACTACTTCATCTGAAGCGTGCTTGAACTTGATACCTCTTACACCTCTTGTATTTCTACCCTGGTCACGCGTTTTTTCTATGTCAAACTTGATACATTGTGCAAGCTTGGTCATTATAAAGAGGTATTTAATGCTCTTGTCAGCGATTTTTGCAGTGATGATAGAGTCGTCATCGTCAAGGCTGATAGCTCTTACGCCGTTGCTTCTGATGTTTGAGAATTCGCTTAAGTTGGTTCTCTTAACAACACCTTTTTTGGTGAAGAACACAAGTGATTTCTCATCGCTGAAGTCAGTTGTCGGGTTGATGGACTGGATCTGCTCATCAGCTACAAGGTTAAGCAGGTTAACGACCGCTTTTCCTTTTGCCGTTCTGCTTCCCTCAGGTATCTTGTAGACCTTCAGCCAGTGGAGCTGCCCGCGGTCTGTGACAAATAGAAGCGTATCGTGAGTATTGCACGTGAAGAATCTCTCTATAAAGTCATCTTCATAGGTAGTAGCGGCAATTTTGCCTTTACCGCCTCTTTTTTGCTTCTCATACTGCGCAAGAGGAACTCTTTTGATGTAGCCTCTGTGTGTGATCGTCACGACCATAGGCTCATTAGGGATAAGGTCCTCTACGTCGATATCATCATAGTCATCTTCGATGTCCGTTCTTCTTTCGTCCGTATAGGTAGCAAGGATCTCGTCAAACTCTTGGTCAATTATTCCGTGCAGAACCTCTTCACTCTTTAAGATAGACTCTAGGTACTCAATAAGCTCTAGAATCTCTCTAAGTTCGTTCTCGATTTTTTCACGCTCTAGACCTGTTAGCTTGCCAAGACGCATATCGACAATGCTTTGAGCCTGAATTTGCGAAAAGTCAAACTCAGAGACCAAATTGTCTCTTGCATCTTCGATGTTCTTGCTTGATTTGATGACTCTTATGATCTCATCTATAATATCAAGAGCTTTTTTGAGACCCTCTAAGATGTGCGCTCTCGCTTTTGCTTTTTCAAGGTCAAAGATGGTGCGGCGGATAATAATGGTTTTACGGTGATTGATAAAGTGCTTCAGTATATCGATAAGACCGAATATTCTCGGCTCCTGATTAAGGATAGATAGCATGATGATACCGAACGTCACCTGCATGCTTGTCTGCTTGAAGAGGTTGTTTAGGACTATCTCGCTCATAGCGTCTTTTTTAAGCTCTATAACAACACGGATACCGTCACGGTCAGATTCGTCGCGTATCTCTGAGACACCCTCTATCATTTTGTCTTTTACAAGGTTTGCAATGCTCTCTATAAGACGCGCTTTGTTTACCTGATAAGGAAGTTCATCAATGACGATAACGTCTTTATTCCCTTTTTTTTCAATATGAGTCTTTGCGCGTACCTTTATACGTCCGCGACCGCTCTCGTAAGCGTCGATGATCCCTTTTTTGCCGAAGATCGTTCCGCCTGTAGGAAAGTCCGGAGCTTTGATGTGCTCCATCAGGTCGTAGAGTTCGATATCAGGGTCTGCCAAAAGCGCTTTTAGACCCATCATAACCTCTTTTGGGTTATGTGGAGGGATGTTCGTCGCCATACCTACGGCAATACCTGAAGAGCCGTTAATAAGAATGTTCGGTACGCGTGTAGGCATAACGTCAGGCTCAACCGTGGTGCCGTCGTAGTTATCTATCATGTTGACCGTGTTCTTTTCAAGGTCTTTTAGAAGCTCGCCTGCATACTTTGTCATTCTTGCTTCCGTATAACGCATAGCAGCAGCGCTGTCACCGTCAACCGAACCAAAGTTACCCTGACCGTCAACAAGCTCCATTCTCATAGAGAAGTCCTGAGCCATACGAACTAGAGCATCATATACCGCAGTATCACCGTGCGGGTGGTACTGACCGATAACGTCACCGACGATACGCGCAGATTTTTTAAACTTCGCTCCGTGAGAAAGACTCAGTTTATCCATCGCGTAAAGGATTCTTCTGTGAACCGGCTTGAGTCCGTCACGCACATCAGGAAGCGCACGACCGACGATTACACTCATAGAGTAATCAAGATAGCTGCTTTGAAGAGTCTCTTCAATGTTTATGCTCTGTATATTATCGTTGTTTAACAAGTTGCCCATGTATAACACCTACTCTTTATAAATTGAAAAATTAATTCTATGGATGATACCTTATTGTCGCTTAAGAGTTACGTAAAAGGATTAAAGTTTCTCATCAAGTTTTAGATGGTGTAAAAATGTGTTGCAACTTGATGAGAAATTAAGGAGAGAAATGAGATGAGTCACTGCAAAGATGGTGCCTTTGCAGTGATATGTTTAGTGTTTTTATGTATTAAAATGCAACCATTGCCATCAACAGAAGCTGACCATCTGTGTCTCTATTTGAATTAGCAGGATCATTTTGGCTACCACTATATTTAGTATGTGAATACTCTAAAACAAAGCGCACATTTTGTGCTCCATAGTATTCAACACCTCCAGAGATGATTGATTGATCATCAGTAAGATTGAGAGTTTTATCTTTAAACTCACTAGATAAGTAAGCTATTTTTAAGCCTATATTGTTAATAGGGTTTATTTGTGCATCAAATGAGAAACCTGTATCTTCCATTTTTGAAGCTCCTATTATTCCGCCTGCCGTATATTTATTTTTAATTACCGCAGCTCCCGTTAGCATTAGCGGCATCCCAGCGACGGCAGTCTCTATCTGCATATCTATACCGCTAGATTCTCTATCTAATGCATTAGCATCAGAAGCCCAAACTATTCCTGTTAACTGGCCTTGAGCAGTAGGATCTATTATATCTCCACCTATATAATATCCACCGGCAGCAACAGTAGTGCCTGCAAGATTAAACTCATACGCCGCTCTTGCAAAAGTTTTATATCCTTCTGTCTCTACGCTAATGGCTTGACCATAACCCGGCACATATTGACCTACGGTCGCATATAACCCATGCCCATAGTAGTAAACCTGAGCACCTGAAGCAGATCCTTGACCTACCCCAGTTTTTTGCAAGATATTTGTCTTATTGCGATTTTCAAACTGACGAATAGGTCTAAATAAACCTGATGAGTAAATTTCTGTTCCTGAAAACACACCTAAAGCATCTGTATTAAAAAGAGTCACGCCAAGACGACCAAGACTAAAAGTATCTGTAAAAGTTAATTTACCGCTAAACCCCAATCCTGAGCCTTCGCTTACATAACTACCGGGAATAGGATTACCATTTGCATCCACTTCTTGAACTACATCGTTAGAGCCGTTAGCCACCTCAAATGAACCTCCGATATTGTCGGCAATTTTTCCGCCTATTAAAATGGCAGATTCATCAAAAATTTCTGAGAGTGAATTATCATTCCCCGGAGTATCACTGTTTGTATCGACATGACGAGCTTTAATCACAACACTAATACCTAAGTGCTGAGGAAGAGACAAACCTGCGTTTGACTCGCTTTTGAGCTCTTGTTGTCCGCCTGTCATAGTAAAACCGGACATCTTAAACTCTCTACCAAAAGAGTTAAGTTTTGGCATTGATTGAAAGTGGCATGACATACACTCCATGTTCATCTGTCTGGCAAAAGCAGGATTAGCCTCAACTGCTGTGGCACACATTATAGATAAACTAACAATAGATATGATTTTCTTTGTTGAAAATCTTTTCATTGCAAATCCTTTTATATAAAAATATTATGAATAAATTAAGTATATCCATAAGTAAAAACTATATAACAATAAATTTTAAAGTTTGCTTAAATCACTGTTTTTAGGGAATTATGGCACAATAGTGTCAAATGATTAAAAAATAAGCAGTTTTTTGTCATATTGTGATTTTGGATGGTATATAATTTGACAGACTAAAAAAAAGGATTGAAAGATGAAGAGGTTTTTGTTAGGTATGTTGGCTGTACCGTCTTTTGTGTTGGCAGAGGATGTGTTAAGCAGTGGAGATACAGCTTGGATGTTGGTTGCTACTGCATTTGTCATGCTTATGACTCCTGCAGGATTGGCGCTTTTTTACGGCGGTTTGACTCGTTCTAAGAACGTATTGAACACTATTGGTATGAGCTTGGGTGCTTATGCGATCGGTACATTGGTTTGGGTTTTAGTCGGCTACTCTGTTGCTTTTGGTGAGGGTGATATTATAGGAAGCGGCAAGCTGCTCTTGTCCGGAATTACATCCGAGACTCTAAGCGGAACTATTCCTGAGCTTCTTTTTGTGGCATTTCAGGGAACATTTGCGGCTATTGCGGTTGCGATTGCCAGCGGATCTATGATAGAGCGCGTAAAGTTCTCTACATATATACTATTTGCGGCACTATGGATCATAGTTGTCTATGCACCTGTCACACACTGGGCATGGGGTGGCGGAGAGACTCTTAACTTTGGAGAGATGGACTTTGCAGGAGGAACTGTTGTTCACTTAAATGCGGGTGTGGCAGGACTTGTGGTCGCTCTTATACTTGGCAGAAGAAGAGATTACGGCAAGGTAGCTATCAAGCCGTTCTCTCCTGTCTTGGTGGCGCTCGGTGCAGCACTTCTATGGTTCGGATGGTTCGGTTTTAATGCGGGTTCGGAGTTGGCGGCAGACGGTGTTGCGGCATCTGCGTTCTTGGTGACAAATGTTGCGGCGGCACTTGGCGTTATCGGATGGATCATAGCTGAGTGGTTCGTATATAAAAAGGCTACGATAGTTGGAGGTGCTTCAGGTGCGGTTGCAGGTCTTGTCGCAATTACTCCTGCTTCAGGAAGTGCGGGAGTTGAGGGCGCTATAATCATCGGCTTAGTCGGCGGTATCTTGGGATTCTTTGCTGTTGCAAAACTCAAAAATATGTTTAAAGTGGATGACTCACTGGATGCTTTTTGGATTCACGGTTTGGTCGGTATCTGGGGCTCGATCGCTACGGCAATATTTATCGCTCCTTATGCAATGCCTGAGGCTTACGATATGGTTTCTCAGTTGGTGAGTCAATTTAAGGCGATAGGGCTAACCATAGTCTATAGCGCTATAGCAACAGCAGCCGTCTACTTTTTAGCATCAATGCTTACAGGCGGCGGAAGAGTAGATGATGAGAGTGAAACAAGAGGGCTTGATGAGACCGTTCACGGAGAAAAAGCGCTAAATCTATAATATTGCAACGCTATACTTAAATATAGCGGTTGCTTAAAACCATAAAAATGGTTACAATTTTAAACTTAATTTGGAGATACATTATGAAAAAAGTAGAAGCTGTTATAAAGCCTTTTAAACTAGAAGATGTAAAAGATGCATTGGCGGAGATAGGTATAACCGGTATGACTGTAAGCGAAGTAAAGGGTTACGGACGTCAAAAGGGACATAGTGAACTTTACCGCGGTGCAGAGTATGTAGTAGATTTTCTTCCAAAGATAAAGATGGAGATGGTCGTTGATGACGATAGCGTAGAGCAGGTGACCAACACAATAGTGGAAGCTGCCAGAACAGGGAAGATCGGAGACGGTAAGATATTTGTCACGGATGTTGAAAAGATCATCCGTATTCGTACCGGAGAGTCTGATAGCGAGGCTATATAAACTAACGTTACACGCTAAAACGAACAAGTCCGTTTTAGCGGGAGGGACTAAAGTCCCTTCCAACCCCCTAAAGCTACGAAAAACAAGTTTTTCGAGAATTAGAAGTGTCGTTGTGGCACAAAACGAAGTTTCTTTAGAAAAGCTAGCCGCATAGAGCGGCAGATATAATTAATTTTATTAAACTACAGAAGAGGAGTCTGTTCCTTTTCTCTTTAACAACTGATTAATTTTTAATCAGTTTAATAAAAATCCGCACAGTTTCTAAGCTATAATTTCCTTTAATTTTTCATAAGGACTTTATATGCTGGAGACAGATTTTAAATACATCCTCGATACCTTCTTTACACTCTTTACAATGACGCTTATCATCTTTATGGTTCCCGGCTTTGCAATGCTTGAAGCAGGATTGGTCAGAAC
>NZ_JAVEUF010000013.1:0-47732 GCF_034005705.1 Sulfurimonas sp. | reverse complement strand
GCATCTTTGGCATTTTTGCTTGTCGGGTATAAGCTTGCATTTGGAAGTTGGGATAGTGTCTCTAGCAGTATATGGGCTGTTTTTATGTTTCAGATGGCTTTTGTCGGAAAGACCGTAAATATCATGAGCGGCGGCGTGAGCGAGCGTGTACGTATAATCCCTTTGGCAATATTTACCGTTATTATGGGAGCAGTCATATACCCTCTGGCGGTAAATGTAAGCTGGGGTGCGGATATGCTTGCGGGAACTATGTTCGATATTGATATGTATGACCTTGCAGGCTCAACCGTTATACACTCAACGGGCGGTTGGGCTCTTTTGGCTGCTATTCTTATTATTGGTGCGAGACGTGGGCGTTATCAAGATGGCAGGATCAGAGTTATTCCTGCTTCAAACATCCCGCTTGTTGTTTTAGGTGCGCTTCTTCTTTGGATAGGATGGTTCGGGTTTAACGGCGGAAGCGTCGGTTCTATATCGAGCGTTGAGAATGCGAACCTTGTTGCAAAGACTATAATGAACACAAATACGGCAGGGCTTAGCGGTGCCATTATCGCAGGTATACTGATGCATATCAGATATAAACTTCTTGATATCACGATGATACTAAACGGCGCTCTTGGCGGTTTGGTCGCCGTGACGGCTGCACCTGACCTGTACAATATGTACACGCCTATCTTAGTAGGTGCGATCGGCGGGGCTTTGGTCGTCTTTGCCGTTCCTATGTTTGACAAATTTCGTCTTGATGATCCGGTCGGGGCGCTCTCCGTGCACCTCGTTAACGGAATCTGGGGTACTTTAGCGGTTGGGATCTTTGTTGATAGCGTCTCTTTTATGTCGCAGTTAAAGGGAGTCGTAGTTATAGGAGTTTTTGCTTTTAGCGTCTCTTATGCAGTTTTATATATTATCAATAAGTTCTCAAAATTCAGAGCTAGCGATGAAGCGCAGCTTGTCGGTATGGATATCAACGAGTGCGGGGTCGAGTCATATCCGGAATTTAAAAGCGCGATATAGTACTTTCTAGCATACCATTTAACAAAGTAGTAACAATCTTTTTGTTACTATCTCTTTTATGATTAGACACTCCAGCTCCTTTTTTATCTCTATTGTCATTCATCTGATTCTGCTCTTTATTGCTTTTTTTGCATGGAGCAGCTACTCTAAGACCAAAGAGGAGTATAAAGAGGAGTCCCTCTGCATTCAGCTCTGCAAAGTCAACTACGAAAAAGAAGCAGTAAGCGTAAAAAAGCCCATTGAGCCAAAAGTAGAGAAGAGGCAAGAAGAGGCTCCAAAACCAAAACAAAAACCTGAAGAAAAATCTGAACCAAAACCAAATCCCCCCAAAAAAGAGATAGTTGTAGAAAAAGCTCTGCCAAAAGCAGAGGAGATACAAAAGAGCGAAGCTCTTGAAGAGCCAAAAGTAGAAGAAAAAGTTGTTGAGGTGGAGGAGAAAAAGGTTACGGAGGTTCTCGAGAGCACTCCAAAAAAAGCAGAGGCAGAGCCTAAAAAAGAGATAGTAGAACCTAAGAACAAACAGAGCAGAGAAGCAGATGCGACCAAAGAGTATCTCAAGATCAACACGCAAAAGATAAGCGAGCTAATAAGAGAGAATCTCTACTACCCGATGGCGGCGAGAAAGAGAGGCATTACGGGCAGGGTCAGTGTAAAATTTACTTTATGTGCAGACGGAAAAGTAAAAAATATTAAAATAACAGACTCAAGCAGCGATATTTTAAGCCGTGCAGCACTAAAGACAATAGAGGAGCTCTCTGGGAAGTTTCCAAAACCGGGAGTAAATATAACTCTGACACTGCCTATAGATTACAGCTTGAACTAAATAGACTAAGACCTTACCTGGTTTCTGCCGCCTCTTTTTGCTTCATAGAGCTTTTCATCCGCTCTCTTTATGCTCTCTTCTATTCTTTCGTCATGTTCATGAAGTGCTACGCCAAAACTGCATGTAATAGTAGGAAGGTGGTCGAACTTGTGGTTTTGTATGACAAATCTTAAGTGCTCCGCCTGTCTTGCGATGTCACCTATGGTCTTTGCATACATGATCACGACAAACTCCTCCCCGCCCCATCTGATAAGTTTGTCCTCTTTTCTCGTAAAACGCCCTACGATCTCCACAAGTGCTTTTAAGACTTCATCGCCTGCAGCGTGACCGTAGTTGTCGTTTATATCTTTAAAGTGGTCGATATCAAATAGTATGATCCCTGTCTTGCCGTTTTGGCTCTCGTTGTTGTTTATGATGCTATGAACCGATGAATCAAAGAATGTTCTGTTGTAGGCACCTGTCAGCTGGTCTCTTATCGCTTTTTGCTTAAGCTGTAGCTTTTCAAACATAGTGTCGCTTATATCGCTGAAGTTTACTACGTATGTCTGCGGGTCATAACTATTGATGGATACCGAAAAAGCATGAGCTTTTTTCTCTCTGTTTAGCATTGAGACGATCCTCTCTCTGCCCGGCAGATTCAGCAGGCTTCTTATCCAGTGCTCCTCTTTTGGAAGCATTTTGCCAACATGGAAAAATGTCTCATCCTCTACAAAAAGATTGCTTATGCACGGATACTCTTTTGAAAAATCTTCAAGATCTTCATAACCGAAGAAGTCAAAAAATTTCTGATTGGCAAAGAGTATTTTTCTGGAGTCCGTCAAAAGAACTATGCTGTCTTGAATATCTATGAACTTGCGAAGCTTTTCCATAGTGCCTTTTTGATGGGTTATGTCGGTTATTACCCCTTCAATACACTCTTGAGCTTCTTCATCTATACTCATCTCGGCACTCTCTTTGACCCACACCACATCTCCGAGCGAGTTTAGTATTCTGTACTCTATGGAGTATTCGGCTCTATTTTTTATTGCTTCTTGGATCTTTGATTCAACCGCTTCTCTGTCATCAGGGTGGATCAGGTCTCTGTAGTTTCTTACTCTGTTTAAGATGAAAGCTTGGGCTTTATACCCGGTGATCTTGTAAACGGCGCTGTTTATAAAGAGCATGGTCATCTCTTTGTCCGTTTTAGACCTGAATATGATATCTGGAATATGATCTACGATTGATTGGAGCTCATTTTGTATATGTAAGATTTTCTCTTCGTAAGCGATGATATGCGTGACGTCATGAACGGTTCCGATAGAGTAGATATGCTCGCCTTCATTATATGTGTGGTAGGCGGACTCATTAAGATACGCGACCGTACCGTCATTTTTTATGATTCTGTGCTGAACTTGATATACGCTTTTGTTATTTATTGATTCTATGAATTTTTCATCAACTTTATCTTTGTCATCAGGATGGACATAGCTTAGAAAGATCTCATATGTAGGTTCAAAAGATTGCGGCTTAAGACCTAAGATGTTATATACTTCATCACTCCATCTCAGCTTGTTTGTTTTTGCCTCAAGCTCCCATGAACCGAGCTTTGCAATGAGCTGTATCTCGTTTAACATCCTGTTGTTTTTTTCAAAAATCTCATGTTTTTTTCTCATTTTGTAGTAAAAATATGTAAGCAGGGCAAGAAGAAGGATCATAATGCTGTTTATGACCCTGTCCTTTTTAAACATATATTCAATAGAGGGGTTTGAGCGGTTTACTACTATATATGCGACCTGTTGATTTGAGTATTTGTTAAAGACAGGTATAAAAGTGGTTATGTAAAACCTGTTGTCCAAGCATGTAAAAAAGTTAAAAGCTTCACCGCTCAAGATATTCTCATCTAAATCGGAATGTTTGGCGGTGATCTCCTCTATAAGTTTGTTGCCATCACCGGAGATAACTCTCTCGTAAAGATAGTTACTGTTTATTTTGCTTTGTAAGTAGTTGCTTTTTTCATTCTCAAAGACCTTTTTCTCAACTATGTCTTTTCTGATTATAAACTCGACATCGGCAATAGCTTCATCCCTTAGATGCTTTACTATCTCATGCATAGAGACCGAGATCTCCACGCTTCCGTAGTGCTGTTCTCTGTCGACTATCGGGTAGATATATCTATATCCGTTATATATCCTCCCCTCTTCAAAACCCGATACAGGCTCCTTGTATCTGTTGACATATGCTACAGTGTCTCTTATGCCCTCTAGAGAGTCTCCAAACTTCTCCACTCTGTGAAACCTTAGAAAACTCTCGTTATTTGGCAGGTGGAAGTGAAGCTGTTTTATCTTAAATATCTTCATAGAGTTGTAGCTATTAATTAGAAGCGAGTAGAGCTCTCCGCGTGCGCTGTTCTTCTCTCCTATATCCGTGCTGTTTGCTTTTTTCATTAAAGCATGTACTTCAGGCACGTTTATCTTTGTATCGAATATTATCTCAGAGTGAGTTTTATAGGCTTTTGTAATGGTGTTGTAGGCAATAGAGAGCATCTCTTTTTCCTGTTTTAAAACCTCTTTTTCATGATTTTTTATCTGATAATAGGAGATAAGAAGAGCTACAGCGCTTAAAGAGATAAAGATGAGAAGATATTTTATAATTTCTTTGTTCATAAAAGCCCATTACTGTTATAGTTATTTTTGTTATGTAATTATAGCGTTAATTGTTAAGGACATTATAAAGACAATTTATTAGCGAGATATAAAAAAGTTATATTACCAGAGAAATGAAAAGTTAAATAAAGAGTTGATTTGATTAAAAGTAGATGATAAAGTGGTGACCCCGAGGAGAATCGAACTCCTGTAACATGGATGAAAACCATGGATCCTGACCGCTAGACGACGGGGCCACTAAATATCTTTAGAAATGGTGTCCTGTGATGGATTCGAACCATCGGCCACATCATTAAAAGTGACGTGCTCTACCAGCTGAGCTAACAAGACTTGTTTGTGCCTCAAACCTATTGTTTGTGGACGCGAATTATAGGCAAATAGAAATCAGTTGTCAAGAAAAAAGAGTTTAAATTTGAAAATTTTTAGTTAAAATACACTCCATGAATTATTTTAGCTTTGAATACGCATATTTTATTCTGCTTCTTCTGCCCATTTTATACTGCATGTATAAGTGCAGAGAGATGATGAAGCCTATATATTTTCCCCATCTTCACTTTTTATCTGCAAAAAAGAGTTTCATAAAACTTGAACGCCTTTTAAAAGTTCTTATATTTGTTCTGCTCTGCATTGCACTCTCTTCGCCGATAGTCGTCGATAAGTTCAACCCGCTAAACAGACACGGGAAAGATATTCTCCTCTCGATAGACGGCAGCGGTTCTATGAACGCTTCTGGTTTTGATATGGAGGATGAGGTAAGCAGAGGCGAGAGGTTGTCGCGCTTTGAGATCGCAAAGGTTATCGCCTCTGATTTTATATATAAACGTGAGAGCGACAACGTAGGCGTAGTGCTCTTTGGAGACTTTGCTTTTATCGCCTCTCCCATAACTTATGAAAAAGAGATCGTAGTAGATATGCTAAGTTACCTCTCGCACGGTATGGCGGGACAAAATACCGCGATTGGCGAGGGGATAGCTTACGGAGTGCGCGCATTTAAGCACTCAAAGGCAAAGAGCAAGCTCATCATACTGCTAACAGACGGCGAGCACAACAGCGGAGCCGTCTCCCCAAAAGATGCCATAGAGCTTGCAAAAGAGCAGGGCATTAAGATATACACCATAGGCATGGGCAACAGAGGTGAAGCTGATGAGGCACTTTTGCAAAAGATAGCAAGCGAAAGCGGTGGCGAGTTTTTTTACGCAACTTCGGCAAAAGAGCTTCAAGAGGTCTATGAGAAGATAGATGAACTCGAATCCTCAAAGATAAAGAGCAGAGAGTATCTCTTAAAAGATTACTACTACTGGGCGGCTCTGCTTTTGGCATCTGCGATCTTGCTATTTTTACTCTACAGGGAGGCGAGAAGATGACTCTGTTATATCCACAGTATCTATGGCTTCTACTTCTGCTAGTGCCTCTTTTTATAAAGAGAGATATAAGAGAGTTCAGGGTCGGCTTCTATGGCTACATTTTGACGTTTATATTTATCGTTACGGCTCTTGCAAGACCCGTTATAGAGCAAGAACCTATTGAGTCAAAACAGATATTAAGCGATGTGATCATCGGGGTCGATCTCTCGTTCTCCATGCAGGGAAGCGACTTGGAGCCGACAAGACTCAGCTATGCAAAAGAGATGCTCAAAAAGCTGGTCGAATCAAGGCAAAAGAGCAGATTCGGCGTTCTTGGATTTACCACAAACGCGGTTATTCTCTCCCCTCTGACCGAGGACAGAGAGCTTCTGCTTCACCTTTTTGGCTCGCTTGATGAGAAGTTCATCATTACGCAGGGAAGCTCCATTATGTCCGCTCTTAAACTTGCCAGAAAGATGTCTGCCTCAAAAAAAGCTACGGTCGTTCTATTTAGCGACGGCGGCGATGAGCTTGACTACGAGGCGGAGGCGGCATTTGCAAAAGAGAACTCTTTGATCGTCAATATCTTTATGACCGCATCTGCCACAGGTTCGACTCTAAGGCAGGAGAGCGGCGAACTTTTAAAAGATGAGCTTGGCGATATTGTGGTAAGCCGCCAAAACAGCGCATCCAAAGAGATAAGCGATGTCAGCGGCGGAGTCTATACAAAAGATCTTGACGAACTTCTTGATGCGCTTGAAGAGCAGAAAGAAGAGGATAAAGAGTCCAAGACGACCATTATGAGAAACTTTGAGCTTTTCTACTACTTTATAGCTCTCTCAATCATCACTTTTTTGGTAAGCGTGACCACTCTAAAGAGATATGTAGTCGCATTTATGCTTCTCTTTGGAGTGCATCTGAGCGCAAGCCAGAATATGGAGTTTTTCAACAAAGCTACAGAGCTTTACAGAAGCGGCGAGTATGAAAAGGCGCTGCAGAACTTTGAGATGGTTAAATCAGCCGATATAGAGATAAAATCAATAATCTACTACAATATGGGAAACTCTTTTGTAAGGCTCCAGCAGTTTGAAAAAGCGAGAGAGGCGTACATAAAATCTTTAACGCTTATGTACTCAAAAGAGGCGGATGAAAATCTGGAGCATATACGTGATGCGGGTGAGAAGAAAGAGATGAGCACTGGGCAACAGCAGAGCAAAGATAGATCGGCACTTGCTAAAAAAGAGCAGACAAAGAAACAAAAAGAGGGCGGCGGCTCAAATATGCAGGTGAGCGCGCAAGCCGGCAGCGGAGCAGATGACAAGGGCAAAAAGACAAAATCGCAAAGTCAGGTCAATCTGGATGGCGGAAAAGCAAAGCTCAGCTCAAAACAGTATGAGCTAATAAACAAGAGGAGCGTAGATGAGAAAAAGCCTTGGTAGAATTTTTTTAACACTTTTTATATTTTTAAACGCCTCTCTTGCTGCTTCTACATATACGTGGAGTGCTAGTGCTAACAAAACGAGCGCATATCTGCATGAAGCCATCCATCTAAAGTATGTGTGCAGCTTCAGCGACGCTTCTGAGCTCTATACGATCGACTTTAATCCGTCGGGTGAGTATGAGAAGTTCACTCTTAAAAATCTAAGTCAGAGCGAGCATATAGTAGATGGCAAAAGGGTGAACAGCTACGAGTTCGTGGCGTTTGCAAAAGAGGCGCTCGAGATAGAATTCGAATTTGAAGCCGTCATGAAAAAGACCACAAAAGAGTCGATCGAAAACACCGTTTTGGGCAGGGATAACGTACAAAAAGAGGACTTTACAAAAGAGCCCTTTGCGCAAAAGGTCTTAAAAGTAACCGTTAAAGAGACAAACACTCCGCTTGTCGGAAATTTTACCATCCAAGAGAAAAAGCGAGAGCCTAAAGTAAAAGCATATGAGCCTTATCATATTGAGGTGCTCATCAAGGGAGTCGGAAATTTTGATGCGATCAAGCCCATAGAGTTCAATATCGAGGGCGTAAAGGTTTTTGCGGGCGAAGTCCAAAAAGAGTATATTCTTAAAGATGACGGTATGCACGGAGAGTGGAGCCAGAAGTTCGCTTTTGTCTCAGAGAGGGATTTTACCATTCCAAAGATAGAGATACCGTACTTTGACCTGCAAGAGCAAAGAACAGGAAGTCTGCTTCTTGATGCGACAGATGTTCGTGTTGAGGCTGGATTTAGCAAAGAGGAGCTTCTGGATGAGGAGCCAAAAGAGAGCTTTGAGTTTGATCTTAGCTACATCTACTATCTGCTGGCATTTGCGGCGGGATTTTTAGTCGCAAAAATAGAGTTTAAAAAAAGAGCTCAGAAACTAAATAGCGAAGAAGAGTTCAGACAAAAAGTAGAGGAAGCAAGATCGCTTGATGAGTTGATGATACTCCTCGTTTTAAAAGATGCAAAAAGGTATGAGAAGTTAATTTCTGAGATAGAGACAAAAAAAGTAACTTCGCTTAAAAGTGCAAAGAAGTTAATATGGAGTTAAATCTTTTTTAACTAGAATGATTTAATATTTTAAAAAAAAGGGAAGAGAAGTGAGATATTTTTTCATAATAGCTGCATTTTTTCTATCTTTGGCTTTTGCGGACAAGAGCGTTGTAAAGAGCGTTACGATAAATCAGATGCTATATCCCGACAAGACATTTTTAGAGGTAAAAGAGATAGCTCTTGATGAGGCAAAAAAGGCGGCGGCAAAAGAGATATACGGTGAGGTCCTAATATCTGAGACGGTGATGGTAGGAGGCAAGGTCTTGGATGATGTTGTTCGCGAACGATCAGGCGGCTTGGTGCGAATAAAGGGAGAGCCTAAGTTTAGAAACGGTGAGAACTTTGGAGACATCGTAGTAAGTATCGAGGCATATGCAACTGATGAAGATATAAAAAACAGAGCCAAATATGCTCCTGGCAAAGAGTTTGACATAGATGCAGCGGATGAGAAGATATCCGAGATCAGACGCGGTTTTTACGGTCTCTGGAGCGGGTTTATCATGAGAAGCGGCGGAAGCAGCAGCGATGTGGTCATAAAGATTACCTCTTCTGGAGAAGCCACTATAAACTATATCGCTTCAAACTGCGGCGGTGAGCTTATCATCCAGAAAAAAGAGCCTACAAAAGTAAGGTTCAAACAGAAGCTGAGTTACGGGGATGATAGATGCACGGACCTGCTTATTGTCGAACTCAAAAAGATAAGCGATACGCAGTCGCTTTTTATGCTCTTAGATGAGGATGATAGAGAGGTCGCAAAAGGTACGCTCTATAGAGAGGAGTAGATGAGAAGCCTTTTGCATAGAACATCTTTGCTATTTTTACTCCTCTTGCTGGGTGGATGTGCTACTACGCCAAAACCAAAAGAGCAAGAGAGGCTCCCTCTGTGGGTAAATGAGCACTCTTTGACTCAGGCGGTAGGTTCAAGCGAGGTCAATTTTCAAGGGGTCTATACACAAAGAGCGGCTGCCCTAAACGAGGCAAAGAGCTCTTTAGCACATAATATACGCTCATACATAACATCTTCTCTGCAGAGTCAATCAAAAGTTGGCAATAACGAGATATCAAACAGATACAAAGACAAAATAGTCGCACTCTCAGAACTCTTTTTAAGTGGTGCTTATCAAGTCGATGCATTTTTTGATTCAAATAGAAAGCTCTACATCTTGGTGGAGAGCCCGCAAGAGAGTATTGAGAGAATAGTGGGCTTGGGTGCGCAAAAAAATAGAACTCCGCTGCCTGATTTAACAACACGCCCTTTTGACAAAAAGGAGCTGATAGAGAGCAGATGCTACCAAAGAGAGCTTTTAGAGAGCATCAACACAAAGAGCGAACTTTTTCAAAACAAACCTATCTGGTTTTTTAGACCAAATCAGGGCGGGGTATTGGGCTCAGTTGGCATTGCCGAAAAAGAGGAAGGAAGGAGTCTGGCTGAGCAGAAAAGAGTTGCACTCTCCCTTGCTAAATCGGCTCTTATGAGAGATAAAAAGATGCAGATAAAGTCCAGACACGAGCTTTTGAAAATAGTAAGCGATGATATAAACGGGGAGATATTCGACTCCTCTGCTGTTATTAGAAGTGCGGATGAATCGGCTACGGTAGAGCTAAAAGACATCTGGCTTGACCCGCAGAGCTGTGAGCTTTATGTCTGGATCGTTGAGAGCGATGAGGTATAAAAACAGCATGATAAAACTCTTTGGCACTGCGCTCTTACTCTTTATGCCTCTCTTTTTTGGCGGATGTATGGCAAATCTGGCAAACTCCGCAGGAGTAGATATAGGCAGTTCTAAGCAGAGTTACGAAAAGTTTGTAGCGGGTGACTATATGGCATCGGCTCAAATAGCTATTAAAGATAAGAGCAAAACTGCAGAGATGGATGACGCAAATCTTCTTGCGATTCTTCAAGCCGCAAACAGCTACCTTTTTGCCAATGAGCATGAGAAGAGCATAGAACTTTTGGATGAGGCGGAAGCTATTATAAAGTTTCATCATCAAAAGGCGATAACTCTCAGTGCGAGTGACTACTTGACAGGGGTGATGTTAAATGATGCGGCAAGAGATTATCAGGCGTCCATATCGGAGGCGATCATGGTAAATACATATAAAGCCCTTGATTATATGGCGCTTAAAGAGCCCCAAAAGGTGCGTGTCGAGCTCAACCGCGCTGTAGATAGAGTTCGCCGTGCAAAAGAGACCTATGCCCAGCTTATTGCAAAACAAAAAGAGGCAATAGAGCAAAAGAAGAGAGAGCAGGGCTCAAAAGCCATTGACAATACGCTTAACAACAATCAAGTAAAGAGCATCATCGCCAAAAACTACTCATCTCTTGGGCAGTATGCCGTATATCCGGAGTTCGTCAACCCATTTACTCTCTATCTGGCAGGTCTCTACTTTGCCATAGAGGGTGATTATGCAAAATCATCGTCGCTGCTTAAAGAGGTCTACGGAATGGTGCCGAACAACAAAACCGTAGAGTCCGACTTTGAGATGGTGGAGTATGCGCTCTCAGGCAGAGCCATAAAAGAGAGATATGTCTGGGTTATCTATGAAAACGGTCTGGCAGCCTCAAAGAAGGAGTTTAAGATAAACGTCCCTATCTATCTGGCATCAAATAAGGTCATCTACACAGGCATAGCGCTCCCTCAAATGAGCAGGGGGAAGAGCGCAGGTGAAGCTATAAGTGTTCTCTCAGATGGAAAGAGTCTCTCAAAGACCTCGGTAGTAGGCGATATGGAGAGTGTGATACTCACGGAGTTCAACTACACATACAACGATATTTTGACCCGCGCACTTCTCTCTGCGGCAATTAAGACCTATGCACAGTATGAAGCAAAGAAAGACAACCCATATCTTGGACTGGCTGCTGCGGCGTTTCAACTCTTAACAACTCATGCCGATACCAGAAGCTGGAATACTTTGCCAAAAGATTTTCAGGTTACAAGAGTTAAAATACCAAAAAGCAACAAACTCCTCTTAAGAACGGGAGCGCACAACATTGATGTAGAGATACCAATGAGTGCAAAACATGCTATTGTTTATGTTAAAATAGCTACAGCTACTTCAAGACCGAGTGTTACGGTTATGGAGTTTTAAGGAGTTTTGATGAGATTTATAGGATATATCGCTTTTTTTGTTTTAATTTTCGGCGGTTGTGCCAAAGAGCCTAAGATGAACGACTCAATAGTCAAAGTCATCAGCAACTGCGGCAACAGCGACATTGTAGTCAGTGACATAAAAGGGCGAAAAAAGTCCGACGGTTTTATGCAGGCGCAGGTTATCGGTGAGAACAGATCGGATAGCTATCAGCTTCTTGAGTATCAGGTCATCTGGTTTGACAAAGAGGGCTTTAAGATAGAGAGCATACTCTCAAAATGGCAGACGGTCCCAGCTTACGCGAACCAGCCGTTTCAGATAAACGCAACATCGCCAAGTACAAAGGCGAGTACGTTTCGCCTATATATAAAATCACAAAAGGAAGTAATATGCGAAGAACAATACGATGGACAATAATATTAGCGGCTCTTGGAGTTATGTTTAGCGGGTGTGAGACAAAAACCACAAACATAGATATAGACAACGATAAGGGTGAAGCGGTCATGGGCCTTGATTACAGGGATTTTCAGGGTGCGGCACAGGATATGATAGAGTCGCTGCTCGCTTCGGGCGCTGTAGATAAAAAGAACGGTGAGCGTTACGTTCTTGTAGTTTCAAGAATCGTAAACGATACAATGCAGCATATAGATACGGACCAGCTTATCAAAAAGATCCGTGTAGGTCTGCTTCAAAGCGGCAAAGTGGTCGTAACTACAGCAGTAGGATTAGAGGGTGCTGAAGATGAGATGTCAATGCACGCAAGAGAGACTCTAAGAGGAAACGCTGAGTTTGACCAAAAGAGCGTTGCGGGCAAAGGGAGCATGATAGCGCCCGATCTTAGCTTATCGGGCAAGATACTTCAAAGAAATATCAAAGTTGACTCTAAGACACAAAGAGTCGAGTACTATTTTCAGATGTCTCTGACTGAAATAAAAACTGGTCTGGCATATTGGGAAGATGAACGCATCGTCGCAAAGAGAGGTAGCAATAAAGCTGTTTCATGGTAGTTTTTAAGATACTCTCTTTCATAACAGCTCTTCTGATCTTTGGCGGCTGCTCGCAAAAAGTCGTCATCAGCGCGTTGGAGCCTGCTGAGGTAGACAGAGCCGCATTGACAAAAAAAGTAAGTGTCGCTGGGTTTGAAAACGATCATTTCGGACTATCAGAGAAGATAGAGAACAATCTTTTTAAACAAAAGATCGATGATAAAGAGTATTTTACGGTCATCAGCAGAAAAGATTTTGACAAAATTATAGCTGAGCAGAAGTTGCAAAAAAGCGGCTTGGTAGATCCCTCTACCGCCGTAGAGATAGGAAATCTCATCGGTGCGGAAGCGATTATATCAGGCAGAGCCGCAGAGCCAAGCATAAAAGATACATACTATTATGAAGAGCGCTCAAAGTGTGTGGATAAAAAGTGTAAAGAGAGCGTAAAGTATCTTGTAAAGTGTATGAAAAGAGAGGTCGGACTCTCTGCCGATGTACGCATGGTTGATGTAGCAAAGGGCGATATTATCTATGCTGATACTTTAAGTAAAGATTACACTTTTAGCAGCTGCCAAGACAGCTCAAAAGGGGTTCCAGCCGCGGAAGCAGCAATGCAGATGCTGGCTAACAATATAGCCGATTCTTTTACCTACAAGCTGACACCTCGCTATCGTGATTTTAAGGTTGTCTTGCTTGATGATGCTGACATTGATTACAGCAGCCATGAAGAGGAGCTTTTGGAGGCATCTCTGGAGTATATAAAGCAAAACAGATTAGACAAAGCCGAAAAACTGCTATTTGAGCTAATTGACTCTACCAAAGAGAGAAGCTACGTTGCGTTTTATAATCTCGGTGTCATCAAAGAGGCGCAGGGGAGTTATGCTCAGGCGCAAAAGTATTACAAGATCGCTGATGAGCTGGCACTAAAGCCTGTCACAGAAGTGAGTGCGGCATATGTAAGGATCGGTGAGACTATCGAGAAAAGCAACAGGGCAAAAGAGCAGATTTTAAGATAATGAATAGAAAAGTCATATATATTTTAGCTTCGACCATGCTACTAGGCACTCTCATTCTAACGGGCTGCGGAGCAAAAAAAGAAGCAGCGGCGGTACAAAAAGCTCCTCCATCTTGGTATCTCAACCCTCCAAAGTCAACAGCATCTACGCTTTATGCCATAGGCGAGGGCGAGGATAGGGATGAGGCGCTAAAAAATGCACTCAATATGATGGCTTCAACGCTCAGCGTCTCGATATCTTCACAGTATGACTCCAAAAAAGTCGTGCAGGAGGGTTTAGTAAACACCCATCAATCGACTGTCGTGAGCAGTACGCAAAGCGATCTCAAAAAGATCCGCATAAGCAGTTATGAGCTGATGGAGTCGCATAAACTCGGGTTCAACAACTACACCGTCTTGATAAGATCAGACAAACAGAAGCTCTTTGATAGCCTAAAATATGAAATGGAGCAGAAGTTTGCTCTTGTGGATTCGCGCATAGAGTCACTCACTTTGCATAATGCGCTTCAACGGTTAAACGGCTATAGAAAGATAAAAGATGAGATCAAAGATGTTCCGGACACCATTGTCGTGATGAATGTTTTAAATAGCTCATACAGTGGCAGGGAGTACCTTCACAGGATGGAGCGCATAAACTCCTCATATGAGAAACTTCTCTCAAGCATATCTGTCGAGATTGAGTGTAACGGTGACTCAAAGGTTCTTGAAGCTCCCATAAGAGAGGGATTTTCCGCTAAAGGAGTAGAGATAAAGAACTCAAAAGGCAGCATGCACTTTAGAGTAGCTGTTGATTCAAATGTCAAAGAAGCCTCCTCCTATGGATTTACGCTTGCCCGCTATGCAATTGATATAAGCGTTAAAGATTATAAAGGCTCGGTAGTAGCAAGCAGTAAGCTAAATATTATCGGAAGCTCTGCTCAGGGGTATGACGTAGCCAAAGAGGATGCAGCGATAAAGCTTGACGAGATGATAAAAAAAGATGGCATAGACAAGATAACAGGTCTTGGCATATAGTCGTTTGGTCGACTGTTAACGCCCTTTTGATATACTTTACATAATTTAAAATATAAGGCAAAGAACTTATGATTTCCAAGATAGATTTGATTAAAAAAGAGGTTTCTAAGGTGGTTGTCGGGCAGGAGAAGATGATAGACTCTCTTCTTATTGCCCTTTTGTGCGAAGGGCATATCCTTATAGAGGGTGTTCCGGGACTTGCAAAGACTACAACGGTCAATGCGCTTGCAAAAAGTCTCGGACTTGATTTTAAACGTGCGCAGTTCACTCCCGACCTTCTTCCCTCGGACATACTCGGTGCAGAGATATATGATCCGCAAAACAACAGCTTCAAGATAAAAAAAGGTCCTATATTTACAAACTTGCTTTTGGCGGATGAGATAAACCGCGCTCCGGCAAAAGTTCAGTCCGCTCTGCTTGAGGTTATGCAGGAGAAGCAGGTGACGCTTGGAGATACTACGTTCAAGTTAGAGCCTCCGTTCTTTGTTATGGCTACTCAAAACCCGGTAGAGCAGGAGGGTGTTTACCAGCTTCCAGAAGCGCAGCTTGACAGATTTATGCTAAAACTCATCGTAAACTATAACACAAAAGATGAGGAGCTCGAGATAGCCAGACGAATGTCAAGCGGCAAATTCGAGGCGATAGAGAGTGTAATAACGCATGAAGATCTGGATGCATTAAAAGAGGCCGTAAAAAACGTACACGTCGATGAGCAGGTCGAAGAGTATATGATCGAGCTTGTAAATGCCTCGCGTTATCCTCACGAGTACGGTCTTGAGGAGATAAAAGATCTCATCCAGTTCGGTGCATCTCCGCGTGTAAGCATAGATATGTTCAAAGCAGTAAAAGCGATGGCGTTCATGAGAGGAAAAGATTTCGTAACACCTGTTGATGTGGCTTACATAGCAAAAGAGCTTATGCGTCACCGTATAGTTCTTACATACGAGGCGGAAGCCGAGGGAGTTACAACCGATGAGATCATAGAAAAAGTGCTTCAGAGAGTTGCAATACCGTAGATGTGGCATAAACTATGAGCAAACTGCAAAAGATATTGGTTCGCGCAAGACGTCAGGTCTTTAGCGAAATGGTCGGAAACAACCCATCCATCTTTCAGGGAGAAGGGTATGACTTTATCGAGCTTCGTGAATATATGCCCGGTGATGACATCCGCCATATTGACTGGAATATCACCGCCAAGATGCAAAAACCATTTATCAAGATATTCCGTGAAGAGAGAGAGCTCAGCGTAGTGGTGGTCTCTGTATTAAACGGAAGCGTGCACTTTGGCTCAAAGAGATTTAAACAAGAAGCCATTGCCGAAGTCGCCGCTCTTTTGGGTTTTTCAACGCTTAAAAATGGTGATCTTCTAAGCTCTTACATCTTTACAGATAAGATGGTCTCACACGCAAAACCGAGCAAAAAACTCTCTTCAGTGCAAAAAAGCGTAGAGGAGATACTCTCTTTTGACGCAATAAATAAAAAAGTAGATTTCAAGTTTATTGCAGAGACGCTCTTTAAAAGGCTTAAGAGAAAATCGCTTATATTGATTATCGGCGACTATTTTGAGATACCCGACTTCAGGCTTTTGGCGAGAAAACATGAGGTGCTCTCTGTTATAGTTAGAGACCGCCTTGAGGAGAATCCGCCAGAGATGGGATTTGCATCGCTTATAGACCCAGAGAGCGGCTCTGTTTTGGAGGGTGACTTCAACGCTTCAAGCGTGAGGGCATACAGCCAAAAAGTAGCGGCACATGACCACAGACTCTTTGAGAGACTAAGACGTGACGGCATCAGATTTACAAAAGTGTATACCGACTCCATCGCAGGCGTGAAGCTTCGCAGACTTTTTGAGGGCAGATAATGGCACAAGAGCAGAGTTACGACATACCGCTTCATGATATAAAGCCGATTGTCGAGGTTCAGGAGTATTCGCTCTACTACTTTTTAGGCATTGTCTCTGTCGTGCTTCTTTTGCTTGGCGCACTTGGCTATCTCATCTATAAGTACTTTAAAAAGCGCAACGCTTTTAATCTGAGAAAAGAGAACTTCAGGCTTCTAAGTTCGCTTGATCTCAATAATACCAAAGAGAGTGCATACCTTATTACATCATTGGGCGCTACGTTCAAAGACGACAGTCCAAGACACAAAGAGATGTATGAAAATCTTATAAACCGCCTTGAGGAGTACAAGTACAAAAAAGAGGTGCAGAAGTTCAGCCAAGAGACTTTGGGCTATATAGAGCTTTACAAGGAGATGATCGATGTTTGATGGGATCTACTTTGAGTTTCCACAAATCGCATCACTTCTTCTTCTTTTTCTTCTCTGCTCTTTTCTTTGCAAGATGAAGCTTCCATCCATCTACTTTCCACATACGCAGGACTTTTTAAAGACTAGCGTCTCGGCATCAAAGACGCTTCTCTTTTTAAAGTGGCTCGGAATAGTCGGGATGATACTCGCCCTTATGTCTCCGGTAAAAGATGAGCCTTATGAACTTGAGCCAAAAGAGGGGTATGAGATTGCTCTTATCTTGGATGCTTCAGAGTCCATGCAGGCAGAGGGTTTTGATGCCAAAAATCAACATCTGACACGCTTTGACGTCGTAAAAGAGATCGTAAGCGAGTTTGTCAAAGAGAGGCAGAACGACAATATAGGTTTGGTCGTATTTGGCGCATTCTCTTTTATCGCTTCGCCTCCTACCTATGATGCGGACATATTAAACAGGATACTCTCACAGCTCTCCATCGGTATGGCGGGAAAATATACGGCACTTAATACTTCTTTGGCGCAGGGTGTAAACCTCTTAAAGATGGGTGACTCCAAGACAAAAATAGCGATATTGCTAACAGACGGCTACTCCACTCCTCAGATCGATAAGATCCCGCTTGATGTATCAATCGAGATGGCGAAAAAAGAGGGCGTCAAGGTCTACCCTATAGGTATAGGAATGCCTCATGAGTATAATCAGGACGTACTGCTGCGCATTGCCAACGAGAGCGGCGGAGTGGCGTTTGGAGCCTCCAACGCGAATGAGCTAAAAGAGGTCTACAAAACGATAGACAAGCTTGAGAAGTCAGAGATAAGGGGAGAGAGTTTTACAAATCTGAAGTATTACTATCAGTTCCCTCTTTTTATCTCTCTCTTATCACTGATGCTCTATGTCTATCTTAGAAACAAAAGAGGCTACGCATGACATTTTTGCACCCCGAGTTTCTCTACTATATGCTTCCTCCGCTCTTTATACTCTTCGGGCTGCTGCTCACCCAAAAGGAGCAGTTTGCAACCTTTTTTGCTCCGGATGTTATGGATAGGCTCCGTGCAAGTACAAACTCCTTGACGCTCAAAGCAAGAAACGCACTCTTTTTTCTTATGGGATTTTTTATGATAGTCGCACTCGCCCAGCCTGCCATAAAAGAGGGCTTAGTTGAAGTAAAAGCAAAGAGCGCAGACATTATGATAGCCATAGATATATCCGACTCTATGCTCGCACCCGACATCTATCCTAACAGACTCGAAGCCGCAAAATCAAAGGTGCTTACGCTTTTGGCTGAAGCTCCAAATGAGCGCATAGGAATAGTAGCTTTTGCAAAAAACTCCTATCTTGTCTCGCCGCTTAGTTTCGACACCGCCGCCGTAGCATTTCTGCTTCGCAAACTTGATACATCATCTATAACCGAGAAGGGAACAGACTTCCTCTCCGTCTTGGATGTCGTTAGCAAGGCAGAAAAAGAGAAGGATAAAAAGTATCTTCTCATCTTAAGTGACGGTGGAGACAAAGATGATTTTTTGCAGGAGATCAAAAGAGCGAAAAAGAACAATATCACTGTTTTTGTACTAGGTATCGCTACACAAAAAGGCTCACCTATAAAGCTAGCTGACGGAACTCTGGTAAAACATAACGGGGAGATAATCATCTCAAAGTTAAATGAGAATATTGCAGAGTTGGCGACAAAGACAGGGGGTGTCTATATACAGAGCACGACATCTTCGGATGATATAAAGAGGATGTTTAAGGAGATCACCCAGATAAGCGAAGAGAAGGAGTTAAAAAGCGAAGAGATACAGAAGCATACCCCTCTCTTTTACTATCCTTTGGCAATTGCGCTATTTATTTTGCTTATTGCTACAAGCTCGCTTGGCAGGGTTAAAAATGCAGCATCTCTGTTTGTTCTCTCTTTTGCTCTTTTTAGTACTCCCTCAGCAGAAGCCGGGGCCTTGGACTTTATGGATTTAAACAGGGCAAAAGAGGCTTATGAGAGCGGCAGTTACTCTGAGGCGGCAAACCTCTACAATGAGCATGCACAAAACTCTCAAAACCCGCAAAGTTACTACAATGCGGCAAATGCCTACTACAAAGATGAAAAGTATAAAGAGGCGATAGAGTCATACAAAAAAGCGGCTTTTGAAGAGGATGAGCTAAAAGCGAAGAGTCTCTCTAACCTCGGAAACGCCTATGCGAAGTCGGGCGATCTGCAAAAGGCTATTGAGTCGTATGAGAGCTCTTTGGAGATAATAGATGACCAAGAGACAAGAGAGAACTTAGAAGAGGTCAACAAGCTTTTAGAGGAGCAAAAGAGCGACTCAAAAGATGGGGATGATAAGCAAGAGAAGCAAGACAAAGAAGAGAAACAGGAGCAAAGCGATAAGAATCAGGACTCAAAATCTGATGAGAGCGGCGATAAAGATAGCTCTAAAAAAGATGAGAAGGGCGATAAAGAGCAAGAGCCAAAAGAAGATAAGAGCCAAGAGAAAAAAGAGGAGTCTGATGAGAAAGAGTCTCAGAACAAAGATGGCAGTGATGAGAATAAAACAGATCAAAATAGTAAAGAAAAAGATATAAAAGAGGACGAAAAAAACGATGAGAACGGCTCGCACGGCTCGGCTGAGATGCAAAATGAGACAATGAGCGATGAAGAGGAGCAGAAGTGGATAAAGCAGCTAAACTCCGGCAACGCTACATTTCTTTATAGACTAAACGATGAAGAGACGACCGAAAAAAATTCGGATGAGAAACCATGGTAGATAACAAAGGCAAATTATGAGAACAATAACTAAATTACTATTTTTACTACTCCTATCTTTAAGCAGTGCATATGCAGAGGTTGTCGCAAAAGTGAGCCCAAAAGAGGTTGAGCTTGGCGAGATGGTGACATACTCGCTTACCATCTCTGGAGAGGATATAACAAGACCAAATATACGAAGATTGTGCGATAGTGACGTTATCTCGACAAGTTCTCAGACAAGTATGCAGATAACAAATGGATCTATCAATAAAAACTACACGCTGAGCTACAGGTTCGTACCTCAAAAAAGCTGTGTGATAGACCCGACAGAGGTCGAAGTCGACGGCAAAACCGAGTCAAGTAACAGCGTCGAAGTAAAGGTAGTTCCTGTAAGCGGCGCGAAGGATCAGGACTTTGTTTTAAAGCTAGAGAGCAGCAAAAAAGAGCTTTTTGTCGGAGAGGCGTTTGACTTGACGCTGACATTTAAGCAAAGAAGCGATGCAGAGGCGGTTGACAGTGAATTTACTCCGCCTGAGCTAAAGGGTTTTTGGATAAAAAGCGAGTCTGAGCCAAAGAGGTATCAGGATTCAAAATATACCATTACCGAGATAGTCTACTCTCTGGCTCCTCAAAGAGCAGGGGAGCAAAAGATTTCGCAGGCACAGATGAGAATAGCTTCAAGAGGCTCAAGGGCGAGTGCTTGGGGAGACTGGATACCTACAATAAAGTGGAAAACATACTTTTCAAATGAGCTTAGCTTTGATGTTAAACCGCTTCCATCCGGAGTCAGTCTGGTCGGGGATTTTGCCATAGAGGCGGTTGCAGACAAGAGAGAGATCAAAGCAAACGAAGCGGTAAACATAACGATAACCGTGAGCGGTGATGGAAACTTTGAAGATATAAAAAGCTTTAAGCCTTCGATGGACGAAGTGGCGGTATTTGATGAGAAGATCTCTATAGAGGGCAAAAAACTTACCCAAAAGATAGCTTTTGTCTCAGATAGGGATTTTACCATCCCCTCTTTTTCTTTGCGCTATTTTGATCCTGAGACAAAAGAGGTAAAAGAGGTCTCTACAAAAGAGATAAAGATAAATGTCACAAATGAGCTCTCAAAAGAGGAGCTTGTCATTAAAAAAGAGGAGAGAGCTTCTGTTGGGCAGACTCAGGGAGCATCTGTAAGTAAAGAGTACGACATGCTTACCCTTGTATTTATCTTTATAGGCGGAGTAGCGGCGGGTATTGCTATTATGCTTTATAGACCGAATTTCAGTTTTGAAAAAAAAGCAAAAGAGGGCTCTATAAAAGATCCAAAGATACTTTTGACAAAGCTTCTGCCATATAAGGACGACAGAGAGGTAGCTGAAATAGTAGAGATACTGGAGAAGAACATCTACTCCAGCGAGAAGATAGAAGTAGATAAAAAAGCTCTAAAAGAGCTCTTAAAGAGGTATGGGATAAGTTAATCTAAAATATCGTGAAGCCTGTTCCCGGCTTCTATGTTTTTATGAACCTCTTCCCACTCTTCGTTTTGTATATGCCCTTTTAAGATAGTCAGCTCATTCTCAAAAAGCTCTATCGCTTCGAGCAGGTTTTCTCTGTTTTGTCTAAAAATATCTTCCCACATATTCGCAGAACTCTTTGCCAAACGGCTCATTGAGCGAAAACCACCCGCGGCAAGTGCAAGGATGTTGTGCTTGTTCTCTTGGTTCATAACGGTGTTTGCAAGAGAGTATGAGATGGCGTGAGGCATATGAGAGATAAATGCGGCATGACGGTCATGGCTCTTTGCCGACATAAAGTACTTTTTCATCTCAAGTGAGCTAAATATCTTTTTGGCAATGTCTGCTTGAAGTTCCCCGCTGTGTTCTATATCGCACAGTACTACGGCTTTTTCTTTGTATAGGTTCTCAACCGCGGCACTAGGACCGAAGTTCTCAGTTCCCGTCATAGGGTGAGCCGCAACGAAATTTTCTCTGATACTTGGCGGTACAGAGGCCAATATCTTTGTCTTTGTACTCCCAAGGTCAATAATTGTCGTGCTCTTTTTTATATCTGTAAGGCTCTCTAGTGCTTTTATGATGCCGTCTACCGGGATTGCCAGAAAGATAACATCATAATTTTTAACCTCTTCAAACTCTACTATTTTCTCAACAAGACCGAGCATCATCGCCTCTTGCTGGTGGATTTTATTGTGATCGCTCCCCACGATACTCTCAATAAAATCCAGTTTTTTAAGACTCAAAGCTAAAGAGCCGCCCATGAGCCCAAGTCCTACAATTGCAACTTTCATATCTATTCTTTATTTTAAATTTTTCAAATTATACAAAGTTTACTTAATTTTAACCTCATAAAAGGTAAAATCTCCTCTTATTTTACAACTGATGGAAACTTAATGAGAAAAATTTTAGCACTCTTTGTAATCTTGCTGGCGGTCAACTCCTTTGCTTACACTATAAAATCGATCAAATATGAGGGCATGGTCAACATGTCAGAGTCCGTAGCACTTAGAATGCTAAAGTTTGAGGTCGGCGATAGCGTCGATGAGAAAATGCTTGATGAGTCGATCAAAGCATACTATAAACAGGGGTACTTTGAAGATATCTGGACCACGGTGGACGAAGAGGGCGTTTTAACGTTTCACTTTAAAGAGAAACCTCTTATATCGAACATAGAACTAAAAGGCTGGAAAGAGAATGACAGCGAGATAAAAGAGAGCGTCATTGGGATAAAGGTCGGCTCGCTTTATGATGAGAAAAAGCTCGAAGCGGCAAAAAAAAGAATCATTGAGATGATAAACCAAGACGGCAAGATCGACAGTGTCGTAGAGATCCAAAAGGAGCTTTTGGAAAACGGAAGCTATAAGATAACTTTCTTGGTCAACGAGGGCGAAGAGATCATTATTGAAGAGCTTCTCTATAGCGGTGTATCCGGACTTGACAGTGATGATTTTGATGATATGATCGCTAATAAAGAGAGAGAGTTTATGGGCTGGTTCTGGGGAAGAAACGACGGAAAGATGCGTGTTAACGATCTGGCTTACGATCCTCTTAGAATACGTGATCTCTATATGCAGCACGGTTACCTGGACATTGACGTAAAAGAGCCGTTTTCAAAAGTAAACTTTGACAACTATACGGCAGAGATAAGCTATCAGGTAAGCGAGGGTGAGGTATATAACATCAGCGCGATCACTATAGATCAGCAAAAACACGTAATAGAAGAGGAGAAGATAAGAGAGCTTATAAAGCTAGAGATCGGCGAGCCTTTTAACGTTGAGACCTTCCGTAACGACTCGCAAAGAATCAAGACCCTTATAGCGGACCAGAGTTACGCTTTTGTGCAGATAGTACCAGACTTGAAAAAAGACAAAGAGAAGAGAGAGGTCGAGGTTGTCTTTAAGATCATGCCGGGAGAGAGAGTTAAAATAAGAAACGTCATCATCTCAGGAAACAGCAGAACGCTTGACAGGATCATAAGAAGAGAGCTCTACCTTGGACCCGGAGATATGTACTCCCTCACAGACCTTTCCGACTCCAGAAATGCGCTTGGACGTCTCGGTTTTTTTGACGGAAACACCATAGAAGAGAAAAGGGTTGACAACCAGACTATGGATCTCATAGTCAAGGTAAAAGAGGCGCCGACAGGTAATATCCAGCTAGGAGGCGGTTACGGAAGTTACGGCGGTCTTCTTGTGAGCGTAGCGGTAGATGACAGAAACGTCTGGGGCTCGGGTATAAACGTAGGTGTTAAAGCTGAGCGTTCATCTTTAACCTCTAACTACTCTTTTAGTATGTCTAACCCTAGATTAAACGATAGCGATTTCAGCGGTAACTTCTCTTTATATACGTCTGATTACGAGTACAATGACTATACTGTAATGTCTGACGGATTTACTGCTGGAGTGGGTCATAGATTTACAAGATATATCAGCGGGCATGTAGGTTATGGCTATTCTGCAAACAGCTATGAGTTTGATGAGACAAACACAACCCTTGACACTTTCTATTTTGAAGACTACTCAAAGAGCTCTGTAACACTTAGTGCGAAGTTCGACAATACGGATGATTTCTATCTTCCGAGAAACGGGTTTATGTTCTCTCAAAGCGTAGAGTATGCGGGTCTGGGTGCAGATGCTGATTTTTTCAAGGCCAGAACAAATTTCAGCGCATACAAAGGGCTTGAAGATTGGTTTGGATTTGACGTCGTTGCAAGATATAAAGCAAGATTTTACTACGTCAAAGAGATAGGATTCCTGCCTGTTGCAGAGAGATTCTATATGGGCGGTATAGGAAGCGTTAGAGGATATGAGTCATACTCTCTCTCGCCGACGATTTTAAATACGGACCCAACAGAAACTGATGACAGAAGAGTCGGAGGCGAATATACTGCATCCAACAGTTTTGAGCTTAGTTTTCCTCTTGTGCCAAAGGCTAAAATGCGTCTGGTGACATATCTTGACTGGGGTTATATAGGTGCTTCAGGAAGCGCGCTTGTCAGTGATGCAGGGAGTTCTGATTACCTCTCGAACAATCTCTCACGCGGCGGTTTTGGTGCTGGGCTTGAGTGGTTCTCGCCTGTAGGACCTATCCAGCTGATGTTCTCGAAGCCTCTTGGAGAAGAAGAGGGTGACAAGACTGCGGTATTTGAGTTTACTATGGGACAGAGATTCTAGGAATAAAACGAGATGTTGATGCTCTTTTTTGGCATCATATCCAGTTTTTTAATGCTCTCTTTTGCAAGATAGAGAGAGTTTTTAGAGCAAACTTTAAGTTCAGACTCCTCAAAACTAAGCGTAAAATCTATATTTCGAGGGTAGTGGCTTAAAAGTGCTACGGCTAACGAGAGAAGGAAGCTTAGAGCATCCAACTGCTCTGAGTCTGGCAGAAGCTCTTTAAACTTCTGTATGTGAGACTGTGAAGGGAGCTTTCTTTTTGCATATCTTGTCAGCGTTGCTATCAATATTATCTGCTTATGTGTAAACCCGAACTCCAGAGCATCTTTTATGAGGTTGTAGCTGTTCTTGTTGTGCGAGTAGTAGTGTATATTGTTCCCGCTCATGCATAGTTTTGCGGCAACTGAGAGTTCATGACGGTACCTATCCTCTATGCCAAGCTCTTTATGTGTAAGGTCAAAGAGCATTTTAGAGACTTTGCAAAGCTGATTTGCATAAGCATGATTGTCAATATGAGCATCCAGAATGTACCTCACGGAGGTGTTGTAGTTTGCAGGAAATCTGTCGTTTGAGTTTCTAAGCAGATCCGTCAGAAAGAGACCCTCTCTCACTCCTGCACCGCTTGTTACAAGCTTTTGGACCTTAAACTTTTTAAACACCCTTAAAAGAATAAGCGCACCGGGTTTTATAACATCAAATCTGCTGCTTTTTATGCCAATATCTTTGAGCTCATCTTCGTCTGATCTTACGATTTTTTCAAGCACTTTTTCAAACTCGTCGTAGTTTGGCTCATACGCATGAAGTTTGTCTATCGGGTAGCCGCTTTTGTTTAGAATAGCATTTGATATCGCTCTGAATGTTCCGCCTATACCGATAACCGTAGATATATTTGTTCCATCCAACTGTTGGAGTTGAGAATCTATGTACTTTTTAGCACCGTCTACGTCCCCTCTGTCAAAAAAAAGCTCCTTAAGCCTTACCGTTCCCAAATCAACCGAGATGTTCGACTCTATTTTCACGCCGTCTATCAAAGAGAACTCGGTCGAACCGCCGCCTATGTCGATGCTTAGCGCATCTTTTTGCTGCGGCAGAAGGTTTATGCAGGCAACGGCGCCGAGGTAAGCCTCTCTTTGTCCGTCAATAACCTTTATATTTAAACCAAGGGAGTTTCTGATCCTGTTGATGAAATCTTTTTTGTTTGGAGCGTCTCTGAGTGCAGAGGTTGCAATGCAGAGTGTTTTTCTTGCTTTGAAAGATGAGACGATAGAGAGGAAGTCGCTAAGAGCGTCAAAGGCTCTTTGCATAGGGATCTCTTGGAGGTTTCCGCCGTTTTGGTAGGCGTTTTCAGATATTCTTACTCTGCTTTTTGCCTCATGGAGTATGTGGAACGCAAAACGAGAAGTTTTTTCATAGATAACCATTCTAACGGAGTTAGAACCTATATCTATGACTGCTACGCGTTTTGCCAAGCCTCTACTCTTCTGCTAAAATATTTTTATATTTGAACTGAAGTTCTGCAATAGACTCAACGTTATCTTTATCCGGAACAATACAGTCAACAGGACATACGGATATACATGCAGGCTCGTCATATACGCCTACACATTCGGTACAACGATCAGGATCGATGAAGTAGATAGGATCTCCCTCTTCAATAGCTAATGTAGGACACTCTTCACGACACGCATCACACGCAATACACTCATCATTTATTATTAAAGCCATTAAAATACCTTATAGTTGTAATCCAAATTGAAATATATTTAAAATAATATATTTTCATGTGCTCGATTTATAGCAGAATAAAGCTTTAAGATTTTTTAAATAGATTTTTTCTTTAAGACGGGAGAATACAGGAGAGCTTTGAGCTAAGGTTTAGGGAAGCTACCGTTCCGCTTACACCGTCATTCCTATTTTTTATGCTGATCTTTGCACCAAGCGCATCTGCGGCACTCTTTGCCAAAAATAGTCCCAGACCAACACCCGATTTGTTCCCCTCTCTTTTAAAAGGCGCAAAGAGGTCTGAACTCTCATCTATCCCGCACCCTTCATCTATGACCTCAATTAGCAGGCCGTAGCTGTTAAGAGAGCTTCTTAAGGTTACGTTCTTATCTTTTGGCGTGAACTTCAGAGCATTTTGAAGAAAGTTTTGCACTATCTGGTTAAGAAGCCCAACTTGAAGAATCGCAGCAAAGCCGTTTGGTTCAAAGTGCATATGGAGTGTTTTGCCTTCGTTTGCAGCAAGTAGTTCAAAGTCGTCAGCTTTTTGTTTAAGTATCTGTATCACGTCAACCTCTTGAGGTTTCTCAAGCTGAGCTCCCTCCTGTCTTCCGATATTCAATATGTTTGAGACGATCACATTCATCTCATCAACCGTCTTGTTGGTCACCTTTATTGCATCTATATACTCTTCGATGGAGCGTTTTTTAAGAAGAGTTACCTGATTTTTGAGTTTAATTACCGCAAGAGGGGTTTTTAACTCGTGAGCAGTTCCGATAAATAGCTCTTTTTGGTATTTTACAAAGTTTTGTATTCTGGATATTAGGTGGTTTAGAGTTTCACCAAGAGGCTCAAACTCCTCAGGAAGCTCTTCAGTTTTTATAGGGCGCATAAGATGTTCATTCATATTGGAGAGCTTGTTGCTCAGTGTTTTGACAGGTGTGACAAGCATTTTGGAGAGAGCGATAGCATATATCACTACAAGCAAAAAACCGGCTATATTGATAATAAAAAGATAGTTGAGGATCTTATCCAAGAGCGCTCTTGTCGTAGTGATGTCTTTTGTGATCTTAATGTAGCTAAGCTCATCAAGATCAAACGGGTGCATAAGTACAAGAAGCGATTTATTCTCTTTTGTAGTTTCAAAAAAGTCAATGTCAAGCAGGGATTGCTTAAGGTATATGACTTCGATATTTAGTCCCAAATATGCCTCGGGAGCAGGAACTTCCGGACCGTAAATTGACTGGTTGCTTGAGATGTTCTTTGCATATACAAGAAGCTCTTTATACTTCTCTTCAAGTATGGAACTCTCAATATAAAAATATAAGATCGATGAGAACATGATTATAAGAGAAGCCGAAGAGATTATTAGTTGAATTAAAAAACTTTGTCTTATACTTCTTTTTGAGAACATATTTTTACCTGCAGCCATAAATAAAAGTTTGTAATTGTAGCCAATTTAGCTTTAAAAGAGAAGTTTGCAGAGCTTTGGAGCGGGATTTTTTGTTTTGGAATTTTGTAAAAAGAGTTTCCTCTTTTTACGTTTGAAAATATAGGTTAGTTTATCTCTTTTGGAAAGCAGAAACGGTATCCGCGGCGGCGAACAGTTTCGATAGTAGTTATGTTTAAAGGTTTGTCCATCTTTTGTCTGATCTGATTGATAGCGACCTCGATAACGTTTGGAGTAACAAGTTCAGGCTCTTCCCAGATAGCATCAAGCAGCTGCTCTTTAGAGACGATCTGGTCACGGTGGCGAGCCAGGTGTGTAAGAACTTCAAAAGGTTTGCCTTTAAGTTCGATCTCGCTCTCTTTGTATGTGATCTTCTCCTCTTCAGGGTTTATAATAAGGTCTTCGATCTCGATGATGTTGCTTCCGCCGAAACGAAGACGTGCATCAAGACGAGCGACCAGAACGTCAAAATCGAACGGCTTTCTGATGTAGTCATCAGCACCGCTTCTTAGAGCTTCGATCTCACTCTCATTGTCATCTCTTGCAGATAAAACTACTACAACAGTCTTAGGAGTTTTTGTTTTGATGTCGCCGATAATGTCAACGCTGTTTCCGTCAGGAAGCATCCAGTCCATCAAAACCAGGTCGTAATTACGAATATCTAGATAGTACTCTCCGTCTTTAAGAGTCTCAACAACGTCGCTTTGGTAACCGAATTCTTTTAACCCCTCTGCAAGCATTTTGTTCAGTGTGACTTCATCTTCTATAATTAGAATGCGCATAAGTTTTGTCCTATTTGTGAATATTTTGGCGGAATGATATCATAATTTTAGGTTAATTTAAAGTAGTTTTTAATTTTTTTTTAATAAAACTTTAACTTATAATTAAGATTGGGATTTGCAATAATCGCTTACACTTACCTTGCAGTCGGGTAAAATCGATGGTTTTGTTATCTTTAAATTGATGCTTTTTATCGCTTTGTATTCTTTAATTAACTTTAAATTTATCTCTTTTAAAGCATCTTCGATGAGTAAAAACTCACCTTTTATAACCGTTTTTTTCAAAATTTGGACAATATCAGCATAGTTTATAAAGCCATCCGCATCATCATACTCTATCTCGGCATTGACTATGACATCCTGAGGTTTAACCCGCTCGAAATCTAAAATTCCAATGACGGCTTGAAATTTTAGATCCTCAATATGGATGGTCATACGACCCTTTTTTCTTCGCCCCTAAAGAGACGGATAATATTTGGTATATGTTTGTAAAAAAGTATAAAGCCGATGATCAGAACAGGTGCGTGCGCCATTTCGGGATGGATAATGAAGCTGGCGATTATCAGTGCGGTGAGTGCCGTGAGTGAAGAGAGTGAAGAGATGCGAATGAATTTTGCACCCAGCGCCCACACAATTAGAGCGATAACTGTTTCAAGAGGAAGCATGAACATCATAACGCCCATTCCTGTTGCCACACCTTTTCCGCCCTCAAAACTAAGATACGGAGAGAAGCAGTGACCGATTACCGCCAGAACCGATATGCCCCAGAGCGTTGCTTCGCTGACCCCTGCAAAATAGGCGACAAGAAGAACCAAAACACCTTTGATTGCATCGAGTGCCAATGTCGCTGCTCCGAGTTTCTTTGCCAAAGAGGGGTCTCTCTCTTTAACGACCCTTAGAACATTTGTCGCACCGATGCTGCCAGAACCGCTTGCTTTTACATCTACGCCTGCAAATTTCTTTGCCAAAAGCAGACCAAAAGGAATACCGCCTATCAGATAGGCAGCTATAAAAAACTGAGCGTTTGTGTTAAATAAAAAATCCATTTAAGACCTTATGAAATATTTGTGCCATTTTACTTTATCTATGATTACAAGCATATAAATTTTATATGTTTTGCTATAATAACGCCACTATACAATTATGAGGATTTTTTTTGAAACTTACTAACGAAGAGCTAAGAGAGAAGATAAATGAGTATAAAAAGAAGTTGAGCGTAACCGTAGTTGCGCACTTCTACCAAAGAGATGAAGTTTTTGAGATGGGTGATATCACCGGGGACTCTCTTGAACTTGCTATGAAAACAAAAGAGGATAAATCTGATTATGTCGTATTTTGCGGCGTCGGGTTTATGGGGCAGAGTGTAAAAGTACTATCTCCTAACAAAAGAGTCGTTATGCCAAAAGCCGCATGTTGTGCCATGGCTACGATGATAGACGGCATGCAGTTTGATGCTTCTGTTAAAACACTTAATGAAGCGGGAATACCAAACGAGAACATACTGCCTATAACCTACATAAACTCAAATGCCGAAGTAAAAGCAAAAGTGGCACAGATGGGCGGGATGGTATGTACAAGCTCAAATGCGAAAAAGATCATAACAAAAGCGTTAGAAGAGGGTAAAAAGATACTTTTTGTACCGGACAGATGTCTGGGGCAAAATATCGCAAACCAGATGGGGCTGAAATCTTGCGTTATCGGAGACGGAACGAACCCTGCAGAAGCGGACATCATCTGCTTTAACGGTTTTTGTTCAGTACATCAGCTCTTTAGCGTGGATGACATTAACTTTTACCGCAAAAAATATCCCGGCATCCTGATAGTCGTTCATCCCGAGTGCGATCCTGCTATCTGTGATGCTGCCGATTTTGTGGGCTCGACTTCACAGATCATAAAATATATAAAAGAGCTTCCCGAGGAGCAAAAGGTAGCTGTGGGAACGGAGTTTAACCTAGTCAACCGCCTTCGTCCGAAGAACACCTATGTGCTTTCCTCTACAAAGCCTGAGTGTCCGACCATGAACGAGACTACTCTTCAAGACCTTTATGACATACTAAAATCAATTGACGAAGGTGCTCCGCTAAACGAGATACATGTTGATGAAGAGACGCAAAAATGGGCAAAGATAGCTTTAGAGAGAATGTTGGCACTATGATGGAAGAGTTTGTAAAAGCAACGCTTGAACAGGATGTAGGGCGCGGCGACCTATATGCATTGGTCGAGCCGAGTGTCTCTGCAACGGCAAGGATCATTGCAAAAAGCGACGGTGTGGCGGCAGGTGTGGAGTATATAAACATTTTGGCCGACCTTGAAGATTTTGAGATAAGCTGGAACGTCCATGACGGCGAGAGTTTCTCAAAAGGCGACACTCTTGCAAACATAAGCGGCACTTCACATGTTCTGCTCAGAATCGAGAGAACGCTTTTAAATATGCTTCTTCATGCAAGTTCGATCGCTACTCTTACCAAGAAATATGCAGATATAATCGAACCATACGGGGTAAAACTTCTCGATACAAGAAAGACAAGACCTCTGCTTAGAGTGTTTGAGAAGTATGCAACCCGCTGCGGCGGAGCCGTAAATCACAGAATGGGGCTTGATGATTCGCTTATGATAAAAGATACCCATCTAAAAACGATCGATGATTTGAAACTCTACATAAAAAAAGCCAGAAACAAGATACCTTTTACTGCAAAGATAGAGGTTGAAGCGGAGAGCTTTGAGATGGCAAAAGAGGCCTTTGAAGCTGGTGCGGATATTGTTATGTGTGACAATATGACGCCTGATGAGATACGCGTAGTAGTAAAATACAGAGATGAGAATTTTTCGCATATACTTTTAGAAGCTAGCGGAAATATATCTTTAGAGACAATAGAGGATTATGCAAAAACCGGTGTCGATGCGATCAGCAGCGGCTCGCTTATCCATCAGGCAAACTGGATCGATCTATCAATGAAAATGGATTAAATCTTAACACATGGCTGATGATCAGGAAAAAACCGAAGTTTATATTTTTTTGAACGAAAAATGGACAAGTTCCTTTTTCTTCGCTAAAGCCGCTATGGCTACTTGTAATGGAGAATGCCATTGGTTAGCATTCCTAAAAGAAAAATCTTTTCAAGATTTTGTGTGTTCTTCTAGGAGATATTAATGGCTGATGATCAGGAAAAAACCGAAGAACCCACCGCCAAGAAGATAGAGGATGCCCGAAAAGAGGGGAATGTTCCAAAGTCTCAGGATGCATCCGGGGTAATGACCCTTTTTGTTGCAATACTCGCTTTTTTGCTCCTTTTTCCATATATGACCAATCATTTGCTCGCTCTCTCTAAATACTACTTCTCACTTTTAGGGATGCCGCTTGATAGAGCGTTGATGGTAGATATTGCTATTGTGACCATAAAAGAGTTTCTTCTTATCGTTATGCCTTTGACGATTGCTGTTGCTATTACCGGTATCGTGGCGGCATTTGCACAGTTTGGGTTCCTTTTTACTACAAAAGCGATTGTGCCTGATCTAAAAAAGATAGACCCTATAAAAGGGATGAAAAATCTCTTTTCAATGAAAAAAATCATTGAAGGCATCAAGATAACTTTTAAATCTTTTACTACTTTGGGTGTTGGTTTTGTATTTTTCTTTCTCTTTATAGTAGAACTTCCGACAGTTGCGCTCTTCGGGTTGGGTGAACAGATGATCTGGCTTAAAGACAAAGCTTTGATAATAGCGCTTGTAATGCTTTTTATCATTTTTGTATTTGCTATGATCGATGTCATTATTGTAAGAAAACAGTATTTTGACGGTTTGAAGATGAGTAAACAAGAGATCAAAGATGAGATGAAAAATATGGACGGAGATCCGCTCATCAAAGCAAAGATACGTCAAATCCAGATGCAGGCATCAAGAAAGAGGATGATGGCTGAAGTTCCCCATGCAGACGTCGTCATTACAAACCCGACCCACTACGCGGTTGCCATAAAGTATGATGAGCAGAAGTCGCATGCACCAATAGTCGTAGCAAAAGGTATGGACAATATAGCGCAGCAGATAAAAAAAGTAGCCAGAGAGAACAACGTCCACATAGTCCAAAATCCTCCTCTTGCCAGAAGCCTCTACGCTCAGGTTGATCTGGACAGACCGATACCGAGTGAACTATTTGCCGCTGTTGCAGAAGTATTGGCATACGTTTACAAAATGAATAAGAAGTAATATACAATTCCTCTCTTCATCCCTAGAAACAAAGATATAAAAATTGAGTGAAATTTTAGCAAAAATTCAAGAAGCCGGACACATTGTTCTTATCTCACACGTGAGCCCTGATGCCGACAGCTTGGGGAGTGCGAGTGCAATGTACACCTTTTTGCTGCAAGGGCAAAAAAAAGTATCATGGTATTGCAAGAGCAGCGAGATAGATCAAAAGTTATCTTTTTTGCCATGGTTCGAAAAGATAAAAAGTACTTTTCCACTGTCCGCAGACCTGGCAATAGCGTTTGATTGTGCCGATAAGAAGCGTCTTGGAGTCGAGATCGAGTGTGAGCTGATAAATATAGATCATCACATAACCAATACAAACTACGGCGATCTCAATTTGGTAGAACCTCACTTTATAAGCACGACGGCACTTTTATATGATCTTTTTAAGAAAAACGGTGTGAAGATAAACAAAAAAATGGCAACTGCCATCTACGCAGGTCTTCTAGACGACTCTGACGCTTTTTTGTCCCAAGAGGTCGATGGCACGACATTTGCTATGGTTTCAGAGTTGATCGGGCATGGTGCCGATTTTAAATTATGCAATAAAAAGATTGCCAAAAGCGTCTCTCTCGCGGCTCTTAGATTGAAGTCGGTGATGTATAAGAGTATGCTATTAGAAGAGAGTGCGAGAGTTTCTGTTTTTTGTATAAGCCGAGAAGATATGGCTATGACGGGTGCAGTTGCCCAGGATTGTGAAGCACCTCTTGAGGAGTCTTTGAATCTTCATCATGTTGAGGTTGCTTTGCTGCTTAGAGAGCAGAGAGACTCGGGCATAAAGTGCTCTCTGCGTTCAAATTCTGCCGTAGATGTAGGCAAAATTGCCGCTGCTTTTGGTGGTGGCGGACATTTTAGCAGGGCAGGTTTTGAGATTTATGAGAAGGTCTCTTTAGATGAGGCGAAAGTAAAAATATTAGATTTGATAAAAAAGGAGTTATAGTTTGAGAAGAGGAAGAGAAAAAGGATCTTCGGCACTGCTCTTAACGATAGTCGCAGCAGTGGTAGGTGTCGGTTTATATGTTTACAATTCGGCTATGTTCGAGAGAGAGTCACCGGTGATCTCTATGAAAAACAACGGATACTGGAACCTTAAAAATCCGCTTGAGATAACAATGAATGACGCAAGCGGAATAAAATCATATAAAGTGACACTTGTAACAAAGTCAGAAGAGACACTTCTTTATCATGAACAGTTCTTAACTCCGAAAGATTCTCTAAGTGTTAGCGTGGAACCGCCTAAAAGTGCCTATGCAATGAGCGAGAAAGAGATCAAAATAGTTGTCGAGGCGCAAGACTCAAGCAAGTGGAATTTTTTAAACGGAAACGTTGCCCAAAATGAGTTTAAGCTAAAAATTGATAAAAAAGGACCGCTCTTAGGCACTATCGCAAACTCTTACAAGATTAAAAAGGGCGGCGCGGCGCTTGTTGTATTTAAGGCTGAGGATGAAAATCTAAAAGAGCTCTATATTCAGACAAACTTTGAGAAGAAGTTTAAAGTCCAGCCTTTTTATAAAGACGGGTACTACATCTCACTTCTTGCATGGCCCGTGACTGAATCGACATTTAAAGCAACGATTATGGCAAAAGACAAAGCAGATAATATTTCAAGAGCAGATGTGCCTCTATATCTGAAAGATGCTAGCTACAGAGTCTCGAATATAAAGATCAGCGACAGTTTCTTAAAAGGTAAAATCGCCGAACTTGCAGAAGAGTTTGCCGAGACGCAGGGCGTTACAAATTCGATAGAGCAGTTTAAGATAATAAACGAAGATGTTAGAGCAAAAAACGAAGAGCTGATCCATGAGATAACCTCAAGAGTCTCCAATGAGATGATAGATGATTTTAAGGTCAACAAGATGTACCCTCTGAAAAATGCTGCCGTGGTCGCTTATTTTGGAGATCACAGACTCTACTCTTACAACAATGAGAAGATAAGCGAGTCGTACCACTTGGGTCTTGACCTTGCAAGCAATGCTATGGCAGAGATCAAGCCGCAAAACGGAGGTGATGTCGTTTTTACGGGATATAACGGACTTTATGGAAATATGCCGATAGTCTCTCATGGACTGGGGCTGTATACGCTCTATGGACACTGCTCAAGCGTTAATGTAAATATAGACGATAAGATAAAGGGCGGCGCACATATAGCAAATACAGGAAAGAGCGGTTACGCTATGGGAGATCATCTCCACTTCGGTATTTTAATACAAGGCATAGAGGTTCGTCCCGCAGAGTGGATGGACACTACATGGATAAAGCTCAATATAAATGACGTTATCGATAACGCAAAGAGCATTATAGATAAAAAGTGAATTTAGTGTACAATTTGCTTTTAAGTAAGAGATAGGGATAAAAAATGTATCAAACAACTATAAAAAAGAGCGTTGAACTTGTTGGTATTGGTCTGCATAAAGGCTCTGCAGTGAAGTTAAGACTTGAGCCGTTAGAGTCAAACAGCGGTTTGATATTTTATCGCAGTGATGTTGATGTGGCGATCCCTCTTATCCCAAGCAATGTTGTTGATACTAAGATGGCTACCGTGATCGGAAAAGACGGCTATGTTATCTCTACGATCGAGCATATGCTCTCTGCTATTTACGCTTACGGGATCGACAATCTAAGGATCATAGTAGATGCCGACGAGATTCCCGTTATGGACGGAAGCAGTGCCAGTTTTTGTATGCTTCTGGATGAGGCCGGAATAGCACAGTTGGATGTTCCTAAAAAAGTGATGAGAATTAAAAAAGAGGTAGTTGTTCAAGAGGGAGAGAAGTATGTAAAGCTCTCTCCTTCGCCTGATCTTCAGTATGGTTTTACCATTAAATTTCCCCACCCTGTTATTCAGAAGCAGGAGTATGTCTTAAACTTTACCAAGCAGAACTACAAAGATGAGATCTCGCGTGCCAGAACATTCGGTTTCTTGCATGAGGTTCAGTATCTGCGTTCAAAAGGTCTAGCCCTTGGCGGTTCTTTAGAAAATGCTGTCGTACTGGATGAGAAAAAGGTGCTAAATCCGGAGGGGCTTAGATTTCCCGATGAGTTCGTAAGACATAAGATACTCGATGCTATCGGAGATATGGCTCTCATCGGCATGAACTTTGTAGGCAACTACGAGGCGATGGCTGGCAGTCATGATCTTAATCATAAACTTACCCTTGAACTTCTAAAAGATGCGCAAAACTATGAGATAGTAGAGCTTGTAGGCGAAAAAACGCTCGAACTTGAAAAAGCGTATGCCTAAGAGCGTCGATCTTGTTTTTGTAACTCTCTCTTCGCCGATACAGGTTGGAGTATATGAAGAGGGGGAGCTTATTAGAAGAGTAGTGAGCGAAGAAAAAAGCTCTGATGTTCTGCCGAAGATATTTGATGATCTCTTAAAAGAGTACTCCGTAAAAGGGCTCTATTATGCGAACGGGCCTGGCAGTTTTATGGCTATAAAAATAGCATATATTTTTCTAAGATCGATGAGTATACTCAAAAATATACCTCTTTTTGCAACAGATGCGTTTTATTTTAATAAAAACCAACCAATCAAAGCGATTGGAAAGCTATATTTTGTTAAAATTTCATCAGAAATAAAAACCCAAAAACTAGAAACGGCACCAGAGGCAGTTTTTTTGCTTCCGGATGTGCTTGAGTATAATGAGTTTAGTACAGCTGCATCTCCTCTTTACGCTATAGGGGCAGTTGGATAGGAAAAAAGTGACAGTAAGTGTACCGGCAACAAGCGCAAACCTCGGACCTGGATTTGACTCTTTAGGTTTAGCAGTCGACCTACGAAACGTAGTTGAGTTTCATCCATCAAAATTTTTCAGTGTCAGCATAAAGGGCGAGGGGGAAAACAATCCCAAGCTAAAGGGCAACAATCTTTTTGTCAGTATCTTTAACGAACACTACAACAGGCTTACCAAAAAGCGACAGAACTTCAAGTTTACGTTTTACAACCAGATACCTATGTCAAGAGGTCTTGGCAGCTCCTCGGCAGTAATAGTGAGTGCTATTGCAAGCGCGCATGAAGCAGCGGGTATAAACGTCTCAAAGAGAAGAATACTGAATCACGCTCTGGTCTATGAGTCTCATCCGGACAATATCACTCCTGCTGTCATGGGCGGTTTTAACGCTGCTACCGTAGAGAAGGGGAAAGTATTTTCGCAAAAAAAGCATCTTCCAGACTACATAAAAGCGGTCGTGGTCATTCCAAACAAGCAGATGAACACGGCAAGGGCGAGAACGCTTCTGCCAAAATCTTACTCAAAAGAGAACGCCATTTATAACCTTTCCCACACGGCACTTAGCGTTGCGGCTTTTTTCAACGAAGATTGGGAGATACTAAAACTTGCTTCGCAGGACAGATTTCATCAAAAGGCAAGAATGAAGACGCTGCCTGAGTTGTTTGGGGTTCAAAAGACGGCGTATGAGAGCGGTGCGCTAATGAGCACTCTCTCTGGGAGCGGTTCAACATTTTTCTCGATGGTATATGATGAAGATTCAGTTGCAATCGCAAATAAACTGAGTCAAAAATTTCCGGAATTTGTCGTAAAGATATTGGATTTTGATAACGACGGCCTTATCGTAGAAAAATAGGTTAATTGATATCTTCTTAGTAAATCAAGGAAGTTTTGGATATAATGGCGAAAAAATTAAACCAGCCTCTTAGGATGTGCATCTCTTGCAGGCAGAGAGACGCGCAAAACAATCTTATTAGACTTCAATGTATGGATTCACAGCTTAGTCTTTTTAGAGGTAGCGGCAGAAGTTTTTATTTATGCAAAGTTTGTCTTGAAGATGAGAAAAAAGTATTAAAAGCGTTGATGCGGCAATGCAAAAGCGGTGAGAGAGACAAACTTGCCAAAACACTAAAGGAGATCATCACTGATGACAGAAAAAGTTAGAGTACATGAAGTTGCAAAAGAGCTAGGGATAACTTCAAAAGATGTTGTTAAAAAAGCCTCGGACATGGGTTTTGACGTAAAGTCGGCAAACAGCTCGGTCACAATGCAAGAAGCAGAGAGTTTAATGAACTATATTATGAGCGGCGAGCTTGCAGAGGCACCAAAAACAGAGACTGACACAACTGCTAAAACAACAAGTGATACTCAAAAAGAGAAAGCTCCTAAAAAAGAAACTCCAAAAGCTGAAGATAAAGAGGCTGATGCTAAGCAAGAAAAGATCGCAAAAAAAGAGAGCGCTGCAAAAAAAGATGAGAGCGATGAGAAAAAAATAGAGACAAAAAAAGTTCTAAAAGAGGAGAATCAAGCTAACGAGAGCGACGATACTCAAGAAGAAGCTGAAGACTCCGCAGCTATCGGCGAGCCTAAAAAGATGCAGATCAAAAAGTCCGGTCTGAAGATCGTCAAAAAGAAAAAACAGCCTCAAGAGAGTTTTGACAAAGAGGAGTTTGAACAGCCATCAAAATCAAAATCTTCTGTTTCCACATACGGCAAAATAAGTGCTGATGTTTTAGAAGAGCTTGCGAAAAAGAAAAAAACCAAGCAAGCTGCAGGGGCTAAAAAACAGGAGCAGGGCGTAAAGATAGATATTTTCGGCGGCTCTTTGGCTGAAGTCTCTATGGATATGGATGACCAGATAGTACTGCTTGACCTAAACGCTACAGAGAGACGCGAGATAATACCTGAGGAGCCAAGAAAGCCAAAAGCTCCAAAGCCTATCGGTAGAAATGCAAATAAAAAGGCTGCTCCAAAAGGAAGAAAAGTCGCTCGTGACAAGAGAAAGAAATATACAAAAGACAAACCTGAAGATCTGGTAGTAACACATGTTGAGATACCTGAAGATATCCGCGTCTACGAGTTTGCCGAAAAAATCAACCGTCCAATCTCTGATGTTATAAAGGTTCTCTTCAGCCTCGGGCTTATGATGACCAAAAATGACTTCCTGGGAAGCGATGAGATCGAGATACTTTCCGAAGAGTTTGGTGTTGAAGTGACCATCGTAGATCCAAAAGATGCGTTTAACTACGAAGAGGATATGGCAGAAGATATAGATGAAACTGCTACAAAGAGACCTCCTGTTATTACTATTATGGGACACGTTGACCACGGTAAGACCTCACTTCTTGATGCTATAAGAAAAGCAAAGGTGACCGAAGATGAGGCAGGCGGCATAACGCAGCATATCGGTGCGTATACGATCGAGCAAAACGGAGAAGCTATCACTTTCATAGATACTCCGGGTCACGCGGCGTTTTCACAGATGCGTCAAAGAGGTACGGATGTTACGGATATTATCGTAATAGTCGTTGCAGCGGATGACGGCGTCAAGCCACAGACGGAAGAGGTTATAAAACTTGCAAAAGAGTCCGGTGCTCCTGTGATCGTAGCTCTTAACAAGATGGATAAAGAGACTGCAAACCCTGACATGGTAAAAGGCCAGATGGCTGAACGCGGACTTAACCCTGCTGACTGGGGCGGAGATATCGAGTTCGTTCCTCTCTCTGCTAAAACAGGAATGGGAATAGATGATCTTCTTGAGAATATACTTTTGACTGCCGAAGTTCTAGAGCTAAAAGCAAACGAAGATGCTATGGCAAAAGCTGCGGTTGTTGAGTCCTCTCTTGAAAAGGGACGCGGACCGGTTGCTACGGTAATCGTTCAAAACGGAACACTCAGAGTGGGTGACTATGTTGTGTGCGGAAGCTCTTACGGTCGCGTAAAAGCTCTTATTGACGAGCACAAAAAACAGATAAAAGAGATAAAGCCGAGTCATACTGCGGTAGTTGTGGGGCTTAACGAAGTTCCGTCTTCAGGTGAAGTTATGATGGCGATGAAGAGTGATAAAGAGGCAAGAGAGTATGCTCAAAAGCGTCATGAGTATGACAGACATAAAGAGCTCTCTCACAGCACTAAATCAACTCTTGAAGATATGACAAGCATGATCGCAGAGGGCAAACTGAAATCTCTTAAAGTCGTTCTTAAAACTGACGTTCACGGCTCACTGGAGGCTCTTAGAAGTTCACTGAGCGAGCTTAGAAATGATGAGGTCAAAATAAATATCATCTCATCAGGTGTGGGCGGAATAACGGAGAATGACGTTGAGCTTGTTGCAAACAGCGAGAACTGTGTTCTTCTTGGATTTAACGTTCGTCCTACAGGCGGTGTCAAGGCACTTGCTAAACAGAAGAACGTAGATATTAGAACCTACTCTATCATCTATCAGCTTCTAGACGATATGACCGGAATGCTCACAGGTATGATGTCACCTAAATTCACTGAAGAGAATACGGGTCAGGCTGAAGTAAGAGACACATTCAAATCTCCTAAGGGAATGGTTGCAGGATGTGTCGTAGTTGACGGAAAACTTGTACGCGGCGGTCTTGTTCGTGTTATTCGTGACGGCGTTGTCGTTCACGAGGGTGAGCTTACATCACTAAAACGCTTTAAAGATGACGTTGAAGAGATCGGTAACGGTTACGAGTGTGGTGTTATGATCAAAGGTTATGACGATGTTATAGTCGGCGACGTAATTGAGACATTCAAAAAAATTGAGCAAAAAGTATCTCTGTGACAGAAGCCCAAATAAAGCTAAAGAGAACCGAGTCGGTTCTTCTTGAGTTGATCCCTGAGGCTCTGGGCTCTCTAAGCGATGCAAGACTGCACCAGCTTGATATTATAGATATAAAGTGCTCACGCGGAAGAAGCGATGCCAAGGTCTATATAGATCCTGCATCTTTCAGCGAGCAGGAGAAGAGCGACTTTTTAAAGCTTTTAAAAAAAGCTAGACCCATTATCGAGACCTTTTGTATGAAAGATCAGGGATGGTTTCGCTCTCCAAAGCTTACGTTCGAGTTTGACGAACAGCTAAAAAGAGTTCAGAACATTGAAGAGCTGTTTAAGAAAATAGCAAAAGATTAAGCGAGTAGATTAATGAGTTTAGAAAAAGATATAGAGTCGTTTGTAAAATCGGTCGGCTTGGAGCTTTATGAGATCGCTGTAGTAAATGACGGCAGTGACACCATATACAGAGTCAGCGTCGTCTCAAACGATGTAGAAGATGGAAAAAGAAAAGGGGTCAGTCTTGATGAGTGTGTTAACCTCACACATCTGATATCTCCGCTTCTTGATGTAACGCCTCCTCTCTCAGGTGATTATAGACTTGAGGTCGGAACTCCCGGCATTGAGAGAAAGATCGTGACTCTAAGACAGTTTGAACTCTGTCTTGGAGAGAGAGTATCTATTTCGTTAAAGTCCAAAGAGAAGCTTAAAGGCACACTTCTTAAAGTAGATGGTTCTAAGATATTCTTGGATACAGACGGTGAAGAAGTTTCAGTCGATTTTGGCGAGATCTCAAAAGCGAAAACATACTTTGAATGGTAATAGATACCGGATTTTATATGAAATTGGCCTTGGATGAGGCTTGGAAGCATCAGGGTCTAACATATCCAAATCCTGCGGTCGGATGTGCTGTTTTATCTAGCCAAGGTGAGATACTCTCCGTTGAGGCTCACAAATATGCAGGCGCTCCGCATGCCGAAGTCGAAGCACTGAAATCGGCATATTTCAAATTGACAAATGACTCAAAAATTTTAGAACTTCATGAATCATCCCAAGTTCATACCTACCTTTTGCAAAATCACAACAACTGCTTTAAGGATGCTACTCTTTATACAACACTTGAACCGTGCTCACACATAGGCAAAACCCCCTCTTGCGCATCTCTTATCTCTAAGCTCGGCATAAAAAAGCTCTTTATCGGCTCAACGGATTCAAACCCTCAAGCCTGCGGTGGAGCAGAGATCGTGGCAAATGCGGGTATAGAAGTTGAAAGTGCCGTAATGCAAAAAGAGTGTGATGAGCTCTTAAAGCCTTTTGATCTGTGGAGAAAAGAGAGATTCGTCTTCTTTAAGTGGGCTCAGAGATTAAACGGCACGATAGACGGCGGCGTTATCAGCTCTCTTAAATCAAGAACTTTGGTTCATGCCATGAGGAACGTTTGTGACCTGCTGGTCATCGGCGGCAATACCGTAAGAGTTGACAGACCGACACTTGACGCCAGATTGGTAGGCGGCAGAGCGCCGGATATTTTGATATATTCAAGAAGCAAAGAGTTTGACAAAACGATCCCTCTCTTTAGTGTTGAAGGAAGAAGTGTAACTATTAGCGACGATCTTTCAATTTTAAAAGATTATAAGAACATAATGATCGAGGGCGGAGAGAAAATGTTTGAGCTCTCAATGCAGTTTGCGGACTATCATCTCTGTTTTATATCGCCGAGTACAGGCGGAGATAGTAATTATACAGGCGTTGAGGATAAGTTGGAAATTTTAAATATACAAAAAGATGAGCAAGATATAATTATGTGGATGAAGCAAAGGGGAAAGAACTAGAATGGAAAAACAAGAAAAGATCGTCTCTATGTTTGATAACATAGCACCTACTTATGACACGGCGAACCGTGTTATGAGCATGGGTGTCGATAAGAGCTGGAGACGCAAAGCTTGTGATCTGGCTTACAGATTTTATTCAAAAGAGTCTATCGATAAGATCGTAGATGTTGCCTGCGGAACCGGCGATATGATGGATTTTTGGAAAAAAAGATCAGAAGTAAACGGTATTGCGCTTGGAGAGATAGTCGGCGTAGATCCATCTAACGGCATGGTAAACGTAGCAAGAGAGAAGTTTCCCAAATTCAACTACCACATAGCAAAAGCTACAGAGATCCCGCTTGATGATATGAGTGCGGATATTTTAAGTATTACATACGGCATAAGAAATGTCGTTGAGAGAGAAGCGGCTCTTAGAGAATTCAACAGAGTTTTAAAAGATGGCGGGCTTGTAGTAATCTTGGAGTTTATGAAAAACGAAAATCCTTCTCTTCTTGGAAAAATTAGAGATTTTTATATGAATAAGATCCTGCCTAAGGTCGGCGGTTTTATATCTAACAACCTAGAAGCGTATGAGTATCTGCCAAACTCAATCGGTGATTTCTCAACGGTTGAAAATATGCAAAACGAGCTTGTCGAAGCTGGCTTTGAGATAGTTTATACAAAGAGTTTCTCTATGGATATATCAACACTCCTCATAGCAAGAAAAAAATAGGCAGCGTAGCTTTGCAAACACTAAGTGTCTCTTCTTTAAACGAGCAGATAAAAACACTCTTAGAGAGCACATTTACAAGAGTCCTGGTGGAGGGCGAGCTATCCCGCGTAACATGCCACAACAGCGGACACATCTACTTCACTCTAAAAGATGCCTCATCATCAATAAAAGCGGTTATGTTCAAGGGAAACGCTTCAAAGTTGAAGTTTGAACTTCAAGAGGGGCTAAAGGTTATCCTTGATGGAGCCATAACGCTTTACAAGCCACGCGGCGAGTACCAGATAAACTGCTTTAGTATCCAGCCTTCCGGTCACGGAGCATTGGCACTTGCCTATGAGCAGCTAAAAGAGAGACTCTCATCTAAGGGCTACTTTGATAGTGCAAGAAAAAAATCTATTGTAAAATTTCCAAAAAGGATCGCTCTTATAACTTCTGCAACAGGGGCTGCACTGCAGGATATGCTCCGTGTTGCAAACAGCAGATACAGGGCGATAGAGATAGATATATATGATGTCTTGGTTCAGGGAGAGAGTGCAGCTCCTGCCATTGTAAAGGCTCTTGGTCTGGCCGATGCCAAAGGGTATGATGTCATTGTTATGGGGCGCGGCGGCGGAAGTATAGAGGATCTTTGGGCATTTAACGAAGAGATCGTTGCCGATGCTATCTTTAAAGCAAAAACACCCATAGTCTCTGCCGTCGGTCATGAGATAGATTGGGTCATAAGCGATTTTGTAGCAGATCTACGAGCACCGACTCCAAGTGCGGCTATGCAGATGATACTGCCTGACAGTAATGAACTGTATCAATATATAGACTCCATTTCTACGCAATATACGCAAAGAGTGATGCAAAAGATCTACAACTCAAAGCAGGAGCTGACGCATCTTGTAAATTTATACTCAGGGCACTCTATAGAGAAGAAGATAAGCCAAAAGATAGAGGATGTGAAGCAGATGCAAGCTTCATATAATCAAACTATCTCTTTTAAAATACAAAGCTTCTACAAAGAGATAGAATCAATCAAAATAAGATTTCCGCATGTCATAGAGAGCAGGATCAATATTGCCCGAAATCAAGTGACAACACTGCAAAAGATGCTAGAATCCAACGATCCGAAGTTAAAAAGCAAAAAAGGTTTTGTTCAGATATCCAAAGATGCAAAAGTTATAGATATAGCCTCTTTGGAAGTCGATGAAATTTTTGATCTGATGAGTGACAGGGTTGCAGTGAGCGCAAAAGTGCTTGAAAAAAGAGATATATAGGGGTTTATGTGAAATATCCGGAGTTTTTTGATACAGTAGATACTATTAAGGTTGTCGATCCTCTAGCCAAAGTTTTAGGCGCATTTGAGGACGGTGTATATGAGTTTAACTATTTAGAGGTTGTAAAAGCGGCGGGGCACAGCTGCCCGACGGTAGCCGGTGCTTACATAACTGCTTATGCGGGGTTAAAAGCTCTCTATCCAAATCAGCCTGCGGTAAGGGGTGATATAAAAGTAGAGTTCAAAGAGTCACTTGAAGATGGCGTAGCAGGCGTTATAAGCAATGTGATCTCTCAAATAACGGGAGCTACGGACAAGAGCGGCTTTAAAGGCTTGGGCGGCAAATTCGCGCGTCACTCTCTGATGCATTTTGATGCAAATATAAGCTCATCAGTTAGATTTACAAGATTAGACAGCGGCAAAAGCGTGGATGTCTACTATGATCCTTCACTGATAGGCGGAAGTCCGAAAATGCAGCAGCTTATGCAAAAGATGATGGGCGGCATGGCAACTCCTGCAGAGACAAAAGAGTTCGGCGAGCTTTGGCAAGAGAGAGTAAAAAGAATTTTTGATAATATGCCAACCGTTGTAAAGGTCATGATTTAGCGGGTGTAATTTTTTCGTAATCGTGTTATAGTATACTTTTTAAAAATTAGGAGTAGTTATGGCATATTTTGATAACGTTAAGGTGGGAGACGCTGTTTACGGTCTTGTATTCGGTCCGGGAAAAGTGTCTCAGATATTTGACAACAGCCATTACAAAATAATGGTAAATTTTAAAAATGATTACGAAGTCCCTTATACTGAAGACGGAATTCCGGGTTGGGGGCATTTTAGCAAACAGACGCTTTTTTATAAGAACGACATAGACCTTACAGATGTCGATTTCTCACCAGTTTCCAAGATACTATCCATTAAAAAGATCATAAAACTAAAAGAGAAGAAGAGGCTTCAAGTAAGGCTGCCTTCAGGCATCTGGAAGAGCGTAAAAAAAGCAGAATCTGCTTATGTAGAGGATCTTTTAGAGAGAGAAAAATATCATATGTTCAGAAAAAAACCCCAAAAAAAAGAGAAGGAAAAAGAGAAGTAGTGCATTTTGTGCGTCATATCTCCACTCCAATCGGACAAATGATAGCCGTTGCGGATGAAAATGCCTTGATCAGCCTTGATTTTACAGATGAAGAGACGCAGGCGGAGTGCTCAGATCATCCTCTTTTGCTTCAGCTCGAACAAGAGTTAGGCGAATATTTTGCTAAAAAGCGACAAACATTTACTCTGCCGCTCTCTCCAAGCGGAACAGAGTTTCAAAAGGGTGTTTGGAACATGCTTTTGAAAATACCCTACGGCAAAACAGTCTCATACGCCAAAGAGGCTCAAATGCTCGGCAGTCCAAAAGCTGTTAGGGCTGTAGCCAATGCAAACGGCAAAAATCCAATAGCCATTTTGATACCGTGTCACCGCGTTATATCTTCAAACGGAAGCATAGGCGGATATACCGGAGGAGTGTGGAGAAAAGAGTTTCTGCTCTCACTGGAAAACAGACTTACATTATTAAAATAATACAAATTCACTAAGGCTTCACGATGGGTACCCCAAACCTAGCCTTGCTAGGTTTGACCCTTCCGTTGCAGAATCGTTCATTTAGTATTATTTTAAAAAAATTAAAGACCAGATGCCTCTACTTTAGTACAAGTGCAGGAAAGTACGTGTGTATTGTAGCCGCTGTCTGTGCTGAAAGTTTTTTCATGATCTTGTCAAACTTATCCTCTTTGTTCCATAGCGGCTCGCTTACTCCGCTTAAAATCACAAGCCTGTTCTTAGCGTCATACTCAACACCTACGCTATCAATCAATCCCACATCTTTTGCCTGTTGTGCAGTAAAGATATGCGCATTTGCAAAAGAGTCTCTCTTTTTAATATCCAAGCCTCTGGCATCTGCAACATCTGTGGTAAAGAGATCGTAAGTTCCCTGTATGACCTTGTTTAGCTCATTTATCTCATACTCCGTCCACTCTCTGTCGCTTGCTCCGACCTTTTTATATTTTCCAGCTTGAACACTTTGAGATTTTATGCCGATCTTCTGCATCAGTTCGCTCACATCAGCTCCCTGCATGATAACACCGATACTTCCGACCATTGAGCCAGGATTTGCTATTATCTCGTCTGCCCAGATACTGGCATAGTAGCTCCCACTTGCCAGTGTTCCGCTTGCATAGACTATAACTGGTTTCTTCTCCCTTGCTCTTTTTAGGGCATATGCAACCTCAATAGAGGGGGCAACCGCTCCTCCGGGAGAGTCTACATTTAGCAGTATGCCTTTTACAAATTCATTTGAAGCTGCTTCGTCAATCTGATCTACTACCTCTGAGATCTCCATTACAGGCCCTACAAGATAGATCTCTTCAAGGTTATGCGGTTTTAGATTCTCTTTGCTTTGCGGTGCGAATATCAAAAAGAGTATAAGCAAAAAGAGCATTGCTTTGAAATGCTCTTGGATAAATTTCATTGTAGCAATAAATGGAGAAAATATTTTTTTAATAAACTGCATCAGATACCTTTTTCTAGTTTTCCGTTGATATAAACTTTGGAGATATTATATCTATGAAGTATTAAATGGATTGCTAACTCATCGCCGGGCTCGCCGTCTAGATCCAACACTATCATGTCGGCATTTTTGCCCTCTGCTATCTCGCCGCTGTTTATTCCAAGAGCGTCTGCCGCATCTTTTGTAACGCTCTTTATCAGGCTTTTTGCCAGCTCTAAAAGCGGCATATTAGAGTGCATGAACAGAGCGCACTTCATCTCTTCAAATAGGTCAAGCTTATAGTTTGAGCTGAGTCCGTCGGTCGCGCATATCCATCTGATATTATGATTTTGGAGTCTTTTCAGATCAAGCGCGCCGTTGCCAAGAAGCCTGTTTGAAATAGGGCAGTGAATAACGGTATGTCCGTTTGAGGAGAGAGTTTTAAGCTCCTCTTCGTTGGCTTTTACGACATGTGTTAGAAGCGTGCCATATCCGCTAAAATACTCCAAAAATTCGCTTGGATCACTGATGGAAGAGCTCTGTTTTAGCAGGTTTTCAAAAAAATCCTTAAAGTCTCCCTCGCTCTTGTCAAGCCACTCTCTCTCAGCGGAGCTCTCCATAAAGTGAGCGGTAAGTTTAAGATTCTCATCTTTTACTAGCCCAAGTGCCTTTTTGATCAAAGCAGGGTGGACGGAGTAGGGCGAGTGGATGGCAACTGCGGGGTAAAAACCCTCTCTTTTAACACTTTTTGAAGCATCCAGACGTGCAATAAAATCTCCAAAAAGAGCATCAGCCATTGTTGCCTGCGAGCCGATGAGCTCATTGAAAAAAACAACATTTTGAGGAGCTTTGGCACAGACATTCAGATCCATTCCATGTGAGCTTATCGCACCAAAAGTCGTGATTCCCGACTCCAGCATCGAGTTGACGGCTTTTGCCATGCAAGTATCGTCACAGCCGTTGATAAGCTCATCTCGATTTTCAATAACGCTGTAGAGCCAAGGAATAAAATCTCCGTAGGATAGCTGGGTTTTGTTTGCGCTAAACTCTATATGAACATGCGCATTTATAAGTCCGGGCATTAAAAGAGAGTTCTTTTTAAGGTTGATTATATCCGCATCGCCGAACTCTTTTTTTAGCTCTTCAATCGGAGCTATCTTTTTTATTGTTTTCTCAAATGCCACTGACATGCCACAAAGGAGCATATCAGGCGTTAATATATAATCGGGAGTTATTATCTGCATATTTTGTCTTTTTGTCTGAATTTAAAATAGATTATGCTTAATTTAGATAGAATAACTCCTTAAAAATCGTAATTATTAATAAAAAGGTATAAGATGAAGATAGTAGTTATTCAAGGACCAAACTTAAATATGCTGGGTGTCAGAGAGCAGCAGATTTACGGGTCAATGAAATTAGAGCAGATACATGCTCAGATGAAAGATTTTGCAGATCAAAGCGGGTTGGAGATAGAGTTTTTTCAAAGCAATCTGGAGGGTGAGATCGTAGATAAAATTCAAGAGTGTTACGGAGATGCGGACGGCATAATCATAAATCCTGCTGCATACACTAGATCGGAAG
>NZ_JAVEUF010000012.1:0-55422 GCF_034005705.1 Sulfurimonas sp. | reverse complement strand
AAATTCGATGCCGACATAGCTCAGTTGGCTAGAGCAGCTGATTTGTAATCAGCAGGCCCGGGGTTCAAATCCTCGTGTCGGCACCATTGAATTTTGAATATTAGAAACAGTGTTAGACCGGATAAATTCTGGTGAGATAGTCAAGTGGCCAACGACGGCGGACTGTAAATCCGCTCCCTACGGGTTCAGAGGTTCGACTCCTCTTCTCACCACCACTTCAATGGCACATGCGGGCGTAGCTCAGTTGGCTAGAGCGTCAGCCTTCCAAGCTGAGGGTCGAGGGTTCGAGTCCCTTCACCCGCTCCATTGAATATTCTGGAAGCTGAAGTACAAATTCAACCTACTTCATACTTTTAATGTTTTGTATATTATATAGTTAATATATATTTACATACTTATCTACACAAAATTTACTAGTATTTAAAATATTTTAAAAAAATTATGCAATTATTGCTTTGTTTTGATCAGATTATATCTACTTATGCTCGCGTGGCTCAGGGGTAGAGCACTTCCTTGGTAAGGAAGAGGCCGGCGGTTCAAATCCGCTCGTGAGCTCCATGGTATAAAGTATAGTTGAAATTTAAGCAATAATTGAATAATTTTTGGGTACAATTCCATTTCTATTCACAAATTAAGTCGGAGGACACTATGGCAAAAGAAAAGTTTGAGCGTAATAAACCGCACGTAAACATTGGTACTATCGGTCACGTAGACCACGGTAAAACAACATTGACAGCAGCTATTACTGCAGTTCTAGCAGTAACTAACGGTGCAAAAATGATGGATTATGATGCAATCGACAATGCTCCTGAAGAGCGTGAGCGTGGTATCACAATCGCAACTTCACACGTAGAGTATGAGACAGATTCTCGTCACTATGCACACGTTGACTGTCCAGGTCACGCGGACTACGTTAAAAACATGATTACAGGTGCTGCTCAAATGGACGGCGCTATTCTAGTTGTTTCTGCAGCGGACGGCCCGATGCCACAAACACGTGAGCACATCCTTCTTTCTAAGCAAGTTGGTGTTCCTTATATCGTTGTTTTCATGAACAAAGAAGATATGGTTGATGATGAAGAGCTATTAGAGCTAGTTGAGATGGAGATCCGTGAACTTCTTGACACTTATGATTTCCCTGGTGACGATACTCCAATCGTTGCAGGTTCTGCTCTTAGAGCTCTTGAAGAAGCAAAAACTGGTACACTAGGACCATGGTCTGAGAAGATCAAAAAACTTATGGCTGAAGTTGATGCGTACATCCCAGAGCCGACTCGTGAAACTGATAAAGATTTCCTAATGCCGGTTGAGGACGTTTTCTCAATCTCTGGACGTGGTACTGTTGTTACAGGTCGTATCGAGCGTGGTATCATCAAAGTTGGTCAGGAAGTTGAAATAGTAGGTATCAGAGATACTCAAAAAACAACTGTTACTGGTGTTGAGATGTTCCGTAAAGAGATGGATCAAGGTGAGGCTGGTGATAACTGTGGTCTTCTTATCCGTGGTATCGGTAAAGATGATGTTGAGCGTGGTCAAGTTCTTTGTAAGCCGGGTTCAATCACTCCACACACTAAGTTTACAGCTGAGATCTACGTATTAAGCAAAGAAGAGGGTGGTCGTCACACTCCATTCTTTACTAACTACCGTCCACAGTTCTACGTTCGTACAACAGACGTAACAGGTGCAATTTCTCTACCAGAAGGTACTGAGATGGTTATGCCAGGTGATAACGTAAGTATCACTGTTGATCTAATTCACCCAATTGCTATGGAAAAAGGTACTAAGTTCGCTATCCGTGAGGGTGGACGTACAGTTGGTGCTGGTGTTGTAGCTGAGATTCTTGCATAATTCGGAGCTTTCCGAATTTGCAAAATCCTTTAAAAGGTAAATAACATGAGAGAAGCAATACATTTAGGATGTGAGAAGTGTACTCGTCGTAACTATCACACTACTAAAAACAAAAAAACTCACACTGAGAAATTTTCAGTTAAGAAATATTGTAAGTTTTGTCGCGAACACACAGTTCATAAAGAGATGAAACTCTAATATAGTTGCAATATAAGCTTAAGTCTTTTGACTTGGCTTTTTTGTTATATGCAGGCGTATAGCTCCAATGGTAGAGCACCGGATTCCAAATCCGGGTGTTGGGAGTTCGAGTCTCTCTACGCCTGCCACATTAATTATTTGTAAAGCTTTAGGGCTTTATCTGTAATTAATGAGAGCTGGGGAAGTTTAAATGAATCTAGGTACACATATAAGAAATGCGAAAATAGAGCTGAGCAAAGTTATTTTTCCTACAAAAGGTCAAGTAAAACAGGCTTACATCTCAGTTGTAATAGTTGTCGCTGTTATAGCTGCTTTTTTAGCATTAATTGATTTAGTTATGTCGTCAGTCATGTCAGCAATCTTAGGTTAAGGAGTAGCAGTGGAGGAAAAAAAAAGTAATCATCAGTGGTACTCTATACAGACATACGGAAATGAGAGAACTGTCCGCTTAGCGATTTTAAATATGATCGAAGAGATGGGACTGCAGGATAAAATAACAGACGTTATCGTTCCTACTGAAGATGTAATAGAGGTAAAAGAGGGAAAGAAAAAGATATCTGAGAGGTCTCTCTACTCAGGTTATGTTTTTGTAAGAATTGACCTCAATAAGGAGATTCAGCATCTCATACAGACTATACCAAAGGTCTCTGGATTTATCGGTGAAGCAAATACACCGACACCGCTAAGTGAGCATGATATCAATGTAATCCTTGATCGTGTTCAAAACCGTGCGGCACCTAAGCCAAAAGTATTTTTTGACAGCGGTGAGACTGTACGTATTATTGACGGTCCGTTTGCAAACTTTACGGCAACTGTAGATGAGTATGATTTAGAGCATGGAACTCTAAAACTTAACGTTTCAATTTTCGGTAGAGCAACTCCGGTTGATATCTCTTACACGCAAGTTGAAAAGATAATTTAAATTTTAAAAAGGAAAGAAGATGGCAAAGAAAATATTAGGCTACATCAAGCTGCAAATTGAAGCTGGAAAAGCAACACCTGCACCTCCGGTTGGACCTGCTCTAGGACAACGTGGTGTTAACATTATGGAATTTACTAAAGCATTTAACGAAAAAACAAAAGATAAGATGGGATTCAAAGTTCCTGTTATTATCACTGTTTATACAGATAAGAGCTTTACTTTTATTACTAAGCAGCCACCGGCATCTGCACTTTTAATGAATGCGGCAGGACTTAAAAAAGGTTCTGACAACGCACTTAAGAACAAAGTTGCAAAGATCACTCGTGCTCAGCTTATGGAAGTGGTAGATAAAAAGATCCAAGATTTAAATACTGACGATAAAGATATGGCAGCAAATATTATTGCCGGCTCAGCACGTTCAATCGGTATAGAGATCGTAGACTAAAAACAAAATATCATCGACCACAGTGATATAAAACTTTGTGGCAGAATTTCACAGGAGAATTTGATAATGAGTAAAAGATATAAACAACTAATAGAAAAAGTAGATACTACGAAAACATATGGTGTGGAAGAAGCATCGAGCGTAGTGAAAAATTTGGTAAGCGCAAAATTCGACGAAACAGTTGAAGTAGCACTTAACCTAAATGTAGATCCTAGACATGCGGACCAGATGATCCGCGGGGCTATCGTACTTCCACACGGAACAGGTAAAACTGTTCGTGTTGCAGTTTTTGCTAAAGGCGCTAAGGCGGATGAGGCAAAGGCAGCTGGTGCTGATATAGTAGGTACAGATGATCTTGTAGCACAGATCAAAGAGGGTGTTTTCAACTTCGATATCGTTGTTGCTGCACCTGACTGTATGGGTCTAGTTGGTCAGATCGGTCGTATTCTAGGGCCAAAAGGTATGATGCCTAACCCTAAAACAGGTACTGTAACTCCAGATGTTGCAACAGCTGTTAAAAACGTAAAGGGCGGTCAGGTAAATTTCCGTGTTGATAAAAAGGGAAATATACATGCAGGTATCGGTAAAGCTAGCTTTGATGCTGAGAAAATAGCAGAGAACCTCTCATCTTTTGTAAGAGCTATCAACAAGCATAAGCCATCTTCTGCAAAAGGTCGTTACATTAAAAACGGAGCACTTAGTTTAACTATGAGCCCTGCTATAAAACTTGATGTAATGCAACTGGCTGATATCAAATAATTATAGTAATTTTTAGTGCTTTATTCGTAAAGCACTATCAAGTTACTACTTTGGTAACTGCATTTTATGGACTGAAGATATAGGAGCGAGAGCTTAATGTGTCAAATCTGATTTGACACTCCTGTTGAAGTATTGTCTGGAAAGGAGATATTCTATGACAAAAACACAAAAAGCTGAAATTATTGAAGTACTTTCAAATGAGTTCAAAGAGGCTCAAAGTGTAATCTTTTGTGATTATAAAGGCCTTAGCGTTTCTAAACTTGAGAGTTTAAGAAAAGCTGCTCGTGCTAAAGACGCAAAAGTTCAAGTTGTTAAAAATACTTTAGCAACGATTGCACTAAGCAATGCAGAACTGACAGGTGTTGAATTAAAAGACACTAATATTTTAGTATGGGGTTCTGACTCGGTTGCTACTTCTAAAATAGCTGCTGATTTCGCTAAAGATAACGATAAGTTTGTGATTAAGTCTGCTTATGTTGATCGTGCACCTGCTGATGCTGCTAAAGTTGAAGCGTTTGCTAAACTTCCTGGCCGCGAAGAGCTTCTTGCTATGCTTGCTGCTACTTGGATGGCACCGATCACATGTTTCACGATCGGACTTGATGCGTTAAGACAAAAAAAAGAGGAAGCTTAATAGCTTTTAACAAATAGATGATTGAATCATCAAAATTAAAATTTCATAATGGAGAAAAATTATGGCTATAACTAAAGAAGATGTATTAGAGTTTATTTCAGGACTTTCTGTACTAGAACTTGCTGAATTGGTAAAAGAGTTTGAAGAGAAGTTCGGTGTATCTGCACAGCCTGTTGCTGTTGCTGGTGGTGCCGTAGCTGCTGGTGCTGCTGCTGAAGAGCAGACAGAATTCAACGTAATCATCACTGATTCAGGTGATAAGAAGATCAACGTAATTAAAGTTGTTCGTGCTCTTACAGGTCTTGGACTAAAAGAGGCTAAAGAAGCAACTGAAAACGTACCTTCAACAATCAAAGAAGGCGTAGATAAAGAGACAGCTGAAGATGCTAAGAAGCAACTTGAAGAAGCTGGTGCAAAAGTAGAAATTAAATAATTACTGCTAAGAGATGCTAAAGAGATATTTTCTCTTTAAGCTCTCAATTTTTGGGCGCTTTTACGAATGGATTTCAATCTCTTCGTAAAAGTGCCCTTATGTCGTTAATAAGCACTATAAAACAAGCTCTGATTTTGAGCTCAAAAAATTGCCCGGGGACGCTTGGGCATGACACCTTAATCAATCAAGATTAAGTCTTAAAAACAACTCATCGAGGTAGCCAATGTTAAACACTTTATATTCCGGAAACCGTCTTCGTGTAGACTTCTCTAAAACTCCTCAACAGATAGAAGTACCAAATCTACTGCAACTACAGCAAAGTTCATACGGCAAGTTCTTAATGCTTGATGAAAAAGATCGCGCGCAAAGCGGCGTAGAGACAGTATTTCAGTCAGTTTTTCCAATCCATGATTCCCAAAACAGATTGACTCTTGAGTATATAGGCAGTGAAGTAGGCAAGCCAAAATACACTGTAAGAGAGTGTATGGAGCGCGGTCTGACTTACGCAGTTAGCTTAAGAATGAAAACCCGCCTTGTTCTTTGGGACAGAGATGAAAACACTAAAGAGAAGCTTGGCGTTAAAGATATTAAAGAGCAGAGCATATTTGTTCGTGATATCCCTTTGATGACCGAGAGAACATCTTTTATTATCAACGGTGTTGAGAGAGTTGTCGTTAATCAGCTTCACCGCTCACCTGGTGTAATCTTTAAAGAAGAAGAGTCGACTACTTCAGGAAATAAACTTATCTATACAGGTCAGATCATTCCAGACCGCGGTTCATGGCTCTATTTTGAGTACGATCCAAAAGATATTCTTTATATGAGAATCAACAAGCGTCGTAAAGTTCCGGTAACTATTATGTTCCGTGCGCTTGGGTACTCAAAGCAGGATATTTTAAAACTTTTCTATCCGATTCAGAACATTAGCATTATTGACAACAAGTTTTTAATGCCGTTCAACCCGAATGACTATTCTGCGAGACTGACTTACGATCTTATCGATAAAGACGGTACTGTTCTTTTGGCTTCAGGAAAAAGACTCTCTGCTAAGAAGTCACAGAAGTTTATCGAAGATGGTCTTACCGAGGTTGAGTATCCTCTGGAAGTACTTCTTGACCGTTACTTGGCTAAGCCTATTATCGATCCTGAAACTGGTGAGGTCCTTTTTGACGCTATGACTCGTATCGATGAGAACAAATTAAAGAAAATGAGCGAAATCGGCGTTAAAAGCTTCAGCATTGCAAATGACTTGGCTGACGGCGTTGATGGCTCGATAATCAATGCGTTCAATGCGGATGCAGACTCTCTGAAGCTGCTTAAGCAGACAGAAGATATTGAAGATGAGAATGATCTCTCAGCTATTCGTATCTATAAAGTTATGAGACCTGGCGAGCCTGTAACCAAAGAGGCTGCAAAGATTTTTGTGAACCAGCTCTTCTTTGATCCTGAGAGATATGACTTGACAAAAGTCGGCCGTATGAAAATGAACCACAAACTTGGTCTTAATATTCCTGAGTATATAACTGTTCTTACTCATGAGGATATTATCGAGTCTGTTAAATATGTTATTAAAGTCAAAAACGGTTTGGGTCATATCGATGATAGAGATCACTTAGGAAACCGTCGTATCCGTTCTATCGGTGAGCTTCTAGGAAACGAGTTACACAACGGTCTTATCAAGATGCAAAAAGCGATTCGTGACAAGCTCTCTACTATGAGCGGACCTATGAATGAGCTTATGCCGCATGACCTGATCAACTCAAAGATGATCACTTCGACGATTATGGAGTTTTTCTCAGGCGGACAGCTTTCACAGTTTATGGATCAGACCAACCCGTTATCAGAAGTTACTCATAAGCGCCGTTTATCGGCACTAGGTGAGGGCGGTCTTATTAAAGAGCGTGCAGGATTCGAAGTTCGTGACGTTCACCCTACTCACTATGGAAGAATCTGTCCTATCGAGACTCCGGAGGGTCAGAACATCGGTCTTATCAATACGCTTGCAACTTACTCAAAAGTTAATGAGCACGGCTTTATTGAAGCTCCGTATAAAGTTATGAAAGACGGAAAAGTCCTAAACGAGGTTGTTTATCTTACTGCAACTCAAGAAGAGGGCAAAAGAATAGCAGCGGCGTCAAATAAGTTGGATGAGAACGGTCAATTTATAGATAAGATGGTAGTTACAAGAATGGATGGCGAGATACTACACCGCCCTGTAACAGAGTGTGAATATGCAGACCTCTCTTCTCACATGGTTGTCGGTGTTGCAGCTTCACTTATCCCGTTCTTGGAACATGATGATGCTAACCGTGCACTAATGGGTTCAAACATGCAGCGTCAAGCGGTTCCGCTTATCAAGTGTGACGCTCCGATGGTAGGAACAGGTGTTGAAAAGCTGGTTGCACGTGACTCATGGGAGTGTGTAAAAGCTAAGCGTGCCGGAGTTGTAGAGAAAGTTGACGGTAGACATATCTATGTAATGGGTGAAGAGGATGGAGATATCTATATAGATTACTATCCATTGCAAAAGAATCTTCGTACAAACCAGAATACTGCATTTGCACAAAAACCTATCGTAAAGATCGGTCAGAGAGTAGAAGCGGGTCAAATCATCGCAGACGGTCCAAATATGGATCAAGGAGAGCTTGCTCTAGGTGTCAATGCAATGGTTGCATTTATGCCTTGGAACGGTTATAACTTCGAGGATGCTATTGTTATCTCTGAGAGACTTATCCGTAAAGATGCATTTACTTCGGTTCACATCTATGAGAAAGAGGTAGAGGCAAGAGAGTTAAAGCACGGTGTTGAAGAGATAACCCGTGATATTCCTAATGTCAGAGACGATGAGCTTGCTCACCTTGATGATAGCGGTATCGTTAAGATCGGTACAAATGTTAAAGGCGGTATGATTCTTGTCGGTAAGGTTTCTCCAAAAGGGGAGGTTAAGCCTACTCCAGAAGAGAGACTACTTCGTGCGATTTTTGGTGAAAAAGCGGGTCACGTTATAAACAAATCGCTCTATTGTCCTCCAAGTATGGAAGGTGTTGTCGTTGACGTTAAGATCTTTACGAAAAAGGGTTACGACAAGGACGCACGTGCACTAGAACTTGAAAAAGAGGAGCGTGACTACCTAGAGCGTGAGCACTATGACAGACTTCTTATGATAGACAAAGAGGAGATGTTAAGAGTTACTAAGCTTTTAACAAAAGAGCCTCTTATTGCGGACATTAAGATCGGAAATACAAGCTATAAAGCGGGCGACATCATAGACGGCAAAGACCTTCTTGAGGTTAACCGTTTTGCAATGAACGCTATCATAAAATCTTTCAGCGAAGAGATTCAGTCTGAGTATAACAAGACTAAAAACTATTTCCAAAAAGAGAAGAGACTTTTCCGCGATGAGCATGAAGAGAAACTCAATATCTTAGAAAAAGATGACATTCTGCCAAACGGCGTTGTTAAGTATGTAAAAGTTTATATCGCTACGAAACGCCAGTTGAAAGTCGGTGATAAAATGGCTGGACGTCACGGTAACAAGGGTATCGTATCTACTATAGTTCCTGAAGTTGATATGCCGTATATGGAAGATGGAAGAAGTGTAGATGTATGTCTTAACCCACTGGGTGTTCCTTCTCGTATGAATATCGGTCAGATATTAGAGATGCACCTTGGTATGGCAGGACGTGAGCTTGGAAATCAGATCTTAGAAGAGTTTAATACTAAACAAAAAGATTTTATTCAAAATATCCGCTCAAAGATGATAGAGATATCGGATGTTGCAGGTATGATGAACGCGAAAGCAGTTATAGGCAAGATGAGTGACGATGAACTTCTTCACTATGCGCGTGACTGGTCAAAAGGTGTGAAATTCGCATCTCCTATCTTTGAAGGTGTAAATCCTGAAGAGTTCGAGAAGCTGTTCAAGCTTGCTAAGATGGATACCGACGGTAAAATCGTGCTTTATAACGGCATGACTGGTGAGAAGATCAAAGAGCGTGTAAACGTTGGTTATATGTATATTCTTAAGCTTCACCACTTGGTTGATGAGAAGATCCATGCACGTTCAACCGGTCCATACTCTCTTGTTACGCAGCAGCCTGTTGGCGGTAAAGCGCTATTCGGAGGCCAGAGATTCGGTGAGATGGAGGTTTGGGCGCTAGAGGCTTATGGTGCAAGTGCCGTACTTAAAGAGATGCTTACAATCAAATCAGATGATGTTGATGGGCGTGTTCGTGCTTACAAAGCAATTACAAAAGGTGAATTGGTTCCTGAATCAGGTATTCCGGAGACGCTATTTGTATTAACAAAAGAGCTACAATCATTGGCTCTTGATGTAGAAATATTTGACGAGGTAGAAGATAATGAGTAAATTAGTACCTATTGAAGTAACTGAAGAGAACAGACCGACTGATATAAAACAGATACAGTTTCGCTTGGCATCTCCGGAAAAGGTTATGTCTTGGAGTCATGGTGAAGTTAAAAAGCCAGAAACTATTAACTACCGTACGCTAAAACCTGAGCGTGACGGTCTATTTTGTGCTAAGATCTTCGGTCCCGTAAGAGATTATGAGTGTCTGTGCGGCAAATACAAGAAGATGCGTTACAAAGGCGTTGTATGTGAGAAGTGTGGCGTTGAAGTAACTAGTACAAAAGTTCGCCGCGTAAGAATGGGACATATTGAGCTTGTAACTCCTGTTGCGCATATCTGGTATGTAAGTTCGCTTCCATCACGTATAGGTACGCTTTTAGGCATTAAAATGAAAGATCTTGAGCGTGTACTTTACTATGAGGCGTATATCGTAGAAGAGGGCGGCGAAGCATATTATGATGCTGAAGCAAAAACACCTGTTTTAAAATATGATGTTTTAAATGAGGAGCAGTACCGTACTTTAGTTTCAAGATTTGGAGAACTGGGCTTTAAGGCTCGTATGGGCGGTGAAGTCGTTCGTGATCTTCTTGATTCTATCGATCTTGTTGACGCATTTACTCAGCTAAAAGAGGAGATAGAACTTACAAAAAGCGAAGCAAAGACAAAGATAATTGCTAAGAGATTAAAAGTTATCGAGTCGTTTTTAAATTCCGGAAACAATCCTGCTTGGATGATGCTAACGGTTCTTCCTGTTCTTCCGCCTGACCTTAGACCGCTTGTATCGCTGGATGGCGGTAAATTCGCAGTTTCAGACGTAAATGACCTATATCGTCGTGTTATTAACCGTAACCAACGTCTTAAGCGTCTTGTAGAGCTTGAAGCACCAGAGATCATTGTAAGAAATGAGAAGCGTATGCTTCAAGAGTCTGTTGATGCGCTTTTTGACAACGGTCGTCGTGCAAATGCTGTAAAGGGTGCAAATAAGCGTCCACTCAAATCTTTAAGTGAGATTATTAAAGGTAAGCAGGGTCGTTTTAGACAAAACCTTCTAGGTAAGCGTGTTGACTTCTCAGGACGTTCTGTAATCGTTGTCGGACCAAGCTTAGCGATGGATGAGTGTGGTTTACCAAAGAAAATGGCACTTGAACTTTTCAAGCCACATTTGATAGCTAAGCTAGAAGATAAAGGTTATGCTACTACTGTAAAAGCCGCTAAGAAAATGATTGAAGACAAAACAAATGAAGTTTGGGAGTGTTTAGCAGAGATAGTTGATGGATACCCTGTTTTACTAAATCGTGCGCCAACACTTCATAAGCTTTCTATTCAAGCATTTCATCCTAAACTAATAGAGGGTAAAGCTATTCAACTTCATCCTTTAGTTTGTGCTGCATTTAATGCCGATTTCGATGGTGACCAGATGGCTGTGCATGTACCTTTAAGTTCAGCTGCTATCGCAGAGGCAAAAGTATTGATGATGGCATCTATGAACATCCTTCTTCCTGCGTCAGGTAAAGCGATCGCAACGCCTTCACAGGATATGGTTCTTGGTATCTACTATATTACTTTAGAGAAAAATGGAGTAAAAGGTTCAAACAAACTTTTCGCAAACGTTGATGAAGTAAGAATTGCTATAGAGCATGATGCGCTTGATATCCATGCAAAAGTAAGAACAAGAGACGAGGGCAGAATCATTCATACTACTGCGGGACGTATGCTTCTTAAAGCTATCCTTCCTGATTTTGTTCCATCTGAACTTTGGAACAGAGTTATGAAGAAAAAAGCTATCAACGAACTGGTAGACTACGTTCAAAAGCATGGCGGTATCGGTGTAACTGCAGGATTCTTGGACAGACTTAAAAACTTAGGTTTTAAACACGCTACCGAGTCAGGGGTATCTATATCTATCGATGATATTAAAATCCCTGAAACTAAAGAAGCGAAGATAACAGAATCTAAGAACAGAGTTTTTGAGATCCAAAAACAGTATGAAGCAGGTCTTTTAACCGAACAAGAGAGATACAACAAGATTATTGACGTTTGGACTGACACGAACAACACTCTTGCGACTCAGATGATGGACCTTGTTCAAACTGATAAGAACGGATTTAACTCTATCCATATGATGGCAGACTCAGGCGCTCGTGGTTCAGCGGCTCAGATTCGTCAGCTTGCTGGTATGAGGGGATTGATGGCTAAGCCGAGCGGTGAAATTATCGAAACTCCTATTATCTCAAACTTTAAAGAGGGTCTAAACGTCGTTGAGTACTTTATTTCTACCCACGGTGCTAGAAAAGGTCTTGCCGATACAGCTCTAAAAACTGCCAACGCTGGATACTTGACTCGTAAACTTGTCGACGTTGCGCAGAATGTTAAGATCGTTGAGCATGACTGTCATACTCACGAAGGTATCGAAATCTCTGATATTTCAGATCAAAACACTCTGATCGAGTCTCTAGAAGACAGACTAAACGGAAGAGTCTTGGCTGATGACGTTATAGACCCGATCAGCAACGAGATACTATTCGCAGAGGGAACTCTGATCGATGAAGTAAGCGCTAAAGTTATCGCTGAGGCTGGTATTAAAACAGCATATATCAGAACGCCGACTACGTGTAAGAGTGAAAACGGTATCTGTGCTCTTTGTTACGGTGTTAACCTTGCAACAGGTCATATCGTTCGCAAAGGTGAGGCAGTAGGTATTATTGCCGCTCAGTCGATCGGTGAGCCTGGTACACAGCTTACTCTTAGAACATTCCACGTCGGTGGAACGGCATCTTCGACTGCTCAAGAGAGACAGGTTATTGCTGAGAAAGAGGGCTTTATACGCTACTACAACCTTAAGACTTACGCTTCAAAAGAGGGTAAAAATATAGTAGCAAACCGCAGAAATGCAGCGGTACTATTGGTTGAGCCAAAGATAAAGGCACCGTTTGCAGGTAAAGTTGAGATACAGACTGTTCATGATGAAGTCATTATCAGTGTAACGTCAAAAACAGATACGGTTCGTTATGTACTGCGTAAAAATGAGATCGCTAAGCCTAACGAACTTGCTGGTATCGGCGGTCAAATTGAGGGTAAATACTACTTCCCGTATGAGAGCGGCTCTGAAGTAAAAGAGCTTGAGTCGATCGTTGAGACGATCAAAGACGGATGGAACGTACCAAGCCGTATCCCTTACGCTTCTGAGGTTCTTGTTGCAAATGGTGCTCCTGTTACACAGAAGATATTCGCAAAAGAGGACGGAGTAGTTAAATACTTCTTGCTAAAAGGCGACTACCTAGAGAGATTTGAGGGATTAAAAGCTGGCTATGAAGTAGTTGAAAAAGGACTTTTTGCAACAGTTGTCGATTCAAACAACCGTGAAGCGGTACGTCACTACATAGCTCGTGGTTCGGTAATTGTTGCCGAAGATGATGCAGTTGTGGATCCAAAGTCAGTCATCGCTAAGCCTAAGAGCGATGAGTCTACGGTTATAGCAGAGTGGGACCCATACTCTAACCCGATCATATCTGAAACGAACGGTGTCGTTAAGTTTGAAGATATCATCAGCGGAACTACCGCTACAGAGCAGTATGATGAACTTACAGGCAAAACCCGTTTAATGATAAACGATCATATATCTGCTGAGTATAAACCGACGATCGTTCTTGCAAGTGAGGACGGAGAGCTATTAAGATATCAACTCCAAGCGAAAACTTCGATCTATGTTAAAGATGGAGCGACAGTTAAAGTAGCTGATATAATTGCGAAAACTCCAAAAGCACTTCAAAAATCAAGCGATATTACAGGGGGTCTTCCTCGTGTAAGTGAACTTTTCGAGGGTCGTCGTCCAAAAGCAACGGCACTTATCTCTGAGATTGACGGAACGGTTAGTTTTGGAAAACCGCTTCGCGGCAAGATCAGAATAATGGTTTCATCTGATAATGGAATCATAAAAGAGTATTTTGTCGATAAATCTCATAGTGCCGTTGTAAACACGGGTGACTTTGTACATGCGGGTGAGAGATTGACCTCTGGTATAATCTCTTCACATGAACTTCTTCGTATAATGGGCGTTAAAGCACTTTATAACTACCTAGTAAGTGAAGTACAGCAAGTATATCGCTCACAGGGTGTTAATATTTCTGATAAGCATATTGAGGTAATTTTTACTCAGATGTTAAGACAGATAAAAATTGTAAAATCAGGCGATACGAAGTTCATCGAAGGGGATCTGATCTCTAAAACTAAATTTGCTCAAGAAAACGAGAAGATCGTTAAACTCGGCGGACGCCCTGCTATTGCAGAGCCGTTCCTTGTAGGTATCACAAGAGCTGCAGTTTCTGCTGATAGTATTATCTCTGCAGCATCATTTCAAGATACTACAAAGGTATTGACAGAAGCTGCAGTAAGTGCAAAAATAGATGACTTAAACGACCTTAAAGAAAACGTCATCATCGGACGTACTATTCCTGTTGGAACTGGTATCTATAAAGATCAGCATATTCTTTTTGGATACAATGGAGAGTAATCTTCATATATTTAAACTACTTTGCCCCTTGCACTGATGCAAGGGGTATCTTTACTCTAAACTTCTATCCTCTATGCAGTAAGTAGCTATAATTTCTCATATAAAATTCTAAATATTAAGTAATACTTAAAATAAGCTAACTTTAATCACTTTTTTTATATTATTACGCGTCTATAACTCCCTAGAAAATAGCGAGTTAAATTCTACTGGAAAAATTAAGTAAAGGAATTGTATGCCTACAATCAATCAATTGATTCGCAAAGAGCGTAAAAAAGTGACTAAAAATTCAAAGTCACCAGCTCTTGTATCATGTCCACAGCGTCGTGGTGTTTGTACTCGTGTTTACACAACTACACCTAAAAAACCTAACTCAGCTTTAAGAAAAGTTGCAAAAGTTAGACTGACTTCAGGTTTTGAAGTTATTTCTTATATCGGTGGTGAGGGTCACAACCTTCAAGAACACTCAATAGTACTAGTTCGTGGTGGTCGTATCAAAGACTTACCGGGTGTTAAGTATCATATCGTACGTGGTGCACTGGATACTGCAGGTGTTGCTAACCGTACTGTTGCTCGTTCTAAATACGGAACAAAGCGTCCTAAAAAATAACAAGTAATTTTTAGGAACAACGATTTAATAATTACGTAAAACGAGCAAAAGCCCGTTTTTCTACGTTAACACTGGGTTTTCTTCAGCAGAAGGCTCACGAAACTAGTTTCGAAAAAAGTGGAAAGCTGAAAAACATTAAGCTAGCACAGGATATGTCTTGAGTGATATATTTTGAGTAAATTTAAAAAAAAATTGAAGTAAGGAAATTACAAATGAGAAGAAGAAAAGCTCCCGTTCGTGAAATTATGCCCGATCCGGTTTATGGAAGCAAAGTTTTAACGAAGTTTATAAACAAAATTATGTATGACGGTAAAAAAAGTACTGCTGAGAAGATCATATACAGTGCTTTGGATATCGTAAGTTCTCGCGGCGAAAAAAGCGGTATCGATACTTTTAACGATGCTATTGAAAATATTAAGCCGATCATAGAAGTAAAAAGTCGCCGTGTTGGTGGTGCTACTTATCAAGTTCCAGTAGAAGTACGCCCAGTACGTCAATTGTCACTAGCTATCAGATGGTTAGTTGATGCTTCTCGTAAAAGAAATGAGAGAACGATGGCTGAGAGATTGGCTAATGAACTAATGGATGCTGCATCTGAAAAAGGGAATGCATTCAAGAAAAAAGAAGATACTTATCGTATGGCTGAAGCAAATAAAGCATTTGCTCACTATCGTTGGTAATAGGATAAATTATGGCAAGATCACATAAACTAGAAGATGTAAGAAACATCGGTATTGCTGCTCACATTGATGCAGGAAAAACTACAACAACAGAGAGAATCCTTTTTTATACAGGTGTTGAGCATAAAATGGGTGAAACTCATGAAGGTTCAGCAACTATGGACTGGATGGAACAAGAGCAAGAGAGAGGTATTACAATTACTTCAGCTGCAACTACTTGTGAATGGGCTGGTAAACAGATAAATATTATTGATACTCCGGGCCACGTTGACTTTACTATTGAAGTTGAGCGTTCTATGCGTGTACTTGATGGTGCTGTTTCTGTTTTTTGTGCAGTTGGTGGTGTTCAACCTCAATCTGAGACTGTATGGAGACAAAGAAATCGCTATGGTGTTCCATCTATTGTTTATGTTAACAAAATGGATAGAACAGGTGCAAATTTTTATGCAGTTGAAGAACAAATTCGTACTCGCTTAAAAGGAAATCCGGTTCCAATCCAGATACCAATCGGTGAAGAAGATAGTTTTATGGGTGTAATAGATCTTGTTAAGATGAAGGCTATCGTATGGGATCAAGATGCTGCAATGGGTTCAAACTACCATGTAGAAGAGATCCCTGCAAACTTAGTTGACAAAGCTGCAGAGTATCGTGAAAAACTTATTGAGTCTATATCTGAAGCTGACGGAAACGAGCATCTTGCAGAGAAGTACCTAGAGGGTGAAGATTTAACTGAAGATGAGATTATTGCGGGTATCAAAGCTGCTACAATCGGTATGCATATCGTTCCTATGGTGTGCGGTACTTCGTTTAAAAACAAAGGCGTTCAGACACTTCTTGATGCTGTTGTTGCATATCTTCCGGCTCCGACAGAAGTTGCTGCTATTCGCGGAACGATGATGGATGATGAAGAGAAAGAAGTTGTTGTTGACTCTTCTGATAAGGGAGCATTTGCATCTTTAGCGTTTAAGATCATGACTGACCCTTTCGTTGGAACATTGACATTTATCCGTGTTTATCGTGGTTCTTTAGAAGCAGGCTCATTTGTCCATAACTCTACAAAAGATAAAAAAGAGCGCATTGGACGTATCGTGAAGATGCACGCAGTTAAGCGTGAAGAGATCAAAGAGGTTTACGCTGGTGAAATCGCCGCAGTTGTCGGTCTTAAGTATACAACTACCGGTGATACTCTTTGTGATGCTTCGGATCCTGTTGTTCTAGAGCGTATGGATTTCCCTGAGCCGGTTATATCTGTTGCTGTTGAGCCAAAAACAAAAGCAGACCAAGAGAAGATGGGACTAGCGCTTGGTAAACTTGCTGCTGAGGATCCATCTTTTAGAGTTCACACTGATGAAGAGACAGGTCAGACTATTATTTCGGGAATGGGTGAGTTACACCTTGAAATTCTTGTAGATAGAATGAAAAGAGAGTTCAAAGTTGAAGCAGAAGTAGGTGCTCCGCAGGTTTCATACCGTGAGACGATCAGAAATGAAGTTTCTCAAGAGTACAAATATGCTAAGCAGTCTGGTGGACGTGGACAATTTGGACACGTATATCTTAGAATCAAGCCGGGTAATCCTGGTGATGGATTTATCTTCCACAACGAGATTAAAGGCGGAGTTATTCCAAAAGAATACATTCCTGCAGTTGAAAAAGGTTGTGAAGAGACTATGGCTAACGGTGTTCTTGCTGGTTATCCGATGGAAGACGTTGAAGTTACGCTTTATGACGGTTCATTCCACGAAGTCGACTCTAACGAGATGGCATTTAAACTTGCTGCATCAATGGGCTTTAAAGAGGGTTGTAGAAAAGCAAACCCTGCTATCTTAGAGCCGATCATGAAAGTTGAAGTTGAAGTTCCTGAAGATTATATGGGTGACGTTATCGGTGACCTTAACCGTCGTCGTGGACAGATCAATGCAATGGGTGACAGAGCAGGAAACAAGATCGTTGACGCTTTCGTTCCTCTAGCTGAGATGTTCGGTTACTCGACTGACCTTCGTTCTGCTACTCAAGGTAGAGCAACGTACGCTATGGAATTCGATCACTATGAAGAAGTTCCAAGAAATGTATCTGAAGAGATCATTAAAAAGAGAAATGGCTAAACAGCTATAAAAGATGCCTCCTAATTATAAAGGAGGCATTTACTACAAACTATCTATAAAAATCTAATCTTACGATTAATTAGTTTTATTTCTATTTTTTAAATAGAATAGAAACTTTACTGCTGCTCTTAAAGCCAGTATAATCATATATACGGCAGATGTCCAAAGAAGCGGATGTATAAAATTTCCATGCTCCATCATCAAAGAAGTTCTTTGTGCAGGTGAAGTCAGTAGGTCTGAGTGCTGCAAAACGGAGAGCACCAACAAGATTGAAAAGAAGTAAATAAGTTCAATTTTTATTTTTTTAATCATAACGCAATTATATCTACTATAATTAAAAAAATAAAAAAATCAGGCAAAAAAATGAAAACAATTGTAGTAATATCCCTCCTCTCACTGACCCTCTTTGCTAAAAATCCTTCTGTGTACTCTCAACTGGGTGATATAATCTACGATAACTCAACGGCTATTGAAAAGTTGGCGGATATAGCAGAGTTCTCAAACTATAAAAAAGAGATACAAGAGTATATAAAAAATGTAAACGATACAAAAAAAGATGGATTTGCCATTGAGTCCGGTGATAGAAGCGTAGATGACGCAAATTATTTGAAAAAACTAAGGGAGCTTTACAAAAAAGATAGAAATTTTTTAAGGATCTCAAAAATTAGTTTTGAAGAGTCGATGCAGAATAATAACGTTGTACTTTTTGAGCAGCTGATCAATTCCGGGATCATAGAGTTAGATGAGCACAAAAGAGCTATTGTAGAGTTTTATACGGTCCATAAGGATGAGCTCTCACTCTCAAAAGAGCCTAAGCAATTTGTTGAAGAGGCTCTAAAAGAGCGTAAAAGTGAAATAGAGGCAAGAGAAGCGGCAAAGAAGAGAGAGAGTGAAGCCGAGAGAATAAGATGGCTTAGAGAAAAGGACAAAGAGAGAGAAGAGAGAAGAAGAAAGCAGCTTGAAGAGGAGCTGCTTAAGCAAAAAAGAGAGATAAGAGAGTATCAAAAAGAGGAGCTGTTAGGTAGCTGACCAAATCGGCTCTTCATATATTGTAGGTCTTCCCTCAAGCGTCAGATAGGGCTCGTAGTGAGATTTATATGCTAAAGAGGGGCAATCTTTTACATAGTACCCTAGATATATCCACCTCTTTTTGCTTCTTTTAGCAAATGTTATCTGGTTATATAGAGATAGCCTTCCTAACGATAATTGAGCATAATCGGGGTCATAATAGAAGTATATCGAGGAGACGCCGTCTTCCAAAATATCGATCAGATCAACCCCTATAAGCTTATCGTCCAAAAAGTACAAAACCTCATAGCCGAAATCGTTATGGGCATCAACAAAAGAGTTATAATAGCTCTGCGCGGATGACGGTGTATGTTCCCATCCCTTTTTCTCATTCATAAAAAGATGATACTTTTCAAATAGCTCCAGGTGTGCTTTGCTGATAGTGGGTCTTTGAATATAGCTTTTAACATCGGAAGCTTTTCTTATGACCCTTCTTTGTGAAGATGAGAATTTGAAATTCTCAACATCTATCTTTATACTTTTGCACTCATCGCAGGCAGCACAGATCGGTCTGAAGTACATCTTTCCGAATCTTCTGTATCCACGCTCTATGAGATCCTGACAGTAATCAACCGAACACTCGTCAATGACCTTGTAGTGTGTTGTCTGGTTCATATTAGGCAAGTAGGAGCATTTGTCGCTTACTCTAAACTCTTTAAGTATATTCATACTCGAAGTTTGACATAATTATTATTATAAAAAGGTATATAGATGAAAGAGATATTTAAAAAATATAAAATTATAATTTTTAGAACAGCTGGTGCAGTTATGTTAGTTGTCGGGTTTGCTTTGTACTTTTGGATCTCTCCAAAAGAGGTGGCAACTGAAAATGAAATAGCTGCTGCCAATGTTGCAAGAATGGAGGCAAGTGTTCGCGGTATTTCCTCATCTACAAAGCAGAGGCAGGAACCTGCTGCTTCGAAGTTTGTTGAGGAGCTCAAAAATGCTCAAAAGAAACAGATACAGTACATGACTATTTTGAGCATGGTCTTTGGAGCTCTTTTTTTGGGTTACAGCTTTATCTCTAAACCTAAGAGCGATTCTGAGAAATAAGCACGTCCTCTATCATCTTATCTATATCGCCATCCAGTATGGCGCTGACATTTGAGTACGCTACGTTGCTTCTTGTATCTTTTATCTGCTGATATGGCTGCATAACGTAAGAGCGTATCTGGTGTCCCCATCCTATTTCGCTTTTTGCAACACCGTCGGCTTCAGCTTTTTGCGCTTCAAGTTCAAGTTCATATAGCCTTGATTTTAACATCTTCATAGCGGTTGCCCTGTTCTTATGCTGACTTCTGTCATTTTGGCACTGTACGACGACGCCTGTCGCTATGTGGGTAATTCTGATAGCCGATTCTGTTTTGTTGACGTGCTGCCCGCCCGCACCGCTTGAGCGGTAAGTATCAACACGAATATCTTTGTCCTCTATCTCGATGTTAATGTCATCGTCTATCTCAGGAGAGACCATGACAGAGCTAAAAGAGGTGTGTCTTTTTGCATTTGAGTCAAAAGGCGATATGCGCACGAGCCTGTGGATGCCGTTTTCAACTTTTAGATATCCGTAGGCATTCTCGCCTTTGATGAGCAGCGAGACATCTTTTATGCCGGCCTCTTCGCCGGCTTGATAGTCAAGAACCTCGACGCTCCATCCGCGTCTCTCTGCAAATCTTTTGTACATTCTAAGAAGCATAGATGCCCAGTCTTGCGACTCTGTTCCGCCTGCTCCAGGGTGAATGGATAAAATGGCATTGTTCGCATCCGTCTCTTCGCTCAGCAATACTTCTATCTCCATGGCGCGTATAAAATCTTCAAGCTCCTCGGCTCCATCAAAGCACTCTTTTATGGACTCCTCGTCACCCTCGTCTTTTGCCATTTCATAGAGCTCTTTTGCATCATCAAGAGCATCTTTTGCAACGTTGTATTTGTTTAGTTTTCTCTCGCACTGCGTCTTCTCCTTTTGCACTGCCGCAGCATTTGCGGCGTCATTCCAAAAGTCCTGAGAGTTTTCAAGCTCTGCTATCTCATCTAGACGCTCTTGAAGTTTATGAGGCTCAACCACACCCGTTATGTTGTTCATCTTTTTTGAAAGGTCTTTTAAAAGCTCTGTATATTCGTAATTATCCATAAAATCAATCCAATAGTGTATAATTACGCGATTATATTCTAGGACACCTCTAAAAGCCCTTAACTATTTTTGCTTTAAGAGATTTGCTGTATATCAAGGCGCTGTGAAAAGACATAGCAAAAGCTATGGCGATGAACAGCAACGATGATAGCCGGCAAATCTATAAAGCCCAGAGGGAAGGCAACTTTTTAGGTATTTTGTCGTCAGATTTTTCACTCTTAACTACGGTTAGGAGTTTCAAAATCTTCCTAAAACTACATCTAAAAATTTGCTCTTCAAAAATAAGCAAAGAGTTTTTAGAGGTGTCCAAAGGCTGAAAATGAAGATTATTTCTTGTCCGCATGAGCTAAAAGAGTACCTTAAAAACATAAAAAACTCTATCGGTTTTATACCGACCATGGGTGCTTTGCACGAGGGACATATCTCACTTATAAAGAAGGCAAAAGAGCAAAATGAGACGGTAGTTGTCTCCATATTTTTAAATCCGACACAGTTTTTAAAGGGTGAAGACCTAGATAAGTATCCTAAAAAAGATGAAGCTGACAAAAAAATATGTTCCATTAGCGGTGTTGATGTTCTTTTCTTCCCTCAGCCAAGCGATATGTACGGTGCGGACGAAGTCTCTCTCCTTGCGCCAAAGGTCAGAGGCTATGTTCTAGAAGGGCAGAGCAGACCTGGACACTTTAACGGTGTTTTAACGGTTGTAATGAAGCTGCTAAATATCGTAAACCCGACAAGGGCGTATTTCGGCAAAAAGGATGCACAGCAGCTAAATCTTATCTCCTTGATGGTCAAACAGCTTTTTATGGACGTTGAGATTGTTCCCGTAGATACTGTTCGTGAAAAAGATGGTCTGGCTCTTAGCAGCAGAAACGCATATCTTGGCAAGGAGGAGAGAGTTGAAGCTCTTAAAGTCTCATCTTCTTTGAGACTCTCAAGTGCAATGGTGAGCAGGGGAGTGCTTGATGCTAAAGAGATAAAGAGCGCCATGAGAGAGATACTGGCACCGCTGGAGATATTTTATGTCGAGATTTTAGACCGTGATTTTAACCAGTTAGAGAGGGTTGAGATAGGTAATAGCGTTATTTTAGTAGAGGTTAAAGTAGGAACTACGAGGTTACTCGATAATATTTGGCTTTAAGTAGCCCTCTTCAACCAGCGTGTCTACAATATTTTTAAAGACAGGAACAGCAGTTTGAGCCGCAAACTGGCTCTTTTTAGGTCTGATAACGATCGTTCCTATCGTATATCTGCTTTTTTCATCATTTGCAAAACCTACAAAAGCGGTATTATACTCGTTTACATATCTTCTATCTTCGACTATATGAGCAGTTCCAGTTTTGCCTCCAACCTCCAGACCTTCTGTTTTAGCTTTAACGCCCGTTCCCTCATCGACCGTTTTGATCAATATCTTTTTTACTCTGTGAGCAGTTGAGGTTTTGATAACTTGAGGCTGTTCCTGTTCAGGTATAGCTATCTCTCTGTTGTAGTGATCTATAAAAGAGTCTACAACCCTTGGCGTAACCATTCTTCCGCTATTGTTAAAGACGCTGTAAGCGCGGATAAGCTGCATAAGATTTGCACGCATACCGTATCCGTAGGAGCAGGTTGCCTTATAGATCTCATTTTCCAGCTGCATTATGTGAGGAATGGAACCAGCTCTTTCATATATAAGATCCGGTGTAGATTTTGAGGCAAAGCCGAAATCAAGCAGGCCTTGGTTGAAATCTACTCCTGAGAGTTTTTGCGCAAGTTGTGCAATTCCTATGTTTGATGAGTGTACTATTGTGTTCTCTGCACTCAGCCAGTCAAACTTATGTTCGTCCGTTATGATCTTTCTTCCTATCTTATAACGTCCGTTATGCCCATTGACCAGGTCATACGGATTAACAAGTCCTTTATCCAAAAGAATAGCAAACGTGATGGTTTTTATAACACTCCCCGGTTCAAAACTGTACTCTATCATGGAGCTGTTTAGGGATGGGTAATCACTTTTTTGTATGGCTTTTGGCATATATCTGTTCGAGCTTGCCATTGTGATAACTTTGCCGCTTTTGGTATCCATGACAACAGCTATGATCTCTCTTGCCTCCAGTTCGATTTTCATCTTATCAAGCATCTTCTCGACTCTTAGCTGAAGAGCGATAGGAATATTTAGTTTTACGTCAAGTCCTTTTATCTCAGGTTTTGTAAAACTATCTTTGTTTAGGATGATATAACCGTTTACATCTCTTGGACCTTGGCTTAGTTCATCCTGCTTTGCCTGAAGCTCATTTTCAAACTTTTTCTCTATCCCTTTGACACCTTTTACATATGTGTACCCGTCATCTTCAACTTTATGAGGGTAGCCTATAATAGGTGTTAAAAGCTTGCTATAAGGGTACTCTCTGCTCTCTCCGCTCTCAATAATGCTAAGCCCGTGCAGTGATGTCCTACCAGTTATTGGATTTTTCCTCTCAACAAAAACATTCAGGCGTCTAAGCTCGTAAGCAAGTTGCTTAAGGTATTGCGCCTCTTTCTGCTCGATGTTATAGCTAAGAACCACAACCCCTTTTTGCTTGCTTATCTTCTCTTTGATCTCTTTTGCGTCAATACCTGAGTATATGCTAAATAATTCTATAAAAAGCTCTCTCTTTTTTGGGTCTATATAGTGAGTATTTACGACCGCTTTATAAAGCTTTACGGTAGATGCTATATGAAATCCGTCAGCGCTTATAATGGAGCCTCTGACCGCTTTGGAGCTCTCTTTTGTGTAGAGTGAGGGAAGATCGCGCGGCTTGAGTGTCGTTAGAAGCATAACGACTAAAAAGAGTAAAAAACCAAGAACTATCAGTGAATAGAGTATAAATATCTTTTTACTTTTGTTCTCTGTGTTTGCATTTTGGTTGTTCATATTTCAGCTGTCTTGGTTTTTAAATGGATTATAGCATCTTATGCTAATGAAGTGTGTTAATAAAAAGGCTATGTAAAACCTTTTTACATAGCTGAAAAGTTACTATTAGAGCTGAGTTCTGCCTAGCTCTTTGTAAGCACTTAGCGCTTTGTTGCGAATTTCTAGCATAAGCTTCATGCTGGTTTCTGCTTTTCCGATGGCAAGTGCGGCTTGGTGCAGATCTTTAACCTGTCCTGTTGCCATATCACCGATAGCTTTATCGCCTTTTTCTTGAAGTTCGTTTACTTCATTAATGGCAGACTTTAGTGTTTTGGCAAAATCTTCGCCACCAACACCTTCCGCCTTGCTCTTCTGTTTTAGGAGCTCTGCGGAGGAGACGCCTGAAATGTTATCAATGCTACTCATAATATACCTCTATTTACTGTAACAGCGAAATCGCGCTGTTAGCCATATTTTTAGAACTCTCAAAAGCCGCAACATTGGCCTGATAACTTCTAGTTGCTTCTACTAAATCGGCCATTTCGATAACGGGATTAATGTTGGGGTATGCCACATAACCGTTAGCGTCCGCATCAGGGTGAGAAGGCTCGTACTTTAAGTTCGGCTCTCTGTCGTCGCGTGAGATCTTGTCAACTATAACGCTCATTATAGCAGGATTTACCTTTTTACCGAATTCACCCTCATTTAGCGGGTCTTGATATTTTGCGCTCTCGCTCATGCCGTCCACCGCTTTGTTGAACACATCGTTGAAGTTGATAGCCTTAAATACGACCTCTTTTCTTCTGTATGGTCCGCCCTCGTCGGTTCTGGTCGTCTGAGCGTTTGCGATGTTTTGTGAGATGGTATTTACACGAACTCTTTGGGCAGATAGTCCGTGACCGCTAATATCAAAACTGCTTAAAAAATTTGACATAATTTACCTTTAACTAACTTTTGAAGATGCTTCAATTACGCTTTTGTAGATGCCTGAATTTTTCTTCATGGCATTAACCAGAGCGTTGAACATGATGGAGTTTTTACTCATCTCTGTTGTCTCAACATCAAGGTCGACGCTGTTGCCGTCGTTTCTTGCCATATGGCCGTCTCTAAAGAACCTTTTTGGCATAGATGAACTCTTCTCATCCTGTAGCGGCAGATGCGCACCGTCCGTTTGAGCCATCTGAAGCTTCGGCGTGCCTTGGTTTAGTATCTTTGCTCTTTGTTCTGAGAGCGCATCTTCAAAACGTATATCTCTTGGTCTATAGTAAGGAGTGTCCGCATTTGCAATGTTTGACGATATCATATCCTGACGGATGGCTCTGTAGTCAAGCGCTTTTGCGGCAAGATGCTGTGAAGCCGAAACCTGTATGCTCATTGGAACTCCTTTTATTAATTTAAACGATGTCGGAAGTAATTCCGCCATCTACGCTAGCCGCTAAGGCGCTGAAGCTTGACACTTTCGTGTCAGAATTGGATTAATTTTATAATCTAATTTCTAAGTAACACAATACAAGCAATTAAAGTTCCAAAATAGATAACCAATCTATTTAAGCATATATTAATGACATCTGCCTCATAATGTTTACTAAGGTTGCAAGAGTGACCGAAATTTTTATTTACGAGGAGTTCTTATGAAAAGAGCTGGTTTTACTATGATCGAGTTGATCTTTGTTATCGTTATTTTAGGTATTTTGGCTGCGGTTGCACTGCCGAGATTTATTGGTGTTTCTGAGCAAGCTGAGGCTGGGAAGTGTAATGCTTTTATTGGTACATTAAATCGTACTACTTTACCAGCGATATGGGCTGATATGATGTTAAATGATTTAAATGAGACAACGGCGTTTACAGCAGCTACTATTGGTGCTCAAATTGAGGCTCCAGTAGAGTGCCGTAAAACAGGAGTTGCTGCAACAGCGACACAAGCAACAATTCTTGCTGACTATGCAACCGCTGCAAATGCAGGCACAAGTTTTACAGTTACAGTTGGTGGTGAAGTGTATGATGTTAATGCAACGCAGGCATCTAGAACAACATCTCCTACATTAGAGTGGAATAAGCAGCCTTAATTTTCTCGTTCCACCTCTTTCTCGTTCCCACGCTCCTGCGTGGGAATGCATATATAAAAGTAATTATTTTCAAGTTATTTTAAAATAGTTTTAAAATTATTACTCAAGGTTTTTTATGAAATTCTCTCGTGCATTTACTGTTATTGAACTTATTTTTGTCATCGTTGTTTTGGGAATTTTGGCGACTGTGGCTCTTCCAAAATTTGGTGCAACTAGAGAGGTGGCGGATATTGCTAAAGGACGTGGGGATGTTGCAACTATCCGTACTGCTATTGCAAATGAGCGACAAACTCAAGTGATTAAAGGCAATACTTCTTATATAAATAAACTGAGCAGCAGTTCTACTACTCTTTTTACAGGTGACACCAGTGTAACTCCGAACAGAACTCTTTTAACGTACGGTATAAAAGCAGGAGCAGGCTCCGGCGATTGGACAAAGAATAGCGATACAGAGTATGTTTTCACAGTTGGCAGCAGCGTAAATACCTTTACATATACGCCTTCTGATGGTAAATTTTTATGTACAAGCGGTACAGAGTGTTCTGCACTACAGGATTGATTGGCTATATTTTATAAAGTATCGGATTGTTTGAAAACTTTGCACTACTACAACATAGCACTCCTTGGCTCTCCGCTAGAACCGTTTACATATCAATCACATAAGACAATAGAAATCGGCACAAAAGTAAAAATAAATGTGAGAAACAGGGATGGATTTGGTGTAGTAATATCTACATGTAAAAAACCTGAGTTTGAAACAAACGAGATTTTGGAAGTTTATGATTCTCTTTACTCCGACAAACAGCTCTTGCTTGCTCAGTTTATATCCTCATACTATTTTTGCTCGCTTGGGGAGGCGCTTGGGCTTATGTCGCCGTATGTGGGTACGAATTTACAGGCAGAGCATGAGAACGAGAGTGTGGGTATGCATTCCCAAGCGGAGCATGGGAACGAGAAAAAGATAAATCTCTCCGACAAACAAAAAGAGGCTCTCTCTTTTTTAAAAAAGCATAAGGCCTCACTTCTTTTTGGCGATACCGGCAGCGGAAAAACAGAAATCTACATGTACTATTTTAGTGAGATGATAGAGCAAAAAAAACGCTCTATTTTTCTTATGCCTGAAATTTCGCTAACTCCGCAAATGAACCAAAGACTGCACAATCATTTTGGCGATGCAGTTGTTATGTGGCACTCAAAACTTACACCAAAACAAAAAAAAGAGGCACTGGAGAAGATTTATGACGGAAGAGCAAAGATAATAGCAGGTCCGCGCTCTGCACTGTTTTTGCCCATCAAAGAGCTAGGTCTTATAGTTGTAGATGAGGAGCATGATGAGAGTTACAAGTCATCCTCAAGACCGCGCTACAACGCAAGAGACATAGCCATATATATGGGGAAACTTCACGGAATCAATGTTGTTTTAGGGAGCGCTACCCCAAGCCTTACAACTTATGTAAAATTTCCACGTGTAAGGCTTAAGGGTGGATATTTTGCTTCAAAAAAAGAGTTTGTTTATGAGCGCTCTTTAGAAAAATTATCTCCGATGATACTAGGAAGTCTCAAAGAGGTATTAGAAGCAAAAGAGCAGGCTATACTTTTTCTTCCTACTCGTGCAAACTTCAAGTATCTCATATGCGCTGATTGCGGGCATACCTACAAATGTCTCTTTTGTAGTGTAGGTATGAGTATTCATCAAAAAACACGCTCCCTAAATTGCCACTACTGCAATTTTGCTCAAGCAATCCCTCAGGTGTGCTCAGAGTGTAATTCGCCTAATCTTATAAGCTCAAGACTCGGAACAGCCGAGGTTGTAAAAGATATAAGGAGTGAGTTTGAAGAAGCGGTAGTTGAGCAGTTTGACAGAGATGTCATTACTACCGCAAACAAACTCAAACGTGCTCTTAAGAGCTTTAATGATAAAGAGATAGATATACTTGTGGGAACTCAGATGATTAGCAAGGGGCATGATTATCACGGTGTATCTTTGGCTGTTGTTATGGGACTTGATAATATGCTTAACATGAGTGACTACAGAGCAAGAGAAAAGGCGCTCTCTACACTTATACAAGTAGCGGGAAGAAGCGGACGAAAAGATAGTGCAAAAGTGCTAGTTCAAACATTTAATCAAGATTTTTTTAGCGTTTATATTGATAAATATGAGGATTTTTTAGAGTATGAGAAGGAGTACAGAAAAGAGCTCTATCCTCCTTACAAAAAATTGTGCCGCATTCTATTTTCACACAAAAACGGCATCAAAGCCAGCGAAGCTATGCAGCAGATGCAGGAGTCTTTGAGAGCCTTTTCAAATGTAGAGATAGTTGGGTTTGGAAAGTGCGGCATTGAGAGGGTTGCGGACAAGTACAGGTTTGAGATACTTCTGCGTTCCGATAAAAGCACAGACATTATAAAAGCTATTTCTGCATGTAAGAACGCTCTGGCAGAAGTAGATATGGACCCTATCGAATTTGGATAAAAATAAAAATCTTCATATAACTTCGTCGTTGTAGCACGCGTCGCATACTAAAAGTATGCTTCCTTGTTTGCGCCTAGAATTTACATAAATCTTTTTATTTTTTTAGAGAGAGTGTTGATTGTCAAAGAACCAGTAAAAAGCCATCATAACACCTGTCGTCTTTTGATAGCTCTCATCAAACATAAACTCTTTTGCCCCTTTGGTAGGAATATAGATGACCTCTATATCCTCCTCATCCAGTCCGCCTCCATTGTTTACCTTCATGGAGTCATTGCACTCGGCATAGTAGAGAGTTTGAAAGGTGCCTGATATTCCCACACTTGTGTAAAATGAGTTGATCTTTTTAAGGCTCTCTACCGGTATGTCGTAACCACACTCTTCTAAAACTTCCTCTTTTGCAATCTCGGCAAGGCTTTTGTTCTTGTCAACTATCCCCGCACACAGCTCATACATCATTCCGTTATTTGGATTTTTGTTAAGCACCGTGGCACGAAGCTGTTTTACAAGCACAAAAGCGTCCCTCTCTCTGTGCCAAAGCAAGACGGCAACACTGTCATGAGTTACAACGGCCTCCCATTTCCTGCTGATCCCTTTGGCAGAGTAGTTTATTAAGATGGGTTTTACGAAATTTGGTTCTTTAAGAGTCTGAATCGAGTTTATCTTGTACACATAGCTCTCCGTTATAAAAATAGCAGACACTCTGAGGTGTACCGACTCTTGCATATTTTGTCTCGTTTGCGATATGCAGGTTTATACTTTCATCATAGTTTGATTTTAGCTGTAGAAATGCTGTTTTTTCCTTGCCCGAGAGTTTTTTAGTCGCCACTTGAACAACGCGCAGAGGATCAATTGCCCGATTGTTTTTATAGAGCCCAAAATGCAGATGCGGTCCTGTTGAGAGACCAGTGCTTCCGACATAACCGATTATTTGGCCTTTTTTTACGTAAGAGCCTTTTCTTAACCCTTTTCTAAATGAGCTTTGATGAGCATAAAGAGTCATATAGCCGTCTTCATGCTGTACTTTTATCAGTTTGCCGTATCCTCTTGTTTGCCCTATGAATACGACTCTTCCGCTTCCTGCAGCTGCGATAGGAGTACCTCTTGAAGCGGCATAATCAACTCCCAGGTGGGCACGGTATTTTTTTAAAACAGGGTGAAATCTTCTCTTTGTAAAGCGTGAAGATATTCTGGCTCCTCTAACCGGATTGCCGAGCAAAAATCCCTCTATCTCTTTGGCGTCTTCGTTGTAGAACCTGCCGTCGTCATTTAGGTAGATATAGTGCTTTTTGCCTCTCATCTCTATCATTGCTGCTTTTAGTGTCGGCATAGAAAATGGTTTTCCAAGACGGTATTTTTGCTCATATATCATCGCTAATGTATCACCTTTGCGAAGGTCTCTTTTGAAGTTTAGCGAATGTTTAAAGCTTGAGACGAATATTGTCGCAAGTTTAACGGAGCCCGTCTCTTTTATAATGTCGAGATATGGAGAGTGCTCAATTTGTAACGTAAATGCTTCTACTCTTGTCTCACTGATGATGGGCAGGGTCTCAAAAAAGTACTCAGCGTTATTTTTGTATATGTGTATTTGCAGCTCATCATTTAGCGGTATAAAAACTTGGGAGATTTCTCCGTTTTTCTCTTTTGAGATCTGGTAGTGAATACCTGAATATATCTCTTCGGTGAGTTGTTGCTCATCTTCATCCAAGTTGTAGTAGAGCGGTTTTAGCGGAAGGGAGTTCTTCTCTAAAAACATAAGGTATGTCTCGCCGTTGCTCCAGCGGTAGGTCTCGACCTGCGCCCCAAAAAGGGATGTTGCAAATATAAAAAATATAAAAAATTGTCTCATAAATATAACCGTAAATGTAAAATTTTTCAAAATAATTTTAAAACTCTAACAAAATTTGCCTTAGTGTGAGGTTTGTTTGCTATAATCGCACTATATTAACTATAAAGTAGAAAAATGAAGCAGATAGTTGTCCTTTTGATTATAGCCTTAGAGCTTTTTGGAGTTGTTGTAAAATCCCCTGTTATAGAAATAAACGAGGATGCAACCGAAGTCACGATTAAGATCGAGAAGATCGATGTTGGAGTAAGCGGCTTTATCGTTCACGGGATAGATGAAGAGCATACTACCATCTTGAAAAATGCCGTAGTTAAGAGTTTTGATGAGAATAGCAAAATCGCAAAATTAGCCATAAGCGAATTTAACGCGCTTAGCAGCAGCGCTCTGCCAAGCGGAAGATGGGATGTTCAAATCGGCGATACTGCAGTTTTGGCTTTTGGTTACACAAGAGCTCTTTTGATCGCTCCAAATGAAGATATATACTACAGAGTGACCAAAAGCTCTAATGTTCAATGGATACATCCTGATATTTTCGCTACTATCCTCTCATTTAACGGTCATCCGACACCGCTTAGAAGTGATTTTACCCAGATGAGCACAAATACATCAGTAGGTTTGGTCTTTATATATCTGGATGAGAGAGTCTATACACTGGATGCAAAAAGTTTTAAAATATTGGCCATCACGGATGCAAAGCTAGAGCAAAAAGAGGTAAATCTTCCTTTTTATATGAGAGTTCAAGAGATAGATGCTGCGTGGTGGGGAGAGGGAAGCGATGAACTTGATGAGTACGAGCCTCACTACTATGAGCTGATGGTAAAAGCAAATCCGGATAACAGAGAACTTTACGAGATAGTAAAAAACGGTGGCGAAAAACTAGAAGATATAGTTGAAGAATTTGATTTTGAAGGGAAAAAAGATGATAGAAAAAAAACATTTGGACTATTTTAAGAGCGTTGTCGGCGATGAAAATATCTATAGCGACAAAGCACATCTCATAGCCTACTCATACGATGCAACGCGTGAGCATTTTGAGCCTGATGCAGTCATATTTCCAAGAGATGAGGATGATATAAGCAAGGTTTTAAAGTACTGTAACGAGCATAGAATTGTTATAGTTCCTCGCGGAGCGGGAAGCGGTTTTACTGGCGGAGCACTTCCAAGTAGCGGCGGGATAGTGCTGGCTATGGAAAAACATATGAACAAGATACTTGAGATCGATATGAAAAATATGGTCGCGGTAGTTCAGCCCGGAGTTATCAATATGGACCTGCAGCGCGCCGTTGAAGAGGTCGGACTTTTCTATCCGCCGGACCCTGCTTCTCAGGAGTATTCAACTATAGGCGGGAATGTCAGCGAGAATGCGGGCGGTATGAGAGCTGCAAAGTACGGCATTACCAAAGATTACGTCATGGCTACACGTGCGGTACTTCCAAACGGCGATATCATTAAAGCCGGAAAGAGAACCATAAAGGATGTGGCAGGCTATAACATCAGCGGTATCTTGATAGCTTCAGAGGGGACTTTGGCAGTTCTAAGCGAGATCACTCTAAGACTTATTCCAAAACCAAAGATGACAAAAACGGCAATGGGTATCTTTAAGAGCGTAAACGATGCAATGAATGCCGTATATAAAACAATGGCAAGCGGTGTGACACCAGTTGCTATGGAGTTTTTGGACAACTTGACCATACGTGCGGTCGAGCAGACCTTCAATAAAGGTCTTCCTGTAGATGCAGGTGCTCTTTTGGTAACAGATGTGGATGGAAACTTGGAAGATGACCTTGATTTTCAGCTCGCTCAGATCGAGAAGGTCTTTAAAGAAAACGGCTGTTATGAGTTTAAAATAGCAAAAGATAAAAAAGAGGCAGGCGATCTATGGTTTGCAAGACGCAATGCTTCTCCTGCACTTAGTGTTTACGGAAGCAAAAAACTAAACGAAGATGTAACAGTTCCGCGTTCAGCTCTTCCGGAGCTTTTAGAGAAATTTTATGCCATAGCCGACAAATACAACGTAAAGATACCTTGTTTTGGACATACCGGAGACGGCAACGTTCACACAAACGTTATGGTCGACGGAAAAGACCCCGAGCAGGTAAAAATAGCTTATCAGGCTATAGAAGAGGTGTTTCAGGCAACCGTCGATCTGGGAGGAACATTAAGCGGAGAGCATGGAATAGGGCTCGCAAAAGCACCATACATGTCTATGGCGTTTACACCTGAAGAGATGGCGCTTTTTAAATCTATAAAGATGGCGTTTGATCCAAACAACATCCTAAACCCTGCGAAGATGGGATTGAATTAACAATTAAAACGAGTTTTTCATATCGCCGTTTTTAAGCAGGCTCTCATCGAAACATACGACTTGGTTTCTACCGTGCTCTTTAGCATGGTAGAGCGCAATATCCGCATATTTGATACACTTCCAAATACTGTTGCTGTCATCAGGAAACATAACTGCTCCGACACTTAGCGTTTTGGTAAATGTTTCAGAACCTGCAGAGATAGACTGTATTGCAAAGTTTTTACGTATCTTCTCGGCAACCTCTTTTATATGCGTTCTGTCGCAGTTATGCAGCAGTACTATAAACTCTTCGCCGCCAAATCTGATTGGAATATCCGATGAGCGGATAGACTCTTTTATAACTCTTGAAACCACCCTGATAGCCTCATCTCCAACATCGTGACCGTAAGTATCATTTATCATCTTAAAGAAGTCTATATCAATCATCAAGATGCCGTAAGGAACTTTGCTTCTTAGCGCCTGGGGGATAGCCGTTTCAGCGAACTCATCAAGATACTTTCTGTTAAACATGCCTGTGAGTTGGTCAACTCTTGCCATTTTGTTTAGTATCTGCATCAGTTTTTTGCTGACAATAGCAGGTCTGGCAGTTGCTATGTAATCCTCAATGAGGCCTACAAGATTTCTAACTCTAAGGCTCTCCTCTTTGTCTTTGGTAACTATAGAGATTATAATATTTAGTTCATTCGAGATCGAGTATGGGATGCAGAGATGCTCTAGCCCCTCCTCGTGAAACTTGCTGCATGTTTGATCAAAAATTGTTGAATCAACTATGCTGTTTATACGATCCGCTCTGCATTGACCATCAGCCAAGTCACAGTGACAGCCGTTTACGCTGTATACCACTTTTTTTATGCCGCTTAGTGTATCTGCTTCAATAATAGTAAAATCAGCGAGCTTAAATTTTGTTTTAAATAGATAAGCAAGTCTCTCGTATATGTCCTCTAGATTTTCGTCATGCTCTATTGTCTGCTTGAACTTATATATCTCAGAGAGCTTGTCTATGGTATCGTTAATGTTTACAAGTGGGTCATGCGATATGTCTTTGTTCTTATTTTGAAGAAATATATATACCTTTTTGTCTATCTCTTCAAAAACTTTTTGAAGCTTCTCAAGCAGAGAGTTTAGCATTTCAGCGACCGATCTGCTCTCATTCGTATCTCCGCCATCCACTCTCTTTGAGTAGTTGCCGTTGTAAGCGGCTAACATTACGTCTCTGATAGAGTAGAAGATATTTACATACGGTTTTAAGAACTTATTTACTACTAAAAGTACCGCAAGCATTATAATAATAGCCAGCAGGGCCGTATATCCTACAGTGGCCAAACTGCTTCCTCTTATATCGCTGATGTCTATGACCATACTTACGGCTCCAAGGACCTCTCCCTCTTTGGCATCATGACATGTCATACAGTTTGTTGTGCCAAATGCTGAAGCCTTAAACGGTATGGTCATACGAAGAGTGCTTTTAGTTGCGGTCTCTGTAAGTTCCTGAGCTGTTTTACCGTTTCTAAGCACTCTTTTGTCAATTTCGTCACGGGCAATTTCATTGTTCAAACCCTCTCCATACTGATTTATCACAGTCTGAGAGCGTGCGACCCAAAGTGCACTTACATTTTCTATATTTTCAATTTGGTTGAGAAAGTAGAGACGTTTGTCCATTATGCCGTTGACCATATGAGCGGTAAGCCCGCTCTTTACGACCTCTGCGGTGAGCATCGCCCTTTTTTCAGCGCTCTCAATGCCGAAGTTTCTAAAACTAAGAGAAACAATAATGATCATCGATATGAAAAATATTAGAAACAGTCCTGATAGAATCAGTGTAACCTTCTGCCTTGTACTCATATACGGCCCCTTTGTGCTTTGATGGAGGTCTATTTGTGATATAATTTTTCCTTATTATATCATAGAGATAAAAATAATCACTATTTTGTAATAAAAAAAACCAAATAAAAAATAGGGGTGTTTTTTTGACAGACATTACCAGAAAAATATACGCACAAGTAAAACTTTTTATAACTTCGTTTATAGATAGAGATCTTACTTTTTATGCGGCCAGTCTTAGTTTTTATACAATTTTTACGCTTATTCCTCTTCTTATAATCGTACTTACACTATTTACCTCTATGCCAAACTTCTCAGAACATTACAAAAAGATACAAGAGTTTATTTTCTCAAATATTATGCCGGTGCAATCAGAGGCTTTGATGGAACATATCAACTCGTTTTTGCAAAATTCGGTTGAGATGAGCATGATAAGTTTTGTGGCGATCATCGTCTCTTCGCTTCTCTTTTTTCAGAACTTCGAGTATATAGCCAATAAGATATTTCATGCAAAAAAGAGAGGGCTTTGGCAGTCCGTAACCACATTCTGGACTCTTTTGACACTCACGCCAATTGGGCTTGGAGCCTCTTTTTATATAACGGGCTATGTCGCCTCTTTGATGGCCGGCAGCGAGTATACATCGGGGATAAATATTTTGCCCTATGTTCCGTATCTAATTATCTGGGCGCTCTTTTTTCTTATATTTCAGATATCGGCCAATACGAAGATTCACGCAAAGGCATCTCTTATAAGCTCTTTTGTAATATCTATAGTATTTAGCATTGCCAAAAACGGGTTCATCTACTACGTTTTTTACAACAAGGCTTATGCTACGATGTACGGCTCTTTTTCCATAGTCATGTTTCTGTTTTTGTGGATATATGCGTCGTGGATAATCTTTGTCTATGGGCTAAAACTGTGCTACATGATAAATCGCGTATATGAAAAGAGAGCTGCCAAAGAGCAGCAGTGCGTAGAGAGTTCTCCTGCTAAAGATAGCTCCGAGACTAAGCAGGATATAGAAGAGAAAAAGATATTGGTTTAAGCCTACCAGAACTCCTTCTTTGCCTAGATTTAAAAGCCAAAGAAGAGCAGGGTCGAACATATCTCCAAAACCTATAAAATGAATAAATATGCTCAAAGGATAAAAAAGAGTAAAGAGCGTAGTCCAGACAATTGAGAGCGGATGGTAGATGCTGAAGTTCTCAAAGATGGACAAAGAGAATGGAAGCATCAAGAGATATACCCAGATGGGCAGAAGCAGAAATTGCCATATTTTGTTTAAATCTTTAAAGTAAACAAGAAATAAAAAGATGTAAAAAACCCCGCTCGCCGATAGCCAAAAGCCCAGTGAGAAGAAGAGTCTCGGAAAGAGGGAGAGAAGGAGCAGAACTGTTATAAACAGAGTCTGCATGGAGACTATTTTAATACCTCTGTCATAGAGCACAAAACCAACAACCAACATCCCAAAAGCGCGGATAAGAGATGGCGGAGAATCCAAAAAGAGCATATAGGCAAAAAGAAGTAGACCGACTATAAGAAATAAATCTCTTTTTGAGTTTCTGTATGGAAAAAATTTATCTTGCGTATAGCCGTAAATGGGTCTTAAGAAAAGAAATAGAAGTGCACTGAGTACTCCAAGGTGAAACCCGCTGATAGCAAGAAGATGTGAGACTCCAAGAGTAGAGAAACTCTTTTGCAGTGAAATATCAAGAGGAGTTGCCGTGTATAGCGCTTGATAGATATTTGTTATCTCTTTTTCTTTATGTGAGGATGAGATTAATTCATTCAGGCTCTGTTTTGCACTTTTTGCTTCGTTTATCCTGATGATCTTGCTCGGTCCGTAAAATGTTGTGAGGTATTTATAAAAGTCGAGATCTTTTGGCCAGATTTCAAGTTCGATCTCTTGGTTTTTAATATCTTGAAGCGATCTTTTTGCGGTTGTGTAAAAAACAAGACCCTCTGAGCTTTTTAGTTTTAGTACCTGATATGTTCTGTTGTTTTTGCTCTTTACATACTGTTTTAATACGGTCGCATCTACAAGGGCAGAGTCAAACAGGGTGAATTTTTTAAATTCTCTATACTCTATGAAAAGCGAGACAAGAAGAATAAGAAGAGAAAGTAAGATAAAAAGAAGAACATCTCGCTTTGAAGTAAAAAGTGAGACTCTCTCTATCATCTATCTAGAGCGGCGGCATAGATACCGAATCGTTGCCGATGTCAATGTTTGCAGAGCGCGTGTCTACATTTTCGTAAACAGTCTCAATCGCTCTAGGGACTCCATCGACAAAGCGCGTAAGTTTCTTTTGAAAAACAAGTTTAACATGTCCTGTAGGACCGTTTCTCTGCTTGCCGATGATGATCTCCGCATCCTCCTCCTCTTTTTCAACGTATGTAGGAGTAAACTCTTTGCCTTCAGCTTTTGCCGCTTTTTCGCGCTCTTTCTCCTCTTTGTAGAGGTAGACGTCGTCACGGTAGACAAAGAGAATGATGTCGGCATCCTGCTCGATAGAGCCCGACTCACGGATATCGCTTAGCATGGGACGTTTGTCGTTTCTGCTCTCCAGACCGCGGTTTAGCTGCGAGAGAGCGACGATAGGTATGTTTAGCTCACGTGCAAGCATTTTAAGCCCGCGTGAGATCTCTGAGACTTGCAGGTGTCTGTCTTGGCTTCCGATCCCCTGCATGATCTGCAGGTAGTCGATAACAGCTATCTCTATCTCAGGATGCTGGTTTTTTAGTTTTCTAAGTTTTGAGCGGAGCTGGTTTATGTTTATGCTTCCCTGATCATCTACAAAAAGTTTGGCATGGTTCATCTTGTCTATCGCACCGTTTAGAGAGCTCCACTGGTCATCATTCATGTCTCCGACGCGCAGTTTTTGCAAAGGGATGGATGTTTGTATGGAGAGAAGTCTGAGCATCAGCTGTTCTGCAGGCATCTCTAGCGAGAAGAACGCAACGCCTTTGCCTTTTGTTATAAGGCTGTTGACGGTGTTTAAAATAAAAGATGTTTTTCCCATCGCAGGACGTGCGGCAACGATGACAAGGTCTCCTTTTCCAAAGCCCGTGGTCATCTTGTTTAGTTCATGAAAACCGGTATCTACTCCGACAAGCACATTATTGCCGCGAGCTTTCATCTCTTTGATGTACTCCATGGTGTCAAAGGTCATCTTCGGAGAGTCTTTAAAGTCGCTTGTCTGGTTGTCTTGGGTTATCTCGTATAGTTTTTTCTCGACTATATCTATAACTTCGGCACTTGGGAGTTCCTCTTCTACCGTTACTCTTTTTATCTCGGTTGTGAGTGTCAGAAGATGGCGTTTTAGCGATTTGTCTTTTATCTCGTCTACATACGCTTTTGTGTTTGAGATAGGGTTTGCTGAGAGGATCTCAAGCATAACGCTCTCATCAAACTTTTTCATCTTGATGAGCTCTTTTTTTATAAACTCTTCATCTATCGGCTGATCTTTTTGCAGAAGAAGGGTCATGGCTTTAAAGATGTCCTGATGAGCAGGAAGATAGAAGTCATCCTGTTTTAGGGCAACGCTTAGCTCGTCAAACTGGCTTGGTTCAAAAACAATTGAACTTAAAATAGAACGCTCAAAAGCGAGATTGTATAGATTTTCCTGCATTACTCCCTCTCTTTGGCCATTTTTTCTACTTCGTTGACAAATCTGTCGACCAGTTCGCTTTCATCAAGGTTTGCGACGACCTCGCCCTTTACCATAACAAGCCCTTTGCCTTTGCCGTAAGCTATTGCAACATCTGCATGAGCCGCTTCGCCTATGGCATTGACCACGCATCCCATAACAGAGACGTTAAGAGGTGCTTTTATGTGTGTGGTTCGTCTCTCTATCTCTCCGACCGCCGTTACCAGATCTGCCTCAATTCTTCCGCAAGTAGGGCAGGAGATGATGTTTAGCCCATCCTTTGCCGCTCCGCTGTCTTTGAGGATCGCACGTGCGACGTTTATCTCTTCCTCAAGCTCTCCGGTTATGCTTACGCGCATAGTGTCACCAATGCCGTCAAGCAGAAGCGCGCCAAGACCGATGGAGCTCTTTACCGTTGCATGAAACAGTGTTCCCGCTTCGGTGACTCCTAGGTGAAAAGGGTAGCTGTTTTTTGGGCGGAGCATCCTGTAAGCATCGACCGTTCTTTGAACGTCACTGGCTTTTAGAGAGATCTTGATGTCATCAAATCCAAGGTCCTCCAAAAATTTGATGTTGTACTCTGCAGATGCTACCATCCCCTCGGAAGTCTGTCCGTACTTGTTTAAAAACTCTTTTTCAAGACTTCCCGCATTTACGCCGATACGAATAGGGATATTGCGCGCCTGACAAGCTTTTACAACCTCTTTGACACGCTCTTTTGAACCTATATTTCCCGGATTTATGCGGATGCAGTCTACGACTTCTGCAGCTACGAGCGCTAAACGGTGGTTGAAGTGAATGTCTGCAACAAGCGGAAGAGAGATACGTTCTTTTATAGCTTTGAGCGCAAGAGCATCTTCTATCTCCGGAACTGCAACACGCACGATGTCACACCCAGCAAAGTGAAGTCTTTTTATCTGCTCTACCGTTGTCTCTACATCCGAAGTTTTTGAAAATGTCATTGACTGCACGCTGATAGGCGCATCACCGCCTACTGCTACATTGCCTACAAATATCTGTTTGGTTTTTGCTCTTTTTATCATAAAGAGATTTTATCTTTTTTGTCATAAAAAGGTGCTTTATTTTCACATGTATAAAACATGTGAAAATAGGAGAGGTTAAAATTTAAAAGTAAGATTTGTGTAGAAGTATCTTCCCGGTTCGTTCATAAGCATTACATCTGATGCCCCGCCTGCAGTTATAAGTGTCAAGTCCGTATAAGTATTGTTCATTGCGTATGTTTGGTTAAATAAGTTATTTACACCTACGCTTATTTCAGCATGCTTATCTATTTGGTGCTTTATCTTCATATTCATAACAGCCCATGCTTTTAAGACCTGTTCACCGTTGTCGCTGTCTATATCGCTCCATTTGTCGGATCCTTGAACTTCTGCCGTTGCAATACATTTATTTGCGTACTCATAATTGACTGCAATCTTTCCTCTAAGAGGTGCCATATCTGCTAAATCTTTGTCTGTTTGACCTGAAATTGCATCATCTTTTTTGCCTCTCTTGTAAGAAGCCCCTAAATCTATTGTAATGTTATCAGCTGCATAGTAAGAAGCAGTTAGTTCTGCCCCATATACTTTTGCATCGATATTAACAAATTTATTTGAAGCTAAGTCATTGTTGTAGTATATATAATCATCAAGCATCGAGTAAAAAGTTTTTATTTTAAAACTAAAAGAATCATATAGTGCTTCATAACCAAAGTCAATCTCATTGTTTGTAGTCTGTTTTAAGTCTGAGGTTCCTACAGTAGAACCATTTGAAGATATAAAATAGAGCTCTCTTGCATCTGGTACGCGAGTAGCTGAGCCTATTCCAAGGAATATTCTGTTTTTGCTATCTAGATTGTACGATGTAAAAATATTTGTGCTGAGTGCAGAGTATGTATTTGATTCTGCTACGCTGCCGGATGTTATTTTTGTATCATCATATCTTGCACCTGCGCTAAAGCTGAAGTTGCCATAAGCTTTTTCAAGTTTTGCAAAAATAGCTCTGTTTTTTGTTTTTGCATCGTTTATACTTTTTGGAGTAGTAAGTGCAACTCCAGTTGTAGTGTTATAGTAGTCTCCGTCCCACTTTCTTTCGCTTGCATCAAGACCGGCTAAAAGTTTATAACCGTTTAAGTCAAACCAGTTTTTTAGTTTAAGACCCCTCATGTCAGTTGTTAAGTGATTTGTGTTGTCCATCATAGGGTTGTTTGACGACATTCTATATTTTGTGGCCATTGGATGATCTACATTTGAGTAGTAGTATTGGATATTTAAATTTTTGTATAAATTCGTTAAATTATCAATATTGTACTCAATGCTGTAGATATTTGAATCGTCATAGATGGCATCCATCTTTGAGTTTCCGTAAAGAACGTCATCGCTTCTGTTTCCTGTATAGCTTAGGCGAAGCTCCTGATCTTCAAGAGTCTTTATATAGATTTTAGACATAACGCTCTTTTTCGTATAGGCTTCCATGTCATGAAATTCAGGCTTAAATTTTGTGCCTGCTGCTGCAGGATTTAGAGCCGCATAATTATCTATCTGCTGGGCAATCGTATTTCCGTCGCCGTCCTCGTACTGATCGCTTGACTCATGTGAAAAGCTAAGAAGCGCGCGGACCCTGTCTGTTCCTCCGCTCACGCTTGCGCCTATCTTTTTGTAACCCCAGCTTCCAAGACCGAAATTAACCTCTCCTTGAAGCTCTTTTGTAGGCTCTTTTGTCGTTATCTTCACGCCGCCGCTGAGAGTTCCGAAGTTCTCAACGTCATAAGGTCCTTCTATGACCTCCACCTCTTCTATCTGGTTTGTCACAATGTGTGATATAGGCGGATCCATTCTGTTTACGCACGCGCCGCAAACTTTCGTACCGTCGACATCAACAGAGATGTTGTCTCTTTTTTGACCGCGGATATATATGTCGTTAGCAATACCGCTTCTTCTGTTCATATCTATACTAGGTACGCTCGAACTTAGCGCCTGAGCCAAGTCTGCAGATACCTGAGCGTTTTTGCTTACTTCTGTTACAGTAGTTGATTCAACGCTTATCTTAGGTAGTTGTATCTCATTTGCACTTAAAATAGTTGCTGCAACTAATGACAATGGAATAATGTTTTTACATATCATATAATTAACCTTAATCTTAAAAATTAGAGTATTGTATAAAGTAAGTGTTACGTAAATGTTAAGAGTTGACAAAATTTTGCTAGAATTTCGCCATGAGTAAAATAGAAAAGATAAAACGAATAGTATTGATAATCTTGGGGCTAAGCCTTTCGGCTTATTTGATGTATAGCGGCTTTGCCATTTTAGCTGAGGAGGACCTTGCCGGCAAAGTTCATAGTGACGCAGTGAAGTGAGCCGTGCTGTTTTATAAGAGAGAAGCAGTTGATGCCTACGATATCTTTATTGGGGAATGTTTCTCTAAATATCTCTAACGCCTCTTCATCCTGTTTGACACCGTATGTAGGGACTAGAACCGCACCGTTTACAAACAAAAAATTTGCATATGTCGCAGGGAGTCTCTCCTCTTCAAAGTAGCAGGCATCGCTCATCGGGAGCGCTATAAGTCTAAGCCCATACTCCTTGGAAAATATTTTCAGTTCATCTTCCATAAGTTTTAGCTCGCCAAAATGCTCGTCGCTCTCATCTTTGCACTGAACATACATTATGCTTCTTTCGTCGATAAATCTAGCCAACGTATCGACATGCGAGTCTGTATCGTCACCTGCCAAATAGCCGTGATTTAGGTATAAGATCCTGCTCATGCCGAACTCTTCTTGAAGTCTTTTAGTCATCTGCTCTTTTTTAAGAGATGCATTTCTGTTTTTGTTTAGCATGCATGCCGAAGTTGTAAGTATGGTATCGACTCCGTTGCTCTCTATAGCGCCTCCCTCTAAGATGAGGTCGACCTTTTTGAGCTCTTTGTCGTAGCATCTCTTTATCTCGCCACTCATGGCGTTGTCTTTTGAAGCTTCAAACTTGCCGCCCCATCCCGTGAATGTAAAATCGAGCAGTTTTACGGTGTTGTCCTCTTCTATGCAAAGAACAGAGCAGTCTCTAGCCCATGTATCGTTTGTCTCATACTCAACAAAATAGAGGTTTTGAGTGTTTTTAAATCTGCTCTTTACACTCTCTACATCGGCGCATACGACCAGACACTCTTGGTACTTTGTTATCTCGTTGATAATGTTTACAAAAGTCTCTTGCGCTTCCTCTAAATACTCTACCCAGTCGCTCTTTTCGTGAGGGAAAATAATTTGTGTAAAACTCTGTTCCTCAAACTCTGCAATTAGTCTTCTCATCTGCTATAATTTCCTTATGGCTTATATAATTTTAAATAAAAACAGTTTTTTTAATAATCTTGATATTATCGCTAAAAGTACCAAAGGAAGAGATAAAATAGCTCTTGTTTTAAAAGATAATGCGTACGGACACGGACTTTTAGAGATATCTTCCATGGCAAAAGAGTATGGCGTCAAAAAAGCGGTTGTCAGAACATCAAAAGAGGCCGATACAATATACGATTTTTTTGAGTATATCTTGGTTTTAGCAGAGATCCCATCATCAAATAGCGACAAGGTAAGATATACCATAAACGATATAGACAGCATAGATAAGTTTCCGCACGGCACAAGAGTTGAGCTGAAAGTAGATACGGGAATGCACCGAAACGGCATTGCTGTGAGCGATCTTGAAGAGGCTTTTGCAAAGATCAAAGATGCCAAGCTGCTTCTTGAGGCTGTTTTTACGCACCACAGAAGTTCAGATGAGCTTACAAGTGAGTGGTTTTGGCAAAAAGAGAATTTTAAACGAGTAAAAGAGGAGTCTAGCACTCTTGCGAAAAAGTATGGTTTTGGCACTCTTAGGTTTCACTCTTCAAACTCCGCCTCTCTTTTTCGACATGATAGTTTTGATGAGGATATGGCAAGAGTCGGCATAGCCGCTTACGGATGTCTGGAACTTCCAAAAGGGCTTCATGTCGAGGGATTTAAACCGGTTCTCTCTCTTTGGGCTAACAAGATATCCAAAAGAGAGCTAAGAGTAGGTGAGAGAGTAGGCTACGGCGGAGACTACACCGCCCTAAAAGATTGCACTATAAGCAACTACGATTTTGGTTACGGTGAGGGTTTTTTGAGATGCTGCGCAGATGCCGGCTATAAAACTCCCGATGAGATAGAGTTGATTGGCAGAATATCCATGGACAACAGTACATTTATGAGTTCCCAAGATAGACTTTTGATCTTTGATGACGCAAGAGTCGTGGCAAAGTATGCAAATACGATCAGTTATGAGGTTCTGACCTCTTTAAAACCCGAGATCAGCAGGACTATTGTGCAGTAGATTCAAAATCTCTGTTAAGAGAGCTGCTTGGCTTTCCTATATAGTACCCCTGTATAAAATCAACCCCCATCTTCTCTAGAAGCACAAGAGAGTCTTTGTCCTCAACAAACTCGGCAATGGTTTTGAGTCCAAGATTTGAGGCAAAGTTTATGATGGTCTTTACCACCACTCTTGAGTTTTCATCGGTTGTTACAAATTTTACAAGAGATGAGTCAATTTTTAGATAATCTACATTTAGTTCCAGTATGTGCGAAAAGTTGGAGTAACCGCTTCCAAAATCGTCGATCGCCACCTTGCACCCGTACTTTTTAACATCTTTTATAAAGTTCTTTATCTCTTCGTAGTTCTCTATTCTGTCCGTTTCAAGAATCTCAAAAACAACTCTTTGAGGTTGTCTGAACTCTTGAAGTTTGTTGAAGATAAACCTCATTATCTCTTTGCTTTGAATATCAACAATAGAGAGATTTATAGAGAACTCCATCTCTTTGTCTCTAAAGAACTCAAACGATTTTGTAATTATCGCTTTTGTTATCTCAGGGTATAGTTTTGACTTGACTGCAATGTCCAGAAATACAAACGGCGTTATGACTTCACCGCTGTTTGTAACTATTCTTGCTAACGATTCATACTTATCTATCTTTTTTGTCCTAGTGTTATATATAGGCTGGAAATAGGGAGTTATCTGATCATACTTTATAGCATCTTTAAGAACCAAAAGAGCGTCCATGTTTTTTATGATCTGCTCTTTTGCATCAAGCGAATCATTATAGATGACAATGTTTCTTGAGTGTTTCTTAGCTATCTGCAGGGCAGTATTGGTCTTTATCAAAAGTGAGTCCTGATTTGACGCAATACCGCAGCTAAATGTTATGAACATAGATTGATCGGAGACATCGAACTTCGTCTCGCTTATAGCATTTAGCATTTTTTTGATCGTGGCAAAAAACTCCTCATCGCTTATAGACATGGTAGTAAATACCGCAAATTCGTCATTTGGCAGTTTGTATACCGAGTTGAACTCCTTACAGTAATCCCTCACGCGCTTTGATACCTGAATTAGGATCTCATCACCTATCTCATAACCATAGAGGTCGTTTATATCTTTAAATGCGTCTATATTTATAAGTGCAAGATGAAACGATTTCGCACCGTTGTTTTGTTCAATATCCTCTATAAGTTTGAGTCTGTTTGGCAGACGAGTAAGTCTGTCGTACAAGAAGGAGTCTTTGAGCTCCTTTGTCTTTTCTTCAACTTTCTCTTCAAGCGCAACGCTTATCTTTTTTGACTGTCTAATAAGATACAGAACACTTAAGAAAAGGAGCAGAAATAGGGCGGAGTCAAACAGAGCAGACCTGAAGAAGTCTTCATAGAAGTATTTGTTCAGGTTTTGCGTCGGTATCTGTATGCTTATGATCCCTCTTACTTCATCGATCTTATAATCGTAAGCATTTTCGTAAAGATTTTGTATGTGCAGCGGAGCCGTCTCTTTTTCTCCGTGACATCTCAGGCAGGCATCTTCAACCTTCAAAACGGTAGCATATTGGTAAAGTTTGCCGTTTTCATTGTTAAAATAGGTGCTTTCACTTCTGTTGTTCTTGAAAAACTCTATTGCTTTTAGCTCATCTTTATCGGCTTTATTTTTAGGGTTTCTAGCCCTGTCGGAGACAGTTTTTACAGTTATGTTAAGCGGATTGTTCTTTGAAAAGTTTTCAGAAATTATGGGAGAGCTAAAAGCGGGAAGAGCAGGGAGTGTCTTTTCGTTTAGCTCAAGACTACCGTTTAAAAAAAGCTTCTGGTAGTAGAGCCTGCTCTCCATTGCATAGCTGTTTAAAACTTCTGCCTCTTTCTTTGCAAATTCGTACTCTCTCTCTTTTGCTTCGAAGTAGGAGTAGGTGATCTTAAGAAGAATAACGATTAGAAATATGACGGGGACAGTCTTTAAGATTCTATCATTTAAAAAACTCTTCACCGACTTCCCCCCGCTTATAAAAAGTGATAATGTCGTAACATTATATAATATTTTTTTATTTAGAAGAAATTTTGACTATCGCGCCTGAAAATATCACCCCGTCAACTCCTAAAAGAGCAAGCTCTTCGATCTCGTCTTCATCTTCTATGAGAGCGAGTATCTTTGCGTCAAAAAGATAGTTTTCAGCAATATTTTGAGCACTCTTTGCAAGCTCTTTTTCTACAATGATATATGAAGCGCCAAGGGAAGATGCGTAGAGAATCTCTGTTATATTTTTTACAAAAATGGCAGTTCTGACAGAGTTAAGTACCGCATGATTGATTATGTCCAGGTTTTTTTCGTCAAACTCTACATAGATGGTAGATGCAGGAGGAGTGTGAAGAATTGAGTCTATGTCAAAGACGTGGTAAAGAGGTTCGCTTTTTAAAAATCTGTGTCCGAAAAATATCAACTTGCCTTCTCCACGCACTCTTGCGAGCAGTAGTATTTTCCGTTGCTCAAAATCGCGTCATCAAGAGAGCAGTAGATGCCACAAGTTGAGCACTCCACCATTTCGCTGCTCTCTTTTTGCTCTTTTTTTGACTCACCTTCCGATTTTGCAATAGGTGGCTTTTTCTTGATAAACATAAAATAGACAAACGCTATAACGCCGGCTACCAGTAAAATTTTTAGTATCATACATCTTCTCCGATAAGCAAGTAGTGCCTGTTTTGAGTTTTTATAACTCTGTGTTTTAAATCTTTAGAGACTTCATCATACACTCTCTCACCTTTATAAAAAAGAAGTTTTGAGCTTTCGTCTCTAAAGTTTTCGCTTAGTTTTAAAAGCATATCTGTATCGGTAACGGCTCTTGAGGTCACGATATCAAATATCTCACTCGGCATCTCTTCGACTCTCTTTTTGACAACGCGTACATTCTCAAGTCCAAGATCCGCCTTTATAAACTGTAAAAAACTCGCTCTCTTGGCAATAGGCTCAACTAGCGTGACTTCGGTCTCAGGAAGAGCCATGGCAAGGATCAGCCCGGGAAAGCCGGCTCCCGTTCCAATGTCGAGAAGATTTCTGCACTTTGGCAGAAAACTTACTGGAAACACAGCATCGTAGATGAACTCATCTACGGTTTTTTCATCTCTGGCACCTGTTAGGTTGTGGATCTTGTTCCATTTGAAAAGGTGCTCTTTGTATCTAGCGATATTTTCAAAAAAGTTATCCGGCAACTCTGCTTTTAGAGCGCAAAGCTCTGTCTTTAAATTCAAAAATATATCCTTTTTTAAAGCAGATGTCCCATGCCATCTTTTTTTACGTTCAAATAAGCCTCGTTGTGAGGGTTTGATTTCATGATAATAGGAATTCTCTCTACTATCTCTATGTCGCTGATAGATTTTATTTTGTCGGGGTTGTTCGTCAGTAGTTTGATCTTGTGTATATTGAAGTGGTGAAGTATAAATGTTACCATTTCGTAAGTTCTCTCATCCGCTCCAAATCCAAGCTGATGGTTTGCCTCTATGGTGTTAAGTCCTGCATCTTGGAGAGCATAAGCGTTTATTTTGTTTAAAAGACCTATGTTTCTTCCCTCCTGTCTGAGGTATATGACCATTCCGTTTGTCTGTGAAGCCATGATAAGAGCGTACTCAAGCTGCGCTCCGCAGTCACACTTCAGGCTGCCTATCGCATCGCCGGTCAAACACTCCGAATGTACTCTTACTATGGGGATCTCTTCTAGTTTCTCTTTGAAAATGACAAGATGCTCTTTGTGGCCTTCTTTAAAGACTTGAACTCTAAAGTCACCGAACTCGGTCGGTAAATTTGCTACTTCTGAAATTTTGATATTCAATTAAAATGCCCTGTTTTTTACTTTAAAACGGTAAAATATTTTCAAAATTATAGCTAAAAAGGTTTAATAATGTTTCAAAGATTTCGCAGAACCCGCCTAAACTCCCATCTTCGCTCACTTGTCCGTGAGACTAACGTAACCGTGAACGATTTTATTTATCCGCTTTTTGTAAGAAGCGGAGAGGGGATCAAAACAGAGGTTGCGTCAATGCCGGGAGTATATCAGATGAGCATAGACGAGATTTTAAAAGAGTGTGACGAGATAAAGAAATTGGGGCTTTACTCGATCATACTCTTTGGTATTCCCGATGTAAAAGACTCAATAGGTTCAGACTCTTTGTGCGAACACGGCATCATCGCTAAAGCAATACGTGCGATCAAAGATATACATCCAGATATGTTCGTTGTAACAGATCTCTGTTTTTGCGAATACACGGATCACGGGCACTGCGGAATTATAGACGAGAAACATCAGACCGTAAAAAATGACGCTACTCTTGAAATATCGGCAAAACAGGCCATTGTTCATGCAAAGGCAGGTGCAGATATGATCGCACCTTCAGGAATGATGGACGGGATAATTGCAACATTAAGAGAGGCGCTTGACGGGGCAGGGTATGAAAATCTTCCTATTATGAGCTACTCTACAAAGTTCGCTTCTGGCTATTACGGACCTTTCCGCGATGTAGCGGAATCGACTCCAAGCTTCGGAGACCGTGCATCTTACCAGATGGACCCTGCAAACAGAAGAGAAGCCGTAGCCGAGAGCGTATCGGATGAGCTTCAGGGCGCTGATATACTTATGGTAAAGCCTGCTCTTGCGTACCTTGACATAGTAAGAGAGATAAAAGACAATACTTCTCTTCCAATGGCCGTCTACAATGTAAGCGGAGAGTATGCAATGCTCAAGATGGCTGGAATGAATAATCTCATAGACTACGAAAGAGTCGTTATGGAGACCATGATCAGCTTTAAAAGAGCTGGTGCGGACATTATTATCTCCTACCACGCAAAAGAGGTTGCAAAGATGTTAAAAAAGCAATCTTAAAGAAAATTACTATAAACTTGCAGCTTATTTAATTGTCGGGGAAAAAATATTGAGACATTTTTTAACACTAAAAGATTTTACAAAAGATGAGATTCTCGAGATCATTGAGACGGGACTCTCGATCAAGAAAAATCTAAAAGCAAAAATCTACAATCAAGAGCTTAAAAATCAAACGCTTGCCATGATATTTGAGAAGAGCTCTACAAGAACGCGTGTCAGTTTTGAGACGGGAATGTTTCAGCTCGGCGGTCATGCGCTTTTTCTATCCAACCGCGATATCCATCTTGGACGTGGCGAGCCCGTCAAAGATACCGCGCGCGTAATATCAAGTATGTGCGATATGGTCATGATAAGAACTTTTGAGCACTCTATGATAGAGGAGTTCGCACGCTACTCGAAAGTTCCGGTCATAAACGGCTTGACAGACTCATATCATCCCGTACAGCTTTTAGCTGATTATATGACTCTTGTTGAGTACGGTATGGATAAGAACATAGTGGCTGCATATGTGGGCGATGGAAACAACATGACACACTCATGGATGATGCTTGCCGCAAAGCTCGGTTTTGAACTTCGCATAGCTACTCCTAAAGGCTATGAGCCCGATGGCAGAGTACTTGAAGATGCTCTAGCAATTGCAAAAGAGAGCGGTGCAGTTATAAAAGTTATGAATGACCCAAAAGAGGCAGTTGCGGGAGCGACGGTCGTTACGACCGACACATGGGTCTCTATGGGGCAGGAGAGTGAAAAAGAGGAGCGCATTAAGACCTTTAAGGGTTTCATGGTTGATGATGCGATGATGTCTCTTGCACAAGAGGGAGCTAGGTTTTTGCACTGTCTTCCCGCTTATAGAGGGCTAGAGGTGAGCGAAGAGCTTTTTGAAAAACACTCAGATATAGTCTTTAAAGAGGCAGAAAACAGACTACATGCCCAAAAGGGTCTAATGGTCTGGCTAGATAAAAAAAGAGGATAGATGAAAAAACTAACAATTATTGCAATATTGACAGCAACAGCTCTTTTTGGAGCAAAACCGGTTGAGATAGGCGAAAAATTTCAAGATTCAAGCAAATGTAAAACATGTCATATATATATAGTTAAAGAGTGGGAGCACTCTTGGCACTCAAAAAGCCACTATGAGAACAATGAGTATTTTAATGCGACAACAGATTATGTCAGTAAAAAAACAAGAAAAAGCCTAAGCGGTGTGCAGGTTCAATGTGCGACTTGTCATAATCCGAGAATATCAGTTACAAGCACCGATATGGAGCATGAGATATTGGCTGTAATGGGGTTTGACAAAGATTCTGAAGTAAAAAAAGCCTTGGAGAGCGATGCGATAAGCGAAGGTATAAACTGTGTTGTTTGCCACAATATAGGTGCGATACACTCAGACAAGGATGAATCGGTCAGAGGAATAAACCGCATAGAGTGGACAAAATCGGGAGTTATGGTCGGGCCGTACGATGATGCCAATTCGCCTTATCATAAAGTAGAGCACAGAGATTATATGGATACAGATCCCAATAAACTCTGTTTTGTATGTCATGCAAACGATAGATCAGTTTCCGATTTTGTTTTTGTAGATATGCAAAAAGAGTATGCCAATAGCGATAAACTTTGTGTCGATTGTCATATGGGATCGAAAAAACAGGGTGTTGCAGCAACTTTAAGAATAGATAACGGAAAAGCAAGAACGAGAGAAATAAGAGGACATGCATTTCCTGGTGCGCATACAGATAGTATGTGGGAAGGTGCACTAGACCTGAAGGTAGAACAGAAGAAAAAAGAGGTTTTTGTATCGATCTTAAATCCAAATCCACACAATATACCTAGCGGTTTTGGCTCAAGAGAGATAATCGCCGAATTTGTTTTTAAGAACGGTTACGAGGTTTTAGAAACAAAATCGATCTCTTTGACCACCTATTATAAAGACAAAAGAGGAAAAGCGACGATCCCTCATCTTGCGGTTAGCTCTTCAGAGGATATGAGCGTACCTGCGAATGGAAAAAGAGTCTTAAAAGCTCCAACTCAAAAGGGAGCAGACAGAGTTGAAGTGACTCTCTACTTCCGTCTGGTAAATGATGAGGTACACTCCCTGCTTGAGCTAAGCCAGCCTATCTGGTCACAAAAATTCTTTATAGCATCTAAATCAATACCTCTAAGATAGTGCTTTAGTACTTTATTCCCGTAGCGCTTCTTATCTTTTCGATGGTAGGAAGTGCCGCCTCTCTTGCCTTTAGCGCACCCATATTTAAGATATCTCTTACTTCATCTTGGTGAGCTTCAAAGTATTCGCGCCTTTCTCTAAACTCTTTAAAATACTCCCACATAACCTCTGCAAGGTATATCTTAAAGTGTCCGTGCCCCTCTCCGCCTTTTTTGTATCTATCTTGAAGCGCTTTTAGGTTTTCACCCTCTAAAAAGAGCTTTGCCATATTGTAGACGTTACATGTCTCATACTCTTTTGGCTCTTCCATCGCTACATTTTCGGTAACGATTTTTTTAATGGTCTTTAGCTGGCTCTTCTCCTCTCCGAAGATATTTACGACATTCTTGTAGCTTTTTGACATCTTTTGCCCGTCAATTCCGGGAACGGTCGCTACCTCTTCTTGAACTCTAAACTCGGGAACGGTTAAGATGTCTCCATATTGATTGTTAAATTTAATAGCGATATCTCTAGCGATCTCAACGTGTTGTATTTGATCTTTTCCGACAGGAACGATATCGGAGTTAAAGAGCAGAATGTCTGCTGCCATTAAAACAGGGTATGAAAAAAGAGAGTGGTTCGCAGCGATCCCCTTTGCGGTCTTGTCTTTGTAGCTGTGCGCACGCTCCAGTAGCCCCATAGGCGTAAAAGATGAGAGAGTCCAGTAAAGCTCAAGCACCTCTTTTACATCAGATTGAACCCAAAAAACAGATTTTTGCGGATCAATTCCAAGAGCCAAAAAGTCGGTTGCACACTGCATCGTAAGTTCACCAAGACGCTTTCCGTCACTTACGCTGGTCATTGCATGGTAGTTTGCTATAAACATAAAAGTCTGATTTTGTGACTGAGCTTCTACCATCTGTTTTATCGATCCGAAATAGTTTCCGATGTGTAAATCTCCCGATGGCTGAATACCTGTCAAAACTCTCATATATATACTCCAAAACTTTGTGATTTTATTTTGGGTATTATACATTTTTTAGCTTTATTTCGCTACCATAAAGATACATAGAGTAGCTAAAACTACTTACATAAAGGATTAAAGATGAATGTACAAATTCACGCAAAAGATGTATCACTACACACAAATACAAGATCTCATATAGAAGCTGCCATCGAAGCTTTTAAAAAGTACTCGCTTGATATAACTACCGTAAACGTAAATTTAAGAAGTGAAAAAAAAGGGGTTAGCGTGGAGTTTGATATTCATATAGCTCACGCACAGCCGGTTGTTATTAACCAGAGCGACGAAGACCTTGACACTGCGATAGATCTTGCGATCGAGAGAGCAACAAAGGCGCTTCGCCGTCTGCATGACAGAATAGTTTCACATAAGGCGGCTTCTATTAAAGATATGGAAGTAGTGGCAGAAGAGTAGTCATGTATAACTGGGTTGTATGGTTTCATATACTCTCTTTCATCTCTTGGTACGCGGTGCTTTTCTATATGCCGCGTCTGTTTGTCTACCATGCCGAAAATATCCAAAACGAGGGTTTTGTGAAAGTGGTAAAGGTCATGGAGATGAAGATATACAAATACATAGGAGTTCCTGCGATGTGGGCTACCGTTTTAAGCGGTGCCTACCTTGCTTATGAGCTTGGTTTCAGCGGCAACGGCTGGCTTCACGCGAAGATATTTTTTGTTCTTATCTTGATCGCTTTTTTCTTCTCTCTTGGATATTTCAGAGTGAAGTTCTTAAATGATGAGTGTACAAAGAGCGGAAAATTTTTCAGAGCATACAACGAAGTTCCTACGCTTTTGCTTCTGGTAATTGTGGCAATGGTAATAATAAAGCCGTTTTAAAAGGGGATTCCCCCTTTTTACTTCTCCCCGCGCTTTTTAGCTTTAAAGAGAACAGGCGTTCCGCTAAAGTTAAAAGCCTCTCTTAGTTTATTTGTCAAATATCTTCTATATGTAAAGTGAAGCCCTCGCGGTTTGTTCATAACAATGGCAATTTTAGGCGGTCTTGTCTCATACTGCGTTGCGTAGAATATTTTTATGATCTGTCCGTGCATACTTGGCAGATGGTGTCTTCTCATTGCTCTTTCCAAAACTTCGTTAAGCTCTGATGTTCTGATACGCTGAGAGTAGTTTTCGTTTATCTCCAGTATCATATCATGCAGCTTATCGACTCTCTTATGCGATTTTGCGGAGAGTGTTATGATTGGCGCATATGCAAGGAACTTGAATCTGTCTCTTACCTCTTGGATGATCTTGTCATAATCCTCTCTTGGAGCGATATCCCACTTGTTTAAAACGATTATACATGCAAGACGGTTGCTGTCTACAAGTCCTGCTATCTTTTCATCAAGATCCAAAAACGGCTCGCTTGCATCAAGTACGACCAGAGCCATATTTGAGTTCTCAAGCATCTCTTTTGTACGCATAAGGGCAAATTTCTCTATGCCGACGATCTTTCCGCGGCGTCTTAGTCCTGCGGTGTCTACAAATGTAAGCTGCTTGCCTTTGTAGTCGATACTCTCGTCGATAGGGTCTATCGTTGTCCCTGCCACAGAGCTTACAACGGAGCGCTCTTCACCGAGCAGAGCATTTAATAGTGAGCTTTTTCCGACATTCGTACGTCCGATAATAGAGATCTTTATATGATTTATATCATTCTCGTCAAACTCTTTTATCCTGTCGTTTTGAGCAAATATGGAGTCATCTTCAAAATCTTCCTCCTCATCTTCGTCCGTGTAGAAAAATCCGTCATCATCTTCCTCTTCATTATGCTCGTCAAACTCAAATTCGCTCTCATCCTCTTGAATGATATTAACATCATCCTCATCATCTTCACTTTTTATAATATCCGAATCAGGGATCTTGTCGTATAGCCACTCAAGAAGAGGAACTATGCTTCTGTTGTGCGCAACGGATATGCCAAATATCGCATCCGTGCCGAACTCGTAAAAGTCCCAAAGATTATCCTTCATCTTGTCATTATCTATTTTGTTGACAACCAGAGCTACATTTTTGCCCAGTGTTTGAAGTTCGTAAAACAGCTTTTTGTCATCCTCTTCAGGGATGCTTTTGCCGTCAACCATGTAAAGGATAATGTCGGCTTTTTTTGCAGCTTCAAGCGATTTTTCTTTTATTTTGTCAAAGAGCTCGCACCCTTGGTCGAGTCCGCCGGTATCTAAAAGCAGAGCCTCTTTGTTCATGATGATCACTTCTCTTCTTTTGACATCTCTTGTTGTTCCGGCTATATCGGATGTTATAGCGTCTCTTTTTTTGACCAGTCTGTTAAAAAGTGAGCTTTTGCCAACATTTGGACGGCCGATAATAGCGATTTTTTTCATATTTGTTACCTAAGTGAAGAAAATTAAATTTGTAGTTTATTCGCAATTATAGCGAAATATAAGAGTTATTTCAGATTTATAAAACAAAGCTGGATATACGTGGGGAGAATTATGCTAAAAAAGGGGCTTACATGCCCCTTTGGAGTTGTATCTTTTTAGTCTGCTGGGAACTCTTTTTCGAGCTCTTCTAGAGCGTTTTTAGCTTTAAACTGCTGCCATAGAGCCTGATCGTTCTTAAAGCTTGTTCTTATGTTGTTTTGTATCTGCTCGTTCGCGGCATCTTTTGAAACCGTTACAAGCATATAGATAGCGCCCGATGGTGCAGTCCACATATCAACCGCTTTAGAGCCGACCAAGTCCACTTTTGCAACCTGTTTTGTCACTGTCTCTATAGCTTTATCTACAGTCTCAGTTGCACCTACACCTGTTGTTCCAGTGTAGATAGTTATCTTGTCTTTAACCTGAGATTCGATCTGTTGAGCCAGGTCTGAACGCCCGTTTGCCATCGCGACTCTTCTCATATGGTCCATTCCGGCAGCACTTTTTTCAGCTATACCGATACCTGCATACCCATCTTCTACATTAGGAATACACGTCCATTTCGGAGCGGTAACTCCTTCTTGCTTACAGGCAAAATCTACACTTCTCTCTTCTGGCTTAGCATCTTTGCTACATCCGGTAGCTAGGGATAAAAACAAGCTTGCTATTAAAATTGATGAAACAGTTTTGATCATTTCTCGATCTCCTTTTTTTTCTAAAATCATTGTATCAGTTTTAATCTTAAATGATATTTATTAAATTTCGCCTATCAATTTAGAGCGCTAAACGAACATGTCCGTTTAGCTGCACTTGCGCCGCTATGGCGACTGAAGCTTGCTTTTATAAGCAAGAAAACTCCCTTTAAAACGAGTTTATGAAAGGAGTTTATTGTATAATACGCGCATGAAATATTACAGCTATGAAGATTTTAAAATCGATACAACATCTTTGATAAAAAGAGTCAAAGATTCACAGTTTGAGGCGATCGTCGCCGTTGCAAGAGGAGGGCTTACGCTCTCTCACGCTATGGCAGAGGGACTTGACATTCGTCAGGTACAAAGCATAAGAACAGAGCTTTATGACAAGAGCGTAAAAAGAGAGAAGCTCGAAGTATTCGACACTTGTCGTCTCGATGGCTTAAAAAAAGTACTCGTTGTCGATGATATAGCAGACAGCGGAGATACGCTAAAGGCCGTTATGGAGTATCTTGGAAACAAATATAAAGATATAGAGTTTGTCTCGTGCACTCTTTTTTACAAAACAACATCCGTTTACGAACCTCATTATTGGATAAACGAAGCAGACGGATGGATAGACTTTTTTTGGGAGAGAGATTTTTTAGGATAATCTCCCGCTATTTTCTGTGCGCTTTTATCATCTCGTATGCTTGGTTTATCTCCTGAGTCTTTGCGGTAGCCTCTTGCATATATGCATCATCCTTGCCTTGAGACTTGATGATGTCGGGATGGTACTCTCGAATCAGCTTTCTGTATGCTTTTTTGATAACGTCCATACTGTCGTTCTCGTTTACGCCCAATAGTTTGTATGAGTCGCCTATGTTCGCTTTTGGTCTTACATTGTGAACCATCTTCTCAAACTGGTCAAACATAGCATGGTAACTCTTCGGGTCAAACTCAAACGCTTCGGCAATAGATGCCAAGATATCCTCTTCGCTTTTGCTTACTTCTCCGTCCACAAAAGCAAGTTGAATCAAAAACCCCATAAACTGATGCTGTTTGGCTCTATCTCTTTTGATAGCTCTTCCCAAAGTATGCGCTATCTCTATTGTGTCATCAGAGCGGTTTTTGTGCTCATTAAATATCTCTTTTAGTATATCTTTTGTTTTTTGCGGTTGCGGAAAAACTGCAGAGATGTCGTCAAACATTATTCCCACGAGTTCAGCTTCCAGAGCATCGACCCTTCCGTCAGCTTTTGCTACTTTTGCGACAAGTGCTACA
>NZ_JAVEUF010000040.1:2032-3523 GCF_034005705.1 Sulfurimonas sp. | reverse complement strand
CTGATCCGTGTGTGCCGTTAAACCAATAGGCGTATCCGTCCCCGCCTTCTTCCGGATTGGGAGAGTTTACGGGATTTTCCATCCCGTTGGTAAAAATTTTACTGTAGTCCAATCCCAATTGGTAGTAGTAATCCATGGTAATGATGATCCAGGGAATGGCAAGGTAATCGTTTTTCTCTGTACGGGCAAAGGCTTTAAACGCCGCTAACCCATCGTAGACTCCGCCGCCGGTAAATACTTTGTCTACTCGAATGCCTGTGGGATTTTCTGTATAATATTTGGCCATGGCCAAGGCAGAGGAACCACCTAAAGAATAGCCCAGAATCAGGCTTTTGCTGCTTAGTTTGTACTGTTCTTTTTCCCACAAATACTCTTCCACGGCTTTTCGCATGTGGTAAGCAACCATTCCGTTGTTGGCAACATGCAAATAAGGCCTTGGCATATGGCGGGTATAACGTACTCCCAGCATATCTGGGGTAATGGTGATGTATTTGAGTAAAGAAGGAGCCGCTTCTTCATAGAAGCGTCCTCTTTCTGCTGTTAGGGACGGGCTTGTTTCTTGGTCCAGGTCTGCGAGGGGAGGCAACTCGATGACGCCTTGTACCTTTAAATCTAGGGGATAAACGAATGCTCCCGTACCCAAAACCGGATTCCCAAATGGGTCAAAAGTATTGTAGGAAAGAGTCACAATACGTAATTGCGTGTACAGGGCATCATCCACAAATTCGATGATTTTTTGTAAAGTAGGGTCTGTGACTTCTAAGTCAAAATTACTCATATACGTGCGAAGCCCTTCTTCAAAGGTATAATCTATCGTGGCCAGTTCCTCCACAAAATATTTGGATTCACTGATAAGTGTATCTTGCGGCGCACAATAGCTACACGTGAACGCAAGGGCAGCAAGAAGCAGCCACATGCAGCGCCTTGTTGGCTTACCATGTATTTTGTTTTTCCTCATATTTATTTTAACAATAAGTACAGCAAAGATGTCATGACAAATTCATTACCGGCATCGTAATGGTCTCCTGTTGTGCGAACGTAATGAATGGAGCACCCTTTTTCTTTGAATGTTTTATACAAATAGTCGGCACAATCTACTGGTATCAAGTTGTCTTGACTGCTATGCAGCAGGTGGATGTCAAGCAGGGGGTCCGGAGTCCAATTGCGAGCCAATGAATTTTCGTTCATACAGTCTGTCAATTTTGCAAACTCCCCTTTTGGTTCATCTGAGAAAAAATCTTCGTGCATGTAATTTCTCAAATCGCTGCCCCAGCGTCTGTGCAGACTTCCCGATCCGTGTGTGCCGTCAAACCAATAGGCATATCCGTCCCCGCCTTGAGCCGGGTCGGGTGAATTCACCGGATTTTCCATTCCGTTTGCAAAAATTTTGCTATAATCCAATCCCAATTGGTAGTAGTGGTCCATGCTGATGATGATCCACGGGATGGCCATGTAGTCGTTTTTTTCAATGCGGGCATACGCTTTAAATGC
>NZ_JAVEUF010000040.1:0-2022 GCF_034005705.1 Sulfurimonas sp. | reverse complement strand
GTAAATACTTTGTCTACTCGAACGCCTGTGGGATTTGTGGTGTAGTATTTGGCCATGGATAAAGAGGAAGGACCTCCTAGTGAATACCCCATAACCATACTTTTGTTGCCCAGTTGGTAGTTTTCTTTTGCCAACAAATATTCTTCTACAGCCTTACGCATGTGGTAGGCAACCATTCCGCTATTGGCGTCGTTTAAATAAGGCCTGGGCATATGGCGTGTATATTCAACTCCCAGCATGTCCGGCGTGATGGTGATGAATTTCAGTAAAGAGGGGAAAGCTTCTACGTAAAATCTCCCTTTTCTTGTTACTATGGACGGACTTGTTTCCTGGTCCAAATCGGCTATGGGAGGTACCTCAATAACGCCTCTTACTTGCAAATCCTGTGGATACACGAATGCACCTGTGCCTAGAACAGGGTCTCCAAAAGGATCGAAAGTGTTATAAGAAATAGCCACAACCCGCATTTGAGCACTTAGGACATTGTCGATGAACTCTATGATTTGACTTACAGTAGGGTCGGTTTCTTCTATTCCTATCTCTGCCAACAATTCCAAAAGACCTTCTTTAAGAGTAAAATCAAGAGTGCCTAATTCTTCTACAAAATATGTAGGACTGCTTTCTCCCTGACTTTCGTTTGGTGCATCTTGTGGAATGCAACGTGAGAAAAGAACAGAAAAAATGATGAGAAAAATCAATACAAAGCGTTTCATAGCAGCAGATTTTAAGCAACAAATATAAAAAAACTTCATAAATTTGGGGAGAATGATTGGCAAAAGCAGTGTGTGGTTTCCCCGGATGTGTGCGGTGTGCGGGAAAGAGTTGATTCCCGGAGAACATACTTTGTGTGTACACTGTCTGTTTCATCTGCCCAAAACGTACCATTGGCAACTTTATTTCAATGCTTTGCAGGCTTCTTTTCATGCTCTGTCGCATTTGACGGGAGCCGTTGCTTTTTTGTATTTCAGAGAAGCAAGCCCTTATAGGAAATTGTTGCACCGTTTTAAATACGGGGGTATGTGTGAAATAGGCATGTATATGGGGGAGTTGTTTGGCAAGGAGTTGTGTGAAGAATGGGGTATGCCGCCCGGGTTGACTCCGCCGGGAGCCGGTAAAGAGCGTTGTCCTGTTTTGGTGCCCATCCCTATGTCAGGCCATAAGCGCAGAAAAAGAGGATACAATCAAGCCGAGTGGCTGGCTGCCGGATTGTCTGCGTCAACAGGCTGGCCCCTTGACGTTACGGCTGTTCGGAGGGTCAAAGAAAAAACGAGTCAGACGGCATACGACAAAGAGCAGCGACGGGAAAATATGAAGAACGCGTTTCAGGCAAAAACGCTTTCGTATAGCGAAGTGTTGCTGGTGGACGATGTGGTTACGACAGGTGCTACCATGGAAAGTTGTGCACAAGCGCTTTGGAAGAAAAATCCCGATTTAAAATTGGGCTTTTTGTCGCTGGCTTTTGTTGAATAAAACGTATCTTTGCATGCCATGCCCGATTTTCTACGACTACATATCATAGACATTCTTGATATTTTGCTGGTAGGCCTTCTTATATATCAAGTGTATAAAATCATAAGGGGTACGGCTGCTGTCAATATTTTTATAGGTATCCTTTTTGTTTATTTTATTTGGCTTACAGTCAAAGCTCTTCATATGGAGCTTTTGACCAGTATTCTAGATAAAGTAATTAGTGTGGGCGTGTTGGCGCTCATTGTCGTCTTTCAACAGGAAATACGGCGATTCCTGTTACAACTGGGTTCCAGGTATACAAAAGATGGAAAACGCAAGGAGTTGTTTAATTCTTTTTTTAGACCGGGACAAGAAATGTTGTCCAAACAAGACGTAGAAGAAATAGTACATGCGTGCAGCCGGATGTCCGATCGCAAAACGGGAGCGTTGATAGCTATCGAACGTTTTGCTTCTTTGGCTTTTATAGAAGAGACGGGAGACAGGGTGGATGCGCGTGTACACAGAAGATTGATAGAAAACGTATTTTTCAAAAACAGTCCTTTGCACGACGGA
>NZ_JAVEUF010000011.1:0-58312 GCF_034005705.1 Sulfurimonas sp. | reverse complement strand
AAGGCGGTGAAGCAGGTGCTGCTGATGCTAAAAAGAAAAAGGATGACGAAGACGTCATCGACGCTGAAATAGAGTAATTTACTCTAAGAGCTTCCATATTATTTGTGGAAGCTCTCCTCAAGTGCGGCTCTTGAGATCGCCTTTTCCACACGGTTTCTTCCCGCGGCTTTTGCTGAGTAAAGAGCAATGTCGGCCCTGTTTATTACAGAGTGAATATCATCATCTTTGTGAACACAAGAGACACCGAAACTCGCTGTTATTTTCCCTAGACCATCTATCTTAAGCTGCTCAATAGAGCTTCTTAATTTCTCAGCAACCAAAAGTGCATTGTCAATATTTACTGCAGGAAGAAGTATCACGAACTCTTCGCCTCCCCATCTGCACACTATATCTATCTCTCTTAACTTCTCTACCAAAAGTTTAGCTATCTTGACTATTACCAAGTCACCTACATTATGACCGTATGTGTCGTTTATCTTTTTAAAATTGTCTATGTCCACTATTATCAGCGACATCTCATTTTCTCTCTCTACCATTGTGCGGTGCGATGATTGAAAGAGCCTTAAAAACTTATGTCTGTTGTATAGATTTGTAAGCTGGTCTTTTGATGCCATCTCTTTATATTTTATGTTTTTATGAATCAGTTCGGCATTCATCTCATCGAGCTCTTTTTGATACTCTTTTGTCAAGAGCGCCCATCTTGAGTAGGTAGTGGCGATAAGCTCTTTTTGCGAAATGACCCCAGACATTTTTCCCTCATCATCGACCACGACCACTCTTTTGTAATGCTTCTCTCTTAAAAACTCCAGAGCCTCTTTGACCGAGCAATCTTTGCCGATGGTCTCAACAGGTGATGACATATATGTGCTTATCGGTTTGCTTAGATCCTCGTTTTTCTCTATTACGCGGATAACGTCTTTGGTCGTAAATATGCCTATTGGCTTTAAATTTTCAATTACTATTACGCTCTCAAACGAGTTCTTTGCCATATCGCAAAGCAGCTCTGCCGTCTTTAGCTCTTTGCTTACCCATTTGGCTCTCTTGCCCAGCTTTAAAAAATCAAGAAGACAGAAGTTGTCCATAAGAGTATCGGGGTCTATGCTGCTTATGATATCGGTATGGGAGATAAGTCCGAAAAGCTCTCCATCATCATCAACAGCACATATGTACTCCACTTCGCAGTTTAAGTACTCAAGCGTATGCAAAACTGTTTTCTCTTTGTTTATCACAGGAACCAAAGGCAGCTCTATATTTTTTAGAGAACTGTCCATATCTATATCTCTTGATTTCATGTTCAAGATATCGGTGACCCTCATAATACGAAAAATGTCACCGTCTATGACCAATATATTCCTGTGTTCGTTGTTGAACATCTTCTTCATAGCGTCTGAAATTTTGTTATCTATGTCTATGGAGACGACCGAAGTCGTCGCAATACTGCCTACCTTTGGAAAAACCATATCTGCCCCCGCCCCTTTTATATAGTGTTTAATGCCTCTTGTATCTTTAGTGCCTGCACATGCTCTTTTACATCATGCACACGTATAATGGATGCTCCGTTTCTTACGGCTTCAAGATGCAGAGCCAATGTCCCCGCCAACCTCTCATGCGGCGAAGAAGGCGATATCTTATCTATCATGGACTTTCTTGATGCGCCTACAAGCAGAGGCTTTCCAAGCGTTAAAAAGTGTCCAAGATGTTTTATAAGCATAAGATTGTGCTCCAATGTCTTGCCAAAACCTATTCCTACGTCAAGCGTTATATGCTTGACATTTAAGAACTCCGCTCTTGCAACTCTTTGCTCAAAAAACGAATATATGTCGCTTAGTATATTATCATATTTTGGCTCATGCTGCATTGTCTGAGGAGTTCCCTGCATATGCATGATCACTGCGGCGGCGTTATTGCTTGCACAAAGCTTTGATACTTCATCATTAGAGAGCCCGGTTATATCGTTTACTATCTCAAACCCGCTCTTAAGAGCACATGTTATCACCTCAGGCTCATAGCTGTCAATGCTAAACTTTGTCTTGTTGTAAAGTTTTGCCTTTTTTACGGCGTCAAATATAGGTTTTAACCTTCTGAACTCCTCATCTTTGTCCACATATAGAGATGATGGAGCAGACGATACCCCGCCTATGTCTATGATATCGGCACCCTCGTCTATCATACGCTCTATCGCCTCTACCGCAGCATTGCCGTTAAATCTTGACTCGGCGTAAAAACTGTCGTCATTTGCATTTACTACCCCCATGATCTCCACTTTTTTGGGTTTTTTGATCTTTAATATCTCTTGGAGCTTTTTAGCCACATCTTTTAGTCCAAACGGCTGAGCAAGCTCTTTTTTACTAAGAGTCTCAAGCTCTCTTGCCGTAGCGATAAGTATACAATCAACATAGGGTGTCTTCGCCATAACTGTTCCGCGTGGTACGGCTAAATCTGCTCCCACACTAAGAGCATCCTGCTTTAAAATATTTGCCGCGCCCACATGCAGATCTCTTATGTATATGACATGGTGGGTTGCTTTTGAAGCCAGTATCGATATGCCACCACTATCAACGCCAAGCTCTTTTAAATATTTACGTTTATCAATGGCATTTGACAAAAGTTCAATTTGCATTCTTTTCTCCTACAAAACTCATAATTAACATAGCCAGCACACTCTGCGGTCTGGAGTTTAACTCCAAAAGTCTGTAAGCTTTGTCAAAATTTTGAAGCTGTGTCGATGTAAGTACTAATTTTTCAACAACTGCCGCCTTATGATAGAGCGCTTCTACAAGAGCTTTGGCCTCGCTCTTTTTTACTCTTGCGTTCGCTTTTAAAAACTCAAATACCTCTTTGTAGCTAATACGTGAGAGATTAACCTCTATCTCTGCAACTGAGCTCTTTTTCTGACCTTTTATTATGGGCATTCTGGAGCGGACTGTCGGCAGAAGATTTGATTTTGTGGGAGATATAATGATAAGTTCTATATTTCTTGGCGGTTCTTCCAGAAGTTTTAAGAGGGAGTTTTGCGATATGTTGTTGAAGTTATTCGCACCCAAAATGAGATATTTTGTCTGAGCTTCGCTTATATAGGCTTCTGCTACGACGGCTTTTGCGTGTTCTATCTTAAACTCATCTTCAATAAAACCGACCACTCTGCTTGGGCGCAACTCCTCGCTTATCCTCTGATACTCTGACTCTATCTCTGAGGATATTAGAATATAACCTCTCTTAGGCTCATGAGTTGACATCGACTTCTCCAAACATCGCTGCATTAAGAGATGCGTTAAAGAGGCGATAGAGTTGAAGCAGTTTTATATCCAGCAGCTTGTCGTAAGATTTTAGAGTAAAGGCGTTCATATACTCTTCATCAAATATCCAGAAATAGCTGGTATCTTTTCTTTTTGCAAGGTCTGCTCTTTTATCGTCACCCTTTCCGATATACCAAAAAAAGCAGTCATCTTTGTGCGCCAAAGATATCATATCTTCGACCACGTCAAGCATTTCTCCGCCGCTGACACTGTTGTAGTGTCTGTACATACTGTCTATACTTACTATCGGCAGTAGAGGTCTCTCCACCTGAGAGCTGTTAAGGTTGTCAAGAATATAGCTCTCAAACCACTTTCTCTTCTCATCCGTTATAAGGATGATAGTTTTGCCGCAAAGTATCTGCTCTAACGCCTGTGAGGTAGTGGTGGTCCAGTCAAAGCGCTGCTCTTCGAGCCAGCTGAAACATCCCCCCTCCTCTCTTATGGCATCTAAGCTCCACTGTGCAAAATCAGACATAAATTACTTGTCTAGCTCGTAAGCGGCATGAAGACTTCTAACTGCAAGCTCTGCATACTTCTCATCTATGACCATTGAGACCTTTATCTCAGATGTTGAGATCATATTTATGTTTATGTTCTCTTTTGCCATTGTCGAGAAAGCCTTTGCCGCAACACCCGTGTGAGACTTCATGCCAACGCCCACTATTGAGACTTTACAGATGTTCTCATCATAAGAAGCTTCATCCACCTCGGCATCGTTCACAAACTTGTCCATAACTTTTTTAGCATCATTCAAATCACCAACTGGAACTGTGAAGTCTATGTTTGCTTTGCCATCATGTCCGACGTTTTGAATGATCATATCTATATTTACATTGTTGTTTGAGAACTTTGTAAATATATCAGACGCGATCCCCGGTCTGTCTTTTACGCCTACCAAAGAGACGCGAGCCTGATTCTTATCAAGTGCGATTCCACTTACTAACGGTTTTTCCATGATATTTTCTTCCTTAGTTATTAAAGTTCCCTCTTCCTCAGAGAAGCTTGTTCTTGTTACTAGATTTACGTTTAATTTTTTAGCCAGCTCTACAGAGCGGTTTTGAAGCACTTTCGCACCGAGTGATGCAAGTTCTAACATCTCGTCGTAAGATATCTTATCGAGCTTTTTTGCTTTTGGCTCTATCCTTGGATCGGTCGTGAATATTCCGCTTACATCCGTATATATCTCACAAAGATCGGCTTTTAGCGCACCTGCGATCGCAACTGCCGAGAGATCGCTTCCGCCGCGCCCAAGCGTTGTAACGTTCCCGTCTTGCGAGACACCTTGAAAACCTGCGACTACGACGATTTTGCCCTCTTGTATAGCCTCTTGCATAACTGAAGGATTTATCTCCTCTATACGCGCTTTGGTATGAATGTTGTCAGTCACTATTCCGGCTTTTCTGCCTGTCATAGAAACCGCATCATAACCCATCTCGCTCAGAGCGATGGCGAGCAGTGAAGCAGTCACCCTCTCGCCTGAGCTAAGCAGCATATCCATCTCTGCCCTTGCAGGATTCTTCGAGAAGTGCTCCGCATATGAGACAAGCTTGTTTGTCTCTCCGCTCATAGCTGAGACGACGACCACTACATCATTGCCGGCTTTTTTTGTTTTTGCCACTCTGTTTGCAACATTTTGAATGCGATCCAAGTCGCCGACACTTGTTCCGCCGAATTTTTGAACTATTAACATCTACAATAATCCCTCTTTTTTAAAATAACTTATAACGCTCTCATATACATCTTTTTTAAAACTAGCGCTCAGATTCAGAGCTTCGTCTGCGCTCACGAATTTGTAATCGCTGAACTCAGGCTCATCCGTATGAATATTTATGGCAGCATCCTCATGAAGCCTGACCAAAAAATATTTCTGCTTCTGTCCGATAAACGGTTTCATATTCTCAGCAATTCTTGAAGGAAAATCGTATGATATCCACTCAGGAAACTCCGCGATCACCTCTACTCTGTCAGTGCCTATCTCTTCTAGAAGCTCTCTAAAAAGCGCTTCTTGGACCTCTTCTCCTTCATCTATGCCGCCCTGAGGGAACTGCCAGACATCAGTCAGATCATTTCTCTGCGCCAAGAATATCTCTTTTGTATGAGGATAACTGCTTGAGACGATTATCATCGCAACATTCGGACGGTATAGATCTTTTTTGCTCATTATTTCACTTGGTTGTAATATTGTTGCGATTATACAAAATATGCCATTAAATTAAACTAATTTCATCAAAAAATTCAGTTTTGATTATTTTTAAAAACCCCCATAAAACAGGCAGTAACATCACAAAAAAAAGAATTATAAGAAACCCATACGCTCTTAACTTATTTATGTTACTATTGCGACAATTTTAAGTATATAAAGGTAGACAATGCAGGAGTACATCTTAAAAAATGATGATTTTTTAGTCTCTCAAACGGATGCCAAGGGTATTATTATTTTTGCCAACGACGACTTTTGTAAAGTCGCAGGCTACACCATTGACGAGCTTGTAGGCAAACCGCACAATGTAGTACGCCACAAAGATATGCCAAAAGCGGCCTTTAAAGATCTCTGGGAGACCGTAAAGAGCGATAGGATTTGGAGCGGTTATGTTAAGAACAGCACAAAAGACGGGGGCTTTTACTGGGTTTTTGCCACGGTATATCCGATGTACGATACCACAAGAAAAGAACAGACCTACCTCTCTTGCCGCAGAAAACCATCAAGAGAAGAGATCGAAGAAGTTGAAGCTCTCTACAAAACATTAAGATAGGAAATTTCAAAATGAACAATAACTTAAAGATCACAATCATCTCAATAGCTTTTTTACTCCTGATAGGTTCTCTGTTTTTAACAGACTCAAATATCATCCAAGCATCTCTGGCAGTTATCACTTTTTTAGTTGTGATACTCTTTAATCTCCAAAAAAGCGGCAGTAATGCAAAAGCTCTAAATCAAAAAAGATTAGAACTCATAGAGATGATGGAGTTTAAGCGAAACAAGATCAAAATAGACGAGAACCCGACAGACGAAGCTGAAAAGAACTTCAACAAAATTGTGACAACATACCAAGCATCAGTTCTAAATGATACAAAAGTTGCAGGAGAGATGGTTCTGCTAACGGACAAAGTAGCAAGGGGACACTACTCTTGCAGGATCGGCTCTGACTCAAAGACGCCTTACGTTCACGTTCTTAGAAACTCCCTTAACAATATGCTCTCCTCTTCAGAGAGAAATCTTGACAATGCGATAGCTACGCTTCAAAAATTCTCAGAGGGCTCATTCACAACAAGAAGCAAAGTTGATGTAGAGGCTAAAATGGCGGACCTTCTAAACAACATAAACTCTCTTGGAGAGTCTCTTGAGAGCATGGAGAAGAAGAACAAAGAGAGCCAAAACACCATAGTAGAGTCTTCAAACAGGCTAAATGAGACCATCTCTACGATAACCAACAGCACTATCAAAGATTTAAAAGAGATGATAAACACTACCGTAGATAGGATTCACAACGTTGCCCACAAAGAGAACGATATGGTGGAGAACCTCCAAACTCTTGTTGCAAACGCGAACGAGACAAAGACCATCTTGGCAACAATTGGCGATATCGCGGAACAGACAAACCTTCTAGCCCTTAATGCTGCTATCGAAGCGGCGCGTGCAGGTGAACACGGAAGAGGATTTGCGGTAGTCGCGGATGAAGTTCGCAAACTTGCAGAGAGAACTCAAAAGAGTCTGGCAGAGACATCTGCAACGACAAATGTTCTGATCCAGTCTATCTCAGAGAGCTCAGACGCACTCAACAGAAACGCAAGCGAAGTAAACGACATCTCCGGCGAAGTGAGCCTTATCAGCCACAAAATGGACGAGATCATAGATACGCTAAGCAGTCTCTCTAAAAAATAGAGAGCTGCCTAAAAAGAGTCAAGCTTTACGCAAGCCCGTAAAACTTGGCATCTTTTGGCTCTCCGTGGTAATACCCCTGAAAATAATCTACTCCCAGCTCTTTTACACACTCCGAGATCTCGCGTGAACTGACAAACTCGGCAATGCTCTTTACCTTTATGTTTTTAGCAAACTGTATCAGTCCCTGAACCATCAGCCTTGCTTTCTCATCGCTCAGAAGTTTTGTTATAAGCATACCGTCGATCTTTATAAAATCAATATTCAGCTTTATTAAATTCGTAAAATTTGAGTAGCCCGCTCCAAAGTCGTCTATAGATATTTTACACCCGTACTCTTTTATCATCAAGATAAAGTTCTCCACCACTTCATAGTCGTCTATCTCTTCTGTCTCAACTATCTCAAATGTCATTCTCTCGCCGCCGTACTTCTGCAGCCTGTTCTTTATATACTCAAGCATAGTAGGAGACTTTATGTTCTCATATGTCAAGTTCATTGACAGCTCTACATATGTTTTATCATATATGTTAAAGACCTTTTGCATCATCTGTCTAGTGAAGAACTCAAATGTCTTATCTTCGATAGCTATGTTTAAAAAGTCGTATGGCGGAACTACTCTGCCATCAGGAAGCTGAAGTCTTGCAAGTGCTTCATACTTCATAACAGAGCCGTCATTTGCATCTATGATAGGTTGAAAATATGGAACTATGTAGCCGTTGTGAAGAGCCTCTTTGTAGACCTGATATTTATCCAGGCTTGACTTTTTAAGGGTCGTACACTCCGGAGTCATTTCATAGACCTTATACGGGAGCTTTGAGACCATTGCCTCTTGAAGCGCTACGTTGGCGCTGTGGTGCAGATGCTCTATACCGTAAGATATGCCGGCAGTAAAATCGGAGACTATTTTTGATCCATCACTGCTCGTATATGTAAAGCTCTCGATATTGTTAAAAATGGAGAATTTCAAAATTGAGATATATTTATCAAAGAGTTTTGAGTTTTTTACAAGTATCGCAAATTTCTGAAGATTAATGCTGTAGAGGGATGCGTCGCTGTCTTTTATGAGCTCTTTTAGAGTCTGCGCCTTGTTTGAGATGATCTCTTGGACCATCTCAAAACCGTAGAGCTGCTTTACTGCTTCGATCTGGTTAATATGTAGGATTACGAGCATTGCCTCATCTTGAAGAAGAGATATCTCTCTCATCATAGACTCTCTGTTTGGAAGAGCTGAAACCTCGTCTATCTCTATATTTATCTCATTTTTAGAGTTTAAGGCTCTCTCTAAAAAAGTCACTATAGAACTTCTTCTATCTTCGTCGCTATTCTCGTAAAGTTCGGCTATCTGCGTTAAATAATTCTCTAGTTTTGCCATTTTTTAGACACTATCCATAGTTTTAATATAAAAAAAAATTATGTCACTTTAACGTAGAATGCTTTAATTTAAATTAATTAAAATAGACTAAATAGAAAATATAGCTATAATTCACTCCATATATTAGGAGATACCTTTGCTGCTTTACATACATATTCCATTTTGCGACTCAAAATGCCACTACTGCGCGTTTAACTCTTATGTCGACAAGTTTCATCTAAAAGAGGAGTATATGCAAGCACTTTGTGAGCAGCTTGAGTTTGAGCTAAAGAGATTTAGCGTAGCGTCAAAAGCGATAGAGTCCCTCTTTATCGGCGGCGGAACACCATCTACCGTAGCACCCAAGCTGTATGCGCAACTCTTTGAGATGCTAAGGCCTTATCTTGGCGAAAATATAGAGATAACAAGCGAAGCAAACCCAAACAGCGCAACATTTGAGTGGCTTGAGGGTATGCGAAAACTAGGCGTCAACAGGATCAGCTTCGGTGTACAGAGTTTTGATAATGCAAAACTAAAACTGCTAAACCGAGCGCACACTTCCACTCAGGCAAAAGAGGCTGTACTAAACGCAAAAAAAGCAGGGTTTGAAAATATCTCGCTCGACCTCATCTATGCAACTCTGGGAGACACAAAAGAGCTTTTAGAAAATGATCTAAAAACTGCATTTTCACTTCCCATAAACCATCTAAGCGCCTATGCACTTACCATCGAAGAGGGAACTCCTTTTGAGAAAAAACCGCAGATGTCAAAAGAGAGGTTAAAACTAACATCCTGGTTTTTCAAAAAGATCAAGGATTTTGGATTTGAGCAGTATGAGATAAGCAACTTCGGCATATACAAAAGCCATCACAACCTGGGCTACTGGCAATACAAAGATTACATAGGGCTAGGAAGCGGAGCGGTAGGAAAACTTGATATGCAGAGGTACTATCCGACAACGGATATTGAGGCGTACATAAAAAACCCGCTGGACATAAGAGTAGAAGAGTTGAGAGCAGAAGACAAAAAGAGCGAACAGCTGTTTTTAGGGTTTCGCTCATCCGTTGGGGTCGCAAAAAACATATTGAATAAAGATGAACTAAAAAGAGCCCTACTTTTGGTTGAAGAGGGTAAATTGATAATAAAAGATGATACTTTTTATAACAAAGAGTATCTTTTGGCAGATGAGATCGCTCTGTTTATATCGTAGTTTAATTATTCTTTAGATAAAATCGTCACCTTATATAATTTTGAGGATTTTTTATGTTTGGTATGGGTTTTACTGAGATACTTATTATTGCCGTCATCGCCATCCTGTTTCTTGGCCCCGACAAGCTTCCAAGCGCTATGGTAGAGATAGCTAAATTTTTTAGAAATGCAAAAAATACTATCGGGAGCATGAAAGAGTCATTTGAAGATGAGCTCAATGTAAAGAGCATGAAAGATGAAGCGCTTGCTTATAAAAAAGAGCTTCAAGATGCTTCAAACCAAGTAAAAGATGCGACGGACATCAAGAAAATGGCAGCAAAACTGACAACGCTCGAAGATGACAACATCGGAGATAGCTCTCTGTTTGACAAGCCAAAGGATGAGCCTTCTTCAAAAAAAGAAGAGGTCACTTTTGCCAAGAAAAAAACCCAAACTACAGATAAAATAGAAGAAGACAGTAAAAATGTTTGATGAGATAAGACCGCATTTAATAGAACTTAGAAAAAGACTTGGAATATCGGTAGCGTCGCTTTTTGTGATGTTTTTTGTGATGTTTTACTTTCATGAACCAATTTTATCATGGGTAGTAGAACCTCTAAATGTAGCACTTTTGGAAGTTGGCAAGAAATCAGTCCATGCGGCTGAGGGTATGGTGACGACCAATCAGGTGGGCGGAGCGTTTTTTATAGCACTTAAAGTCTCGTTCTTTGCCGCGATACTTGGTGCTCTTCCGATAATTCTTTCGCAGATATGGGCGTTTGTAGCCCCGGCTCTTTATGCAAACGAGAAGAAGATGGTTCTCCCTTTCATTCTCGGGGGAACTACAATGTTTGGTGTGGGCGTTTTGTTCGCCTACTACATAGTCACACCGTTTGGTTTTGATTTTCTCATAACATTCGGTAGTTTTAAATTTACTCCGCTAATCAATATAGAGGATTATGTAGGATTTTTTACAAAGATAATGTTCGGTTTCGGTATAGCTTTCGAGCTTCCTGTTTTTGCCTACTTCTTGGCGCTTCTTGGGATGGTAGACGACAGACAGATGAGAGAGTTCTTTAAGTATGCCGTTGTCCTTATATTCATTGTTGCGGCACTTCTTACTCCGCCGGATGTATTGACTCAGCTTCTAATGGCGGGACCGCTTGTGCTTCTTTACGGAGTTTCTATCTTAATAGTTAGAATGGTAAATCCTGCTCCTCCGCTTGAAGAAGAGGAAGATGACGAAGATATAGACCTGCTTGAAGAGATAAAAGCGATAAACAAAGACAGTGAGTAACAAAGAACTTCTAACCTCAAGCTATGACTTTGCTCTTCCAAAAGAGCTCATAGCGACCCACCCCGCAAACCCCAGAGACAGCGCAAAACTTCTTGTTTACAACAGAGCTACAGGCGAGGTCTCTCATCTCAAGTTCTCCGATCTTGAGAACCTTATACCAAAAGAGTGCGCACTGATTTTCAATGACACCAAGGTCATAAAAGCAAGGCTCTTCGGCAAAAAAGAGAGCGGCGGCAAGATAGAGCTTCTTATAAACAGAGCCCTTAATGCTCATGATGTAAATGTCTACATCAGAGGAAAAGTAAAAATTGATACTGAAATTTTCTTTGCCAATGATTTAGTAGCTATTGTAAAAGAGTTGCATGAAGACGGAAGCAGAGTGGTGAATTTCTACCAAGAAACAAATCTTCTGCGTTTTGAAGAGCTTCTTCCCATCATAGATAAAATAGGTCACGTTCCTCTGCCTCCATACATCCAAAGAGAGGACAACGAAGAGGATGAGAGCGAGTACCAGAGCGTATTTGCCAAAGAGGAGGGTGCAGTTGCGGCTCCCACTGCATCCCTGCATTTTACAAAAGAGCAGCATGAGAGAGTCTGCAAAAATTTTCCTCACGCCTACGTCACCCTGCATGTGGGAAGCGGGACATTCAAGCCCGTCGAGTGCGATACTATAACAGAACATCCTATGCACTCCGAGTACTACGCCATCTCAGACGCGGCAAAAAAACTTTTGGATTCAGACATAAAGATACTTAGCATCGGAACAACCTCTACAAGAACCGTAGAGTTCTATGCTAGAAGCAAAAAACAAAGAGGCGAAGCGAACCTCTTTTTACATCCACAGAACAGACCTCTGAGAGTCGATCATCTTTTGACAAACTTTCATCTGCCCAAATCGACCCTGCTTATGCTTGTCGCCTCTTTTACGGGCTTAGAAAAAGCGCAGGAACTCTACAAAACAGCCATAGAGAAGAGGTACAGATTCTACTCCTACGGCGACGCTATGCTTATACTTTAATAACTCTCAAACAGGCTTTTGATCTTAGCCATATCGTGAGTAACTGAGTGAAGCGGCTTGGCATCTCTGCCTATTATGGTCTCTTCAAATGTTGCCCTCTCGTTTCTGTTTTTGTAAAGAACACCTATGGGCATAGGAAGAGTCTCTAAAGATTTTTTTACGGCTCCATCAAAATCACTCTCATCATAAGAGTCATCTAACATATAGCTGTTATCTTTAAACCATTTATATGTATTTACTTTGTTAAATACAACGCATGGCTGCAAAATATCGACAAGTGCGTATCCCTTGTGTCTGAAGGCCTCTTTTAGAACCTCTTTGGCGTGTGCGGCATCGCCTATATTCACACGTGAGACGAATCCGGCTCTTAAAGAGAGTGCAACCGCCAATGGGTTAAAGGGTTCGTTTGCCACACCCTTTACCTGCACCTTTGTCTCAAATCCTCTCTGGCTCGTAGGCGATGCCTGCCCTTTTGTAAGACCATAGACCATATTGTTGTGAACGATATGGACAATGTCAGGATTTCTTCTTATGGTATGTATAAAATGGTTGCCGCCCTCGCCGTACATATCACCGTCTCCGCCCTCTGCAACTACGCAAAGATTTTCATTACCAAGGGTGATTCCAGTCGCAACGGGAAGCGCTCTGCCGTGAAGAACCCCGAACATATTCGCGTCTATGTAGTAAGGGGTCTTTGCAGCCTGTCCTATTCCCGAGACTATGACCAGACTATTTTTTTTCACTCCAAGCTCTTCGACGACCTCTTTGAGAATCTTTAAAATGCCAAAGTTACCGCAACCAGCACACCAAGCAACATCGACATCTTCTTTATCAAATAGATGGCTCATAATATCTCCTTTATCGACTCTTCGATCATTATGCCTAACTGATCTGCAAAGAAATTAAAACCGTTTGATTGTAATATCTGATCGTCTATTTTCACACCATGAAGTTTTAACTGATCTGCAAACGCTCCATCCGCATTGTTCTCTACGACAATTATGTGAGAGAACTTTTCAAGAACGCTCAACTGCTCTTTTGAGAGCGGATATACCCATGCAAAGTGGACTTGCGCCAAGCGGGGATTGTTGAGGCTCAGCAGAGCTTCTGAAATGCTCCCTTTTGTCGATCCCCAGCCCACAATTGCTACATCTCCGTCTCCAAACACTTCGGGTAGAACTGCCTCTTTTATAAGTTCGCTCTTTTTACGAGCTCTTTTTGCGACCATCTGCTCGCGCATCTTGTAGTCTTCCGTGATCTGCCCTCTCTCATCATGCTCATCACCGACCGAGCATATCAAACCATCTCCAAATCCCGGAATTCCTCTTGGACTTATGCCGTTTTGCGCATCTGCATAACGTTCATAACTCTCTTGCGTCTTTACAATATATCTGCGTTGTTCGTAAGACGCAAAATCAACGTCTTCTATCATAGAGATCGAATCAGCCAAATATTGGTCACTCAGAACAACAACAGGGATCTGAAAACGGTCAGCCAGCTCGAATGCAAGATAACCGTACTCTACAGACTCCCTTAAAGAGCCGGGCGCTAAAACCGCGCGGGGAAACGGACCGTGCCCGGAATGAGTCGCCATGTTCAAGTCACCCTGCTCACTCCTCGTAGGAAGTCCTGTAGCAGGACCGGGTCTTTGAGCAAGATATATAACTGCTGGAGTCTCTGTCATTCCCGACAAGCTCAAGGCTTCGCCCATAAGTGCAAAACCGCCGCCTGATGTTGTGGTCATAGCCCTTGCGCCCGAGTACCATCCGCCAAGCACCATATGCAGAGATGCTATTTCATCCTCACTCTGCTCTAACGCTATATCAAACTCTTTTGACATCGCAGCCATAAAGTTCAGCACTCCCGTAGAGGGAGACATCGGGTAGGAGGTGATCATATTACATCCGCCTGCCAAAAAACCAAATCCGCACGCAGTAGTCCCATCCATGAGGTGAAGTTTTTTTACAGCCTCCGTATCAACTTTTGGCAGTTTAAATATGGTTTTATTTTCTAATTTAAGAGCATCTTTGTAGCCAAGTTCTGCCACATCCATATTTGCCTCATCATCTTTAAAACGCTCAGCTATTGTCTGCAGCAGAAAACTCTTATCGATACTCAAATATCCGAAAAGAACGCCTGCCATGTAGGTATTGGCATATTTCGCACTGCCGAATTTTTTTGCACTCTCTCTCATTGCGACTAAAATGAGATTGTCACCATTCTCGCCGAATTTCTCATCTGCAAAGATTATGCTCTTTTTGCTCCATCTTGGCTGCATATGTTTTAGAGCGTCGGCATCTAAAGCGATGGAGATATCTACCTCCCAGCATGGCGCCTGCAGAGGAGTATCTGAAATTATAATGAGGGTTGTGTTGCTTCCGCCTCTGACTCTGGACATATACTCTTTTGTTGAAAAGATATAAAATCCGCTCTCTTTAAAGGCATCGCTAAGCACTCTTTCAAGTGTGGCAATACCTGTTCCTGCGGCACCGCCTATTAAAATAGAGATGCCTTTGCTCCTGTATCGCTTAAGTTCGTCTATTGTCATGCTAACATCCTTTTAACTTAAATAAGTTAGTTACATATAGTACCTGCTATGTCTTATGACTGCGTTCTTTCATTCTCCTGCATGGCATCTACATAATCGCATACCTCGCTATTGTCATTGCATGGCTGCGTATACTCACTGCTATGGTCGATCTGTGCATCTGCCAGATTGTCAGACACAAACCTCCAGTTTATGAGCTTGTACCAATTTTCAAGATAACCCGGTCTTGCATTGCGATGGTCTATGTAGTATGCGTGTTCCCAAACATCACATGTCAGAAGTGCTACTTTATCGTGCGCCAATGGATTGTCAGCGTTGGAGAGACCCTCTATTGAGAGCCTATTGTCTTTGCCCAAAACAAGCCAAACCCAGCCCGAACCAAAAAGGGTAGCCGCTTTATCCAAGAACAGTTTTTTAAACTCATCCATTGAACCGAAATCTCTCTCGATCATATCCGATAGCTCCACCGAGGGGCTGGATGAAGTATTGGTAAGTCCATGCCAGTAAAAATCGTGGTTATAGACCTGCGCCGCGTTGTTAAAAATTCCGCCTTGTGAATTTTTTATTATATACTCCAGCGGTTTTCCTTCAAACTCACTATCTTCTATAAGAGCATTTAGTTTATTTACATAAGCCGCGTGATGTTTACCGTAGTGGTAGCTTATCGTTTCCGATGATATATATGGTTCCAGTGCCGTATCTTCATAAGGCAGTTTCATCAATTCAAACTTCATTTTAGACTCCTTTAGCTCATTGGTTTCTTGTACGACATTATCTTAAAAAAAATAATATATTGCTAATAATGCAAGATTAATAAATAACTTTAACTTATAAAATAGTTTGGGATTACGAGGTGTTGGAGGTATTAATTTAAATATTTAGACTATTTGAAGCTTTCCATTCTTTATGCTGATCTCACCGCTCAATTCATACTCAAAAACCTTTGAACCAAATTTTGCTATGGCTTCATCATAAGTGGGACTGTTTTTGCAAAACTCCATAAAAGCATCCTCTTTTGTATCCTGTAAATTCTCTGATTTACAAAACTTTGCCACAAATGTTTCTATGTCATAGATCGCTTCGGCTTTTGCTTCTGCAAGGAGCCTGTTAGTTCCGCTGCTCTCTCCCATGCGGTGAGGCAGGACGAATATCTTCTTGCCCATCTTTAGGGCAAACTCCACGCTTCTCATGGTACCGCTCTCTTCCTCCGCTTCTGCGACGATTAGCACCTCTCCAAGAGCCACTACAAGCTCGTTTCTAACGACAAAGCTCCAAGGTGTAGCTCTGAAACCTGCTTCAAACTGAGAGAGCAGAAGCCCATTTTTCTCTATCTCGTTTAAGAGGTTTTTATTGACCGCAGGGTAACGCAGATCTATACCGCAAGGCAGCACCGCAATAGTGTTTTCGCTTCCTGCTCCCGCATGAGCCGTTGCATCTATGCCCATCGCCCCTCCGCTTACAATACAGACACCATGTTTTGCCAAAGATGATGAGAGTTTTTGAATACGCTCACGAGAGTATTTTGTAGGTTTTCTGCTTCCGACAATTGAGACCTTCACTCTTTTAAGAAGCTCGATATCTCCGTTGTAATAAAGCTCTTTTGGATAGTTTTTCATAGACAGTAGTTCAGGAACTCTCTCTTGAACTATACTCATATCAGTAGAGCCTGTCTACCAAAACAAGCTCAACTTCATCAAAAAGCTTTTTTGACTCGTTTATTGCCAAAATGGTATTTGAGTGAGGGTGTCCTATAGCTATCGCGCTTCCGTGCTCTTTTGCAAACTCGACCGCTTTTTTGATCTGCCCTTTTACATAATCTTTATCAAATTCATGATCTAGAAAAATATCTCTTGATACATACTTCTTGTTGTAGCTTTTCATAACAGCAGGCACTTTTGTCGAACCTATGGTCCTGCTGTCTATAAACTCTATGTTTGCTCTATCAAGGGCGTAAACTAGCCTCTTTACCGCTCCCTCGTCTGAGGTAAATTTACTGCCTGTATGGTTGTTTATATGCTTTACATTAGGGAAAAGTTTTTTTATTTCAGCTACTCTTTGCGTAATTAGCTCCTGAGAATCACCCACCTTAAGGGTAAAAGGCTCCTCTTTTGTAAAGTTCTGTGCCTCCATCGGCAGATGCACCATGTAAAAACTCTCTTTTGAAGCCAGAGTATGTGAGTTAGGTCTATGTTTGCTCGGTGGCAAAAAAGACATTGTTATAGGCAGGTTAAGGCTTTTTATGGCATTTACGTGAGACCTTACGCTTACGTCATCTATAATGATCGCAAGCATCGGCTTGTGGCCTTCTTTGATTGCTTCTCTCTTTGGGGGTTTAGGAAGGACATCCCCGTCAACCTCATGTGAAGCATCCTCATATTCACTGACACTCTCCTGCTCTTTTAGAGCAGCTTTGCTATCTTTTTTCAGCACCTCTTTAAGTCTGTCGCTAATATCCAAACCTTTGCTTTTGGCTGTCTCCTCCTCAAGCTTTTTTAGCATCGAGAGCCTTTTCTCCTCTTTTGCTTTGGCTTTTTGAGAAACATCTTTTTTTGCGCTGTCATACCCGACATAGTAACCCGCAATGAATGAACCAAGAAGAACCGCCGTTACGGCCAGGATCCAAACTGAATTTATCAAAAACTTCGACTGCTTTTTATGACTTGCCTTTTTTCTTCTTGGCATATATTCTCCACAAATTTATTGGTAAAACTATATCCTAAAAAATTAAAATAGAAGTTAGACATTGCATATTGACATATTTTTAGCTCTTTGAGAGCTTTAACTATTTGGCTATTGTTTTTTTTAAGTATATTTTTTGTATAATCCCGCGTTCCTTTCTCTTTGTATCGATCTATATTTTTCGATATATATACATCCGAAAGGGAAACAAAAGCCTATTTTATAGGCGAAATACCAAAGGGAGATTATACTCTATGAGAAATTACGAAAACCTAGTAATCGTAAAACCGACATTAACAGCAGAAGAGATTCAAGCTAGCATCGCTGCTATCGAAGAAGTCATAACTTCTAACGGCGGCGAAATCGCTGCAAGAGACGCTATGGGGATGAGAAAATTAGCATACCCGATAGGAAAAAGTGAGCGTGGTTATTTCCATGTTGTTTATTATTCAGTTGCTCCTTCAGCGATCGGCGAAATCGAGAGACGTTTCCGTATCAATGAAGATCTTTTACGTTTTGTGACTATCAAATATGACACAAACCGTGAAGTAGCAGCTTGGAACCAGCTAGTTCAAAAAGCTAACAAAAAAGCTTCATCACCTGCAACAGAAACTAAAACTGAAGAAGTTGAAGCGGCTGCAGAGACCCAAGAAGTAGCTGAAGAGTCAGCAGAGTAATTGTGGCTAAAGCCTAAACAGAAGAAGGAAAATTCATGTACAACAAAGTTATTTTGGTTGGAAATCTAACTAGAGATATAGAACTTAGATACTCTCAAGGCGGAATGGCGATAGCGAACACTGCTATAGCGACAAGCCGAAAGTTCACCGTCAACGGCGAAAAAAAAGAGGAAGTTTGCTTTGTAGATATTACATTCTTTGCAAGAAGTGCAGAGATTGCCAACCAATACCTTAGAAAAGGGAGTAAGATCCTGGTAGAAGGTAGACTTAACTTTGATCAATGGGTAGATCAAAACGGACAGAAGCGCTCAAAGCACTCTGTTGTCGTAGAAACTATGCAGATGTTAGACTCAAAGGGCGAGAGCCAAAACGGCGGCAACTATGCTCCTCAACAGAGCCAAGCACAGCAAGGCGGTTATGCTCCACAGCAGCCGCAGAGCTACCAGCAGCCTGACAATATGCAGCAGCAATCTTACGGACAGAACAGACAGATGCCAAGCAGCAGCTCTATTCCCGAGATAGACATTGATGAAGATGAAATTCCGTTTTAGAAATAATAGATAACAAAAGGAAATACCATGGCAGAAAGAAGAAAGTATAAAAAAAGATACTGTAAGTACTGTGAAGCGAAAATTGACTTCATGGATTATAAAGATGTAGGAGCTCTTCGCTTCTCTCTTTCAGAAAGATACAAGATCATGCCACGTCGTTTAACAGGTAACTGTAAACGTCACCAAGACATGATCGCAACAGTTATTAAAAGAGCTCGTGCTGCGGCATTGGTTCCATATACTGTAACTCGTAAAGCAGTTGTAACTGCACCATTTGAAAATTTAAAATAATTTTCACTATCCCCTTAGGCGGGGATGTATACTACTTAAAACAAACTGCACTCAACAATTCAATTTAAACACAAATAAATAATATTATCCGGCTATTTCATCTTCCAGTACCATCTCTCTAAATAAATGATACTCTCCATCATTAATAGCATTGTCAACCATAATGTCAGGCATTAAATTTGCATCTATCCAAGCACCGGCAGGACTCAGCATCTCCAATATATCCATATATCTTAATCTGTCTATTTGATGTTTCTTCAGCACTTTTTTTCTCGGCTGATTCTCCAGATTATCAAAATTTACTTCATCTTTATAGTAGACGGTCCTAGTGCAATTATTAAGATCCTTACACCAACTCGGTCTTCCATCTTCAGTGTAGTATACTTTCTGTCCGTTATCGTACTCTACCTCAAATGCATAACACCCTTCCAGTCTAAGTGCTTCTGCTAAAACAAAAATAACCTTGCCTACGCCAAATACAATAGAGTACATCTCGTCATTTACTTTTATATCTATAAATCTTTCCATAACATCTCCATTAATACTTTATTTAAGGCCTATAGTAAAAGTATAACTCTAAAAATATTCCCTTCTAACTCTTTTATGATGAAATATTGATCAACATAGTTATCTTTGCACTACTTATATTAAGGTATGAATTAACAAGCTTTATATTTAGGAATATTTTTTGCTACTTAAAAAATAAAAAGTAGTATTATGCACTATATTCTTACCATTCTTTTACTTACCACTTGCATATACGCAAAAACAGCGGATTTTTCGATCATCATAGATGAAAAGTTCAGCAATGCCTTGGTAGATGTGACTGAGGATCATGACCGCTCTATCTCTGCAGTAGGCTTTGTAAAAAAGTACAAAGATAGCTCATCAAACTCCTCAACTGCATACAGCAACGCTTTTGACTACCTCTCCTCTTTATCAAGCTCCAGCGGCTCGCAGATGCATCTTGTAAAGGTAGATGGCAGTGCAGAGATAGTGCTTAGAAGATCAATGGACCTCTCTAAGTTCAATGAAGCAAAAAGTCTCATCAAGACTCCGCAAAACGGCTACTTTGTAGGCGGGCATACGCTAGAAGCCTCATTAGTGCTTCTAAAACTGGACTCCGGTGCAAACAAGATATTTGTCAAAGAGTTTGGAACACAAAACCATGACAGGATGAGCAAACTACTCTCTCTTCGCGACGGCGGAGTTCTGGTAATCGGCTCTTCAACTGCCTCTTCAAGCCAAAGCTATGATGTTTTTAACAACGGTCTTGGATTAAACGACATCTATATTGCCAGATTTTCAAAAAACGGAACAATGCTCTGGAGCAAGAAGTACGGCTCATACGAAGATGATGCAGGTATTGACGCGGCAGAGGCGGATGACGGCTCAATTGTTGTCTTGGGCAAAGTAAACAAAGACAATAGCACGGGAGCTACTATTATGAGGATCACAGAGCACGGAGACAAGCTCTGGCTCCATCAGCTTAACCAAGAGAGAAAGATAACCCCGCACAAGATCATCAAACTAAGAGACTCCTCTTTTGCCATCTCCCTCTCCCAGCAGGATGAGATGAACAAAGAACAGATAAGACTTATAAAAATAGATCTGCAAAAAAACATATTGCTCGACAAAACCATTCATACAACATACTCAAGTGTTCTAAAAGATATCGGAGAGTACTCTGATGGTAGGATCGCAGCAGTAGGCTATGTTCAAGACAGCTACGATACAGATGGGCTGGCTATGCTTCTTGATTCAAAGTTTTCAATGCTGCTTCAAGAGCACTACGGCTCAAGAGATTACGACTCATTTAATGCTCTTGATATACTTCACGACTCAAAAATAGCTGTTGCGGGAGTGCACACGAATCAGGATTCTCAAGAGACGAACATGTGGCTCTTAAAGCTTAATCAAGACCTCTCCCTCTCGCAAATATCTTATAAATCTACAGACTTTTACAGCAGGCTTAACGAAATTTTCAGAGATGAGATAAAAAGAGGAGAACTGGTTGTAAAAGAGGACCTATCGATAAACTTTAGCGACGAGAAGCTCTATTTTAAAGTCGGCGAATATAAGCTCACGGATTTTCAAAAAAGATTTTTAGATAGCTTTGGCAAAAAGCTCTTTGCATTTCTGTATGATAACAAAGACAAGATAGCAACTCTCGAGATAAACGGCCATACATCAAGCGAATGGGGAGATAGCGACTTTTCGCAGAGCTACATAAACAATGAACGCCTCTCCATGAACCGCTCGTTTGCGACACTTAGCTATATGTTTAAAAGCCAGGATGAAAATAGAAAAAAGTGGCTTTCCGAGGTTCTTAAAGGAAGCGGTCTTAGTTTTTCCAAAAAGATCGTCTTAAATGACGTAGAGGACAAAGAGAGATCAAGAAGAGCCTCTTTTAAGATTCTTCTTGATTGATGTTACGCACCAAAACGAACTCGTCCGTTTTGGAGGCAGGGACTAAAGTCCCTACAACCCCCTAAAGCTACGAAAAACAAGTTTTTCGAGATTTGCAAGATGCTTTAATACAAATTTTCCTCATGTGACTCTGTTGCACGAAAGCTCAAACGCACTTTATCCTGTTTTAGCTTTTTATATAGCTTGAACTTGGCCTTCTCTAACTCATCATCGTCGTAAGAGAACTCCGCTTTTAGCTCATCATCGCTCATACCAGCACTATCCATTGCAAAAAGTCTCAGCTCTTTTTTTGTAAGTTTTGCTTTAAGCACAGCGTAAAGATCTTTCTCATCCTCTATAATATCTACCAATGAGAGTCTGCAAAACTTTGCCAGCATCTCTCTAAAACTATTCTCGTTATTGTACTGTCTCCAGACACTGTTCTCTAGCATTTTATTTTTCCTAATATTTGTGTTAAGTCTTTCGTCTCGATTACTATATTTGCCTCTTTGCGCAGTATCTCTCTTGCACAAAAAGCGACTCTTGTCCCTGCGTGTGCGAACATTGAGAGGTCATTTGCTCCGTCTCCGCACACAAGCGTTTCATCCTCGCTGACACCAAGCAGACCCTGCAAGCGGATCAGCATATCGCCCTTTGAGTAGTTAAACATCATATCTCCGCCCACAAGTCCTGTAAGTATCTGGTTTTTATGGTGCAGCACGTTTGAGAAATCTGCATCATAACCCAAGATGTTTTTCGCATATCCCGTCGCACTTCTAAATCCGCCGCTAAAACAGACCACCTTCATGCCCATAGCTTTAAGCTCTGCAATGGTCTCACGTGCCCCTTTCATATAAGGAAGATTCTGGCTGATCCTCTCTACTACACTGTACTCAAGCCCTTTTAGAAGGCCTACTCTCTGCTGAAGCGATTCAAAAAAATCAAGCTCACCGCTCATTGCAGCTTCCGTTATTTTGCTTACCTGCTCTCCAAGGCCCAGCTCCTCGGCAAAAAAATCTATCGTCTCGCCGTCCATAAGCGTAGAATCGAAATCAAAAACAGCCAGTTTTAGCATATATTCTTCTCTCTTTAGTTATAATTGCGCAATTATATCAATAGGATACTTTTTGTTTGATGAACTTATAAATAAACTAAAGAACGATACCTACATCACCCTAGAGACCACTCCGGGACACTCTCCGATCTTCTCTCCTATCATAGAGACGATAGCACAACTAGGACTTGATAGATTAGTAGACGGCTTTACGACCACAGACAATCCGCTTGCAAAGCTAAAATACAACTCCCTCTTTGCCGCTAAAATGCTTCAAGAGAGATTTGACAAGCCCGTAATTGCGACCATGAGCATGCGTGATAGAAATAAGATCGCCCTGCAATCAGATCTTTTGGGAGCAAACGAGGTAGACGTAAGAGCCATACTAGCCCTTACCGGTGATCCAGCAACTATCTCAGATCAGCCCCATACAAAGGGCGTTTTTGAAGCAGACAGCACACTTTTGCTTGAGATCATCTCATGTTTTAACAGCGGCATCGACTATGCTGGCAAACCGCTTTTGCATAAATCAAAAGAGATATACCCTTTTGCCGTCGTTAACTCCTATGCAAAAAATCCAAAGACACTGCAAAAAAAGATGCAAAAAAAGATAAAACACGGTGCGCTTGGGATAATCACCCAGCCCGTTTACGATATCCAGAGCGCGAAGCTGCTGCTTGAGCTAAAAGATGTGGCAAACGATGCGTGCTGCAACGAGAACAAAAGTGCCGAACTGATTCTAGGAGTTTTTCCAATCACCAAACTAAGAACCGCACAGTTCCTCTCCGCTCACGTTCCGGGTATAAACGTGCCTGCTTCATGGATAGAAGCTCTTAGAGATGCGCATGAAAAAGGCTCAGAGGAGGAGTATAGAGTAGGATTTGAGCTTAGCAAAAATCTCTTTTTAGAGCTAAAAGCGCTCCATCCGAAAATTCACCTCATGACAGCCAACCAGTTTCAATTGGCAAGAGATATACTATTATAAATCAAGGATATGAATGATCGATCTAAAACTACTTCAAAAAGATTTTCAAGGCGTAAGCGATAAACTCGTAAGAAAAGGGGTTGATGTCAGCCTGCTAGACTCTCTAAAGAGAAAAAACGAGGAGCTAAAAGCTGCAAAAGCAGATTACGAAGCGCTTCAGGCGGCTCAAAATGCGATGAGCAAAGAGTTTGGTATCTATAAAAAAGAGGGCAGAGACGTAAGCGAGCTAAAAGCCAGAGTCGATACAAACAAGATAAAGATCACAGAAGCTCTTGAGGTGCAACGTGTAAAGCAGGAGGAGCTGGAGTCTCTTGCGATGTCGATTCCAAACATCCCCGATGATGACGTTCCGGATGGCGAAGATGAGAGCGACAATATCGAGATCAAAAAAGTGCTTACTCCAAGAGAGTTCAGCTTTACTCCAAAAGAGCACTGGGAGCTTGCAGAACAAAACGGCTGGATAGACTTTGAGAGGGGAGTAAAGCTTGCAACAAGTCGCTTCAGTGTCGCTTTTGGCATGGGTGCAAAGCTAGAGCGTGCCCTTATAAATTTTATGCTTGCTTTTAACTCACAAAGAGGTTTTGAAGAGGTAAGCGTGCCATCTATCGTAAACAGAGCCGCACTTGAGGGCACGGGACAGCTTCCAAAATTTGAAGACGATCTATACAAGATACAGGACCAAGAGCTATTTTTGATCCCAACCGCAGAGGTTCCAGTTACAAACCTCTTTCAAGACGAGATACTCTCTCCTAGCCAATTGCCGATCAAGATGACGGCTTATACATCATGTTTTAGAAAAGAGGCAGGTGCCGCAGGGCGTGACACTCGCGGTATGATAAGACAGCACCAGTTTCACAAAGTTGAACTTGTAAGCATAACAAAACCTGAAGATAGCGACAAAGTATTTGACGAGATGGTACAGACAGCATCCGACCTTCTCAGCGCGCTTGAACTTCCCCACCGTCTTGTAACCCTTTGCGGCGGAGACCTTGGTTTTGGTGCTGCAAAAACAGTAGATCTAGAGGTTTGGCTGCCAGGACAAGCGACATACAGAGAGATCTCTTCGGTATCTAACACAAGAGAGTTTCAGGCAAGACGTGCAAAAATAAGATACAAAGATGAGAACAAGAACTCTTTCGTTCACACTCTAAACGGCTCGTCACTTGCCGTTGGAAGAACAATGGTGGCGATTATGGAGAACTTTCAAAACGAAGACGGAAGCATCACGATACCAAAGGTGTTAGAGCCCTACATAAACTAGTTTTATGGTACTTTTTTTGCTTTAAAAAAGAAACGATAGTAAGGTAGATGATGGCTGATGGACTAGAAGAAGAGATAATAATTATCGAAGATAGTGACGCTGCGTATGAGAGTGCCGCTTCAAGATCATCAATTATAGACGAAGATTCATCATCTGCTGCGAAAAAAAGATTGATCCTTGTCGGTATCGGTGTAGGACTTGTTCTAATAATCTCTCTTCTCTTCTTTACAATGCAAAAAGAGTCAAAAAAAACTGCCGACCCCTCTATGGGCTACATAGATGAGAGGCTGGAGAAGCCGACTTCAAAACCTGTGGAACCGACCAAGATAGAGAGCATGATAGCAAAGGCGGACTACCTCTACTCTACGGGTTCAAAAACGGAAGCACTTGCTCTTTATGAAAAAATAGCGCACTACAGTGAAGCAGTATCTGCTTACAATCTTGGTGTTGCCCAGCTAAAAGATGCCCAATATGAGACTGCACTTGAAACATTTCAAAAAGCGATACAAAACAATGAAAAAAGGTGTGTAAGTGCCATAAATGCTGCTGTCTGCTCACTGCACCTGCAAAACGAGGAGAGCTTTAGATACTACATAGATCTGGCATACGCATATCTTCCCCATGAGAGACAATCACCTCTATACTCCTACTACTACTCTCTTATAAACTACTATAACGACAACTATCTGGAGGCTCTAAGCGCACTTAAGAACCCTACGTCTATGGAGTATCAAAAAGTTCAAAACTCTCTTGCTTCAAGGATCAACGCTCTTTTTGATAATGACTACAGTGCCATCGAGAGCATGGAGAGAGACAAGCCTATAGCCAATGATTTTAGTCTTGGACTTCTTTATGCAAGAGTAGGAGACCTCACACTGGCAAAAAACTATCTTCAAAATGCTATAAAAAAAGGGATAGAACCTGTTAAGTCACAGCTTGCGCTCGGATATGTAAATTTAAAATCCGGTCAGATACAAGAGGGGGCAAAAAATATAGAAAATATCACCGATATGTTCGGTGAAGAGGTCTATAAGCCCTACCCGATCAAAGTGGAGCTAAAAGAGTCTCTCTTTGATCCTGAAAAAGCACAAGCGAGATACAGAAACAGCGTAATAAACAGCAAAGCGATTGACTACCAAAAGATCTTCTACTTCTCGCCATATAAGACATTTAATGCAAATCAGACCATAAGCTATATACGCAAAGGAAATGCAAATATATATATTGACAACATAGACTCGGCAAAGGAGTATCTTGCAAAGGGCTCCTCATCTTCAAGCGTCAATCTGGGCATAGTAAATGCAATTAAAAAAGCCCTCTCTTTTAAACTAAGAGAAGCCAATGAGCTTCTCCAAAAACTGGTAGAGATCCAGCCTAAACACTCTATTCTTCACTACAATCTTGCTCTTACTTATGCTCAGATGGGCAACATGGCTGACGCATATAAACATTTTTTGCGCTCTTACAATCTTGATGCAAAGAATTACCTATCCGGAATATATGCCGTTATGACATCTCAGTTGATAGATAGCGAAAATGCAAAACTGCTCTCAATAATAAAAGATGCTGTTGCCCATGAGGAGTTTAGCGAAGAGATGGATCTCTACAATACTCTTCTCTCCATAAGCCAGCAAAACACTGCAATTCTCGGCGACTGGCTTGATAAAGAGTACAAACAAAGACCTCTCTATCTGGCACTTGACATCATTATAGCTCTTAGACAAAACAACACGCAAGCCGCTCAAAGATCGGCAAACAAGCTCACAGCTATGCTTCCGGATGAGATAGTTCCTCATATGATGTATATAGATGCTTACTTTAACAAACTGAGCCAAAAAGAGTATGCCAGCGAGGTTATGAACTATCTAAAAGATCAAGAGCTAAATTTAAATGATCTCTATTTCGGTGCATATGTCGCAAGGTATCTCTATATTCAGCAAAATCTGATAACAGGCAGGCTCTATTTCTTAAGAGAACAGTTAAAAGCGGTACTTGAGTCTACCACAGAGCGAACGGAAGATCTCACCGCTTCGCTAGCTCTAGCGTCTTTGTATGACGGCTTTTACGAAGAGTCTTACACTCTGTATAACAACCTTATCGACAATCTTAAAGTGCGTGATTCACAGACTCTCTTTTTGGGAGCCGTTGCATCCACGGCGGCAGAGCACCATGCAAATGCGATTGCTCTTCTGGAACTCTCAAAACTGAAAAATCCCAGCTTCTTAGAGAGCAGATATGCTCTTGGGCTGCTCTATCTTGAGGTTAAAAACAATAAGGGGGCTGTAATTCAGCTCTCAAGAATATACAAAAACAACTTCAATTCTGAATATTTTAACTTTAGTGTGGATACCGATAAGCTGATGTTTGAGAAGACTCAGAAGTAAGATCTACTTCTGAGCATGGAAGATACTATTTACTCTTTTTGCTCTCTGTCGTAAAGTAGCCGATGAGAGACTCTGATGCTCTTAACTCGTTGCCTATGCCTATGTTTAATCTAAAGTTGTGCGGCAAGTAAAGTTCAGTGATACCGTTTACGACAAGACCGTATCTAGCACCTTGAACAAGTCCCTGAGCTTTCTTGACATCTATATCTATCCCTTTGATGCTCTGCTTTAGTCTATGAACTACTTTCATTTTGTTTGCCGACTTCTCGTCACTAAAAATCAGCGCTGCATTCTCGTTTATGCTTTTTGAAAGCATCCTAAAAGCAGAGAGTCTAGCACCCCTTTGAAGTTCAATCTCTTCCATGGTAGAGGTAAAAGGGGCTCTTAAAAGAGCCACATTTAAATAGCTGCCGTCTATCTCTACCTTATAAGCGTAACTGTTCTCATTTTGAAGCTCTTCGATCGAAGAGACGACCCCATCAACAGGACTGACAACACTATTTTGCTGGTAAAGCATATTTTCCCGCTCAGGATTTCTGAAAATAAAGACAAAAAAGAGCGTCGTTAAAAATGCCAAAAACTGCAAGAGATCTAGATCCAGAATTGTGAAAACTATAAGCGCAGCAACTGAGTACGCCAGATAACTCCACCCCTCTTTTGCTATAGGTAAAAGATTACTCTTCATCTAAGTCTTCCTTATCCTTTTTGGGTTTTTTCTCTTCACTCTCGTCTTGAGCCATTCTTGCGTCTACTTTTAACTCTTCTTCTATGTCATCGCATACAATATTTACTTTAGACTCTATATTGTTTGCTTTTTCAAAATTAATAATGATATCTCTTACCTCTTCGCCGGTAATGTTCTCTTTTTTATAAAGAAGCTTTACTATCTCTTCTATTGCTTCGCTATACTCTTTTAGCCTCTTTAGAACAACATTGTACCTCTCTTGAAGAGATGTTTTTATAAACTCGTCCATACTCTCGGCCATCTTGTCGCTATACTCTCTTGTAGCCTGAATGCCGCCGCCTAAGAACGAGTGTCTGCTCTTCTCTAACACCATCAATCCTGCAACATCGCTCATACCGTAGGTCTGAACCATTGATTTGATAATATCCGTTGCACGCTCAAGGTCGTTTCCGGCACCTGTAGATATCTCGCCTATAAATATCTCCTCTGCTGCACGTCCGCCGAGAAGAACGTCAACCTCTGCCCAAAGCTCATGTTTTTGCATCATAAACTTGTTCTCTTCAGGTGTGTTTAGCGTATAGCCGAGCGCCGCAAGCCCACGAGGAACGATAGATACTTTTGATACCTTTTTAGCGCCCACGGTTGTCTCTGCCAAGAGCGCATGTCCGCTCTCATGGTAAGCGACTATCTTCTTCTCTTTTGGATTTATTCTGCGTGATTTTTTAGCAAGTCCCGCAAGTGCACGCTCCACAGACTCATAAAGATCTTTTTGCGTTACGTTTTTTTGATTTTTTCTACCCGCTAAAAGTGCCGCTTCATTTACAATATTTGCCAGATCAGCACCAGCCAAACCTGCCGTCAAACGGGCAACCTCTTCAAGGTCTACGTCATCACCCATCTTAACACCCTTGACGTGGACCTTAAGTATCTTTATACGCCCCTCGTAATCAGGTTTGTCAACCAGTACCTGTCTGTCGAAACGTCCCGGACGCAGAAGTGCCTGATCAAGTATTTCAGGTCTGTTCGTTGCAGCTAAGATGATTATCGGTGTGTCAGTTCCAAAACCGTCCATCTCCGCAAGAAGCTGGTTTAGCGTCTGTTCACGCTCATCGTTGCCACCCATATTTGCACCTGCCGCACGGCTCTTACCGATAGCGTCTATCTCATCTATAAAGATAATGCTCGGCGCATCTTTTTTAGCCTGTTCAAAAAGGTCACGAACACGAGCCGCTCCGACACCGACGAACATCTCAATAAAACTAGAACCGCTTACCGAGAAAAAAGGCACATCCGCTTCGCCCGCAACGGCTTTTGCCAAAAGTGTCTTACCTGTACCCGGACTTCCTACCAACAGGACACCTTTTGGTATTTTTGCGCCTATCTCGACGTAACGGCCAGGATATTTCAAGAAATCTACTATCTCCTGAACCTCCTCTTTGGCCTCTTCCACACCTGCAACGTCATCAAACTTTGTTTTGGGCTTTTCTGAATTAATCATCTTTTTAGAACCGCCCATTCCCAAAATGCCGCTGCCCATGCTTTTTTGCATTCTTCCCGCGAAGAACATCCAGATAGCTATGATTATAAGAAACGGAAAGAGCCACCCGAACATCTCGGTAAACCAGTTTGTCTCGCTAAAGCCGGTATATTCAATGCTCTGTTTTTCGAGTGCTTCGGTTAGTTTCGTATCACCGGGAACGATTCTTGTCGTATAGAGCGTCATATTGTCCGCTCCAAACGCTTTTATATACGTTTGTCCTATCTCGACTTTTTTTACATCTTTTGAATCTATCAGAGACTTAAGTTCCGAATAGCTTATCTGCTTTACTTTTTTATTGCCCGCCACTATCGCGTCTGAACTGCCGCTGTCGCCTATAAGCGCTTTAAAAAGCAAAATAATTACTACAGAGAATATTGCAAACGTTATCAGCGGATTTTTATTGAAAAAATTATTCTCGTCATTATTATTGTTCTTTTTATTTTGCATATCTATTTTTTACCTTTTTTTAGTATTAATGTGACCCACTCATCTTGGTCTATTTTTTCTAAAATCTCAAGATCTTGATAAAACTTCAGAACTTTTGCTTCATATTTCTCAAGTATCCCTGAGAGCACAAGCACTCCGTCCTCTTTTAAAACTTTTTTGAGATCATTTGCTATGAAGATAAGAACATCCGCAACAATATTTGCTACAACAACGTCATAAGTATCTTTTGCCTCGGAACAAGAGCCTTCCCATAAACTTTCAAACTCTACGGAGTTTAACTCTGCATTTTGTTTACTGTTCTCTACGGATGCGTCGTCCGTGTCGCAGGCGTCTACAACGGCACCTAATTTTATCGCACCGATTGCCAATATCCCACTTCCGCAACCAACATCTAAAACTCTGTCACCGGTTTTTACATATTTTGCTATTGCTCTTAATGCGGATGCCGTTGTCGGATGATGTCCTGTGCCAAATGCAAGAGCAGGATTTATCTCTATGTTTATAAGCTCTTTATGAGGCTCATCCCATGTCGGATGAATATAAAACTTATCGATTGTAAGCGGTTTTACGCTCTCTTGATAAAGCTGTACCCAATCACTGTTGTTTAGTTTTGTCTGTTCGCACTCAACATCTATATTTTCGCCAAGCGCCTTTGATAGAGCCTCTGCAAACTGCTCTAAACCCCAGATGATAGTATCTAGGCTCTCTTCGCTTCTTATAATAAAACCGTCGTCCGTCTCTTCAAAACCAATCGGCAAAGTATCTGCTAAAAAATCGCAAAACAGTGAATGATGAGAAGATACACGGACTTTTAACTCAAAGTAGTGCTCTTGCATTACACCTCAATACCCATAACGGCACCAAGCTTCTCTTTTAAAACCTGTGGTGTGAACGGCTTGACAATATAGTTGTTAACACCCGCTTTTAATGCAGTAATAACCTCTGCTTTGCCGCCCTCTGTTGTTACCATGATGATCGGAAGATCTTTAAATCTATCATCTGCGCGAACTTTTTTTACAAGTTCCAAACCGTTCATCTCAGGCATGTTCCAATCCGTGATAAGCATATCGATATCCGGATTAGCGTCCAATGCACTCCAGCCTTCAACGCCGTCAGCACCCTCTAAGATATCTTTATGACCGAGTCTTGCCAATGTATTTTTTATAATACGGCGCATTGTAGAACTATCATCGACAACAAGTAATTTCAAAGGAAATCCTTTTTATAAAAATTTGCAAATTAATAAGCAATAATACCTAAATTTTATTTATTTTGCGATAAAGCGCCGCTTAAGAGAGGAGCTTGAACATCTTTGGCAGATCAAGCGTCCCCTCATAGTAGGCCTTGCCTATGATAACGCCCTCAACCAAGTTTGTCGCAATAAGGGCTTCTATGTCGCTCTCATCTTTAACGCCGCCGCTTGCAATCGTACTAACTCCGCTCGCCTTTGCGATCTCGAGAGTAAACTCTACATTTACCCCGCCAAGAGTGCCGTCTTTGCCGACATCCGTACAAATTATGGCTTCTACTCCCGCATCTGCAAATTTACGCGCAAGATCGGTCGCTCGCATAGAGCTAACTTCACCCCAGCCTTCAACAGCCACAAAGCCGTCTATAGCGTCAATACCGACAGCTATTGGGTATTTTGCCGCCATATCTTTTACAAACTGAGGATCTTTGACTGCGATAGAGCCTAGGATAACTCTGTCTATGCCGATATCGAGCATCTTTTTTATTGTAGCTTCATCGCGTATTCCGCCGCCAAGCTCAAGCTTCACACTGCAGTTCTCTCTTATCTTTATGATCTGGTCCAGGTTTTTGGGCTCGCCCGCAAAAGCACCGTTTAGATCCACCAGATGAACCCACTCGGCCCCCATCTCTTCAAACTTTTTAACAAGCATCCAAGGCTCATCGGAGTATATCTTCGCACTCTCCATAAGACCCTTTGTCAGTCTTACAGCTTTTCCGTCTTTTAAATCAATCGCTGGGTATAAAGTCATGTAAATAAATCCTTAAATTATAAGCCACAAGTGGCGTGAGCTCTCTGCTGAAGAGAACTTAGTGTTAACGTAGCTAGCGGAATTACTTCCGATAGCGTGTCTATTATAGCCTTGTAAAATTTTCTAATATTTTAAGCCCGTTCTTGTGGCTCTTTTCAGGGTGCGGCTGAATCCCCATAACGTTCTTATGAGCGACAGCAGACGCAAACTCATAGCCGTATACGGTCTTGCCTATAACGTCATCTTCGTTCTGACACACGGCATGGTAGGAGTGCACAAAATATAGATAGTGCTCCTCATCCAAACCTTCAAACAGAGGATGCTCTTTTGTAAACATTCTGTTCCAGCCCATATGCGGAACCTTTAAAGGCTCGTTGAACTTTGATGTATCAAAAGCGACAACCTCGCCCTTAATAAGCCCAAGCCCTTCATGGCTTCCGAACTCTTGGGAGCTCTCAAAAAGAAGCTGCATACCAAGACAGATACCGAGTATCGGCCTGCCGCTAAGAGCAAACTCTCTTATGGCATCGATCATATTGCGCTCCCTGAGATGCTCCATTGCATCTCCAAAAGCCCCAACTCCAGGAAGTATCAGTTTATCGTAATCTTTAAACTTTTCTGGATCGCTCTCAACGACCGTCTTAGCACCTACTTTGGCAAAAGCGTTTTGAACGCTTGCCAGATTTCCCATATTATAATCAACAATTCCTATCATTCATCAATCTTTAATTTTGTAAATTTTATATAGACCGCCAGCGTTACCAAAAGCATAGCGACTCCTCCTACTATATACATAGCATATACCAGCTTCTCTGGGTCAGTGATCGCAAACTTGAATACAAGCATAAGCGCCTCGATCGAGAGTGCGATAATGATCGAGCCCAAGAACCGCACCATCGTCTTGTGCGGACCTGATATGCTGTTCTCTTTGTTTCTGCCTAGTATCTCTTCTTCGATAAGTGTCTTTGCCAGGTCAAATATTGCAAGGGCAAGCGTGATAAGGATGGTCGCTTCAAACACATCCTTGATCTTAAAGTGGCTCGGTGATATCTCATAGACGAAAAAGCTCTGTATCCCTTTAAAAAAGAGCAGTACGGCAACAGCAATAAGAGCAAAAGAGAAAATTGCGTACGAGTACCTAAAAAGAGAGGTAAAAAACTTATCAAAACTGCTTGATCTTGATATCTTTATGACCTCTCCAAGCGGCATATCCAAACATGCTACATATTTTAGCTCTCCATGTTCATCATATACGGGCTGTGAAGCCGTTACGCACAGATCTCCCGTTATAAGCGAGGGATACGGATCAGTTATAGTACATCTCCCCTCTTTTACTGCTCTGTAGTAGTAGGCACGGTCAGACCTTATTCTTCCAACATCGCCATCTATCTGCCCTGTCGCGGTAAATGTCGGAGAGACCTGAACACCGCGATGATCAAGCAGATAAACGCCGTCACAGTTTTCCAGGTCCGCCTTTATCTTAAATAGACGAGGCATTATAGACTCTACGGAGAGAGAGGGGAGCCTGTTTTGAATATTTTTTGAGAATAGATAGCAGAAATAGGCTCTTGCCTTAGTGCGACCTTCAGAAAAATTTTGTATATCTGATATAACCACTTTTCGTGCCTTTTTTATTATTAATAGCCGCAATTATACCAAAGGCATTGTTACATTTTGATATAATCCGCTTCTAGATTACAATGGAGTTATTTTAAACAATGGGTTTTAAATTTTTTTTAATTTTTGAAAATTTTTTGATGATGTTCCCAAGATATTTGAGAAAAAGCTTCTTTACTTCCTTGGCTGCCATCGCATACCACCTCTCTTCAAGATATAGAAGAGTGGGTTTTACAAATCTTGATTTTATCTTTGGAGAGAGACTTACACAAAAAGAGAAAAAAGAGATAGTCAAATACAGTTTTAGAAACCTGCTGCTTAACTTTTTGCATCTGATGGAGATCAGACATATGAGCAAAGAGGATCTAGCAAGAATAGTGACTATCAAAAATATAAAAGCCGTAGAAAAGGCGCACAGTGAGGGACGTGCTGTTATCTATGTCACTCCTCACTACTGCGCTTGGGAGCTTGGCGGAGCATCCATTGGAGCTTTTGCAGAACCTATTGCCGCTGTTTATAAAAAGATGAAAAACAAAGAGTATGAAAAATGGACCTTGGAGTCGCGGGAGAAGTTCGGCAACAGCTCTTTGGAGAAATCAAATGTTGTAAGACCTCTTATTAAACTTATCAAAAACAGAGGTGCCAGCGGCATCTTGATCGATACGGGGATAAATAAAAGAGATGGTTTAAAAGTAGAGTTTATGGGCAAGTTTGTTCATCAGACCTCAACGCCTGCCTATCTTGCGAGAAAATTCAATGCCGCTATCATTCCGGTTATTATGACTACGGGTGATGAAGAGAACTACACTCTGGAGTTTTTTGATGAGATTCCCGTGCAACATAGCCAAGATGAGCAAGCCGACATCTTAAAGGCTACACAACTTCAAGCAGACTGGCTTACTAAACTTATAACAGATAAGCCGAAGTTCTGGTTTTGGATACACAGAAGATTTAAGAGCGACTACCCGGAGATATACAAAAAGAACTAACTCTGCGCTGCTTTTGATTCACACTCTTTTGTTCTAGCCTCAAAAAGCTTCACGATAGTTAGGAAAAATGCAGTAATAGCAGGTCCCAGTATCATTCCCCAGAAACCAAATGTCGTAAGTCCTGCGATGATGGCAAAAAAGATAATAAGCTCGTTCATCTTCGCATCATCCTCTTTTAGAAGCCTTAGATTTATCTCTTTTATAATTAAAGGTTTTATAAAAGTATCCGCTATCACCGAAATGACCACTATAGAGTATAGCGCTATAAATATGGCGTTTGCACTGCTTCCCGCAGAGAACTCATAGAGCATAAACGGAAGCCACATAAGAGCTCCGCCGACTACCGGGATCAGAGATGCAAATCCGTACATTATTCCAAAGAGAAGACCGTTGTAACCCATAAATGATATGGCAACGCCAAAGAGTATGCCCTGAAACATCGCATTTACTATAATCGAGTAGAAGACAACACTCATAACAGATGAGAGCTCTCTTGCCAGAAGCGTTGTCTCTTCCACTGACATCTGAACGACTCTTTTTAGAAAATCGACTACAAACCCGCCGTTATATTGTGCGAAAAAATAGAAGACTATTACAAGAAAAGAGTTTTTAAGATAACCGGCACTTAAAGAGCCTATATTTCCCGTCAATGAGATTATGTAGGATGCAATAGAGTTAACGCTGACATCTTTCATCAGATCATCCGTAAACGGCTTTAAAAAAGAGAGATACTCGGGCGGAGTCTCTAAAAACTCTCTGATAAATATCTCTATATTTTTAAAGACTATGGGATCCATGCTGTTTAGTTTTATGGTAAGGGTTGCCAAAAAATATCCAAGCGGTACAAAGAAGAGAACCGCCAGCAAGAAGCTCGATATTAATGCGGCAAAGAACTTTGATTTTAGAACCTTTTCAAAAAAATTCTGAATATTTGAGGTAGATATTGCAAGAAGCGCCGCAATTATCATTCCCATCAAGAATGGGGCATAGAGCAGATACATCCAGTAGAGCGACGTTGCGAATAAAATAGCGACAAAATATTGCGGTTTCAAAATAGACTCCCCTCTTCTTGGTATGGAAATTCGATATTTAATATCTCATAAGTACTTCTGGTCGCTTTTCTGCCTTTGGCAGTTCTCTCCAGATATCCGTTTGCAATAAGATAGGGCTCCAAAACATCTTCCACGGTCCCTTCGTCTTCGCTGAGCGCTGCCGCTATGGTACTTAGCCCGATCGCTCTTCCGTTTGCTCCAACAAGCAGATTCAAGAGTTTTATATCCATCTCGTCAAACCCGTGAGAGTTTATTCCCAGCTCTTCTAGCGCATATTTTGTTCTTGAGTGCGCTATATCTTTCTCATTTGCAACATCTGCAAAATCTCTTACGCGGCGCAGAAGTCTCAGCGCGATACGCGGAGTTCCGCGGCTTCTTTTTGCTATCTCCAGACACGCTTCGTGAGCTATCTCTTTGCTTAGTTTTCTAGATGCCTGAGAGATTATCTTTGCAAGCTCTTCCGGTGAGTAGAACTGCATCCTGAAGTTCATTCCGAATCTGTCTCTAAGAGGATTGGAGAGCATTCCCGCTCTTGTCGTAGCACCTACAAGCGTAAAACGAGGAAGATCTATCTTTACGGTCTGTGCTGCAGGACCGCTTCCTATGATAATGTCGATCCTGAAATCTTCCATAGATGAGTATAGTATCTCTTCAACGGCGGGAGAGAGGCGGTGAATCTCATCTATAAAGAGTATGTCGCCCTCTTCGAGGTTTGTAAGTATAGCTGCAAGATCTCCGCTTTTTTCTATCATCGGAGCGGCAGTCACTTTAATATTTGCATCCATCTCGTTTGCAATAATAAGAGCCAAAGTGGTCTTACCCAGCCCCGGAGGTCCGAAAAAAAGAATGTGGTCAAGCGCCTCGCCCCTTTTTTTACTCGCCTCTATAAAGACTCCGAGATTTTTTTTGATCTGCTCCTGCCCGATATACTCACTCCAAGCGCTTGGACGAAGCGTTATTTCACAACTCTCCTCGTTGTCAAATCTCTCTATCTCTACCAATCTTTCCATGATCTCTCTTAGTAAGTGTGTATATCTTGAGGAAATTCGCCGCTTCTAACCTCATCGGAATAGCTCTTTATCGCACTCTTTACCAAAGAAGCTCCATCCATATACTTCTTGACAAATTTAGGTGTAAACTCCTCGAAAAGACCAAGCATATCAGAAAAAACAAGCACTTGTCCGTCAACCTCTTTTCCGGCACCTATCCCGATAACAGGAACTGAGACGCTCTTTGCGACCTCTTTTGCTACATCGGCTTTTACACCCTCTATGACCATACAAAACGCACCGGCTCTCTCCACGGCCTTAGCATCTCTGATGAGCTGTTCCTGCTCCTCCTGGCTTTTGCCTTTTACCTTGTATCCGCCCTCTGAGCGAACGGCTTGCGGCAAAAGTCCTATATGTCCGCAGACCGCTATGCCGTTTGAGCATAAATGCTCGATAATGTGCGCCTTATTTTCTCCGCCCTCTATCTTTAGAGCATCAACAGGGGTCTCTTGAAATACCTTTATAGAGTTTCTCAGAGCTTCGTCAGGATTTATATATGTACCAAAAGGCATATCGCAGATCAAAAAACTGCTCTTTGCACCCTGTGCGACCGCATTTGTATGGTAGATCATCTGCTCAAGCGTCGCACTGAGCGTATCGCCCTTGCCTGCAAAGCTCATATTAAGGCTATCTCCAACCAGGATTATGTCACAAGTAGGTTCCAGCAATCTCGCAAACAGAGCATCATAAGCCGTTATCATAACCAGCTTGGAGACACCTTTACTTTTTTTGATGGAAGTTATTGTCATTTTCTTAGTCATATAAACACTCTTTCTTTGTAATAAAGGTATTTTAACTAAATATTGCTATAATTTTGGCCATATAGGAGAAATATTTTATGGGCGTAAGAAGTGATTTAGATTCCAACTTTGATTATGAAATAGTCGATGAGTTTCTGGACCACTACTCTATGATGGTCGATTATATGGAGAGTATGATCATAGACCTCTCTAAGCCCAATATGTACGAAAGAAGCGTAAATGAACTTTTTCGCGTCTTTCACAACATCAAGTCCGCTTCGAGTTTTTTAAAGATCACACCAATGGCTAAACTTGCGGCTTTTGTCGAAGATACGCTTGAGACCATAAGAACCCAGCATAAAAGCGTCAATGAAGAGACGATAAACTGGCTTTTGGAGGTCAGCGATATGTTCGCTATGTGGAAAGATGATCTAAAACTTGATAACGAACTGTCGCGTATAAAATATTCTCTACTTAAATTACCAGACCTGGAGAGCAGTTGAAAAAATTAGTGGCGTACATTACATCGGGTTATCCTGAAAAATCCTTTAGTATCGATTTAGCACTTGCACTCGCCCAAAGCGGCGTAGATGCAATAGAACTCGGCGTTCCGTTCTCTGACCCTGTGGCTGACGGTCCCGCTATCGAAGAAGCAAACCATAAAGCTCTTGGGCTTGGATTTAAATTTAAACATCTTTTGGAGATCTCTGAAGTTATCGCTCCAAAAGTAGACACTCTCTGGATGGGCTACTTCAACAGCTTTTACCAGCACAACTTGAACAGCTTGATCCCGTTTGCAAAAAAAATAGGGGTAAATGGACTTATAATCCCGGATCTTCCGTATGAAGAGACTCTTGCTTACAAAGAGCTCTTTGATTCAAACAGCATCTCAAACATAAGTTTTGTCGCACCGACAGATACCCAGGAGAGGATAGAGAAGATAGTAAAAGAGTCTAAAAAGTTTATCTATATGGTAGCCTATGCGGGAATAACAGGCTCAGGCGCATCTGAAGACCTTCAACCGATACTCTCATCTATCAAAAAATATACGCCAACACCTGTGTATGTAGGGTTCGGAGTTAATGAAAAGACTGCAAAAGAGAAGGTAAAGGGTGCTGATGGCGTCATAGTCGGAAGTGCTTTTGTAAACATACTTTTAAATGATGATCTGACTTACAAACAAAGAACAGACAAGTGTTGCGAACTTGCACAGATTATAAAAAATGAGATAAACAGTTAAAAAAGTTTATGCTTGTTTTTAAGGGATGAATGTTTTACCGAGGAAATGGTGCGCCCGACATGATTCGAACATGTGACCGCTGGTACCGCAAACCAGTGCTCTATCCAGCTGAGCTACGAGCGCACACCATCTCTATTAAAGAGACCGAAATTATATCACTCTTAGCTTATATAATAATAAATTTTGTCTTAAAATTCTAATTTTTTTGTGATCTCTTCTATTCTCTGCTCTTGGAGAAAAAGTTCGTGGTTTTTACGAACATAAGCCTGAAGCAGTGTCTTTAGGTCGTTGTTACCCTCTATGTTGAAATCTTTTCTCATCTGCTCTTGCAAAAAAATGGCAAAACTATCTTCAACATCAACATCAAAACGACGTCCGCCAATATTTAAACCAAGCTTCTTACTCATATCTTTAAACCATTATACTTTCTAATTTTTCTACTATAGCCTCTATCTCAAGCTCTTTTTGAGAATTCTGTTCTATCAATCTTGCTATCTCTTGATTTTTTATTTCACTCTCGGCTTTTAGTTTTACAAGTTCGAGTCTAAGTGCTTCATTCTCCTCTTTAAGAGAGTTGTGCTTCTCGACAATTGATGAGATCTTCTCGCTCAATTTCGCCAAGGTAGTTTGGTTTTGCATAAAACAGTCCTATAAATCATTATATAAACATTATTCTATCATAATTTAGTGTAGTAGATTAACTTTTTATTGTTCATTGATTTAGTTTTTTTAAAAAATTTTCTGCCGCTTAATGCGGCAAGCTTTAGTGCCACAGCGGCTAGCGTAACTAAATGGGCTCTGCTCATTTAGTGTTCAAACTAATAAAAACTAAACCTTTAACTTGTTACAATTGGGGCCAAAAGCTCAATTGATTATAAACGAGCTGCGAAAAACAAAGGAAAATTAATGAAAAGAGTTGTTATTAAAGTCGGTACTGCCGTCCTGACGGAGAATAATCATATTGCGAAGGAGCGTATGTTAAACCTGGTTACACTTATTGTGATGCTTAAAAAGAAGTATGACGTTATATTGGTAACATCTGGAGCAGTCGCTGCGGGATATTCTATTTTAAAACTTGACAAAAGAAAACAGATCGGCAAAAAAGCACTGGCAGCAGCGGGACAGCCTATTTTAATGACCGCATACAAAAAGAAATTTGATATTTATGATATTACAACAGCGCAGATCCTGCTTACAGAAGATGATTTTGACTCAAGAAAGCGTACTAAAATGTTTCAAGAGATCATAGATGCGCATCTGGAGAACGATATTTTACCTATAGTAAACGAGAACGATATTACATCTACTCCCGAACAGCTTTTTGGAGACAACGACCAGCTCTCCGCAAACGTAGCTTATGCCGTAGAGGCCGACCTGTTGGTAATACTTAGCGATATTAACGGCTATTACGATAAAAATCCTCAAGAGTTCAAAGATGCAAAGCTTTATAAAACAGTAAATGAACTTCCAAAAGAGGCTCTAACAGACACCTCAACAGCAAATAACGAATTTGCTACAGGCGGAATAGTGACAAAACTAAAAGCTGCCGATTTTTTAATAAAGCGCGGGAAAAGAATGCTTCTGTGCAACGGATTTGATCTGAGTGCCGCAAAATCTTTTCTTTTAGAAGATAAGCATACACTTGGAACCCTCTTTGAGCCAAAAACTAAAAGCGGGGACTAAACATCTGTTTATCGGTAGCTTTTTACAAGCTGCCGAAATATTTTCTTATTCATAATCGTCTGAATATTTGTTTCTGTGTGAGAATTTTTCTACATGCTCATACTCGTCATCTTCATCGTCCCATGAACTCTCAAGCTCATTTTCGATTATTCTCTCATACCCCATTTTGTTGAGCTCATCATCGATCTGCTCTACATCTATGCCGTTTTTTCTGCTAAAGTCCAAGATGTAATCTATATCTTTTCTCATTACACCGTTTAACTCTAACATAAACTCTAAATCTTTAAAAGTCATATTTGCCCTCTTAACAAATACAGTTCATACCCTACCAAGGGCTTAATCTCTTTTAGCATAAAGCCACTACTACCCATAACTAAATTTTTATTTTATACAAAATTATACTCTCAAATGAGTTTTTTTTTGCTAAAAGTAACTTTAAGCAGCCCTATTTTTTTCTTATTGTTCTGCTCTTTAATATGCTATAATCTTCTTAAAACATCGGATTGATTTAATGAAAGAAAAAAAGATTGTCGGTACAAAAGAGCTTATATCGATTCCTGATCTTGATCTTTATGATCTTGATGCGAAGATCGACACCGGCGCCGATTCAAATGCCCTTCACTGCGATGATATATCCGTAGATGAAGACGGTATTGTGCACTTTAGACTGCTTGATGAAGTACATCCCGCATACAATGACAAAAAGATGGCGGTTCCTCTGTATGCAATGAAAAAGGTGCGCAGTTCTAACGGGGAACTTCAACACAGGCCATCCATAAAAGTAAATGTCGAATTTTTCGGCAAGACATACAAAACCGTTATATCTCTTACCAACCGTTCGGATATGAAATACCCTATGTTGATCGGCAAAAAGTTTTTGGCAAACAAATTTTTAGTTGATGTTTCAAAAGAGTATCTAACAAAAAAAATATAAATCAGGAAAAAATATGAGAGTCTATATATTATCAAGAAACAAAGAGCTCTACTCTACAAAAAGATTAGTTGAGGCGGCACAGGCAAAAGGATGGGAAGTAAGGGTCATCGACTACTTAAAATGCAGTATCGAGATAGCAAAGGGCGAGCTGAAAGTGAACTATCAAGGCAAAGAGCTTCCTGCACCAGATGCTATTATTCCAAGGATCGGAGCGAGCAGAACTTTTTACGGAACTGCAATGGTAAGACACTTTGAGATGATGTCCGCTTTTTCGACCTCCGGAAACCTTGCTCTTGCAAGAAGCAGAGACAAACTCAGAAGCCTTCAGATCCTCTCAAAAAACGGCGTAGATATGCCAAAGACAGTTTTTGCATCAAACAAATCAAATGCCAAAGATGTTATAGAACTAAGCGGAGGAGCACCGCTCATACTAAAGATACTAGAGGGCACACAAGGGGTGGGAGTCGTTTTGGTAGATAGCGAAAAGGCGGCAAAATCGGTTCTGGACGCTTTTTACGGTATGGACGTAAACCTTCTTGTTCAAGAGTATATCGAAGAGGCAGGCGGAGCAGACATCAGGGTTTTAGTTGTCGGCGGCAAGGTCGTGGGTGCAATGAAGAGACAGGGCGCCGAGGGTGATTTTCGTTCAAACCTGCATCAGGGAGGGAGCGCGACGGCACACAAGCTTACAAGAAAAGAGAAAGCGACAGCACTTGCAGCAGCAAAAGCGATGGGTCTTGGAGTATGTGGAGTCGACATGATCCCATCATCAAGAGGTCCGCTTGTAATGGAGGTCAACTCTTCTCCCGGATTAGAGGGAATTGAAAAATCCACGCAGATAGATATCGCAGGAAAGATAATGGACTATATTGAGAAAAACGTGACTCCGAAAAATGGGGCAAGCTCAAAAAAAAGAAAACTAAAAAAAGACAGTATCGGAGCTTAATAGATGCCTAGTGCAAAATTTTTTCTAGGTTCGCAGGAGATACCAAAAGGTGCAAACCTCACTGTAAATATTGAGCTGCCAAAACTCTACAACACTCCGACTCAGCTTCCCATACACGTCATAAGAGGCAAAAAAGATGGTCCTGTCATCTTTATTAGCGCGGCGATTCACGGAGATGAACTAAACGGCATAGAGATAATAAGACGGCTTAGAAAGCTCGGCATTTTAAAAAAGATAAAAGGTACCATCTTGCTGGTTCCGATCGTCAATGTTTACGGAATTATGACGCTATCAAGGTATCTTCCCGACAGAAGAGATTTAAACAGAAGTTTTCCAGGGAGTTTAAAGGGCTCTTTGGCAAGCAGGGTCGCAAAAATATTTTTTGACGAAGTCGTAAAAAAGTGCGATCTGGGAATAGACCTTCATACCGCCTCTATACACAAATCAAATCTTCCACAAGTTAGAACGAACATAGACAACGAGTACGCCTTTTCTTTGGCAAAAGTATTCGGCGCTCCCGTAGTTCTGCACTCTGAACTTCGAGACGGCTCGCTCAGAGCAGTTGCGCAGGAGGAGGGAATCCCCATACTTCTTTATGAAGCGGGCGAGGCTCTTAGGTTTGATGAGACATCCATAAGGATAGGAGTTCACGGCATAATCAGCGTACTTAGAGAGAACGGCATGCTTCCAAAAGCGGCAAAAAAAAGAAAAATGAAAAATCCGATCATAACAAGAAACAGCCAGTGGATACGCTCAAGCGAGAGCGGAATGCTTAGAACCATAAAAGCCCTTGGGGACACTGTGCGAAAAGATGAGATCATAGCATTTATAGATGAACCGCTTGGAGATAACAGCTTTGAGCTAAGAGCGCCGTATGACGGCGTTATTATTGGCAAATCGGAGATACCGCTTGTACAGGAGGGTGATGCCATCTTTCACATAGCAAAACTTAGAAACCTTGAAGTGGCCGAGAACAAGATAGAGTATTTCAATGAAAATGTAACGGAGCTAAGTGAATTTTTTGAACTCAACAACGAGGATATAATAGAGTAATCATGGAACTATTTTACGATATATTAAAACAACTTATACGCATACCGAGCGTTGTCGGGGAGGAACACCCCTTCTTTATGTTTATAAAAAGAGAGCTTGAAGAGCTTGGCGTAAAGGTCGAGTATTACGACGGTGTGCTCATCGCAAAAGGGAGTGACCCGAAGAGCGGCTACATCTCGGCACACGCCGACAGACACGGTCTAATCTGCACCGGACATAACGAATTTCAGTATGCCGCATTTATTGCAAAGAACAAGGCGGACTTGACCGGTGATTCAAGCTCGGAGCAGCTGCTTAACAACTTTACGGCAAGATTTGTCGATGAAAAAGTTCAGGCATATGAGCCGTGGTCGGGAACATACTTAGGGCTTGGCTCCATAAAAGACGCTTTTTTATGCCAAAGAAGAAAAAACATTATCTTTAAGATAGAGGGTTTTGACTACCTTTTTCCCGGAACACCAATAGCTTTTACCGACAAGCTGGAGATAAAAGACGACCTTATCTCGGCACAGTTAGATAATGTCATAAGCATAGCCATAATTATCTATATGTATGCTATCGGGTATCAAGGAACAGCCTTTTTTACCGCTTCTGAGGAGGCTGGAAGAAGCTGGAGATTTTTGCTGGAATGGTTTAGGCGTTTTGATATAAAGACAGATGAGCTACTTGTCCTTGATACAAGTCCCTACCCTACTCTTGATGAGATAAGAAATATAGATATAGTTATGCGAAACAGAGATTCAAATGCCGTGTTTAGATCACCTCTGAAGAGCAAAATAAAACAGATAGCTATGAAAAACAAGATCAGGTACAGCTTTAAAGACAGCTACCTTAAAGCAAAAATGGCTAAGAACGGAACCGTAGGCTCTCTTGGAACCACAGAGCTTGGAAGGCTTATTCATGCTACAAAAGGGGAAATTCAGGGTACAACTTTGCAGATACCAACGATCGGCTACCACACGGTGCATGAGACTACCACAAAAACTGCGGTCGAGAGCATGATAAAAGTTTTAAAGAGCCTATACGTACCTTAGAAGAGAAAAGGAAAATAATGGATAATATTCATGATCTGCTAGACAACCTTCATATAGAAGACCTTCGAAACGAGACGCACCCCTCAATCTTTGATGAAAATGATGGTTATGAGATGTTGATCCTTAGACTTCCTGTTCTTTTGGATGAGATGAAGGTTACCTCTACGGGTTTTATCATAACACCTCAAAACAGCTACCTATACATGAGGGAGACACAAGAGCTTAAGCCGCTTGGAAGCCGTTTTGAGGCCCCTTATGAGATTCTAGACGGTATGATCGATGAGCTTTTAAAAGCTTTTGACGGTTACCGTGACCTTATAGGGGATATGGAGGAGAGTCTTTACTTGAACAAAGCGACGGACTCATTTATGAACAGATGGCTAAAGCTTAAGCGCAATATCGTGCGGATAGAGAGGATACTTATACATGCATCCTCTACCATGGACAGAGCGATCGAGTACTATGAAAAGTATGATGATTTTCCGCTGAACCACTATTTAGACCTCCACGAACATCTTGAGAGAACATTGCGCTCTGCTTCGCTGCAGCTCTCAAAACTTGACTATATCTACAAGTTTTACACAACTCAGACAAACGAGAGGATAAACCGCTCTATATTCGCGCTTACTATCATATCTGCAATATTCTTGCCTCTAAATCTGGTTGTAGGCTTTTTTGGGATGAATACGAGCGGACTGCCTTTTTCAGGCGGGCTATCTGGAACAAACAGCGTTTTGGTACTAATGGTCTGTTTATCGGTTATAACTTTTTTGGGTATCTATTTTATGAAGAGAAGAGTTTAGTCAGTTTTGAAGCGTGTCACTAAAACAGGTCAAAAGACCTATTTTAGAAGGAGAAATAAAATTTTAGATATTTAGATTAATAAATATCTGAGCTTGGGTGGTTAGGCTTACTAATGGGAGTTTGAGCCTCTTTTGTGTCGTAGTGAACTACGTTGTCAGCTTGAAGAGCACCTAGTGTCAATGCGATTAATAAAATGATGTTTTTCATCGTGTATCCTTTGGTAAGAGAGCGTTACCCTCTAGTTTTTTAAATCAGAGAAATTTTATCCGATTTAACTTTTATGTTTCTTATCACTTTTTAATTACCTGCTTGTTTTAAGATTTTTTTAATTATTTTGAAATATTTCTAATCACAATTTACTCTAACTCAGATACAATTCTAAAACTATAAAACAAATAACAGAACCTCCTTTAAACATAGGTTTGCAAAGTAGCCAAATGCACCAGATAAGCAACCACATATTTTGCAACGACTTCATCGCGGAGTTAAAACTTGGAACACGGCTCTTGGCAAATCCATACTATGACTATCCGTATCTTATTATTAAGAACTTCTTCTCAAAAACGATCTGTCATGAGATCTCTGAGTACGCCTACAACACCTCTGAAGGTGAAAAAGCAAAGGTAAAGACAAGAGTTTTAAGCAGCGTCGTTGATCCAAGCGTCGATGAGAGCATACGAAAAACTCTTATACACAAACTTTCCGAACTGCATCAGGGACTCTATGAAGAGAACTTCAAAATATATCAGCCCCAAATTGAGCGCTTCTTCAGCGTAGCCCTTACGACGTCCACTACTCTTCAGGCGCTCGAATATACAAAGGGCTCTTTTTACATAAAACATGCGGATGACTCAAACGAGCTTGTCGATGAGGATGGCAGAACTGTGGGCTTTGTTCAGGTAGCGCCCCAACGCAAGATTACGACCGTTCTCTTTACCACCTCCCATAAAACGCACAGCAGCGAAGATTACAGTTTTAGCGGCGGCGAACTTATCTTTAACTATCTCTTTGATGCAGACAACAATCAGGTAAAACTCTATCCGGAGGCGGGAGATATGATAGTTTTTCCAAGCAACCCGATATACAGCCATGAGGTACTGCCCGTAGAAGAGGGGTACAGACTGACTCTGGTTCAGTGGCACAACGCTATTATCAACTAAACAACCTCGAGAGTTTGAGATAACCCCAAATCCGCTATAATTTCATATGTCAAAATTTAAAGTTTATTCAGATTATTCTCCTGCTGGCGACCAGCCAAAAGCCATTGAAACCCTAAGCGATTCCATTTTAAAAGGAAATCGTTACCAGGCCCTTGAGGGTGTTACCGGAAGCGGTAAGACCTACACGATGGCAAGCGTCATAGAAAAAGTGCAGATGCCGACCATAATCATGACGCACAACAAAACTCTTGCGGCTCAGCTATACTCTGAGTTTAGACAATTTTTCCCAAACAACCATGTAGAGTATTTTGTCAGCTACTACGACTACTATCAGCCTGAGGCGTACATTCCGCGTCAAGACCTATTCATAGAAAAAGACAGTGCCATCAACGACGAATTAGAGCGTCTGCGTCTCTCCTCGACCGCAAATCTTCTTAGCTATGATGACGTTATAGTCGTGGCATCCGTATCTGCTAACTACGGTTTGGGAGACCCAGAGGAGTATGAAAATATGGTGCAGTCTATCGCCGTTGGAGATGAGATAGCACAAAAAAAGCTTCTCTACAGACTTGTCGAGATGGGCTACGCACGTAACGACACATATTTCGACAGCGGACATATACGCGTCAACGGTGAGACACTTGATGTTTACCCGCCCTACTTTGAACAAGAAGCCATCCGTATAGAGTTTTTCGGCGACGAGATAGAAGCCATCTATACATTCGACGTGATCGACAACAAAAAGCTTGAAGAGCACAAAAGCTTTACTATCTACGCAACCTCGCAGTTCAGCGTAAGCCAAGAGAAGATGGCAGTGGCAATAAAACGCATAGAAGAGGAGCTTGATGAGAGGCTTGCCTACTTTCAAAAAGAGGGCAAACTTGTCGAATATCAGCGCCTGAAACAGAGGGTAGAGTTTGACCTTGAGATGCTTCAAACCACGGGAATGTGCAAAGGGATAGAGAACTACTCAAGACTGCTCACAAACAAAAAGCCGGGAGAAGCGCCCTACACTCTGCTTGACTACTTTGAACTGCATCATAAAGAGTATCTCGTTATTGTTGATGAATCACATGTTTCACTCCCGCAATACCGTGGAATGTACGCAGGGGACAGAGCAAGAAAAGAGGTTCTCGTCGAGTACGGTTTTCGTCTGCCAAGCGCACTTGACAACAGGCCTCTGATGCTAGACGAATACATACACAAGGCTCCTCACTACCTTTTTGTCTCTGCTACGCCATCTATCTACGAGCTTGAACTCTCAAGCACCATTGCAAAACAGATCATCCGTCCCACCGGACTTCTCGACCCTGTTTTAGAGGTAAAACCCTCTACAAATCAGGTGGAAGATATACATGATGAGATAAAAAAAGTCATAGTGAAAAACGAGCGTGTTCTAATAACAGTTCTTACAAAAAAGATGGCAGAAGCACTTACAAAGTATCTCGCCGATCTTGGAATAAAAGTCGAGTATATGCACTCGGATATCGATACCATAGAGAGAAATCAGATAATCCGCTCTCTTAGACAAGGCGAGTTTGATGTGCTAATAGGCATAAACCTTCTTCGTGAAGGGCTTGATCTACCTGAAGTGAGCCTAGTGGCTATCTTAGACGCCGACAAAGAGGGCTTTTTAAGAAGTGAGACATCACTTATACAGACGATCGGGCGCGGAGCAAGAAATGCAAACGGCAGAGTTATTCTGTATGCGAACAAGATAACCGGCTCCATGCAAAAAGCCATAGACATTACAAACGCAAGAAGAGAGATGCAGGAGAGGTACAACAAAGAGCATAATATCACACCGACGACTACCATCCGCAAACTTGATGAAAATCTCAAAGTAGAAGATTACGGCGGTATTTACCAAAAGCATAAAAAAATGGATAAAATTCCTCCTGCAGAGAGAAAAGCGATGATAAAAGAGCTCTCCTTAAAGATGAAAGAAGCGGCTCGTGAGCTAAACTTTGAAGAGGCTGCACGACTTCGCGATGAAATAGCAAAAATTAAAAAATTATAGGACTAAAAATAATGGAAGATACATTTAGCAATCTTGCTACCTACGGATATATAGGACTTTTTCTCTACTCTCTTGGCGGAGGGTTTGTAGCGATCATTGCGGCAGGAGTCCTCTCTTTTATGGGAAAAATGGACTTGACGACATCTATTCTTATCGCTTTTGTTGCTAACGCGCTTGGAGACTTTTTACTATTTTATATGGCAAGATACCAAAAGACAATGATGATGGACGGTCTTCGCAAACATAGAAGAAAACTTGCACTTGCACATATAATGATGAAGAAAAACGGCTCATGGATAATACTTTTTCAAAAGTTTGTTTATGGGATCAAGACACTGATCCCTATAGCGATAGGTCTTACAAAATATGACTTTAAAAAATTTGCCGCTCTTAATATTTTAAGTGCAGGAGTCTGGGCTCTCGTTTTTGGTCTGGGAAGTTACTATTCTGGAAGTTTCTTGATGAATATAGCCGAAACAATAAGCCAAAAGCCTTGGATCGCACCTATTATCTTGGTTGTTTTTGGAGGAGCTTTGTGGCTCTATATGACAAAAGCTACGAAAAAGAAAGTAAGATAGAGAATTATTTCTCTATCTTTGGTCCTGCCGCAGAGTAGTCAAACTCGCTATCTTCGCTCTGATACTTTTTAAAGTTCTCTATAAACATCTCAGCTAACGTATCTCTAGTTTTGTCAAACTCCTCTTTGTCAGCCCATGCATTACGAGGGTTGAGAATCTCAGGATTTATATCTCCAAGAGTCTTTGGAACATGAAGACCGAAAGTTTTTGTCACATCAAATTCACTGCTTTTGATGCTTCCATCTAGTATCGCATTTATACAAGCACGGGTATCTTTAATGCTCATTCTATGCCCTACACCGTAAGCACCGCCTGTCCAGCCTGTGTTTACAAGGTATACGTTCACGCCGTGTTTATCTATCTTCTCGCCCAAGAGCTTGGCATACACCGTCGGATGAAGAGGCAAGAATGCCTCTCCGAAACATGCACTGAATGTTGCTACAGGCTCAGTAATACCGCGCTCTGTTCCTGCAACTTTCGCAGTATATCCGCTTAAGAAATAGTACATAGCCTGTTCGCGTGTAAGTTTTGAGACCGGAGGAAGAACGCCAAAAGCGTCCGCTGTTAAGAAGATTATATTTTCTGGATGGCTTGCGCCCAAAGATGGTTCGTGGTTGTCTATATGCTCTATCGGGTAAGAGACTCTGGTGTTCTCTGTCTTGCTTGAGTCTTCGTAATCGACCTCACCGTCATCGTAAAGAACGACGTTTTCAAGCAGAGCACCGGGCCTAATGGCGTTATATATCTCAGGCTCGCTCTTACCGTCAAGATTTATGACCTTGGCGTAACAGCCTCCCTCAAAGTTAAATACTCCGTTATCATCCCATCCATGCTCATCATCACCGATAAGTCTTCTATGTGGATCCGTTGAGAGAGTAGTCTTTCCGGTACCGCTGAGTCCGAAGAAGAGTGCAGTATCTCCGCGTTCTCCTACATTTGCAGAGCAGTGCATTGAGAGCTTGCCCTCTAGAGGCAGCCAGTAGTTCATCATAGAGAAGATTCCCTTTTTCAACTCGCCGCCGTACCATGTACCGCCGATTATCGCCAGGTTGTTCTCAATGTCAAAAAGTACAAAAACCTCAGAGTTCAGTCCATGCTCCATCCATTTATCGTTGACGGCCTTGCAAGCGTTTAGTACCGTAAACTCAGGCTTGAAGTTCTCTAGCTCTTCCTCATTAGGGCGGATAAACATATTTTTAACAAAATGAGACTGCCACGCTATCTCTGTCACAAAACGTATTGATTTTTTTGAAGCCTCGCTAGCTCCGCTGAAAACATCAGTTACGTAGAGATCTTTGCCGGAGAGCTGCTCTCTTGAGAGATCCAAAAGTTCATTAAATATCTCTTCGCTGATCTTTTGATTTACATCGCCCCAAGCGATGTACTGATTTGACGGATAACGATCTACAAAATATTTATCTTTTGGGCTGCGACCCGTAAAAATACCGGTATCTACAGCTGTTGCACCTTTCTTTGTTACAACACACTCATCATTTTCAATCTCATGTCGAATTAGTTCATCATAACTTAGATTATGATAAATTTTACCAACACTTTTTAAGCCTATCTCTTCTAACTCGGTTAAGTTCATAACTTGCCTTATGGTACTTTTTAATTATGGGTGGAATTATACACTTAATAAACATAAATTAAAAGTAAATATCGAGCATCAATTCTATTTTTTAATAACTTTTCCAATAGGTTACTTAGAGAAAATTTACTTTAAGAATTTTTTGGTAAAATTTCGCTCTTGCTCGCATAACTCAGTTGGTAGAGTGTTACCTCGACAAGGTAAAAGTCACTGGTTCGAGTCCAGTTGTGAGCACCATCATTTATTACTACTAATTACTTATTTTAGGCACTTTCAGCTTCCCCTATGTTTTACTTGTTACAATTTTAATATATCCGTTTACTACCTATTACTGATAAAAAAGTGGGGTAAAAAGTGGGGTAAGATTTCTTCAAGCGAGGGGTTTTAAATATGTCTGATCTAATTAAAACAAAATTTGCAGGTATCTATTACAAAGAAGATGCACAAACCAAAGTCAAAACCTACATCGCCAGAATCAAAATAGCTGGAGTTATAGACACACAACAGATAGTCGGATACTCTAATGATTCAATAAGAACAAATCCATCCATAGCCTTTCAAAAAAGAAATGAACTCATACAGAAAATAAAAGCCGGTGATTCAATAAGAGCAGAAGATAATCCAACGCTTGACTCATATTTTAAAGAGTACATGGATTTTAAAGAGAGCGGTAATTTATTGTCTACTAAAAAAATAACCGTCTATAAATCATTTTACCACACTCATATTCCCCACTCTCTAAAAATAAAAAAACTCAAGCAAATAACAAAAGAGGATTTTCAAAAAGTCATAAACACAATGGTAAAGAACGGAAATAAGCCGAGTTTTATTGAAACGGTAAAAACTTGCTTCTCTCCAATCTTTAATGATGCAATAGAAAAAAGCATTATTGACAAGAATGTAATTAAAGGTTTGAAGTTTCCAGATTATGACCCTAACAAATATTTTAATTTGCCAGACGATAAAGTCAAAGCTCTGTTTGAAGCAATAATGAATATCGCAAACAATCAATATAGACTTATGTTCATGTTTTTACTTAGAGGGAGAAGAGCGGGCGAAGTTTTAAGTATGCAATGGTCTGATATTAATTTTGAGAATAAAACCTACTCCATTAGAGACTCCCAATCAAAAATAAGAAAAAATCTAACCTTCTCTATTGATGATGAGCTTTTGGCACATTTTGAATACTTAGATAAAAAAGAGAGCGGCTTTATCTTTATAAATCCAAAAACAAATAGACCATATTTTACATTTCCAGTTCGAGTATGGAACCGCATTAGAAAAGATGTAGGAATAGAAGAGATGACGATACATGATTTTAGACATTTGCTAGGATTTACGCTTGTGAATAATAATGTGCCGTTAGAGCATATCTCTAAAGCTCTGGGACACTCTAAAATCACAACTACACAAAGATATAGCAATCAAAAGGAACTAATGGCTAAACAAGCCGTTGATGTGTTTTTGGGGATTGTCAAGAAGTGAAAACAAGATAGTCAAAACAGCAAAGCAACTACTTTTTCTTTTTAAAACTATTTTTGATAGTATATGTTATTTAATTAGCACGAAGGATAGAAGATGACAAAGCAAGAGCAAAATGTGGAAGCGGGAAGAAAGTTTGGTGAGGCGATTAACGCGGCAGGGATTGTGGAGAGATTTTTTGGGTATGCCATTTCTTATTTAGTCGTGGCGTTTGTTTATTGGACCGTTTTGATGGTTAGCGAAATTCACATAGAAGGATATGTTTCATCTTTTTTTCTTGGGTTTATCCTTCCTGCTCTCCCTTTTTTCTTCTGGGAAAGAGGTATAAGAAAGTTTCGTCGTGCGAACGGGCTAAGTATTTACAAGAATGTTAAAGCGGAGCTTGAGCAGATGGAGTTTAACAAGATGTATGAGAAAGAGAGAGAGATGGAGGAGCAGGCGAGAGCTGCTTATGAGGCGAAGAATAAAAGTGATGGGTAGCAGGATTAAATCCTACTACCCCATGATACAGATTCGTGGCGTATACTTTCAGCCGCGTTGTCTATAGCGGATGTACTGCTAAGATCTATCGCCTGAAAAAGTTCTGTGTGTAGCGAAATGATCAATTTGTAAACTATTGCGATACTAAATGCCGCAATAACTATCTCCATAAAACCGTCGAACATATATAGAATTAGCTTATCAAATAAACTATTCATATTGTAGCCTGCTATATCAATATTAGCGCCGATTTGATTTTGAGACATACTGTTGTCTATCATTCCACCGACAATATTCTTGCTGAAAACTGTCCCAATCGTATGTATCAGGGAGTTTGCGGTAACGGCAAGCCAGATAGCTAAAACAAATATCGGCAGCTCAAGCATTGTTGCCAAAATTTTAGCGGTGAATTTCGCAAACGCTTCTAAGTTTCGTTGTAGAAACATTATAGGCATGATAAACAGACTTAAGAAGTGAAAGCTAAAAATCTTCAAAATAATAATGATAAATCTAAGCAATCCAATTGCAACAATAGCGACAATCGGCGCCAAACTCAGTAAGATTTTAGCAGCCATATAAGCATAGCCCGTAGCTATTAATGCCCCGCCGGGCCCAGTGGAACCAATTGCTGCGCCGTCTATTGCTCCGACAAGTCCATAAAACCAACTCCCCCAGCCATCAGCTGCCTGTGAGCCTATCGCCGCGCCGCTAGCGGCACCCACTACTACAGAGTTTGCCTGAATCATATCAAATACTTTACCCATTCCTGGCACCATGAGGTAAGGCAGCGATGATAAAATAGAGTGAATTTCTTTGTTATCTTGTTTTATTTTTTTATTGAGTTTTTCTAAAACTTCACTATTTTTTTGAGTCAAACCGCCTATATATTCTGTCTGCATCTTCGTCACCGGCAGCCCCAAGATAGCTAAATATCCCCAATCTCGGTAAAGTTTATACTGAAACTCAAATATATCACCAAGCGCCGTGATTTTAGCGTTTGTTGTCGGATCATTATTGACAAGTACAGCAAAACTTTTTGAAAATGCCTCCTTTCTATCTTTGTGGTAATTGCTCAAATAATCAGCCTTTCCACACGCGCTAAAGGCAATTTTTGGATAGTAGCCCTTCTCTGCTACGCCTTCGCGCATAAGGCCGCTCTCACCCATCTCATAAAAGCCGTCGGTCATGGGCTTCGCAACCAAAGAAGCGTAAGCCCAGTGCTCCGTTGACGGGAACAGCTTCCCTTCTGTCTCAGAGTAAACGCTCTTCCCGTCGCTAAATAAGAGGGCACTCTCGTGAAACACAGTATCTTTACAGTAGTTATAATTTAACGTATAAAAGGCATGCAGTCTGTCGCTTTGAACCTTTTGAGCCCAAGTGTTCACTATCTGCTCCTTGGTCCCAAGACCGCTTTTGCGGATAAGAGCGTCGATTTCCGCATCAATGATGACTTTCGCGCTCTCTTTCCCCCAGTTGCCAAAAGTGTAGTAGCCAAACTTCTCAAACCCCTGATAGCGGGTTTTGAGAAGTTCATATTCCCCGACTTGTCCCTGGGCGTTTTGGATTTCGGTTTGATCAACCGGAAAAAATAAAAGAACTCCCGCTGCTAGCCCAACGACCCACGGGGTGCTCCCCTCTCCTTTGTTACCGTCTATTTTAGCTGCCGTTTTAGCTCCGACTAGACGGATACCGCCGTATGCTGCGAACCCGATTACCATTATCATTAAAAATGACATAGATACGGTCCCAAGACCACTATACACTTCAAATATCGTAGCCGCGTCCGCAAGTAGATACTCGCTGTTGTCGACTACCTCCTCGCTCTCGGTAAACTTAGAGGTGAACCCCTCTTTGAGCTGAAATTTACCGGTCGACTTTGTGGCCTCGATATCAATGATCTCATCATCGGTCAACACCGCCGCCATAAGCAACTCAGGAATCGTCAAATAAGACGCATTCGCCTGCTCTTGCATATCATTTATAATCTCTTGCTTTTTTTGCAAGAGAGGTAGAAATTGAGCCTCTGCTGTAGCAATAGCCGCCGCCTGCTCTTGAGTGGCGGCCTTAGTGTCTATTTGATAAAAGGTTTTAATTTTAGGCACGCTTACTTTATATAATCCCATCGGGTTATAAAGATCGCCTTTGGCTGCGAACATACAAGTTATAATACCGTTAGGCAGATCAAGCTCATAAATCGTACTCGAAAACTTTGCAATATTATCTACTTTACATATACCCGCATTGAGAATATCGTAATAACTAGGCTCTGATGAACTTATATCTTTTGTTAAAGTTGCATTTTCGCCGTAAACCCCCTTGCTCTTGAGTTCTGCAAGAGACAAGGTCGGGATGGTCTATGTTCTATATTTGTCATACTTTTGTTCCGAGAAATCCTTCATGACTTGATCGGGAATATAGGTGCTTTGATAGTTGGCAAAGAGAGCGGTTTGTAAAAGAAAAAGTGCTGATGTGATTAATTTAAGCGTTTTCATTTTGCGCCTCCATTTTTGCAGCTTTTGTTCTTTTTTTTGAGACAAAGTAATCAAGAGTAAGTCCGCTGACAATATAAATAAATGTATACCACTTTACGAATTTATCGTATTCACTTACAAAAATTGCAATTTGTTTTTGGGTCTCCGGAGTGTTTGGAACGGTTGAAAAAAGGTCGATAAATGCGCCCTGAGCGGATAGCTGTATTATATAAAGTAAGAATGTATAGATACAAATATATACAAATATCCTCATCCATATGTTCATATTACGAAGTCTCCATCGTTGTAACTTCTGCTCTTTTTTTCTTCTTTTTTGCTCTTTTAGATCTGTTAAAATTTGCGCGACATCAAGTTTTAGGACTGACTCAAGTGTTAAAATGAGCGTCATTCCGGCGATAGTGCCGTAAAAGATAATATCGCCTAACGTATCCCAGAAAGGGGCTAGCGGTGCATCCGCAAAATTGATAAAAGAGGATGCGAAAATAAGGGCAAAAACTGTAAAAGCAATTATCCCAGCGTAAAAAAGAGCGCGAAAACCGAACTCCAAATCTTTTAAAAATTTAAAAATAAACAAAGAGCTATCAACGTTTTTTAGCCATTTTATGGCTACCTTTTGGGTGAGTGTAAGATTTAATTTTTCCATGGTTTATCCTTTTTGCATCGCTGCAATTTTTCTGTTTTTATTATCAACAAGACCAAACGTATCAAAGAACTTATATCCCCAGCTACAATATGGGGCCTCCGATAATATTGCTAATAGCTCTTTTTTTACTATCCATCTTTTTTTGTACGCCGCTTTTGCCTCGTCGAAACGAAACTCGTTTTTTAAATAACTTTCATTTGCCCTCATTTTGAGCTCGGTTTTAGAGAGGTAATTAAATCTCTCTTGCTTTTCGATCGGCAAGGCTGTAATATCAACCTCATATCTGTGATTTGCAAAGTTCAGTAGTGCCACCATTAAAAAAGCAGCGATCGGGACGATAGCTGCTGCAACGTATAAAAAACCGATATGCCTAAAATCCTCTATTTTACGATAAGTGAAAATTACATTTTCGAGGAAAACTGTAGCTTTTGATTTAGATCTTGTAGTAGTTCTCATGATGTGTCCTTTTAGTTTAGTTGATTTTCGGAATTTGGAAGTAAAGAAGGGGAAGTTTAGAGATGAGAAAATTCACTCTATCCTCATCTTTACTCGACTGTATGTATGTTTTAACCCTATTCATCGTTTCAAGCAGCTCTCGCGCTGCTATAACTCCTAAAGCTGATAACTCATCTTTTTTGAGCTTTTTAACAACTACGTTTATGTTATGTTGTAGGGCTCTTAACTCTTCCCGGACATGCTTGTATTTAGTCATACTCATTTTAAACTCCTTATTTTTTATTTTTTTTCATCGCCGTTGTTGCAATAAGAATAATCGCTATTGTTGATAAAACAAAATCCTCTACGCTTCCAAAATTAAACATACCGTCTCCTTTAATTTACCTAATATGCTAAATATATGTAACAATTATATCCTATTAAGATATTAAAGTCAAGCTTTTTTCTCCTAATATGATAAGTTTATAGACTTTTATTTGCCTTTTAGGTAAATATATGCTATTATTACCATCTTAATAAGATATAAGGAGTAAAACATGACACTTGAAGAGTTCAAAGATAGATTAAATACTTTGAATCTAAACCTAACCGATTTTGCAGAGATAACCGATATACCATATTCAACTATCTCTAAATATGGACGCTCAAACCCTGTTCCTCCATGGGTTCCAAAGTTTTTGGATCTTTACGAAAAAACACAAGAGTTAGATAACTTCAAAGAACTCATTAGAGAGCTCAATGAAAAACTTAACGGTTAAACAACTTTTTTAGCCGCCGCCTTTTCCCTATTCTTTTGAAACTTCGCATTTTGGACTTCTTCGTAACGAGTCGCTAACATGTCCTCAAACTCTCTGCGTTTTTTATATTCGACATAGCCTTTGGCTCTTTGCAGATCTTCTTCATTTATGCCAGGATTTTTATTTTTACGCTCTTCAAAATCTAGCTCCTCGGGCGGTAGTGGTGTATAACCTCTGTAAAGGTTGTGAGTATCCAGCATGGCAATATATTCATGCTTCTCGCCCAGCCCATTAAAATCACTCTCAACGATTACATCGCGAGTAGTTGATTGCTCCGAATAAGTATTAATCTTATGAATATTTAAACCTCTTCCCTCTTTTTGCAAGTTCTGAATTTCGTATGTAAATTTACCCGCTCTTCTAATCGCCGTCTCTTTTGTTTTTGTGCCGTCAGTCCTAAAATAAAATTTGTTTTGAATAGTCTTGTCAATAATTTGACTTATAGCGTCTTTTTCTTCCTCACCCTGCAAGCCACCGCAATACATGCCACCTTTACTCCTCAATTTCTCAAGCTGGTCTTTCAAAATATCTTCATTATTCAGCATTCTCAAATATGAGCTAAACTCATCAATCAAATAAAAATAGAACTTCTTTTTTGTATCTGGCTGCGATAGATGTATGAGCGTATAGAGTGCTATAAATGCGCTTGATAGTGATGCTAAGTTTTCCGTTAACATCGGCGGGTAAGAGACATAAAGTTTGGCTCCATGTGAACGCTTTAAAAAATCCTCTACAACAAAAGTCTCTGCCCCGTCCTGGATGCGGAAGTTCATAAGGTAAAATGGGCTCAAAACTTGTTTAAGTGTAGCCACAACATCGCCTTCGCTTCTTTGGGAATCGTTTTGAGTCTCTAAAATAAGTTCGTCGATTTTATTCATAAAATATGCCCATTTTTGTTTTGCGGTTGTAAAATTTTGCTTTTGCACCAAGAGGGCTATATTTTGCAAATGCTCCATCGCACCGGTAGTAAAAAAGTTCACTTTACCCTCCCCACTTGCAGCAGATAAAAGCAATTTAAAAAATTGTTTTTGTATCGCTGTATCCTCCGATAACAAATCATGAATTGTGGCTCTGTCATCATAGGGATTGAGTATTACGTCTCTTAGCGGATTGTAAAATTTAGATACCATCTCAAGCTTACCACCATCGTGTACAATTGCATTTTCATAGCAGTGATTTTGAGAAAGTAGGTTGATAAAAAATACGGATTTCCCAGATCCCATGCCGCCCCATACCATGGTTGTTTGCTTCATGTCTGTTCTGTCGAACCAAACTTGAGTAGATTCAACAAGCTTACGATATAAATACGGCGGTCTGCACTCTTTAAGCGTTTTTGGCGAAAATCTAAACTGTCCTATGTAGAAATCATGTTTTGTTTTTTTACGAAATCTATGTTTTATTTTATCAAACGAACTCCATACAAGCCCATCGCTTACCCGAACCGGGTTTAAGCTTGAGGAATTAGGATATTTATATTTTTTAAATCCAGCGTGTACGCTTCTGAAATTACCATACATAACTAATAAAATCCCTGCGGGGATAGCAAATCCCCATGTAAATATAAAATCCATTTAAAGCTCCTGTTCATAACTTTTTTCAAGCTTTTGCTCTCTCATCGTCTGGATGATCGCCTTTGTAACTCCGCTGAGAGTAACATTGCCCTCTTTGATTACATCTTTTGCGGCGGTTGCAACACCTTTAACAAACCTAATCCCATCTGCAATATGTTCAAAATAAGTATTGTTCATGAATGTAAGCGTCTCTTTGACGTCTGGTTGAGAAATTTGAGATAGCGTATCAATAAAATTATCTTTGTTGATAGCTTTTGCTTCGACTGCGATTTCGATTAAATCGCTTGTATGTTCAAGTTTATCTAAAACTTTTTCGACAAAGCTCTCTTTTTCTTTTTCGACTTTTTGTTCCGGCTGTCT
>NZ_JAVEUF010000026.1:0-15938 GCF_034005705.1 Sulfurimonas sp. | reverse complement strand
TTCTACGGCTTACAATCTCTCTGCAGGCGGTCCCGTGCTTTTCCCGATGTCAAATGTTTTTGCATTAACGCCTATCTGCCCCCACTCATTGACGCAAAGACCTGTCGTGCTTCCGGGAAGATATGCCATAGAGATGAAAACATCCGAAGAGAGAGCGCTTATAATCATAGACGGGCAGGATGTGCATGAGCTAGAACTTGGAGAGAGCGTACATATAAAACTCGCAACTAAGACCGTAAAACTGATACACAAAGAGGAGTATAACTACTTTGAGGTGCTAAAAGAGAAGTTAAGGTGGGGCGAATAAGCCAAAGGAGTTCAAATGTTTAAATTTATACTTCCTCTCCTGCTGATCCTGCTTGCAGGATGTTCAACTAAAAAAGCGGATATTGATTTTGACCCGTCTTTTAATATGGCAGCGCTATCTACATTTGCCTTGATTTACAATAGTGGGCTAAACGATGAGCGCTTAGCTGAAGCAATCACTCATGAGATGCAAACAAAAGGGTATGTCCGCGCGGCTGAAAATGAGGCGGATTTTGACATAACCTTTTATAGCATTATTGAGGAAGATGTCCCATCGAATGCAGGGGTAGGCTTTGGAATTGGCACTTTTTCAAGCGGACTTGGACTCTCACTTGGCACCGTAAGAGGTTTTTCCAATGATGAGGGAACCATTGTTATAAATATGGATGAGACTGCAACACAGAAGATATTCTGGTCCGCAACACTTACCAAGAAAGTCGAGAATTTTAACACACCGCAGGAGCGTGCTGAGTACTTTAATGAAGCCGTCTCTGAGATGCTTAAAGAGTTTCCTAAAAAATAGCTATAGCTGTAAAATAATCAGAGAGTTTAGATTTTAACAATAAAGAAGTATAATTCTAAGGGCGCATCTAAAAATCCTATAAAATCTTAAAGCCTAAAAAAGGAGTGAGATTGTGCAAAACTTTTTTTGAGTCATAGCCTTAGCTACGGCGATAAAAAATTTTGTGCAAGATTGCTTCTTTTTTGGGCTCCTAAAGGGCAATAGAGCAAACACGCTACTGTTTCGTTAAAATCACTTGAAGCTACTAGTAGCTCCTGCGTAATTTCGCCTCGCATTAGCATATTTGCTCTATTGTTGAGAACTTATAGGATTTTTAGAGGTGCCCTAATATTTACAAGGTGCATATGAATGATAGAGAGATTCTACTTAAAAGAGTACCTCAGTTTTAAAGAGGTTGAACTTGATCTAAAATCGGGGCTGGTTGTATTTACGGGTCCAAGCGGAAGCGGAAAGTCGATTTTAATGAGCTCGATCTTATCATCATTCGGCAGCGGCACTTGTGATGCATCACTATGCGAAGCGACCGTCTCTTGGGAACTTGATACAGATGAGCATGGTATAGAAAATGATGACGTATATATTTTCAAGCAGATCAAAAAAGAGAAATCAAGATACTTTATAAACAATCAAAGCCTGCCTAAAAAGGCAATGTCAAGCCTCTCAGCTAACTACTTAAGACATCTCTCCCTAAGAGATTTCAGCGATTTTGAAAACGAAAACCTTCTTTTGATCTTAGATGGAAGAATAAGCAAACAAAACCCCAATATTGATCTTATTAAAGATGAGTACAAGGAGGCTTTTTTAGAGCACAGAAGAGTCAAAAAAGAGCTTCTGCTTATTGAGGATGAGCAAAAACGAGTTACAGAGCTAAAAGAGTTTGCTGCCTTTGAGATCAAAAAAATAGAAGATGTCAATCCGAAAGTATCCGAAGATGAAGAGCTTTTGGAGATTAAAAAAGAGCTCTCCAAAAAAGAGAAGGCACTAGAAGCCATAACCAGAGCAAATGCGCTTTTTGAGCATGAACACAGCGTCTTTAGTGCGCTCGATATGTTAAATGTGGACAACTCCTTTTTTAACGATGCTATGAATGAGCTAAGAGCCGTCATGGAGAGTGCCGAAGAGAAGTTCAATGCGCTTGATGAAGTGGACATTGAAGAGGTGCTCAACCGCTTAGAGGAGCTAAGCGAGTTAAAAAGAAGATACGGCGGTATAAAAGAGGCTCTTGAGTACAAAGAGCAGAAGATACAAGAGCTCCAAAAGTATGAGAACATAGAGATAACCAAGGGCGATCTGGAGTCAAAAGAGTCTACTCTTCGGGCAAAGGTAGAAGATCTGGCGCAGAAGATCACTGCTCTTCGCACAGATGAGCTTAAGCACTTTAAAGAGGATCTCAACAGATATTTAAAACAGCTCTATCTCAGAGATGCGGATGTTGCAATAAATAGTTCAGAGTATGGCATTTTGGGCAAAGATGAGATTCTCTTAAAGCTAAACAGTACCGATCTTCAAAAGATAAGTACGGGTGAGTTCAACAGGCTCCGTCTTGCAGTGTTGGCTCTAAAATCTGAGTTTATGAACAAAAACGGCGGTGTACTGATGCTTGATGAGATCGACGCAAACCTTAGCGGCGAGGAGTCGATGAGCGTTGCCAAGGTTCTAAAAGAGCTGTCTGAGCATTTTCAAATATTTGTAATATCGCACCAGCCGCAGCTTACATCCATGGGAGACCAGCACTTTTTGGTTCATAAAAAAGGCGATGAATCCCACGTAAAAGAGCTTGGCTTTGATGAGAGAGTCGATGAGATCGCGAGGATCATAAGCGGTGCCAACATTACGCAAGAGGCAAGAGAGTTCGCAAAAGAGCTGCTAAGCCTGCAGAAATAGAGAGAGTATAGTATGATAATAGACACACATGTGCACCTGGACGACGACAGATACAGGGATGATCTGGATATAGTGCTAAAGAGAGCCAGAGAGGGCGGGGTAGAGCGTTTTATAATTCCAGGAGCAGACCCTCTAAACCTCACAAGAGCTATGGAGATAGCCCAAAATAACAGTGATGTCTATTTTGCCATCGGCGTACATCCTTATGACATGGAGGCATTCGATGCCGCTTTGTTTGAAAAATATATTAATCATCCAAAGTGCGTTGCATTAGGCGAATGCGGACTTGATTACTTCAGACTTGAGGGAAGCGACGAAGAGAAAAAGAGAGAAAAAGAGAAGCAAAAAGAGGTCTTTATTGCACAGATCGAGATCGCAAAAAAGTATAAAAAACCGCTTATAGTACACATCAGAGACGCTTCAAGGGATTCTAAAGAGATACTTCTTGCACACGGTGCAAAAGATGTCGGGGGAGTTCTGCACTGTTACAATGCGGATGAGGAGCTTTTAAGCCTTGCGAAAGAGGGGTTTTACTTCGGAATAGGCGGAGTTTTGACATTTAAAAATGCAAAAAAGCTTCTTCATGCACTGCCAAAGATACCACAAGAGAAGCTTTTAATCGAAACAGACGGTCCGTATCTGACCCCTACACCTCACAGAGGGGAGAGAAATGAGCCTCTCTATACAACTTTTGTCGCAAAAAAAATGTCCGAACTTTTGGAAATCCCACTAGAAACCATAGAGAAAATAACGACTCAAAACGCCCTTAAACTCTTTAATATTTCTTAATATGACAGATTGTTAACTATATTTAATTTTGATTTAGATAAAATCTACTTCTTAAAATTTAAAATAAGAGTTGCCGTTTTGAAATATTTTTTACTACTTCTGCTGCCGCTTATGTTGAGTGCAAGTCTTACTTTCACTTCAAACCACACAAAAGAGATAGCTGTCTTAGAGTCTTTTGATATTGAAGCTTCATTCTTGTATGACCCGATCATGAACGAGATGAAGAACAAAAATATGACCATCTACAAAGACAAACGCTTTTTTCAGGCGATGAATGATGCTTATCTTTTCATTCCGGCGATAAAGAGCATTTTGGCTAAACACGGCATACCTGCAGAGTTTCTCTTTCTGGCTATGGCAGAGTCGCACTTTTCGGCAAAAGCATACTCGGTAAAAAAAGCCTCGGGACTATGGCAGTTTATGCCGGCAACAGGCAAAATATACGGTCTTAAGATAGATGAGTATGTCGATGAGAGAAGAGATCTGATAAAATCGACCGAAGCAGCCGCTCAGCATCTTAGCGATCTTTATGCAAAATTCGGCAAATGGTATTTGGCAGCCATTGCTTATAACTGCGGCGGGGGAAGACTCGGTAGAGCAATAGAGGCCGCAAAAAGTGATGACCTTAATATATTACTAGATCCAAAGAAGAAATATATACCAAGAGAGAGCAGGCTCTACATTAGAAAAATAGTAGCACTTGCATTGCTGGGCAATGACGAACAGTTTTTACTAAAGAGTGAGTATGAGCATCTCTTAAACAGAGCAAATGCATACTCCATATCTACGGTAAGAGTTCCAAGAGGAGAGTCTCTAAAGAGGGTCTCAAAGCTTGTAGGAATACCGCTCTCGGAGCTGCAAAAACTAAACAGACATCTTAAGTATGATTTCGTCCCTCCATATCTTGGAGGTTATGACATATATATACCCTACATAAAACTCTCGGACTTTAAACAGAAGTATTTTGAAGAGAAGATCCAAAATATATATAAAGTCCATGTAGTAAAAAGAGGGGACACTCTTTACGAGATAGGGAAGAAATTCGGCGTTTCATACAAGATGATAGTTGACTTTAACAATCTTAAGAGCAATGTTCTCAGCTTAAACCAGAAGCTTATTGTTCCCATAGACAATAAAGCAAACGTAGAGAAGATAAACAAAGAGATATACTACCTGGTTAAAAAGGGAGACACTCTTGAGTCTATCTCACAAGCGTATAAAATAAGCGTCAGAAGCATACAGCTTAAAAACAACCTAAAAAGCACCCTTATAAGAGAAGGCGAGAGGTTAAGACTCTATGAGTAAGATTTCTTTTGTTAGTGCTGTTTTGATTCTTATTTTAGCTACGGGTTGCAGCACAAGAGGCACTAGAACATACACGAATTTTGGCCAGACAAAGACATACTCCTCCGACAGCAGATCACACAGCCAAGTTATCAATCAAAAGGACTACAAGCATCCTACAATGAGACCTTACGTCATTAGAGGAAAAAAGTACTATCCTACGGTAGTAAATGTAGGTGACAAGTTTAGCGGAAATGCAAGCTGGTATGGTCCTGATTTTCACGGCAAACTTACATCAAACGGCGAAACATACAATATGTACGACATGACGGCGGCACATAAGACCCTGCCGATGAACACTATTGTAAAGGTTACTAACAAGAAGAACGGACTAAGTACCGTAGTCAGGATCAACGACAGGGGTCCATTTATCGCAACAAGGATAATAGACCTCTCAAACACTGCGGCAAAAAAGATAGATATGATCAATGACGGAACTGCGCCTGTTAGCATTGAAGTGCTGGGTTTTCACTCAAAAGGGCAGAGAAAAGTTCCGTTGCAAGAGCAGTTAAAAGATGCTCCTCAAGATCAGCAATCAGACGGATTTGCTATTCAGATAGCATCTTTTTCAAGATTCGAGGGTGCGCTTTTAACACAGAAAAAATATGACGATACGGACGGCTACAAGACCATCATAAAAGATATGCAGACACAAAACGGCAGGATGTTCAAAGTGTGGTTAAAAGGCTTTAGAAGCGAGCAGGAAGCAAGAGACTATAAATCACTCGGCCATTTTAAAGATTCATTTATTGTTAGAGAGGACTAAAAGATGATTACCAAAAGCAGAAAAACAAAAGAGACGGATATTACCATCTCCCTTAACCTTATTGGAGAGGGGAAAAGCAAGATAGAGACTGGCGTAGGTTTCTTGGACCATATGCTCGAGAGCTTCTCCAAGCACTCGCTAATTGACCTAGAGATCTCGTGCAAAGGCGATACGCACATAGATGACCACCACAGCGTAGAGGATGTTGGGATAGTTCTTGGTTCTCTTTTGGCAGAAGCTATATATCCTGTTAAAAACATGGAGCGTTTCGGAAGTGCGAATATTGTCATGGACGAGGCATGTGTGAGCTGTGATCTTGATCTAAGCAACCGTCCGTATCTGGTCTATGAAGTGAATGTAACCGGTAAAGTGGGGCAGTTCGATACGGAGCTTGTCGAGGAGTTTTTCAGAGCTTTTGTTCTAAATGCAAGAATTAGCACGCACATAGTGGCTCTAAGAGGCAAAAACAAACATCACATCATCGAAGCTGCTTTTAAATCTCTCGCCGTTGCCATTCGCCGCGCGATGCAACCCAACGAGAGAGTCGGTATTCCAAGCACGAAAGATATGCTGTGATAAAGCTTATCGTTTTAGATGTTGACGGCTGCCTGACGAACGGAGATATCATATATACCGCAAGCGGCGATGAGATAAAGCACTTTAACGTAAAAGACGGCTTGGCAATAAGCTCATGGATAAAAATGGGCTACCACGCTGCGATAATAACCGGAAGAGAGTCTAAAATAGTTGAAAAAAGAGCAAATGAGCTCGGGATAAAGCACCTTTTTCAACACATAAAAGATAAAGAGCAGAAGCTAAAAGAGCTGATAGAAAGTCTCGGGCTCAAAAGCTACGAGGTAGCGGCAATAGGCGATGATCTAAACGACTATAAGATGCTTAAGTCAGTAGGCAGAAGCTTTACTCCAAAAGACGGCGTAAAAGAGATACAAGAGCTTGTTGATACCGTGTTGTCATGCAAAGGCGGAGACGCTGCGGTCAGAGAGATGATAGATATTTTGGTAGATGAGAACGACATAAAAGATGAGTTCTTATCCGTATGGATTTAGGTTATGAATATAAACTACTTTTTTATATTTTTTTCACTCTGTCTGTTAATGATCCTGTTTCTGTTCAAGCCGATGGAGATAAAACAGCACGCATACAAAGAGGTGCCGCTCTTTACGATCTCTACTTTTACGATGCATGAGCTGGACAAAAACGGGCTTGTAACGTTGATGAACGGAAGCGAAGCCGCAAGATATACGAACAGATATACTGTCAAAGATATGGACTATACCGACAACTCAAAAGAGTATATGGCAAATATGAAAGCAAACAGCGGAGTATATAAAAATGAGGTAGTTAACTTATCAGGAGACATCGTTTATGTTAGAGAGGACGGTTTGACCTTTGAGACACAAAAAGCGGTCTATAACAAAAAAACAGCCATAGCTACCGCAGCCGGTAAATTTGTGCTCTATAGAGATGCCAACAGGGTGACTGGAGTGAAGCTGAAGTACAACGATGCTTTAGAGAGAGTAGAAGCAAAAAATGTATATGCGATATATAAATTAGAAGAGAGAAAAAGATGAAAAAAACAATTTTTTTAACAATTTTTTTAGCGTCATCGCTGTTTTCACAAGAGCTTAAGGTAAAAGCCAAGCTTTTTAACGCGGATCAAAAAACAGGTGTATCCGTTTTTGAGGGTGATGTTAATATAATGAGAGGCAGTGATGAACTAAACGCATCAATGGTCACTATATACACTAACGAGAAGCAAGAGCCTACAAAGTTTATTGCCGAGGGAGATGCCTCTTTCAAGATAAAGACAGAAGAGGGTGCGCGCTATGAAGGAAAAGCCCAAAAAGTCGTATATCTTCCGATAGAAAAAGAGTACCACTTTTTTAAAGAGGTACATCTAAAGCAGATCAATGAAAAAAAAGAGATCATAGGAGAAGAGGTCATACTTAAAACCATAGAGGGCAAAGCTTACGCAAAAGGTGCCGAAAAAGAGCCTGTTATTATGATATTCAATATGGCGCAAGATAGCAATAAGAGCAAAAATGATTAATATCGTTGATGCAAAATTTGTAACTTCGGCGGCGGATATAAGCGGTGCGCCGATAGGCGAAGAGCAAAATGAAGTTGTTTTTATGGCGCGCTCAAATGTCGGAAAAAGCTCACTGCTTAATGCACTTAGCAATCACAAAGGTTTGGCTAAAGTCTCTTCGACACCCGGAAAAACAAGACTTATAAACTATTTTGACGTCACTTTCATGGACAGAGACGACTCCTCAAAAACAATAGCAAAGTTTGTGGACCTGCCAGGATTTGGATATGCGAAAGTATCAAAGTCGATAAAGTACGATTGGGAGAAAAATCTCACCGATTATATCTCTCAAAGAAAGCAGATAAAACTCTTTATCCACCTTATAGACTGCAGGCATCCTCATCTGGAGATAGACAGGTCGGTAAGCGATTTCCTGCTTGAACATGCTGATGAAACACAACAGATAATGCAGATATTCACCAAGATAGACAAGTTAAACCAGAAAGAGCAAAATGCCTTAAAAAAAGAGTTTCCTCAGGCTTTAATGGTCTCAAGTTCCAAAAAAAGAGGACTGCAGAAGATCGTCTCTATAATTTACGATATTTTAAAAGGTGCGGCAGATGAATAACGTAGAGTTTAGCAAAGCAAAGTTATCGGATATCCAAAATATGCAGCAACTGGTCATTCCAGAAGTTGAATCTGGTCTTATTTTAGCTAGAAGTTCAGATGAGATAGCAACCAATATTAGGTCGTATATCCTTGCAAAAGAGGATGGAGAGATCGTCGGTTTCTGTGCCTTACATATTCATACGCCCGCACTCGCCGAGATCAGATCGCTTGTGGTCAAAGAGAGCAAAAGAGGTCGCCGTATTGGAGAGGGTCTAGTACTAAGAGCGATAGAAGAGGCTAGAACTCTCGGTTTGCAAAAAGTATTAAGCTTGACCTACAGACAGAAGTTTTTTGAGAACCTTGGGTTTGTCGAAATTCCAAAAGAGTCACTCCCTGAACATAAGATCTGGGCTGACTGCATTAAATGTAAACACTTTCCGGTATGCAACGAAGTATCTCTCATCAAAACTCTTTAACACCGCTTCTTTATGCTGCGCTGTTTGTCATATATACCGCACTAAGCGGCATATATCTGTTTTTGCCGCCTCTTTTTGCTCTTCTTTATCTTCTTTTTTCAAAAGCGCTCAAACAAGAGGATGTGGTTCTGCTCTTTTTGGTCTCAGCATGTCTGCTTTTTTTTGAAGCGCAAAACAGCTACATGCTCTTTAGCACTATTATATATTTTGCGCTTATTCATAAATATGTAATTCCCAAGATCAAACAGAATTTCAACTGTGATGTATGTATAAATCTCTCCATAGTCATTCTGGTATACGTCGGCTTTTTTCTTTTTTGCTCGCTTTTGTCCAATATATTTATGCTTCCTATGCCAAGCATTAATTACTACGTACTTTATTATATGGCCATAGAATTTTTTATTTTGAGCTTGATATGAAAATAAGGTTTATTCTTTTTGTATTTATTGCAACTTGGCTGGCACTCTTAGTAAGAGTTTTTATGCTCTCGGTCGAATCAAACACATACTATGAAAAGCTCTCTTACGACAATACTATAAAAACTGAGCAGATACCGCCTGTAAGGGGAGAGATACTAGATATCAACAACAAACCCATAGCAATAAACGAACTCGGTTTTAAAGTACAGCTGGCACCGCATCTTACCCTTAAAAAGAACCAGCATGTTTTTGATGAGGAGATAAACACTCTTCTTGGACTGCTGCCGAATCTAGATAGAGAAAAAATTATAAAAAACTACAAGAAAGCGGACTCCTACTACAATCACGACTTTATAGATATCGTTGACTTTGTCTCATACGAAGAGATCATGCCTGTATATTCGATCCTAAATCTTAGAGAAAATATAAATATTGTCTCCTCTCCAAAGAGATTTTATCCATACAATGAAGTGGCGGCACACTCTATCGGATATGTGGCGCGTGCAAACAAAAGCGACATCAAAGATGATAAGCTCCAAGAGCTCATAGGCTACACCGGTAAGTCAGGCATAGAGAAGTATTACAACACATACCTGCAGGGAGAGGCAGGAAAAAGAGAGATAAAGGTAAACGCAAACAACCAAGAGATAGAAGAGCTCTCAAGTGAACCGGCTGTAGAGAATAGAAAGCTGACCCTAAACATAGATATTGAGCTTCAAAAATATATATCTTCGCTTTTTGTCAAAAAGTCTGGTGCCGTCATTGTCATGGGTGTGGACGGCGCCATCTTATCGGCGAGCAGTTTTCCGGAGTATGATCTAAATACATTCGTAGCAGGCATTAGTCATGAAGAGTGGGACAGGCTCTCAAACAGCCTTGAGAAACCTTTTACCAACAAACTTGTCCACGGGCTATATCCCCCAGGCTCTGTCATAAAGACAGGGCTTGGCCTTATCTACATAACTGCCCCTGAGATCGGTCCCAACTGGGGAGTCTACTGTACGGCATCGATGCCGCTTGGCAAAAGGGTGTTTAGATGCTGGAAAAAGGATGGGCACGGCAATACAGGCATAACAAAAGCCATACGAGAGAGTTGCGACGACTACTTTTACAAGGGCAGTATTCAGCTTGGCATAAAAAAGATGAGTGACGGGCTTATAAGGTACGGTCTTGGAAGAAAAACAGGTGTTGATCTGCCAAATGAGTTTATAGGCACCGTTCCATCAAGGGAGTGGAAGAGAAAAAAATACAATAAAGCGTGGTATATAGGAGAAACTGTAAACACATCGATCGGGCAGGGCGATTTTTTGACAACGCCTATGCAGATGGCGCAATTTACTGCACTTATGGCTACCTCAAAACTTCCAAAACCACATTTTGCCAAGATGATCGGAGATGAAGAGGTTCAGCCTGAGTATGAGGAAGTTCTTGATGAGGATGAGTTGAGAAAACTCCCTATTATCCAAAAAGCGATGTATGAGGTATGTAACTATCCAAGCGGAACCGCTACAAACTATCTCAGCTCCAAAGTTAAGATCGCAGGTAAGACAGGAACGGCACAGGTAGTCGGAATTCTGCAGGACATCGAAGAGAGAGAGCTGGAGCATGAGATGGAGTACTATACACGTTCACATGCATGGTTCGCAACTTACGGACCTTATGAAGACCCTAAATACGTGGTTTTGGTTATGGTCGAACATGGAGGCCACGGCGGTGCGGCGACAGGTAAGATCGTATCAGATATTTACAACAAACTTTTAGAGATGGGATATATAGAGAAGTAAATATATATCCCATCTTAGAGCGATTCTCTAAGATTGTAAAAAAATCAAAAAGTATTTAGAATAAAAAGAGAGAGTATTGTTAGTAAAAATATTGCGCCTGCTTTGTTATAAAGCTTGTTTGCCAATATAAAGAGAAGTGTAGCCGCTGTCGCCACCATTATATATACATCAAATTTTGTAGCGATTAAATCTATTGTTAATGGGTTTACTAGTGATGCGGCTCCTAAAACCATAGAGAAGTTTGCGACGTTTGAGCCAATTATGTTGCCGATACTCATCTCAACATTACCTTTTTTTACGGCAACCAAAGAGACCACAAGTTCAGGAAGAGATGTTCCAACGGCAATAAGAAATATACCTATGATCCACTCACTCACGCCAAACGCTCTAGCTATGTTCGTTCCGCTCTCAACAACAAAATTTGCACCGCCTATTGTTAGGATAAATCCAATAGCTAAAAGCATAATTGTTTTTGGCCAGTTAAACTTCTCTTTTATCAAATCCTCGTCAATCTCGCCCTCTAATTCATCTTTTGAGCCTGTAAAAAGAAATATAATATATGAGACCATCATTAAAAGAAATAAAAATCCGTCACTTCTGCTTATAATACCGTCTTGAATCATTATCATAAAAATAATAACCGGAACAATAACCCATGCGCCGTCTCTCTCAAAGAGATTTCTTTTTGGGTTCATATTTTTTGCAAGCAAAAATACAAAACCTAATATTAATGCAATGTTGAAAATATTACTGCCGACGACGTTTGCAACAGCCATATCGCTTTTGCCGGCATAAGAAGCCACCATAGACGCTGCCATTTCAGGCATTGAAGTACCAAATGCTATAAGCGTAGCACCGATAACATAGTGTGAAATTTTGAAGTGCAGAGCTATACGCTCAGACTCTTTTATTACAAAATCTGCCCCGTATATTAGAGCCGTCATAGCGGCTATAAAGATCATAAAATCCATCTGTTTTATCCTTGCGTTCTAACTATTAAACTTTTTGGCAGGTCAAACTTCTCAATAAGCTCCGCCTCTTTTGCCCTCATCTCACCGTTATCTATCTCATGGTCATACCCTAAAAGATGCAGAACTCCGTGAATAAAAAGAAGTGCCAGTTCATCGTTTATGCTATGTCCGAACTCTTTTGAGTTCTCTTCAAGATAAGAAGATGAGACGACAATGCTTCCAAGCGGGCTTAGGGGCATCTCTTGATACGGAAAACTAAGTACGTCCGTGTCTTTGTCTATATTTCGATGCTCTTTGTTTATCTCTCTCATCTCTTTTGAGTCGGTAATAATAAGCTCTATCTCTTTGTCTGTCAAAGAGTCTGCTATTGTCTCTATTGTTTTTGTATCAATATTTAGTGTGGTTCTGTTATCTAGTTCAATCATAGGCGTGATTATATCAAATAAGGCGGAAGATTTTGCAAAGAGGGCGGTAAATCTGCCCATCTTTTGCACAAGAGTAGTTAAGCGGTAATATTTAAATTAATCCCTAAACCGTTTTTTTGAGCAGCTGCCTTTTGAGATTGCTCATTAGAGCTCTCCAGAAGTTTTAAAACCTGCTGCTCCTGCGTGTCCATAGCTTTTTTCATAACTTCGATATGTGTCGAAGATGGAGCCGTTGCTCCTGAAGATGAAACATCCATAGCGTCCCCTTTTTATTTCGTGTATTTTCTTATTATATTGGTTATTTCTTTCAATGGAGATTAAAATATTATGTTAAAATATTTTTATGATAACAAAAAAGAAAATAGCGCTCTGTATTATGAGCGGCGGCATGGATTCGACACTTAGTGCTTATATTATGAAGCAGAGGGGTTCCGAGATAGTAGCTCTTCATTTTAATTATTCGCAAAGAACTCAAAAAAAAGAGCTGGAGTGTTTCAACGCGATATGCGGCGAGTTAAAAGTCTCAAATAGGTATGTTTTGGATCTGGATTTTTTTGCCCAGATAGGCGCTTCGGCTCTTACAGACAGAACTATAGAAGTTCCTATAGGCGGACTGGAAGAGGGCGTACCTGTCACATATGTGCCTTTTAGAAACGGCATATTTTTAAGCATGGCTGCGGCAATAGCTGAAAAAGAGGGTGCTGAGGCAATAGCAATAGGCGTTGTAGAGGAGGATAGCAGCGGTTATCCTGACTGCAGAGAGTCTTTTATAGAGAGTATGCAGCGCAGCATCAATCTTGGCACAAAAGATGATACCAATATTGTCATCGAGATGCCACTTGTGCATCTGAAAAAATCTCAGATAGTCACAGAGGCGCTGGAGCTTGAAGTTCCGCTCCACCTTACGTGGAGCTGCTACAAGAGCGAAGAGAGGGCATGCGGAGTATGTGACAGCTGCCGCCTTCGACTGAGAGGCTTTGAGGAAGCCGGAACAAAAGACCCGATTGAGTACCTGTAAAATACGATTTAACGATCTGGAGATACTGCATCTGTGCAAACCAAATCTAAAAAACAGCTATATAAGCGTGAAAAAAGATGGTGCTATCACGCTTAAAACCCCAAAAGTATCTGGCACGTACATAGAGAACCTTCTTTTAAAAAAAGAGAGCTGGATAAGAAAGCAGTTAAAGGCGGCAGAAGAGAACCCGCCAAAAACCTTTAATATTCAAGATGAGATACTGCTATTTGGCGAAATTCTCAGCATTGACTCCGATGAGGCACTTGAACTAAGGGAGAGTCTGTGCAAAGTAGATATATCAAATACAAAGAGTGTTCTTAAGTGTTATGATAGATACTACAGCTCATACGCAAAGAGCTATATCACGCAAAGAGCAGAGCACTACTCCAAGGAAATGAGTCTTGAGTACAGCACTCTTAAATTCAGAAAGATGAGGAGCAGATGGGGAAGCTGCAGCTCAAAGAGAGTAATAACTTTCAATACTGAGCTTATAAAGATAGATAAAAGACTTATTGATTTTGTAGTTGTCCATGAGTTGGCTCACCTAGAGCATATGAACCACTCCAAAAAATTTCATGACCTAGTCAGTCGATATACTCCGAATGCTCGCGCATTGAATCAAGAGTTAAAACGTCTCTCTCTTTAGCTCTAAAATAGCTAAGCTCATATTTGCTTGAAGGCGACCATAACATCCAGCCGCTTGTATTTATATCTGCAGCAGCTCTTATCTGCTCGTTAATTTCAAAGTAGTTATACTCTATTTTTCTGTGCGCATAATCCTTAAAAGATTGCAGCCACGGTCTTAATCTTTTTGGCTCTATTTGATCCTCTATATTTTTTAGGCTTCTATAGATGACAGCATGCGGATGTTCTGACGGATTTTCAAGTCCGAACGAGCCTTTTGCAAACCCTGAAGGGTAGAGCATAGGAGCTATATAGTCCGCATATTTAGAGAGCGGCTTTATCATCTGTCCTATACCCATATCATGATCTTCCCAGCAGATATTTCCGTAAGTGTCCACAGAGATGAAAACGCCATATTTTCTGAGTCTGTTTTGTGCAAGTTTTAAAAATTGGCTAATTGCTTCAACACGATTCTCCAGCGTACTCTCTTTTGAAAAGCTTAATCCATCCTTTGCAGGAAATCGGATATAGTCAAAGTTTATCTCATCAAAACCTACTCTAGCCGCATCTTCTGCAATAGCGACCGTATACTCGTGAGCTCTCTTGTCAAACGGATCTACCCATGCCATCTCGTCGTGATTTCTCCATAGAGTTCCGTCAGCTTTTTTGATCGCATACTCAGGATTGTTTGAAGCTTGAAGCTCATCTTTAAATGTTACGATCCTTGCAATTGTATATATGTTTTTGGACTTCATGAGCTTCATAAACTGCTCTATATCCCTGTTCGTTCTATCCTTATGAGCGCCGTAACCGTTTGCTTTTTTAAAAGAGGTCTTATATGAGGTTGAACCGTACTCGCTCTTGACATCTACAACAATAGCGTTTATCTCCGTTGAGTCTATAATTTCCAATATCTCTTTAAGTCTGGGAGAGTTGTTGCTTGCACGCCAGAAGCTTAGGTAGAGTGCCTTTACCGTGATAGGTTCAAGTGCCACCGAAGTACTGTTTGTATCTTTTGAGAGAGTGTAAGGTCTGTATCCGTATGCTTTTACAAATACCTTATCCTCACTGCTCTGGATCGCAAAGGTTCCATTATCGTCACTTTTTACGCTGATTTGTGAGTCGTTTATTGTCGCATTCGCTACAGGTTTGGATGTCGTCCTATCAATGACCACTCCGCCAAACGAGCCCCACAAAAGAGCCTCGAACATAAAAAAAGAGAGTATTAACTTTCCAAAAATTGTCTTTTTATTCTTATCTCTCATTTAAAAAATACCTCAAACTTGCATCACTCCACTCTTTTGAGAGCTTTAAATAACTCTCTATAGAGTCGTAGACTCTTTTAAAATCACTGTTTTTCTCACCAAGCTCCGCTATAACCTCTTTTAGAGCTCTCTTACCCTCATCTACAACATCCTTTGGAAATTGATGAATGGAGATATCAAGCTCTTTTAGTCTTTTAAGCGCCTTGATGTTCTGGCTGTGAAACTCATAAGCCATATTTGAGTTCATCTCGCTTGCAGCGACCTCTATCATAGACTGCTGCTCATAAGATAGTTTAGCATAAAACTGTTTGTTAAACGTAAGCTCTAAGATGGAGCCCGGTTCATGCCATCCTGAGTAGTAGTGGGGCGCTACTTTGTAAAATCCCATTTTGATGTCGAGTGCTGGCCCGACCCATTCGGTCGCATCTATAACTCCGCGCTCCAGTGAGGTGTATATCTCTCCTGCGGGAAGCAGAACCGAGTTTACTCCCATCTTAGAGAAAACCTCTCCGCCAAGACCCGGAATTCTCATCTTTAAACCCTGCATATCAGCGAGCGAGTTTATCTCTTTTCTAAACCATCCGCCCATCTGGATGTTGGTATTTCCGCCCATAAACGGATGAAGATTGTATCTTGCATACTGCTCTCTCCAGAGCTCCATTCCGCCGCCAAAAAGCATCCATGA
>NZ_JAVEUF010000039.1:0-3836 GCF_034005705.1 Sulfurimonas sp. | reverse complement strand
AAGCTGTCGTAGACGCTATGCGCATTGCGGGTCAGGCGTGCTTTGGTGTGATGGACGTAGTTCGCGACGTGTATGGGTCTGACCTGGTCGAATCTCTTAATGTTCAACGCAGTCAGCCAACGCATCATCGGAATCGCGGATGCGATGGCAGTCTGGCAGATGCCCATTGCCACCGGAGGCTTGGAGCCTGGCAGGCCTCGCTTGAACCATACATACAGAACAACCTTGCAGTCGTCGACCAACTCTTGCGAGCAGTCCTCAGGCCAGGGAATGTATTTCTGACCATCGGCCACATTGGATTGCTCAAAGTAGGGCCTGAAGTCCCACACCGGATCACCAAATCGGGACAGAACGTGGTTGCTGCCGTCCATGTCAGCCACCGCACTGACCACGATATTGGATTTCTCGGATTCCGACAGCCCTTTGGATGAAGCGGGCTGGGCAGCCAAGAGGTCGTAGGCCTTTGGCGGCTGCGATGCAATCGCGTTACCGGCCATAGCGTGCCTCTCGACTCAGTTGCGACTGGCGCATGCGTATCGCCCAGAAGGGATGGGGATTTTTCTCGGCAAGCGCCTTGGCTTGCGCCACCATTTCCGGGATGAAGTTGTCGTATGCAATTTGGTCGATTCTTGCAATGAGGTCCTGATGGTGAAGGCGCCACTCACTCCACTCGTCCGTGGCGTAGTAGCCTACCTCCGACATCAGGAAGCGCTGAAAACTGAAGAGCCGGTGCAGATCCTTGACCGTCCCCACAATGGCATAGCTCGGACACCCTAGGCAATGCGTGAACTCCGCGCAATGTGTTGAGCCGTCCTTCGGAGCGAGCGCGCCTTGCAAGCTGTCCTTGCAACTACCCGTGGGGGTGGGCACGAGGTCGTGCCCCCTGAGTTTGCCTGGCAACGCCTCGCCAATGAATTTGGCACCCTCGGCCTTGGTGCGCTCATCAAGGTGCAAGTAGTGGTTGTCTGCGACCTGGGGGGAATGGCCCATCACTGCGGACACGGCAAGCAGGTCGCCATCGCTGAGCTTCCATAGACGGTTTTCCATGGTCTTTCGTAGGCGTCCAAGTGTGACTCGCAACACTGAGCCGTCATCGGCGAACAACCCGTGGCGGTGAACTATTGCTTTGGTATTTTCGTGAACGCGGCCCATATTCAGACAAAGTGTTTGCCCCTTGAGGTCACCGCGTTGTGATGAGCGGTAGAGCCAAACACGATCTTTGATGCCGTCTGGTGCCTCGGCGACGAGGTTCTGCGTCATTCCCAGCACCTTTTTTAGCACCGCGACGCCATCCATGGGGATCGACGCTGCAAGGTCGTGGATATGAGTTTGCCGCAGTGACGTTAATTGCGCACCTTTTCCTCTGCGCTTGAAAGTTCTGACCAGCATCAAGTTGGGCATAAAGGGGTGTGGACCCAAGCAATCCCGCTTCATTTCAAGGAGCGGAGTGGTGTTGATGCCCGAACGCATGCCAACAATGAGCATCAGAACCACAAGCGCCTCTGAGTCCAAACCGCTGAACCCCCCGTGGTGAATGGCAATAAGATCTAGCTTGAGCGCCGCGGCCAAACGCTCCATTTCAGATTGACTTAGTGGAGTTTCACCTCGCGTCGTCGCCCCATTCATTGGGAACGGATTGGCAGGTAGCAAAACATCATGGGATTGGTCAATGAAGCCGTAGTCCATGAGTCCAACCAACACCGACTTGAAGGCAGAGTAATAGTTCTTGGCAGTGGAGCCGTTCGGGTATTTGAGCCTGAGCCAAGCGATATAGCGAACGACATCTGTCGCTGTCATATCTGATGGACGCGACGGCACGATGCCCCCTTGATTGCCTGTGAGGTAGGGCAGAAAGACTTTCATCCCGTTGGCCGCGAAGCTCACAATGCTGGCCACCGAATAGTTGCCGCTGTGGAGTCGCGCCTTCAAGACAGTCGCTGCCGCCCAAACCCAGTCGTCAAAGCCATGTCCCAACCATGGACGCAAGTCAATGATGTTGTGGTTTCGCGGATTGGGAGGCAGCGCGACGATCGCGCCGGATGCATCAGAATCCGCCGCAAGGTCGATTGTGATTGCAGGTGTCTTGGCCTTGTAGTCCTTGGCGCGGGCCATCAATGACTCCCCATCGCTATGGAATCCTCGCCACCGTTGGCGAACAGCATGTCCATTTCGTCTTCATGGGCCAAAACGATCTGTGCGTCCAACTGATTGATTAGATGCAGGTAGATCGCTGTGGTTTGCACGTCAGAGTGTCCCATGCGGTCGCGAACATACAGCAGCGGCTCACCCTGGAAGTCAGCGCTCTTGCGCAGTGCCGACAGCGTGTAGGTTCCATAGGTGTGCCGCAGCATGTGCGCCCGCACCGGAAAGCCAACTTCCTTTTCGATGGCTTTCATCGCATCCACAATGGCCCCTTTCGAGAACTCTGTTCCAAGCTCTGTCAGAACAAGTGCTGCAGGGGCGTTCCCGGCTCTTTGCTGCCGGACTTCTCGCTGGTGCAGCGAATAGGCCCACATGTCTTCCATGAGAGACCAAGGCACGTCCACGCTTCTGGGCTTGCCATACTTGATGTGCATGTCAGCGGGCTCCAGAGTGACGCGGATCATCTGCCCAGGTGTCAGCCCTTTTCGGGCTCTCGGATTGAAGACGTAGGCTAGAGGAAACGTGCGCGCTTCGCAGGATCGCATCCCGGTGCGAACCATCAGGTTGAACAACAGCGCATGGCTTGGGTCAAGCCTCGCGCCAAGGCATTGCCTAACCTGCTCTTTGGTCAGGAATTTGATCGTTGCCTTGCGCTCGCGCGCCATCACCGTCGGTTTTGAAACGACGCCGCCCGCGCGATCCACATGGGCAAGAAAGCCCTGATGCGATGGCGTGCGAACATCGCGCACGCCAAACGGTAGGTAAGTGATGTGCCCCTGGCGTTTGCACCAATCGTAAAACCGGACCACCAGATTCAACCGCTTGTTCACAGTGTTGGGATTCAAGCCCAGCTCTCCGAGCGACCAGTCGCGATACCTTGCCACAACGCTGAGTCCGTGCGGCTTTGGGTCTTCATCCCAGGCCAGGCCGTTGGCAGACAAGAACGCAAAGTAGTCATAAAGCCTGCGGCCATATGCTTCCCATGTGAGCTTGCTTTCAATGCTTCCTTGGGTGACCAAGGCGTGCCACAGGAACGATTGTGCTGGTTCCAAAGGCCAGCCGTCATCGGCCAGCAGCAATGGGAAGCCCTCAAACGATCGGCCTTCAACCATGAGATCAGCCGTGGCCAAGACAAGCCTCATAGACCCATGTCTTTCAGAAGCTTTGCGGCCGCCTTGAAGTTGAGGCCATAGATGTGCATGACCAAATCAACGGCACCGCCGCCGCCACAGTCCATACGCACATCCCAAAATTTTGGCCCAGTGCACAAGAACTCCCAATCATGTCCGGCAACATGGACGTGCCATCGAGTGGTCAGATGACTTGATCTTGGGTGGAACGAGAGATCTTCTTTGACGTGTTCCGCCAGCAGGCGAAGCACATGGATTGAATCCAGCTCCCGCCATCGTCCCAGCTCCGAGTTATCCACAGATCTCATTGCGCTCCATTTCCTCCCCCAAACCCCCACCTGCTACTCGTCTCAAAGAGACGATGAATCCAAATACCAGGGGTCCGGAAGACATGATGCATCCTACTAACAAACCTGATCCGTAAGATCGTTGTTCGACAGCACGACCACCGGCCTGTCATTCAGGCTGGGCCGAAACACTCGTTCGCAACTCACATAGAAGTTGTTGCCGTCCACCAGCGCATACATGGCGCACCTCCTCAGGTGGGGAAGCGCTTGATGCTGG
>NZ_JAVEUF010000005.1:127792-149032 GCF_034005705.1 Sulfurimonas sp. | reverse complement strand
GTCGAGACCACTTTCAAAGAGGGCTTATGCGAAGTAGAGATGGAAATCTTAATTTCTCACTCAGACTTTGCCGAGTAGTCATCCTCTTTAGCTCGCTTGCACTTAGTGCGAGCGAGTACCTTATCTCTTACAAATACGTAGTAAAAGACGCGACTCTATACAACGAAACACTGCTTATCTCCAAAGCCATGACAAAATGCGAAGGCACTCCGCAGGATGAGTTCATTTTACAAAACAGAGACGACAAAAGTTTAAAAAAACTTATATCTCAAAACTCGCAGGAGTTTATAGAGTATATTCACAAACTCGGTCTGCACGTCGATCACGACGAGAAAACAACAAACCTGAGAAACAGCTACACAACGGTACTTACACTTAGAACGACTTGCTTCAAAGTCGACTTTAATGATAATTTTGCTACAATCGCACCTTTAAAATAAGGGTGTTAAAACACACAAATCCCAAGGCTTTTTAGTGAAAATTGCAATAGTTGAAGATGATATCAATATGAGAAAATCTCTTGAGATCGCTATGAGCGACTATAAAGAGTTTGAAATTCAGACATTTAAAAATGCAAAAGATGCACTAAAAGGTATTGACGATAGTTTCAACCTCGTTATTACCGATATAAATATGCCAGGTATGGACGGTATAGAGTTTGTAAAAACACTCGGCGGAAAGTTTGAAGTCATCATCATGACAGGCAACGCCACCCTTCAAAGAGCCATAGAATCAATCCACCTCGGGGTAAAAGATTTTTTACTCAAACCCTTTGACGTAGACACTCTGATCGAGGCGATCAAAAGAGAAGACAAGATACAAAAGGTCAAAAGAACCCTCCCAAAAACAAGCAACGACAACGCTTCGAGCAGTTTTTTCGGAACCTCAAAAGCTCTCGAGTCAGCTCTTAAAATTGCCGACAAAGCATCAAAGACGGATGCCAGCATCCTGCTTTTGGGTGAGAGCGGTGTCGGAAAAGAGGTCTTTGCATCTTACATCCACAACAACTCTCCCAGAGCGAAAAAGCCTTTTGTAGCTATCAATATGGCGGCAATTCCCGACAACCTTATTGAGAGCGAACTGTTTGGTTTTGAAAAAGGTGCTTTTACCGATGCAAGCGAAGCAAAAGCTGGACAGTTTGAACAGGCAAACGGCGGAACGCTCTTTTTGGATGAGATAGCGGAGATGCCATACGGTGTTCAAGCCAAACTTCTACGTGCGCTTCAAGAGAAAGAGATAAGAAGACTAGGCTCCTCAAAAGGGATCAAAATAGACATCAGAGTAGTATCCGCTACAAATGCAAATCTGAACGAGAAGATAAAAAACGGCGAATTTAGAAGTGATCTCTACTTTCGTCTAAACACTATTCCTGTGAATATTCCGCCGCTTAGAGAGAGAAAAGATGAAATATTGCAGATAGCACAAAAGGTTTTAGAGCAAAATTGTATAAAATACGGTTTTGATTTAAAGAGATTTTCTGATGAAGCCGTAAAACAGCTACTTGATTATCACTGGCCCGGAAACATAAGAGAGCTTATATCGGTGGTTGAGAGAGCGGTTATACTAAGCGAGGGTGATGAGATAACACCTCAAGAGCTTTTTTTAGAGTCACGCGTTTTTAATTAAAATTATGAAGGAACAAACAATGTCAAAAAAATATAATGTAGCAGTAGTCGGAGCAAACGGTGCTGTTGGTGAAGAGATATTGGCGATTTTGCACGAGGTCTCTTTTCCTATCAACAAGCTTGTCCCGCTGGCAAGTTCAAGAAGCTTGGGAAAAAGTGTCGAGTTTGGCAACAAAGAGATAGCTATCAAAGAGCTGACTGAGACCGTATTTGAAGAAGAGGATATCGAGATCGCTCTCTTCTCTGCTGGCGGAAGCGTGAGCGCTCAGTTTGCAGCGGCCGCAGTAAAAGCCGGCGCGGTAGTAATAGACAACACTTCTCACTTTAGAATGGATGAGAACATCCCTCTTGTTGTACCTGAAGTAAATCCTGAAGATATTGCAAAGTGGAAAAAATCGGGGATCATTGCAAATCCAAACTGCTCAACAATCCAAATGGTCCAAGCTCTAAAACCTCTCGATGAAGCATATGGACTAAGCAGAGTCGATGTCAGTACATATCAGGCGACATCAGGTGCAGGAAAAAGCGCTATGGAAGAACTTGTTAACCAGATGAAAGATTTTTTCAGCTTTAAACTTGACCAGAGCGAGCGCAAAGCATTTAAACACCAGATCGCTCTAAACGTAATCCCTCAGATAGACACATTTTTAGAAAACGGCTACACAAAAGAGGAGATGAAGATGGTAAACGAAACTACCAAGATCATGCACAAAAAGATCCCTCTAAGTGCGACTTGTGTACGTGTACCTACTCTTCGCGGTCACGCAGAGGCTCTTACGCTTACATTTTCTCAAGATGTTGATGCTAATGAGGCAAGAGAGATCCTTAAAAAAGCTCCAAACATCATTGTTCTGGACAACCCGAGCGAGTCCGTATACCCTATGCCTGCAATATCTTTGGAGAAGAATGAGACCTTTGTAGGGCGTATCAGAGGGGACAACTTCTCAAAAAATATGCTGCATATGTTCATAGTAGCAGACAACTTAAGAGTCGGTGCTGCTACAAATGCGGTTAGAATCGCCCAAAAATGGGTCGAGATGGAAGAGGAAAAATAAAAATGCTAGAGAGAATGTTTGAAAAAACTCTGTGGAGTTCAAGATTTATTGTGATCCTTGCAGTTATCTTCGGTCTTATCGGTGCCGTTTCGCTCTTTATTGTAGCAAGCTTTGACATATACGACACTGCTAAATATGTCATTATGACTTATATAAATCACGAGCATCCTGACCATTTTCACGAAAATATAGTAAGCGGTATCATTGGAGCGGTTGACCTGTACCTTATCGGCGTTGTTATGCTTCTGTTCTCTTTTGGTCTATATGAGCTTTTCATATCGGAGATCGACCCTGCAAAAGAGTCCGATCATGACGAGGCACAGCTTTTGGCTATCCACTCTCTTGATCAGCTAAAAGATAAGATATCAAAAGTAATAGTTATGGTACTGGTTGTGGGATTTTTTCAAAAAGTTGGTCATACACAATATAACGGCGCATTAGATATGCTATACTTAGCGCTATCAATTACTGCCGTGGCAGTTGGGCTCTACTTTTTGGGGAAAGTAGGAAAGAGCCATTAATTACATAAAGAGAGGATGGGGAACTTCTCTCTTTATGGGGCTGCCGCCCTCACTAAAAAATTCACTTATATAAAGGCAATCAATGAGTAAAATATTTGTAGATGCATGTTTTGGCAAAGAGACTCCATACACTCCGGTTTGGATGATGAGACAGGCGGGTCGTTACCTTCCTGAATATATGGAAGTCCGCGCACAAGCAGGAGACTTTTTGAGTCTTTGTCATGACCCGAAAAAGGCTTGCGAAGTCACACTCCAACCTGTTGATATAGTTGGAGTAGATGCAGCTATACTATTTAGCGATATATTGGTTGTTCCCGATGAGATGGGGATGGATCTGGAGTTTATAAAGGGTGAAGGTCCTAAATTTAATGACCCGATCAAAACAGAAGCAGACCTGAACAGACTCCTCGGAGGCGAAGAGGCGGCATCAAGACTCACTTATGTTTACGACACGATCAAGCTTATAAAAGAGAAACTCTCTGACGATAAAGCGCTTATCGGCTTTACGGGAGCTCCTTGGACTCTTGCGACATACATGATAGAGGGTGAAGGTACAAAGACTTACAACATCTGCAAAAAGATGATGTACTCAAATCCTGAACTTCTACATAAGATACTTGCAAAAGTGACAGAGGTCGTAAAGCTCTATATGGAAAAACAGATAGAAGCTGGTATTGACGTCGTTCAGATATTTGACTCATGGGCTGCAGCGATCGAGCCTTCAAAATATGATGAGTTCTCTTGGAAATATATGGTCGAGATAGCGGACTACCTAAAAGCTAAGTATCCTCATATCCCTATAATTATGTTCCCAAAAGGTATTCCTGCATTTTTAGACAAAGTTTACGGAAACTTTGAAGTGTTCGGCGTTGACTGGTCAACACCTATGGGTCTTGCCAAAGAAAAGTTGGGTGACAGATATGTCCTTCAAGGAAATATGGAGCCGTGCAGACTCTACTCACAAGAGGCTACTACGGAGTGTGTTGAAGCTCTGCAAAATATCATGGGCGGCAAAAGACACATATTTAACCTCGGTCACGGCATCCTCCCGGATGTTCCGGTTGCAAATGCGAAACACTTTATAGCCGAGTGTCACAGGGTCAGTAAAAAGTAAGTGAAGACTATTTTCGGCCCTGTAAACTCAAGAAGATTCGGTTCTTCTTTGGGCATAGACCTCTCCCCTGCACTTAAACAGTGCAATTTTGACTGCCTTTACTGCGAACTTGCTCCAAGTGCGACCACAGATAAACAGACAAACATTGTAGAGGTATCTACTATTATTGCCGAATTAAAAGAGCATCTGCACGACAAGATAGATGTCATAACCATAACCGCAAACGGCGAGCCTACACTCTACCCTCACCTAGATGAACTCATAGATGAGATAAACAAGATAAAAAACGGTACTCAGACGCTTATACTCACAAACAGCGCAACGCTTGTCGACGAGAAGATCTTTAACTCTCTTTTGAAGCTTGACCAGGTCAAACTCTCTCTTGACGGTGTAAGCGAGAGTGTTTTTAAAAGAATAGACAGACCGCACGCGGGCATAGAGATAAACGACATTGTCCAAAAGGTCATAGAGTTCAGCAACACCTTCAAAGGAAAGCTATTTATTGAGATTCTCTTTGTTCACGGACTAAACGACACTCCGGATGAGATAAAAAAACTAAATGACGTTCTGCTAAAACTAAAGGTCGCAAGAGTTGATCTTGGCACGATAGACCGCCCGCCTGCATATCCGGTAAGCGGTCTTAGCTACAAAGAGCTTCATGACGCATCTCTTCTCTTTGATGCCTCTTTGCCCATACATATAGCTTCAAGAGTTCATGCGGAACCCAACAACAGCCACTATGACGATGAAGAGATTTTAAACACGCTGGACAAAAGACCGCTGACCATGGATGACATCAACCTGCTCTTTGATGAAGAGAGTAAAAAAAGGCTAAAAAACCTTATATCTGATGCAAAAATAGTTACAAAAAAGGTCGGGAACCTGGAGTTTTTAATACTGCACGAAAACGAGAAGAGAAAACGCTCCAAGTAGCGCCTGAAATTCTTGACTTTTTAAAACCCATTGAGTATAATTCCGACCAATCAAACATTCCGGATTAGCTCAGCGGTAGAGTAGGTGACTGTTAATCACTTGGCCACTGGTTCGAATCCAGTATCCGGAGCCACCACATTTAAAATCCCTAAAATACAAACTTTCAGAGTTTTAAAAATCTTTGGTATCTATATGGTAGCCATTTTGTGCCCAAAGTATGCTCAACAATACCCTTTCTTTTTAAAATAGCCAAACTTATTATAGACGTAAATTAATACTATTTTACGATACAATAAGATTATGAAATTTGAATGGGACTTAAAAAAAGAAAAATCTAATATCAAAAAACATAAAGTGACGTTTGAAGAAGCTGCTTATGTTTTTAGCGATAAATATTCACTAACTCTTTTTGATAATGAACATTCAGAAGATGAAGAAAGATGGATATTATTAGGGAAATCTTTAAATGCTATGGTGCTCGTTGTGGTTCATACATTTAGAGATAAAGACGATGTTGAAATTGTCAGAATAATATCTGCTAGAAAAGCGACAAAGAATGAGCAACAAATATACAATGAAAGGTGTCCATTATGAAAAAAGAGTATGATTTTACAAATGCCCAACAAGGTAAATTCTATAGACCATTAAATGAATTAGATATTCCAATATATTTGGATGATGATGTAAAAAAATTTTTTATGGACAAAATAAAAAGTACAAAAGATTTTTCGTTAAACACTATTATCAACTCATTATTAAAACAAGACATTGAGATTTCTAAAAAACTAGCATAATTTTTCGGTGCCATCTGGGTGCCAGACATTAATGTCAAATCAACTTTACATAGTAAATTTATATTTTGAAAACTTCATGAACACGGTAATTAGTGGTATTGATTAGTCTGTAAAGTTAGCTCTAGTATTCGGAGCCACCACATTTAAAATTCATAAAATACGAACTTCCAAAAACTCAATTTACTTATTGTGCCAAATATGTCCGCTGAATCCCCTTTTCATTAAAAAGAAGTTTTTTTATGCTAGAATATCCGCTATATATTTTTAAGTTTAAACAAAAATCTATCAAAATCACTACTAAGAAGCAACAAACTGTTTATGGATGAGAAGCTAGAACTTATAAAAAAACTGTCATTTTTCAGCTCACTAAGCGAAGAACAATTAAGCACGATAAACAGCATCTCTAAAATAATGACATATCCAAAAAACTCTATCCTCTACTACGAAAATGACATTAACGACAGAATCTTTTTCTTGATCTCGGGGCTTTTAAAAGTTTACAAGATAGACAAGTTTGAAAATGAGATATTTCTCTACCACATACATAAAAACTCTCTTATTTCCGAGCTTACGACACTTGACAACAACTCTATTCACTGTTTCTCAAATGCGGAGTTTTTGGATGACAGTATCGTTTTGGAGATTGATTTTACGGAGTTTAAAAACGAGTTTCTCTCTAAAAACATTCTAAATAGCGAGTTTATAAACGAGATACTTCTAAAAACCCAGCAGCTTCACTGCGTGGTAAACAGAGAGCTTGTTTTTGATGCAACGGCAAAAGTGGCATTTACTCTGCAAAATGATCTGGAGATGTTCAACTCCCTAAAAAGACATGAGATCTCTTTTATGCTGCACATTCAGCCTGAGACTCTCTCAAGAGTTTTGAAAAAACTAAAAAGAAACAATATAATAGATATTGAAAATACCGATGTTGTAGTTTTAGACAGTGAAAAACTCAGCAAAATAATTAAGGGGTAGCTACTACAATGCTAAAATTTAATAAGATCAGCACAAAGATAAAAGTAATAGGCGCCCTGCTTATCCTATTGGTTGTCGGCGTCATAGGAACGACCATATATCTAACCCAGCAAAACATCAAAGATGCCCTGGTGATAAACATTGCAGGAAAGCAGAGAATGCTGAGTCAGGAGATATCGAAATCTATTTTTTACGCACAGTACAGCGGTATTTATGATTTCAGTGAGACCGACAAAGCAACCCAAGAGTTTATATACGGGCTAAATACCCTTAAAAACGGAGATAAAGCAAAAGGCATCTCTGCAGTCTCTACAGGTGAAATATCCGCTCAGTTAGAATATGTTGAAAAACTATGGAACAGTTTTTATGCGGACATAAAAGAGTATAAAGAGCTTGCTGCATCAGGGACTAAAAAAGAGCAGCGCATGAGAGAGATCATAGAGTCCGTACACATAAACAACACCGTACTTTTAGAGAACGTAGACAAACTTGTAACACTCTATACAGATCACAGCGAAGGCAAGATACACTTTATAAGAACATTTCAATACATTGCCGGGGTACTTCTTTTTCTGATCTTTATATACTCGATAATTCAGCTTAAAGCTATAGAGTCTCACGCAGATGCTTTTATGCAGTACTCAAAGATGCTCGCGGACAATGAAGATATATCAAACCTCACTCCAATAGAGCTCCAAGCTGAGAGTGAGAGCGAGATAGTGGAGGTAAGCGACACCATAAACTGCTTTATCAACAAGATAAACTCGGCGGTTGAGTACTCGAACGAAGCGCTTCTGCAGTCTCAAAAAGCCTCTTCCAAACTAGAAGAGCTCACAGATGAGTTCGACTCCATACTGGGTGAGCTAAAAGACAAATCAATGGCATGCAAGCATCTTGACAATAGTGAGGACATGGTTATAGCTTCGACCGAAGAGCTGATGAACTCTACAAAAAAACTTACAAATCTAAAAAAAGAGCTTGATGAACTGCTTAAAAGCTGCCAACTACTTAAATCTTAAATAGTTATGGGTATTCTAAGCAGAGCTTATATTATAAATTCTTATTAAATTAATCCTATCTTAATTCTAAAAACTACTTATTTGACTTAAGTCAAAGATTTAAACTCCTCTAAAGTGATAACATAGCTTCGTTAATGGACACCTTAACAAAAAATTTAGACGTGATTTATACTAAATTGCGCTTACAAATTAAAAACAGGAGAAAATATGTCACTTTCAAGAAGAGAATTTCTTAAAAGTTCAGCGGCAGCATCTGCGGCAGCAGCTATCGGTATGAGCGTACCGGCAGAGGTTGAAGCAGCTGCTTCCCAAGCTGAAGGCGACTGGAGATGGGACAAGGCGGCTTGTCGTTTCTGCGGTACGGGCTGTGGTATTATGATGGCAACGAAAGACGGTAAGATCGTTGCTGTAAAAGGGGATCCGGCAGCACCGGTAAACCGTGGTCTTAACTGTATTAAAGGCTACTTCAATGCAAAGATCATGTATGGTGCCGACAGGCTTACCCAACCGCTTCTAAGAGTCGATGCTAATGGTAACTTCGACAAAAAAGGGAAGTTTGCTCCGATCTCATGGAAAAGAGCTTTTGATGAGATGGAAACTCATATCAAAAAAGCGCTAAAAGCAAGCGGTCCTGAAGGGGTCGGTATATTTGCATCAGGGCAGTACACCATCATGGAGGGCTATGCAGCCCAAAAGATGATGAAAGCAGGATTTAGATCAAATGCTATCGATCCAAATGCACGTCACTGTATGGCATCTGCCGTTGTAGGTTTTTACCAGACATTCGGCGTTGATGAGCCTTCAGGCTGTTACGATGATATTGAGCTAACGGATACGATCGTATCTTGGGGTTCAAATATGGCGGAGATGCACCCTATTTTATGGTCACGTGTAACTGACAGAAAGCTCTCAGACCCTGATCGCGTAAAAGTCGTCTCTATTCAAACCTATACTCACAGAACTTCGGACTTGGCTGACATAGAGATAATCTTCTCTCCAAATACAGACGGAGCTATCTGGAACTATATTGCCAGAGAGATCGTTATGAGAGACGAAAAAGAGGGCATTATTGACTGGGATTTTGTCAAGAAGCATATGATTTTTGCTGCCGGACCTGTAAATATAGGTTACGGTATGAGAAGAGAGGGTGAAAAATCACTAAAAGACGGTAAGTACAGCGCATTAGAGATGGAGACCGTATCTAAAGAGATGAGCAAAGTGGTATCCAAAAAAGAGGGTCCTGCTCTTGAGCCATACGGCTATAAAGCTGGTGACACTATGAAACATACTGCCGGTACTTTGGGTCACTGGGAGATCTCTTTTGAAGAGTACAAAAAATCTCTAGAGCCTTATGATCTTCACTATACTGCGACCATCTCAAAAGGTAATCCTGATGAAAATCTTGAAGAGTTCAAAGACAAACTTCAAGCTTTGGCAAACCTCTATATTGAAAAAAATAGAAAAGTAGTATCTTTCTGGACTATGGGTATGAATCAGCATACTCGCGGTACTTGGGTAAATACACTATCTTACAATGTACACTTTATGCTAAACAAACAAGCTGTTCCTGGTTCTGGAGCATTTTCTCTGACAGGTCAGCCCTCAGCATGTGGAACTGCTCGTGAAGTCGGTACATTTACGCACAGACTTCCTGCGGATATGATGGTTGCAAACCCTGCGCACAGAAAGATAGCAGAACACAAGTGGATGGTTCCTGAAGGAACTATAAATCCTGTAGGTGTTCAGCATATTATGAAGATCCACCGTGATATTGAAGACGGTCTCATCAAATTTGCATGGGTGAACGTATGTAATCCTTATCAAGATACTGCGAGTGCGACTCACTGGATAAAAGCGGCACGCGAAATGGACAACTTTATAGTTACGTCTGACGGCTATCCTGGTATCTCTGCAAAAGTTTCAGATCTTATTCTGCCGTCTGCTATGATATATGAGAAGTGGGGAGCATACGGAAACGCTGAGCGTCGTACACAGCACTGGAGACAACAGGTTCTTCCTATAGGCGATGCGATGAGTGATACATGGCAGTGGGCTGAGCTATCAAAAAGATTCACGGTCAAAGATGTATGGGGCGAGTGGGCTCCAAGCGGTCCTAGAAAAGATAAGCTTCCAAGCGTTATAGAGCAGGCGAAAGCTATGGGCTACAACGAAAACACTACAATGTTCGAGATACTGTTTGCAAACGATATTGCAAAATCGTACAAACTTGACCAAAAAGACCCTATCCAAAAAGGGTATGACAACTCGGAGGGTTACGGAGACAGCAGAAATGTCGTTGGAAGTGACGGCAAAGTGTTTAAAGGTTACGGCTTCTTTATTCAAAAATATCTTTTTGAAGAGTATGCAGCATTTACACGCGGTCACGGGCATGACCTTGCGCCGTTTGATATGTACCACAAGGTGCGTGGTCTTAAATGGCCTGTCGTTGACGGTAAAGAGACTCAGTGGAGATTTAACGCTAAGTACGACCCTTACGCTGCAAAAGCTACAAAAGATACCGGAAACTCGCATGCCTTCTACGGAACGCTTGCAAAAGCGCTTAAATCTGGTGATCTAAAAGGTATGGATAAAAATACGGAACAAAAATCATTGGCGAACAAAGCCAAAATATTTGCACGCCCGTATATGGATCCGCCGGAAATGCCGGATGAGAAGTACGATACATGGTTATGTACGGGACGTGTGCTAGAACACTGGCACTCAGGAACTATGACTATGCGTGTACCTGAACTTTACCGTGCAGTACCGGAAGCATTATGTTATATGCACCCTAAAGATGCTGAGAACAAAGGTCTTAAACAGGGTGGCTTATGCTGGGTTGAATCTCGCCGCGGCAAGGTCAAAGCTAGAGTTGAAACTAGAGGAAGAAACAGACCTCCAAGAGGATTGGTATTCGTGCCGTGGTTTGACGAGAAGGTGTTTATAAATAAAGTGTGTCTTGATGCGACTTGTCCTATGTCAAAACAGACAGACTTTAAAAAATGTGCCGTAAAAGTCTATAAAGCGTAAATGAAAAGGAGAGGCAGTTCAATTTATAAAAACTGCCTATAGATATGAGAAGCAAAACAGAGAACGACAGAAGAAAATTTATCCTCAGAATGGCAAGAGGTGCGGGCATAACTGCACTTGGCGGCTTTATATGGAGCGCTTATGTTGATGAAGTCACGGCTTCACAGCTTATTTTGCGTCCGCCCGGTGCCATAAAAGAGGATGATTTTCTTCGTACCTGTATTAAGTGCGGGCTTTGCGTAGAAGCGTGTCCTTATGATACTCTGCTGCTTGCAAAACCGGGAGACAACAAACCTTTGGGAACTCCATATTTTATTCCCAGAGATATTCCTTGTTATATGTGTCCTGATATTCCTTGTGTACCGGTATGCCCGAGTGGAGCACTAGACGAAAAGAGCGTGACTACAGATGGCAAACTTGACATAAAAATAGCCGAGATGGGGCTTGCTGTCATTGACAGAGAGACCTGTATAGCTTTTTGGGGAATTCAGTGCGATGCCTGTTATAGAGCCTGCCCTATTCTTGGCGAAGCTATAACGGTTGAGTACGCTAAAAATGAGAGAACCGGAAAACATGCCTACCTCACGCCTCTTGTTCATGCAGACGCTTGTACAGGCTGCGGGCTTTGCGAAAAGGCGTGCGTAACCGACAAAGCTTCTATCTTTGTGCTTCCAAAAGAGGTCGCAATGGGCAAAGCAGGAAGTTACTACATCAAAGGCTGGGACAAAAGCGATGAGAAGCGTCTAGAAGAGGCTTCTTCCATCAAATCGACTACGGAGATAAGCAAAGAGAAGGCTATCGACTCTCTAAATAGCAATATGGAGGATTTATACTAATGAGAACTCTTTGGAATAAATACCGCTATCTCATATTTAGAAGAACAACGCAGATAGGTCTGCTCTTTTTGTACTTTGGAGCAAATATGTGGGGATGGGAGATACTTATGGGCAACCTAAGCTCTTCTCTCCTCTTTGGCATGATCCCTTTAAGCGACCCTTATGCAGCACTGCAGATGTTGGCTGCGGGTGCTCTTTTGGCGACGGATATAATAGTCGGTGCTTTGATAATTACCGTCTTTTACCTAGTGATCGGCGGTCGTGCATTTTGCAGCTGGGTTTGTCCTGTAAATCTGGTTACGGATGCGGCGGCACTTTTAAGAAGAAAGATAGGTGTGGACGAATTTGCCAAAAGACAGCCCGCTTCGCGAAATATGCGATACTGGGTCTTGGGACTTAGTCTGATCATCTCTTTTTTGATGGGTATAACCGCTTTTGAATTTATATCGCCTATATCTATACTTCACAGAGGTATTATTTTTGGCTTTGGATTCGGATGGGCGGCAGTGCTTATTATTTTTCTTTTCGATCTTTTGGTCCTAAAGAACGGATGGTGCGGTCATATCTGCCCTCTTGGCGGGTTTTACTCGCTTGTAGGCAAGTTTAGTTTGATTAGAGTAAAACATACTCAGGAAAACTGCACCGAGTGTATGAAGTGTAAGGTTGTCTGTCCGGAAGGACAAGTTCTTTATATGATAGGCAAAGAGAGCATTCCTGTTCTCTCTGGCGAGTGTACAAACTGTGCAAGATGCATAGAGGTTTGTGATGATGATGCTCTTGGTTTTTCAATAAGAGAGTTAGTAAAAAATAAAAAAGTGGGAGATTAAAATGAAGGCAATGTATAAAATAACGTTTGGTTTGACTGCCTTACTGATGGTCGGTTTCATCGGTGATGGCGCTCAAGCTGCACAACAAAAAGGTGTGAATGCGACAATTTCTGAGGAGTCGCTGGGATTAAGAAAAACAGATATTTACAGCGAGGATGGCACGGTAGCAGATGAGACAAAATACTCAACGGCACAGGCAACTACAAGTACGAAGATAAAAAGGGCATTTCAGGATGCTCCGCCGATGATTCCTCATGATACGGTGGGTATGCTGCCTATTAAAGTCAACGACAACAGATGCGTAAGCTGCCATATGCCTGATGTTGCAGGTTCTATGGGTGCGACTCCTATTCCGGCTTCGCATTTTACGGATTTCAGACCTAAACACAAAGTTGAAGGCGGAGAATTTAAAAAAGTTATAGATAACTATAAAAATGAAGTGGCGATCAAAGAAGAGAAGAAGCTTCAGGGTGCTAGATTCAACTGTTCTCAGTGTCATGCTCCGCAATCAGAGGGTGAGCTTGTGGTTGAAAATACTTTCGAGCCTGTATTTACAACAAAAGACGGTGCGGAAAAATCAAGCTGGGCTGGTAAAAAACTTACAGAAGCTCTAAATACTCTCGGAGATGAAAGTTTTGTAACACAAGATGATATTGCAAACAAAAACTCTCCTGCAGGCAGCTTAGAGGGTGCGAAGCACTAATGCAAAGAAGAGAGCTCTTTAGCTCTCTTGCTTCATCACTAAATACAAAGAAGCAAGAGAAACTCTTAAGACCACCCTACTTCAGCGATGAATCTCTTTTTCATAAAGAGTGTAACAAATGCGATGCCAAGTGCGCCTCTGTTTGTGAAGAAGATATAATTAAAATTGCAGATGACAAGACTCCGCATCTGGTTTTTTCCGGTAGCGGCTGTACATACTGCGACAAGTGTGCCGATGCCTGTGAGTACGGAGTATTGAACATTGAAAGTAAAAACAGACTTACAGCTATAATATCAATTGACAAAAGCAGTTGCATAAGCTGGGGGCACACCATGTGCTTTTCATGCAAAGATCCATGTATGGACAATGCAATAGAGTTTAAAGCTATGTTTATGCCGAGCATAAACGAGAACTGCACCGCCTGCGGACTTTGCATAAGCAGATGTCCGACAGATGCAATAAGAGTAAAGGTTGTTTAATGAGAGCGTTACTGTTTTTGACTCTTCTGTTTTCGCTGCTTTTTTCTTCAGAGATAAAAGAGCCTACTAGAAGTTTCACATCAAGCGGCGGTGTCGTTGATCTGCTCTATAAAGAGGGCAGACTCTACAGCGCTACCAATGCGAGCTGCGTAGATGTTTTCGACTACAAAAGCGGCGAGCTTATCAAGAAGATAAAAGTTGAAAAAATAGAGGACTTTATGGGCGATAAGGTAGACTCAAAAGTCTACTCGGTCGATCTCTTTAACTCCAAAATGCTAATTCTTTCTCAAGACAGGCAGGGATTTAGAAGAGTTCATATATATCAAAATGAAAAGATGAAGCTTCTGTTTGACTACTCCAAGTCTCTTACGGTAGCAAAAGCGAGATTTTTGGATGAGAACACTATTTTGCTTGGACTGCTCAGCAATGAACTGGTCTCGTACGACATCAACAAAGGCTCCATAAACTGGATGATCCAGGTCTCTGGCGCAAAGTTTTCCGACTTTGTTCTAAATGAGACGAAAGAGATGGTAGTGGTCGCCGATGAGAGCGGGGACCTGAAGATACACAGCACAAAAGACGGCAAACGGCTAAAACTGCTCTCTGGGCAAAATCTAGATAACGTTTTTCAGGTCGATTATAAAAATAGTATCGTTGCAACGGCAGGTCAGGATAGAAGAGCTGTGATCTACGATCTAAAATCGGACTCGTCATTCTTTATAGAGTCGGGTTTTCTGATCTATAGTGTCGGCTTGTCGCCAAGTGGTAGAATAGTGGGATATGCAAGTGATGAGGAGAACAATATATCGCTTGTCGATATCTCTTCAAAAACACCTCTTGGCAAATTCGGCCAAAACAAAATGACTCTTACAAAAATAGTTTTTGTAGACGAAAATGAGTTTTTAGCCGCAAGCGATGACAGGGTCATTAATCTATATAGTGTAAAATAAAAAAGAGAAAAGGAAATATAATGAATATCTCAAGTATAGTAGTTCAAACAATGCCAAAATACCTAAACGAGGTTGTTGAGAACCTTAAAAACTGTGAAGCATGTGACTATCATATGCATGATGAAAAAGGGAGAATAATCGTCACGATAGAGGGCGAAGGAGTTGCGCAGGAACTTGAAAAGCTCAGAGTCATAGAATCAATTCCCCACGTCATTGCTGCTGATATGCAGATGTCTTACAGCGAGGATGAGCTTGACGCGCATATGGAAGTAATAAACGGCGGCGATGCCGTTCCAAAGATATTAAACGACGACTCTGTCGATGCTTCCAGAATAGTCTATAACGGCGATCTTAAGAAAAAAGATGATCTGGCTACTTTTACTAAAAAATTTGATGAAACGAAGAGGTGAATTTTGTCCGTAATATTTGAGTCGACTATAAAGATGGCCCCGGATAGCCGTGAAGATTGGTATATAGAGTTAAAAGACACCATAAGCGGAAAAACTGAGGTCTGCAAAGATCTTCAGGAGTATTCAAAAAAGGTCGAAGAGCTTGGAGCAGACTATGGCGGACATGTGGATGAAGTAAGATGGATAAAAGATGAGAGCGTCCCGCTTCACGTAATGGACGTGGTAAGGTTCGAGATGTCTAAGCTGCAAAGAGAGCTCGAAGATGAGATGGGCAAACCTTTGATTGGCGAGGATGCAAGGTAGATGGAAGCAAAAGCTATAAGAACAACGAGATATTTGGATAAAGATGAGATAAAGAAGCATCTAAAAAACGTAGAGTTTATCATTATGGCATCTCCCTCACCCGAAAAGTTTCAAGAGACACCGATTCACTTTACTATATTTTTAAATACCTCTGATAACTTGCCAAAAGATATTCAAGATGCCGTTTTAGATAAGTTTCTAGATGAAAACGGCATACGAAATCCCATAGAGGTGATGAGTCAGATCATGCCGGTAGGCTTTTCTGAAGGCTCTCATGAGACACTTATGCCTCTACTTCTTATAAAAAAAGAGGATATGCTAAGTATCCCGAGTGTGCCGATGTTCGTTTTTGATTTTCTTGCAGACTCGGACAACTTCTATGAGGCAAAAGAGAAGAGCCTTACAGGCTGGAGCTACAGCTACAGCGACTAAAATTTAAAAGAGAGGGACTCTATCTCATCTACCGTTTTTACAATATGATGCGATAGATTTTCACACCCATCTTTTGTAACCAAGATATCATCCTCGATCCTGATCCCTATCCCGCGATATTTTTTCGGAACGCTTTTGTCGTTTTTGTCAATATATAGACCCGGTTCAATTGTAAGCACCATCCCTTTTTGAAGCGCTATCTCTCTCTCTTTTGCATCTTTGTATGGCGCAGGATCGTGAACATCTATCCCCATCCAGTGACCTATGCCGTGCGGATAGTACTTTTTGTGCTTATTCTCTTTTATGAGCTTTTTGTAATCTCCCTTTAAAATTCCAAGCTCCACCATCCCTTTTGTAAGAAGCTTTTCAGCCGTCTCTTGAAGATGGCTTCTTTTAACGAGCGGTTTTATCATAGAGATAATTCTAAGCTGTGTATTTAAAACAAGATCATAAAGCTCTTTTTGAGCCTTTGAGTAGCTTCCATTGACGGGTATAGTCCTTGTTATATCGCTTGCGTAGTAATTGTGCTCACACCCCGCATCTATAAGTATGAGCTCACCATCTGCAAGCGGCTTGTCGTTTTTTATGTAGTGAAGCGTGTTTGCGTTGTTTCCGCATGCCACTATTGAGGTATATGCATCACTATAAGCCGCATTTACTTTAAACTCATGCTCTATCTCGGCTTGAAGCTGATACTCATACTTGCCTCTTTTATCCATTGTTATGGCTCTGTGATGCGCTTTTGCGGTAATATTGATCGACTCTTTTATCATCTCAATCTCTGCGGCTGATTTTATAAGTCTCATCTTCTGCACAAGCGGCACTATGTCATGCTTGATCTTGATATCTTTTGTCAATTTTGAGACTTTCTTAACACTGCTTTTTTTTGAACTTGACTCAAAGTAGATATTTTTCTTCCCCTTTATATACCCTTTGAGCTTCTTCTCAAGATCATCTATTGCGCAGACCTCATCTACCAAAAATATCTTTTTAGCCTCTTTGACCCCTAGCCTCTCGCCCGTCCATAGCTCGATCGTTTTGTCTTTTTTATGAACGAAGAGGAGTGTTTTTGTCTTGCCTTTGCTCTTTAAAAACAGAAGTGCCGCGCTATCCTCTTTAAAGCCGCAAAGGTAGTAAAAATTGCTGTCTTGCCTGTATGGATGGTGCGTATCATGAGAGCGTGTTGCTGGCTCTGCGCTAAATATTACCCCCAGAGAATCATTTGAGAGTTTTTTTAACAGCCTCTCTCTTCTTTTTTTATACTCCTGCTCTTTTATCATCTGCACACTCCGTCCAACCACTCAATATTTTGCATCATTATCTCAGAGAGAGCGCTTTTAAAAGCCTCTGCTCCACCCTCTGCATCAGGGCTCTTTGTCGTGGATTTTGAGATAAACGTCCTGCTTTTAAAGAGAGTGTTTGTTTTGGCATCTATCAGCGAGAGGTTCAAGACAACCTCTACATGCGACTCTTTCATATCTTCGCTAAAGAACTGCATAAATCTCTCTATGTTCGTTTCCAGTATAAAATCACTTTTTATTCTCGACTTTGATGGGTGTACGCTCTCAAAGAGTCCTGCCTCTCTTATGCTTTTTAAAAGAGTTGACTCTATCATAACACTCGGCGCTTCTTGCCACTGCGACTGCGAGTAGGCAAAAACTCTGTGATCCGACTCCATATACTCCATTCTATGCGAAGATAGTGAGCTTGAAGCAAAAGCTTTTGAGATTTTAAGCGACTTCTCTTTAAAGCCAAGAGCGCTGCTGTTTATCTTTAGATCATCCAAGGCAATACTATACTGCGCGACCGAAGGCTTTATTGTCGTACAGCCGCCAAAAAACAGTGCCAAAATTATTAAAAATACTCTCATCTACTTCTCCCCCGGTCCTTTTTTGATCTCTTCTTGCATGAACATTATATCCGCAGGACTTCTCTCATACCTGTTTATAGTCTCTTCTATCTTTAATATAAGATTTTGCATATCCAACAGGGTGTTGTTCATTGTCGGAACCACATCACTGGTGATCTCTTTTACGTTGAACTCTCCGCTCTCAAGCGCTTTGTTAAATGTGTTCATAGAGTCCTGTATGCCCAAGTAGCTATTTTTTATAGAGTCAAACGCCGCAGAGATGTTATCTTCGAATTTGCCGCTTTTGCTTACGAGTTCATCAACTCTGGGTATAAGCAGGTTGAATTTTTCGGATGACTCTTTTAGATTTGCCATAGTCAGCTTAAAGTTTTGGGTTGTATTCTCATCAAGTATGCTGTTTATTTTGGAGATCAAAATAGCTGTATTATTAAGGATCACCCCCATCTCCTCCTGATTCTTATCGCTTAGCAATCTACTTGTTTTTTGCAGCGTATCTGCCAGGTCTTCAGATATATCTATAAACCTGTTCTCAAGTTTGATAAGTATGGAGGGAACGGATTTTATTACGGGGTAATCTTCCCTCTCTTTAACCGCAATCGGTTTTGCATCTATCTCGTTATTGATAGTCAGGTTTATATAGCTAAGCCCCGTAATGCCCTGGGATGTAAGCTGTGCCTCAGTTGATGTATTTATGGGAGTATCTTTTAGTATCTCGACCAAAACCTCGACTTGTTCCTGATTGTGTCTGCTTATGCCCAAATCTACGACCTTTCCTACGCTAAGCCCTTTATATTTGACTGGAGCGTCAAGATTCAGACCCAAAACGGACTCGTTGAAATATATCGCATATCTCTGCATCTGAGCCTCTTTTGTCGGCTTTAAGAGCCAAAAACCAAAAAGAGTCATTCCTGCAATCCCGATAAGCACCAAAATTCCTATAACAACATAATTTACTCTGTTATTCATGAAATCCGACCTTATTTATATCCATATTGAAAAAATTGCTTATAAAATCACTATTTGAAGCGGATAGATTTTTCAAACTTCCCTCATAGACTATTTTTTTATCATCAATTATAGCAAGAGTGTCGATTGTATCATAAACGGACTGTAAGTCGTGTGATACCATAACTACGCTAAGCTTCAAACTGTCTCGAAGTTTGAGTATAAGAGCGTCAAACTCTTTTACCGAGACAGGGTCCAGTCCGCTTGTGGGCTCATCCAAAAAAAGAAGCTCAGGGTCCATTACAAGAGCGCGTGCAAGAGCCGCTTTTTTCTTCATTCCCCCGCTTAACTGTGACGGATAAAGATTGCCGTCGCTCTGTTTAAGCCCTACGATGCTTATCTTAAACTCTACTATCTCATCGATCATATCATCTGAGAGATCTGTGTACTCTACAAGGGGAAGTGCGATGTTCTCTTTTAAGCTAAGAGAGGAGAAGAGTGCACCGGACTGAAACAAAACACCCCACTTTTGTCTGAGTTTTTGAGCATCTTTGTATCGTATGTTTTTAAGATCATACCCCAACACTTTAAGAGTTCCGCTTTGCGGCTCTTGAAGCATCACCATCTCCCTAAGAAGCGTTGTCTTTCCGGCACCGCTTGGTCCCATTATGGCGTATATCTCGCCTTTTTTTATGCTTAAGTTCAATCCGTCATGGACAACCCTCTCGTCAAACATAGTCACCAGATCTCTAACTTCTATTATGTTGCCCATCATATTCCCAGCTTTGTCAATATAATAGAGAAAATAGCGTCACATATTATTACCGCAAAGATTGCTTCTACAACGCTTTTTGTAGTGTTGCTTCCAAGACTTTGCGTACTGTCTTCAACACTAAGCCCTCTGTGAATCGCTATAGAGGCTATTAAAAACCCAAAAAACGGCCCTTTTGCGATGCCCACAAAAAAGTGTTTTGCCGCAATGACATCTCCGAACCTATCCAAAAAAAGAGTTGAACTGATGCCCAGATCTACGCTTGCTATGATCATACCGCCGATAATTCCCATTATATCGGCTATAAAAATAAGTATTGGCACAACTATCATAAGCGCAAAGATTCTGGGAAGAACCAAAAATTTATATGGGTTAAACCCCATGGTCTTCATAGCGTCAAGCTCCTGCGTTATCTTCATAGTTCCAATTTGAGCCGTATATGCAGAAGCGCTTCTTCCCGCTATGACTATAGCCGTTATCAAAGGAGCCAGTTCTCTAAGTATTGATATTCCAAGCATATCGACTATAAATATATTTGCGCCATAAATTTTGAGCTGATATGCCGACTGATATGCTACTACGACCCCTATCAAAAACGTTGTTATCGAGACTATGCTAAGAGCCTTGACACCGCTCTCGTTGATCTCAAAAAGCATCTCTTTATATCTGATGTTCTTTATAGATGAGAGGTAATGAAAAGTGTTTGCAAAAAGCTCTCCCAAAAATGCTATAAAATCTACAAGCAGAGTATATTTATAATGCACCAATCTTCCGAGCCTCTCCAATGACCCTATTTTTCTAGGCTCTGCTTTTTTCTCATATCTGCTCTTTTGTCTCTTTACCAATGCCAGCATACTTAAAATATCTTCATCGTTGCATGCAACTTCTAAGTTTATACCTTCTGATTCAAGCCGCTTTTGAAAATTGTAAAAAAATATGGCAGCGGCACTATCTAGCAGAGCAACTTTTGTGAGGTCTAGAATTATTGTTTTTTTGTTGCTTATTTGAAGGGTTTTGATCTTTTTTTGAATCTTTGAGATGTTATGAAGGGTAAGCTCTCCCCCAAAGAGGAGTGAGAGTCTATTGTCTGAATAGGCAATATCTAAAGATGAATTATGCATAACAAAATATTAAAAATCCCTCTCTAAAAGTTTGTTTACTTTTAGTATCGTAATGATTCTATCCTCTTGTTTTCCGACTCCGTCAATGAGAGTGTCATCACCGTTTGCAGTCTCAGGCGCAGGCCCTATTCTTGACTTCTTGATTCTTATAGCCATTGTAAGCCTGTCAATCACAAACCCTGCTATATCATCTCCGTGTCTCATAACTATAAATCTTGTATCTTCGTTGTGTTTTTTAGGGCTTAGTCCGAATTTTAGACGCAGGTCGATCAAAGGTATAACGGCTCCGCGCATATTAAACACGCCTACAACATACTTTGGAACCTGAGGAACTCTAGTCCAAGGAAACGGCTTTATGATCTCTTGAATAGCCAGAATAGGAACCGCGTACTCCTCATCTCCGATTATAAATCCCACAAGCTGGACTATGTCTTCAGAGTGGTTGATGCTCTCCTGCTCCGCCTTGCTCTGTTTGCTGATTATCTGTTTTAATTTTTCGCTCATTATAAAGATCGGAAGAGCG
>NZ_JAVEUF010000005.1:0-127782 GCF_034005705.1 Sulfurimonas sp. | reverse complement strand
ATTATAAAAACTCCGATCTAAAATTAATATTTCTCTGAACTACGCTTGAGAGATAGTCTGACGAATAAGGCTTGGTTATATACTCTACCATTCCGGACTCTACGCCGCGCATACGGTCCGACTTGCCTGTACGTGACGTTACGGCGATTAGAGGCAGGTTTTTGTAACGGTTATACTTTTTGATCTCCGTCGCCAATGTATATCCGTCCATTCTAGGCATCTCTATATCGATTAGCATCGCATCAAAATTGTAATCACCCTGCTTTAGTATGCTCAGAGCTTCCTGACCGTCACCTGCTTCAACCAGAGTAACTCCTAGTGGCTCGAGCGCTTTTCTCATAATAGTTCTATCCGTCTTGGAATCATCAACTATCATGACTGTATAGTCACTCGCCTTTGTCTTCTCGCGCGTCAACATTGCAGCATCTGATGTAGAGTCGGCTATTGCTGATGCTTTGACATGTTTTGCCATATCCATGATCGCCACAACGTCAACGATAAGCGTTACGCCTCCGTCACCGCGAATAGTTGCTCCCGCGATTCCTTCGATGCCTTTTAGGAACTCTCCCAAAGATTTTATAACGATCTCCTCTTGACCTACAAGCGTATCTACAATAAGTCCGAGCTTGCTTGTTCCAAGACCTAAAACTACGACATAAGCGTATTCGCTTGAGTCGAGTATGCGCTCTACTTCAAATATATCTCCGATATGTACAAGAGGAAGGACATCTTCGCGAAGTCTCATAACAGAGCGACCCTCAACCGTATAGACCTCATCGGTGGATATTCTCACTGTCTCTAGAACAGATGCAAGCGGAATAGCGTAGTGCTCCTCTTGAACACCGACAAGCAGCGCTTGAATGATCGCAAGTGTCAACGGAATCTTTAGCTTCATTGATGTTCCGACACCAAGTTCGCTGTCTATATCTATGATACCGTTTAGTTTTTCAATATTTGTCTTTACAACATCCATACCGACGCCGCGGCCAGATACGTTAGTAACCTTTGCCGCCATTGAGAAACCTGGCTTGAAGATAAGGGCAAACGCCTCTTTATCGCTCATATTTTCAGCCTCTTTTTGGGTGATAATGCCCTTCTCAAGCGATTTTTTCTTCAATTGCTCTACATCAAGACCTTTACCGTCATCATCTATCTGAATAACGATCTGGTTGCCCTCGTTGTATGCCTTTAGTTTAATGGTTCCCGTCTCGCTCTTGCCCTGCTCTGCACGTATCTCAGGTATCTCAATGCCGTGGTCGCATGAGTTTCTGATAATGTGGACTAACGGATCTCCGACCTCTTCAACGATAGATTTGTCAAGCTCTGTATCTTCACCGAATATCTCAAGCTCTATTTTTTTGTTGAGCTCGCGGCTTAAGTCTCGGATCATTCTAGGGAACTTGTTAAACACTTTTCCAATTGGAAGCATTCTTGTCTTCATAACCGCTATTTGAAGGTCGGTAGTAACAAGCGATACGATAGATACGACCTGGTTGAGCTCCTCTAAGAAGCCCTCTCCCTCATAACGCTCTTCAACGTCGTCGTTGATCTTGATAAGTCTATTCTTTGCAAGAACAAGCTCTCCGATCAGGTTCATTAGGTGGTCAAGTCTCTTAACATCCACACGTATCGTTTGCTCGACCGTAGAAGCCTTTTTCGTAGGTGCTGCCGCTCTTGCATCGTCAGACGAATTGTCGTCATCGTTTAATGAAGCAGGTTTTGGTGCAGGCGAAACAGGTACAGGAGTCTTGGAAGCAGGTTCTACAGACTCCGCCTTCTCCTCTTTTTCGCTATCTTGCTCATCTGCAGATGCAGATTTTGCCTCTCTTTTTGCCTTGTCTTCAGCCTGTCTCTGCTGAAGAAGTCTCTCGATCTCCGCTTCAAGTTCGTCAGGGTCCATATTGTCATAGTCAGGCTCATTCTCATCAGCAGCTTCTTCGTCTTGAGAAGCTTCATCTTCGGCTGCCGATGCCTCTTCTACGACAGGAGACTCGACCTCTCCGGTTCCGCCTGTACACTTGTCAAGTCTGGATACACAAGCAGATACGTCGATCCCCCCGTCAGCACTTGTGTCACGGATCATATTTAAAAGAGCCTTCATTAGATCGATAGACTCCAAAATAACATCCATTATGTCGGCATCTATAACCAACTCACCGTGTCTTGCCTTGTTTAAAACATCTTCCATATGGTGGGTCAAGTGAGTCAGAACGTCAAAGTTCAAAAATGACGATGCTCCCTTGATCGTGTGCGCAACGCGGAATATTCTGTTTAAAAGTTCTAAGTCTTGAGGGTTGCTCTCCAGCTCCACCAAATCCTGGTCCAACTGCTCAATAAGCTCGAAAGACTCTACTAAAAAATCTTGCAGTATCTCTTGAAATTCATCCATATTTTCACTCCTACTTCATATGAGCACGAACGATACGTGCCACTTCATTATAAAATGCGCTTGCTTTGAACTTGACCAAATAAGCCTCGCCGCCTGCTTCAACGCCCCTGTCTTCACTAAAATGATCGCTTATTGAAGAGTTAAAGACGATAGGTATATTGTCAAATCTGCCATCCTCTTTTACGTTTGCCGCAAAATGAAAGCCGTCCATTCTAGGCATCTCTACATCCGAGATGATAATTTTTAAAGTATCCGGAAGCTCTTTGCCGTAGAGTTCGTAAAGCTCATCAAGCTTCTGCAGCCCCTCTTTGCCATCCATCGCTTCAAGAACATCAAACCCCATCCTGACAAGCGCCTCTTTTACTATCTTTCTGGCAGTAGAGCTGTCATCTAGAACAAGAGCAACTCCGCTGAAAGTCTCGTTCTCTGTCGCAGTGAACTGAGTGTCTGGTTCATATAGTCCCAAATCTTGAATAACGCTCTCAAGGTCGAGTATAAGAAGAACATTGTCGCCCTCTATTTTTGTAACGCCCGTGATCTTGCTGCCGTCAACGGTAGCACCGTCGCTCATGAAAGACGCCGGCTCTATGTCCGCCCAGCTTATTCTTCTGATTCTTTTTGCTTCATGGACTATAAAACCTATAAGAACATTATTAAATTCAGTGATTATTACTCTTGCATTTTTTTGAGCGTTCTCAGGCTCTTTTATCTTCATCCACTTTGCTAGATTGACTACGGGAATAACAACGTTTCTTAGATCGAATATACCCTCAATAAACTCAGGAGTACCCGGTAATTCTGTTAATTTCGGTAACTTTATTATCTCTCGAACTTTTGAGACATTTACCCCGTAAATGCCCTCGTAGACTCTGTCATCTTCTTGTTTGAAGATACGAAAATCCACAAGTTCCATCTCATTCGAGCCTACTTTGAGTGAATGTTCTATATTCATATTTTAATTTCCTTTTGAGAAAATTTTTTCCTGCAAAAATTGTATGCCGTCTTTAAATTCTACAATAAAATATCTTTGATTGCACGCAAAAGCCCCAAGATTTATATATAGAAAATCTTTTAACCTCACGCTTCTGTTTTGATGAAAATGACCCTCTATAAAGTAATCACAGCTATATTTGCCATCAAGTCTTTTAGCCATAAACTCCTCCAGACCTACAAACTCTTTGCAATCATTTTTTTTACCAAGATACTCATCAAGCCTCTTTAGTATGTAGTGATTGCTTATGGAGTCAATTGCTCGTAGCAGATACAACACACAGGAGCTTCTAATGAGAGCGGTATATATTTTATACCCCATATCACTCTCGATGTCACCGTGAGAGAGAAGAACTTTTTTCCCTCTAATGCCGCACTCTACGGGTTGCGCCGAGATCGGGAACACCTTGACTTTTGGAAAAACGGCCGTAAGATTAAAATCATGGTTTCCCTCCAGATAGAGCACCTCTATTTCTGAGGATATCCTGTTTATGAGATTAAGAGCTTCTTGGTTTATTTTATGGGTTTGGGGTATCTCGCCAAAAAGCGCATCAAATATATCGCCCATCAAGATGAGCTGCGGGCAGGATATCTTTTTGGAGTCTATATCTTTTAAAAACTCCAAAAAGTGTGGGCGTTTATGCGAGTAGTGGGCATCCGCTACGATTATCGCACCCTCTTTTATCTCCATACTACGGGACATAGGCTATGTTTGGTATCCCTAGATCTTCATCAAGCCCCATCATCAGGTTGGCATTGACGACCGCGGCTGAAGAGGCGCCTCTCATAAGGTTGTCTATTGCACTTGATATAAATAGAATATTGCCTTTTTCTAAAGAAGCTTTGCTTTGCTTTACATATATATCGCAAAAGTTTGTCCCCGCCACGTTTTTCATGTCAACCGGGTTTTTACTTACTCTTACGTGTTTAGCATCTTTATAGTACGCTTCAAGGAGTCCGTGCGCATCAAAATCTCCCTCTACCTGAATATAGATAGAGCTTAGCATACCGCGCGTTATCGGGCATAAATGAGGAACAAAGTGCACCTCTTCAAAGTCAACTCCAAGTTTTTGGGCGATCTCTGGTGCATGTCTGTGCATGAGAGGATTGTATGCAAAAAGATTGTCGTTTACATTGACAAAGTGAGTTGATTCGCTAAGTTTTTTTCCCGCTCCGCTGACACCTGTTTTTGCGTCTACTATTATGGGTGTGTTTTTTACTCTTTTGTTCATGAACGGCAAAACGCCAAGAATAGCAGATGTCGGAAAACACCCAGGGTTTGCGACCAAAGAGGCAGATCTCAACTCTTCTCGGAAGAGTTCAGGAAGACCGTAGACGGCTTGTGCTAGATTTTGCACATCGGTATGCGGGCAGTAAAACTTCTCGTAAATATCCTGCGGCAATCTATAGTCAGCCGAGAGATCAACTACTTTTATGCCCTTTGCAATAAGCGGCTTCACATAAGCCATTGCGCTCTGATGGGGGAGTGCTAAAAAAACAAGTGAGCAAGCCGCCACACACTCCTCAACGTCCGCTTTTTTAACCTCAAGGTCACAAACCTTTGCAAGTGATGGATGAAGAGATGCAAGCGTTGTTCCGCCCTCCGTATTTGCAACGTAAGAGAGATTGAACTTTGGATGGTGGATAAGGATCTTTAAAAGCTCAAGCCCCGTATATCCGCTAGCACCTATGACTCCGACATTAATTGCACTCAAAGACTATCTCCTGATATCTTACTTCGACTATCTCGAACTCTTTTGTTCCGTTTGGAAGCTGAACTTTTACATCATCACCCTCTTCGCGCCCAAGAAGCTGCTTTGCAAGCGGCGAGTTGAAAGAGAGAAGCCCCATATCAGGGTTGCTCTCGCATCCGCCAACTATCGTGTAGGTAAACTCCTCATCCGTATTTACGTCACACACGACGACCGTTGAGCCGAAACTTACTTTTGAGTGTTCAAGATCTTTTGGATCTACGATCTTTGCACTGCTGATCAAGTCTGCGAGCTCTTGTAAACGATTGTCTATCTGCTTTTGCTGCTCTTTTGCCGCGTGATACTCGGCATTTTCCTTAAGATCCCCATGTTCAAGCGCCTCTTCTATCGCCTTGACCACGGAGGGTCTTTTTACGTTTTTTATATCTTTCACTTCTGCTTGGAGCTTGTTATACCCAAACAGTGTCATCGGCTCAATTTTTTCCATAAATACGTCACCCTGCAACCATAAATTTTTTACTTATTATACCAGACTTTTTTAGCGAGGCTTTACTTTTGATAGGTCAAATTCTATCTTTTGCTCTTGGCACTCTATCGTTATAATACAGCCTCTTTTGCTGATTTTTTGGGCTTTTTTTATATTTTTGAGCAGCTCTGTGTCCTCTTTTGAGAGCGGGTCATGAGCATAGAGCGTTTCATTTTTTATGAAAAAGATTCTTCCTCCGCCGCAACCGTCGCCTACTATACCTTCGCATACAAGCGGATCATTCAGATCAAATCCATCAATCATTTCAGATACTCCTCTATTTTGATACTATTTTCTTAACGGCCTCGGCACACATGACAAGCCCAAAAGTTCCTGTTACGGCGCTAAAGCTCCCCTTCTCTTTAACCTTAGCATGCTCTGTGCTAAATATTACTCTATATTTTTTCTTAAAACCGCGTTTTTTTAGTTCATAGCGGATTTTTGAGCCAAAGCGGTCACCGTGGCTCTTCCAGATATCGTCTACGTGCACTTTAGTAGGATCGACCCTTTTAGCAGAGCCGAATGATGAGATGAGTTTTTTGTAACACTTCTGCGCAAGAGCGAGCTTTGCTTTTGTGTCGTCTATGGCATCGAGCACTATGTCATAAGGCTCAAAGTCAAAATCCCAGACCCACTGCTCATCTATCTTTGCGTTTATGGTCTCTATGTGCGGATAGTGTTTTTTGAGCGCCTCTACCTTGACCTCTCCCTCATGAAGTTCCGACCACATTTGACGGTTTTGGTTGCTTTTGTCATAGGTGTCAAAATCTACTATCGTAATATGCTCCACACCGCTTCTGCTGAGGCAGTCAAGGCAGTGCCCGCCTACCCCTCCGACTCCAAGAAGCAGGACTTTTGCATTTTGAAGTTTTGAAAAGTCATCGCCAAAAAGACTCTTTATTCGCTCATGTCTCACTTCTGCTCTATCCACTCTTTGAGTCTATCTATGCTTTTATAAGCGCTCATATCAAGCTGAATCGGCGTTATGGATATATTTCCCGATTTTATAGCCTCATAATCGCTTACGCCATCTTTTCCTTTACGCGCAGAGAAGTTGAGCGGATGTGTCCCAAGCCAGTAGTACTCCTCACCCCTTGGGTTTCTATGCAGATGTGAGTCGTTCGCGTACAGTCTGTAGCCAGCGTAGGTGATAAGCATCTTCGGGTTCTCAATATCAATGTTTGGAGGGATGTTAACATTTAAAAACTCTCTCTCTGGAAGCGGAAAAGAGCCCTCTTTTATCTTTATGACAAGCTTTTTTATCGTCTCTTGAGCCAGAGTAAAATCGCCGCCCGGATCGGTAAAGTCCATCACCTGAGATATGGCTATAGATGGTATGTCATGTAAAACACCCTCCATAGCCCCTGCAGCCGTTCCGGAGTAGGTAATATCCTCACCCATGTTCGAGCCGCGGTTTATCCCGCTGATAAGCAGATCAGGTTTGGCATCAACGAACATTGTACTGAGCGCAAGATATACGCAGTCACTAGGAGTTCCGTCATCGAGCTTAAAGAAGTTGTCTTCAACGCCTACAAAACGAAGAGGACGTATAATGGTAAGAGAGTGCCCGCATGCAGACTTCTCGCTTGCAGGTGCAACTACAGTAACCTCGACATCCTCTATCTCTCTAAGAGCCTCTACCAAGCTCAAAAGTCCTTTTGCCTCATATCCGTCATCATTTGTTACTAATATTCTGTATCTTTTTTTCATGACGTTATTCTATCATTAAAGTTCAAATTTTTTAATTATGCTTGTGGCATAAAAAATGCTATGAAAAAGAGATGAAATTACTACTATTATCAATACTTTTATCTCTGTCTATTTTTGCATCCCAGATACTGGATATCGAGAACAGCTATAATCAACTAAACAGTGAGATAGACAGACTCTCTGTAAACCTAACTACCGAAGAGAAGCTACTTCTGTACTACCTTGTACTCTCAACGCATGAGAAGATAACCACAGCGCTATCTCTTGATGAGAGCAAGGCAAAGAGCCTTCAGCAACTACAAGAGGAGACGCTAAAGACATTTGCAAAACTTCATGAGCAAAACGATAGAGTAGCTCCCAAAGAGATAGAGATGCTAAGAGAGCTCTACTCCAAGATGAGCCAAAGCGGACTCTCTCTTATAGAAGCTCAGGCAAAAAAAAGCCCGAATGAAGATGTAAAAGAGAGAGTGGTCTTTAAAGAAAAGATAGTTTACAAAGAAGCAGAGCAAAATCAAACTCCTTTGATCATTGCCGCAGCTCTATCTTTTTTAACAGCTCTTTTGCTTGGCTACTACCTTGTTAGGGCGTACTATATAAAAAAAAGAGAAAGTGAATCTCAAAAAAACCTGCTTCAAAGAGCAGAAGATGAGAAAGAGTCTTTTTTTGATGATATTAAAAAACTAAAAAGAGAAGTAGAATCTCTTAATCAAAAAGAGAAAGAGAGCACTTTAGAAAAAGAGTGTCTGCTGAGTGAGAACAGAGCGCTTCTGGAGAAAAACCGTGAGCTAAAAGAGAGCTTATTAGGGCTTGAAAACAACTACAAACTTGAGAGTGATGCGCTAAAGAGTAAGATAAAAGAGGCGGAGGAGAAGCTATCATCTCTTGTTCTAAAACATACTCAAGAAGAGAAAGAGCCCAAAAAAGATGACATAGAGCTTGAAAAGAAGCTCTCATCGCTGCAACAGCAGAGTCAGGAGATATTCGCCATACTGGATAAAATATCCGACATCGCGGACAAGACGAACATGCTTGCACTAAATGCCGCCATAGAAGCGGCACGCGCTGGAGAGCATGGACGCGGATTTGCCGTAGTTGCGGATGAAGTTCGTAAACTTGCAGATACGACGCATGAGACGCTCGGGAGCGCAAAGTCAAATATCACACTGCTCACGGATGCGGTCTCATCCCTTAAAAACAGAGTGTCTTGATGATAAGTAAGAGACTATAAATAATTTCATAGCTAATAAAAAAAGAAGCTATAAGATACAAGGCAAAAATCCGCAGGAGCTACCAGTAGTTTCAAGGGTTTTTAACGAAGTAGGTTGTAGCTTATCTTTTTACCCAAAGGGCAACATTTAAAAGATTCATCTTTTGCGTTGAACTTCATTTAACGATACTAGTATCGCCAAACAAAGTTCGCCTTGAACCTAAACCTTTTAAATGTTGTTAGCTTATGAGCTTATTTATGGTCTCTTACTTACTACTTGACTTTATAACTTCTATTAGTGTAAAATTGTGGCAATAAAAATTACTCTTTCCCTATGCAGCATGCAGTTTAATATCCACAGGGCAAAATCTAAAAACATTAAGGCAGCTATCCGATGAGTGAGAACACTCCACAACAACCCCGCAAAAACAAAACTAACAACAACTCAAAGACAAGAACACACAATCCCGCAAAAGGTCTAAGCGTTGAAGATCTGCGCGTAAAAGGCATAGATGAACTAACGGCAATGGCTGTTGAGCTAAACATCGACAACCCAAACGAGCTAAAGAGACAGGATCTCATCTTTGAGATACTAAAAGCTCAGACCGAGCAGGGAGGGTTTATCCTCTTTAGCGGTATCTTGGAGATCATGCAGGATGGCTACGGTTTTATACGCTCAATTGACAAAAGTTTTGACGAGAGTATAAACGACGCATACGTCTCCAACACTCAGATACGCCGTTTTGCTCTTCGTAACGGTGACGTCGTAACGGGTCAGGTTCGCCCTCCAAAAGACCAAGAGAGATACTATGCACTTATTAAAATAGAGGCCGTAAACGGTCTTCCGCCTGAAGAGAGTAAAAAAAGACCTCTCTTTGAAAACCTCACTCCGCTTTATGCAACAGATCAGATAAAACTTGAATATAGAGAAAAAGGCTTAACAGGCCGTATGATGGATCTTTTCGCTCCTATAGGAAAAGGTCAGCGCGGTCTTATCGTCGCACCTCCAAGAAGCGGTAAAACAGAACTTTTAAAAGAGATCGCCCACGGTATCACCCACAACCATCCAGAGATAGACCTGATGGTTCTGCTTGTCGATGAGAGACCTGAAGAGGTAACGGATATGGAGAGAAGCGTAAAGGGCGAGGTTTACAGCTCTACATTTGATATGCCTGCAAAAAACCATGTAAAAGTTGCCGAGATGGTCATAGAGAAGGCAAAAAGACGCGTAGAGCTTGGTCGTAATGTAGTTATCCTGCTAGATTCTATTACCCGTCTGGCACGTGCTTACAATACTGTCACACCTTCAAGCGGAAAGGTTCTCTCAGGCGGTGTTGACGCAAATGCACTTCATAAGCCAAAAAGATTCTTTGGAGCTGCAAGAAACATAGAAAACGGCGGAAGTTTGACAATTATCGCGACCGCTCTTGTAGATACCGGAAGCAGAATGGACGAGGTCATCTTTGAAGAGTTCAAAGGAACAGGAAACTCTGAGGTCGTACTTGATAGAAAGATCGCTGAGAGAAGAATATTCCCTGCGATAGATATTCTAAAATCAGGAACAAGAAAAGATGAGCTTCTTATCGGTCCTGAGGTTCTGCAAAAAGTCTTTATCCTTCGTCAGATGATCCACAAACAGGAAAACGAGATCGAAGCGCTCAAGTTTGTCTACTCTACTATGGGCAAAAAAGCTACGAACGAAGAGTTCCTTGAAAGTATGAATACTAATCAGTAATGACGAAGTCAGATTTCTCGCCTTTAGGCGTAGCTTCAGTGAGAGGAATTTGTCAAGGGATTCACTTCCTTGACAAAGGAGAAAAAGAGTGAAGGTCGGAGTATTTGACAGCGGTATCGGCGGTTTAACTGTTGTAAAATCCCTGCTTGAACATCGTCTCTTTGAAGAGATCATCTACTTTGGAGACACTGCCAGAGTTCCATACGGCATAAAAGACAAGACCACCATTATCCGTTATGCAATAGAGGCCGTAGAGTTTTTCAAAAACTTTGAACTCGATATGATAATCGTCGCATGCAACACCGTGAGCGCACACGCACTTGATGAGATGAGAGAGGTATCTTCATGTCCCGTTATAGGCGTTGTAGAAGCAGGCATACTGGCAACTGCCAATGCGCTTAAGAGCAAAGATTCAAATATACTAATCCTTGGAACAAAAGCTACAATAAACTCTAAGGCTTATGAGATCGGATTAAGAGCAGAAGGTTTTTGTAATCTTCAGGCAAAAGCGACGGGACTTTTTGTTCCTATGGTTGAAGAGGAGATCTATGAGGGTGAAGTTTTAGAGGCTGCTTTTAGACACTACTTCAGCGCCATCTCATCGCCTGATGCAATAATACTTGGCTGCACACATTTCCCTCTAATCTCAAAATCCCTGCAAGATCACTTCAGCAAAAAAAGCATACTTATCCATTCGGGAGACGCTATAGTAGAGTATCTTGAGAGAGAGTTTGATTTTAGCAAAAAATATGATGAGCCGAAACTGGAGTTTTTTGCTTCTGAGAGTCCAGAGTCGCTGAGAAACATAGCTAAAAAGTGGCTCGGCATATAGTATTATTCCCCGTTTTTTGTAACATTTATGAAATAATCAGGCGCTAATATTGCGCTATGAAACTAGAACTTCCTAAAAAATGGATCCGCAACTTAAAAACTTTAGATGTTGCATTTCAGCCAATTGTTAATATTCATACCGGAAAGATATTTGCCGTTGAAGCGCTTCTTAGAAACTACCAAGAGGTCGGCTTTGAGTCAATTTTTGAACTCTTTGATGAAGTATATGATGACAACCTGCTCTACTCGTTTGACCTAAAACTCAGAAAAAAAGCTCTTAAAAAACTCACAGATGTAGAGGATTATGAAAATATAAAACTCTTTTACAACCTCGACAACAGACTGCTTGAGATGCCTAACTTTAAACATGGAAATACGGGCAAACTTTTAAAAAAATACGGCATCGGCAAGAACAGCATCTGCTTTGAGATCTCGGAGAGACACGAAATATCAAATAACTCAAGGATGCAGGAAGTCTTGGAGCACTACAAAAGCGAAGATTTCTGCATAGCCATAGATGACTTTGGAGTCGGCTACTCAGGATACAAGCTTCTTTATGAGAGCAGACCCGACATCATAAAAATAGACAGATTTTTCCTAAGCGACATACAAAAAGATGTGAAAAAAAAGCTTATGGCAAGAAGCATCACTCATCTGGCAGTTCAGCTTGGCATAAAAGTGATCGCCGAGGGGATCGAGAGCAAAGAGGAACTTCTTACCTGCAGAGATATAGGATGCCACTTTGTTCAAGGATACTTTATTCAAAGACCTACTCTTGAGGTATCTGAGATATTAAGTGAATATCCTCATGTTTTAGATATTTTAAGCAGTGAAAAAAGAGCTACAGAGAGCAGTTGCAAAATAGAAGCATTTATAGACAAAAAGCCTCCTTTTACTATAAATACCGAGATGAGAACCATTGTAGAGTATTTTCAAAAAAACCCTCAAGCCGAGAGCATTATCATAGTAAACTCACATAACGAACCGGTAGGCATTTTGCAAGAGAACAAGATAAAGGAGTTTATCTACTCACCTTACGGAAGATCACTGCTTACAAACAACGGTGCTAAAAAATCAAAGCTGATAAACCTTATAGAGGCGTGCGGGATAACAGAGATAAACTGCAATATCTCTACAATTATAGAGCTCTTTTCAAACAACTCAGAATCTATCGGTATCATTCTTACAAACAACTCAAAATATTACGGTTTTTTATCTGCAAGAGCAATAATCTCCATAATGAACGAACAGAACATAATACATGCAAGAGAGCAGAACCCTCTGACAAAACTTCCCGGAAACTCTATGATAGAAAAACTGATGGCAGAGATCATAGAGAGTGAAAAAACTTATATTTTATGCTACTTTGATCTAGACAATTTTAAAGCCTTTAATGATGTTTACGGCTTTAGAAACGGAGACAGAGCGATCATACTTTTTGCGGATATTTTAAGAAAAAATCTGCCATCAGAGTTTTTCAAAGGGCATATCGGAGGAGATGATTTTTTTGTAGCGGTTGAGGCAAATGATCAAAATGAGGAAAAGTACACAAAAATTCTATCTAAGGTAGTGCAAAAATTTGAATACGACGCAAGAGAACTCTACTCAAAAGAGGATAAAGAAAAAGAGTATATTATCTCTACAGACAGGGAGGGAAATAAAAAAAAGTTTCCTCTTCTCTGCGTAAGCGCTTCGCTGCTAATAGTACGCAACGGCGCAAATAAAAGAAGCGCCGATAGTATCAATACTATTTTATCTATTCAAAAAAAAGTTGCAAAACAGGACAGCAGCCACATCTCCATCAGTTGTCTGTTATGATTTTTTAACCCTATAAATGTTAGAATCTCTTCAACTAAAGACGGAGAGTATATGTGAGAGCAAGTTCAGAAGTATTAGCAAGAAAATATAGACCAAAAAACTTTGACGAGCTTATAGGTCAAGATACCATCTCTCAAACCCTCTCGCTTGCACTCGATGCGAACAGGCTCTCTCACGCATACCTCTTTTCAGGTCTTAGAGGAAGCGGCAAAACTTCAACCGCCCGCATATTTGCAAAAGCTCTTATCTGCGAGACGGGTATAACCCATCAGCCGTGCGGAAGCTGCCAAAACTGCGTAGACTCTCTTGAGAACCGCCACATAGACATAGTCGAGATGGATGGGGCATCATCGAGAAAAATAGATGACATCAGAGATCTTATAGAACAGACAAAATATAAACCATCAAGTGCTAGATTTAAGATATTTATTATCGATGAAGTACATATGCTTACAAAAGAGGCGTTCAATGCACTGCTAAAAACGCTTGAAGAGCCGCCTGCATATGTGAAGTTCATACTAGCGACCACCGATCCTCTAAAACTTCCTGCAACTATACTGAGCCGTACACAGCACTTCAGATTTAAATCGATCGCTACGAACAAGGTGGTTGACCATCTCTCTCACATACTAAATCTTGAGGGCATCAAATATGAGAGCGACGCTTTGGAGATCTTGGCAAGAAGCGGAAGCGGAAGCCTAAGAGATACGCTCACACTGCTTGACCAGGCTATAATCTACTCAAAAAACCATGTGGATGTACGCACGGTTACAGATATGCTCGGTCTTGTTGACCCAGACTTCATTAGCAAGCTCTTTAGAGCCGTATTTGCAAAAGATCATGCCGCACTTGTAGAGTTTACGAAGATCTTGGAAGAGTATGAAGCGGAGATGGTCGTAGATGAGCTTATAGCCTACCTCAAAGAGAGAATGTATGCAGGCGATGCTCTCTACTCTACTCTCGTACTAGATAGATTTTTCAGAATACTAAGTGACTCCAAATACCTCTTTAGCATAAATGCAGACGGCTCTTTTGTGCTATCGCTTATATTTTTCAAGATGATAGAGGCGCTTCGCATAAAAGAGGTAGACCAGATGATAGAGTCTCTCCAAAAAGAGATTCAAAGGCCATCCATCTCATGCGCCGCACCTGCAGTGCAAAAAAGCGAGCAGACTCAAGTTGAAGAGACAAAAGAGAGCGAACCTGCAGGCGAACAAAAAACAGAGGAGCCATCAGCATCCATAAACCCTTATGCAAAGATGTTTGAAGAGCTCATAGCGAAGTTAAAAGACAGAAGTCCCGAGCTTGGCGAATGCTTTGAGAAAAGTATCTATTTTATCTCTTTTGAGAACAACACGCTTACATGGGAGAGCTGTGCGAACGGTGATTGCAAAAGAGTTCTCACACACGGCTACTCGGTCGTAAAACAGTTTGTCAGAGAGATCTTCGGCTTTGAGACGAAAATAAAACATGAGCCCTGCACAAAAACAGACGATGACGAACAAGAGGAGCAAAAAGAGAGTGCTCCAAAAGAAGCAGAACCACAGCAATATGAGCAATCAACCTCGATGATAGAAGATGCCGAGATGGGCGGGAGTGCAAGCTGTGTAACAAACTGTCAAAGCAGCGATACCACCAGAGAGATCGATGCGGCAGAGATAAAAGATGAGCCTATGGTCCAAAAGGCGATCGAGCTTTTTGAAGCTAAAAAGATGACCATTCAGTCAAAGATTTAGCTCTTTATCATACTCTCAATACTAAAGCTAAAAGTAGAGCCTTTGCCAAACTCCGAGCTTATCTCCAGAGATGAACCAAGCAGTTTTAAGACATAGGTAACCATAGCCAAGCCCAGTCCCATAGAGTTGTCCCAGCTGTTTTTATCTACCCTGTAAAATTTGTTGGTGATCTTTTGGAGATGCTCCTCTTTTATACCGACACCGCTGTCTTGAATAGATATTTTATTCTCCCTTAGAGTTATAAATACATCGCCGTTTGAGTATTTCAGAGCGTTATCGACCAGGTTGTCCAAGACCAGTTCCAGCATGGTCTTATCGCTTATTACGCCAAGCTCCCCGACATCGACTCTTATATCTCTATCTCTATATTTTGACTTTAGGTTTAACGCGACTTCTGAGCATAACTGACTTATGTCGAACTCACTTTTATTAAGCACAAGATCACCGTTTTCAAGCTTTACGGAGAGAGCGAGTCTGTCGAGCATCTTTGATATCTTCTGGGCATTTGAGCTGATTTTGCCCAGAAACTTCTCTCTAATGCTCTGCGGCATATTGTTGTCCTCTTCGATCGTCTCGGCATAGCCGATAATTGCGGCAACAGGATTTTTAAACTCGTGGGAGAGCGCAGATAGAATGTCGTTTCTCTGCTTGTTCATCAATCTCAGCTTTGCCATATGTTTTGATTTTTTTCTCTCGTTCTTGCTCAGTTTTTTTACCAGGTTTTTCAGAAGCAACGAAATCTGTAAAAACTCATAGAAATATTTTGTCTTTATGATGGCTTTATAGTTTTTGTTTGAGACCTCATCTAGATAGTTTGTTATCTGTTCAATATCGTAGACCACTTTCTGGCTCATCGTCTTGGAGATAAAAGTGGCAAGGATAAGTATCCCCATAAAAACAAAAAAGAGCTTTGTCCACAGAGAGTAAAAGTCATACATTATCTGCTCTAAGCTCATTGAGAGTCTCAGATATATATGCTCATTTTTGTAGACAACCCGTTTGGCGATATATAAAAAATCGGTTTTTACGGTATCTGAATACCTCGTTATATCTCCGTAGTCCTGAGAGTTTGACTGCATGATCTCAAATCTTGAAGCGTGGTTGTCCATCTCTTTTTTATCTGCATCGGACTCAGCCAAGACCACACCGTCAGCGGCGACTATCGTCACCCTAAGAGATGTTCTCTTGTTTATCTCTGATGCAAAGTTCTCAAGATCATCTGCACTTTTTAGATCCATCTCCATAAACTCTATGGCATGTTTTAGATGATTTTTATTGTGCTCGATTATTATATCTTTTAGCGCAATGTAACTGATGATAGATGATATAAGCAGGGATGTTGCAAAAAGGAGCAGGAACTTTAAAATAAATATCTGATGTATTTTCAGCACAGCTTGTACCCTACTCCGCGGACAGTCTCTATGTAGTTTTTAGTTTTATCGGGGTCTATCTTCTCTTTGAGCCTGTTAATAGCCACGTTGACGGTTCTGTACTGGTACTCTTCGCCGTCACCCCAGACGTTCTCCAAAAGGTAGTCACGGTCAAGCACGCTGTTTTTATTAATAATAAACTCGCTTAAAAGATTGAACTCAAGCTTTGTGACATCCGCTTTTTTGCCGGCTACGGTAAGAGTCCTTGAACTTTTATCGAGCAGCAGGTCTCTATGCGAGAGCATCCCCTCTTCGACCTTTTTTGATGTTCTTCTCAAAACGGCCTTTATGCGAAGAAGGAGCTCTTTCATATTGAAAGGTTTTGTTATGTAATCGTCTCCGCCTCTTATAAAGCCCTCTTCTATCTCAGAGTCCGCATTTTTGGCACTCAGATATATGACGGGTGTGGCAAATCCATCTTTTCTCAGGGCTTGAACAAACTCGCTCCCCTCTACGCCGGGGAGATTTCTATCCATAATAAGAAGATCGATATCCTCTTCGACAAGCATCTGCTCGACGCTTTTGGTGTTTAAAAAGCCGATGACCTCATAACCCTCTTTTTGCAGATTGTACTCAATGAGTTCCAGAATATCCTCTTCATCTTCTACTACGACGATTTTTGCACTCATATTTTAAGAATTCCTAGTTTGATTTTATACTATTGTAGCAAAAAAGGGTCTCTTTTTGATTACAGCTACTTCTCGATCCATGCATCGCTTCTTAAGATATCTCCATCGTCAAATATCTTAAGCTTAAATGCGCTCTCACATCTTCCCTCACTGAAGTCCATTATAGCTATCTGCATTATCTTTTTGCACTTTTTAGGAATATCAAAATGCCCTCTCATGCCTGTAAGAAACTGCTTTAAAGGCACCTTTTCATCCATCCCTATGACATTATCCCTGCATCCGGTAAGCCCCATGTCTGTCATATATGCGGTGCCGCAAGAGATTTGAAAATCATCTGTAGAGACATGCGTATGTGTTCCGATTATCGCACTAACTTTTCCTTGAAGAAGCATCATCATAGCTCTTTTCTCACTAGTAGCTTCGGCATGAAAATCTATAAAAATATTTTTCACTCCCTGCTCATGCAGCGCCTCCACGCTCTCTTTTGCACATCTAAAAGCGTTGTCGGTATATGGCATGGCATAGTGCCCCATAAGGTTAAGAACAGCCAGTTTCTCTGTGCCAATTTCATAAACCTTGCACCCTGTTCCGTTTACCTCATCCGGGTAGTTATGCGGCCTTAGTATCTCATGTGTATCAAAGAGCGCTTCGACCTCTTTTTTATCCCACGTGTGATTTCCGCCGCTCATGCAGTCCACGCCGTAACCTACGATCTCATTGGCATTTTTAAGGGTCAGCCCGAAACCGTGGGAGGCATTCTCATAGTTTGCTATGACAAAGTCAATGCCGTACTCCGCTCTTATCTTTGCCAAGTGGCTCTTTAACATCTCTCTGCCCGGACTTCCTACAATATCGCCTATAAATGCTACTCTCAACGTCAAGCTCCTCTTAAATACTTCAGCACCGCTTTTATAATGTCGTCGTCATCTTTGGAGTCCGATTTTATGCTCTCTTTTTTCTCGTCCATATAGGTAAGTGTGATGTTCTGTCCATAGTTTGAAACGCTCTTGATCTTCTTATGCAAACTCAAAATTTTGATGACCATAAGTTCAAAGAACTGTTTGGTCGGTGTGTCGAGCTCGCCGAAGCGGTCTATCATCTCCTCTTGTATCTCATATATCTCAAGCGGTGTTTCGCATGATGAGAGTCGTCTGTAGATGTCAAGACGCAGCCTGTCCTCTTTGACCACTTCGTCGGATATAAAAGCCGATATTGTAAGCTTTATATCCACCTTTAGCTTTTCGCTCTGCGCTTGATTGCTAAGAAGTTTTATGGCATCTTCTAACATTCTGAGATACAAAGAGTAGCCTATGTTCTTGATATGTCCGCTTTGGGCATCTCCTACCAGATTTCCGCCGCCTCTTATCTCCAAGTCGTGATATGCAAGCACCGAGCCGCTTCCCAAGAATGAGTTTGACTCTAATGCAAGAAGCCTTTTTTTGGCATCGTCAGTTAGGGTCTCTTTATTCTCGACAATAAAGTACGCAAACCCTTCCACGCTGCTGCGTCCTACACGACCGCGAAGCTGATGCAGATCTGCCATTCCGAACCTGTCAGCACCGTCTACTATGATGGTGTTGACGCGCGGCATATGAATACCAGACTCTATGATGGAGGTTGCAAGCATAAGGTCATACTCTCCAGCTTCAAACTTCAAAAGCTCTTTTTCCGTCTCCGTCGCCGATATCTTGGAGTGAAGCATAACGACTCTTAGCTCTGGGAGTATCGCCTTTAGCTCTCCAAGTTTTATAGGCATATGATCTATCGAGTTATGAACGTAAAATATCTGCCCGCCGCGTCTGATCTCTCTTAAAATCACCTCTTTTATAAGCTTCTCCTCATACTCTTTTACGAATGTACGCACAGGCTCTCTCTCGCTTGGCGGAGTTAGCAGCTGCGACATTGTTTTGATAGAGCTTAGCGCTTGGTTAAGTGAGCGCGGTATAGGAGTCGCGCTCATTGAGAGTAGATGCACGTCGTTATAGAGCTCTTTTATCTTCTCTTTTTGCTTAACGCCGAACTTATGCTCCTCATCTATGATTACAACGCCTAAGTTTTTAAACTCCAGGTCAAAAAGAGCATGCGTTCCGACAACAACGTCAAGATCTCCGCTTGCAAGAGCTTTGGTGATGTTTTTCTTATCTTTTGCGCTTACAAATCTATCGAGCTTAGAGCACTTTATCCCAAGTTCGTCAAATCTCTCATGGAGCGAGCGGTAGTGCTGTGCCGAAAGCAGTGTCGTTGGAACGATCAGAGCCGATTGATAGCCTGATTTATAGGCTGCAAATATGGTATTCATCGCAACTTCGGTCTTGCCAAAACCGACATCTCCGCTTAGAAGCCTGTCCATAATATGACCCGAACTCATCTGCGCAATTATCTCACTTATCGATTGCGTCTGATCGTCTGTATACTCAAATCCAGATAGCTTTTGAAACGCTCTTAGTTCATCCTCATCTACGCTAATTTTGGGTGCCTTTATAAGCTCCCTTGCAGCGGCGGTATTTACGATCTGTCCCGCGATCTCCATAAGCCGTTTCTTTACGCTCTCTTTTAGTTTGCCGAAGCTCCCTTTGCCGAGTTTATCCAAAACGGGAACAGAACCGCCAGAGGCGATATAGCGGTCTATGACATCAAGGTTTTCGACGGGGAGCAATATCTTGTCGTCGCCAACATATTTGATGACTATAAAATCTTTAATACCGCCCAGTATCTCGGTCTTCTCAATGCTCTCAAAGATGCCGACGCCGTAATCCTCGTGAACTACATAATCGCCGGCTTTTAGATCATCGAGCAAAATAGAGCTTTTTCTTCTGCGTCTGATTCTATCAGGCTTGTTAAGCGAAATTACAAGCTCATCTTTTGTAAGTATATTTAATATATATGGAGCATAGCGGGTCTCGATACCCTTTAGATCAAAGAGCCCGGCTTGCTTAACGACCGCCTCGTTTGAAGCTATAAGCGTTATCTTTTTATCTTTATGCACTTTTAAAAGAGCGTTGATATCCGTTACGGATATCTCTTTATAGTCATCTGATTCGTCCAAAACCTCAAGGTTGAAACACTCTCTTGATAGTGTCGGCTTATTTAGGGCATAGGCATCTACCAAAAAAGCATCAAGATTTCTGACAAGCTTGGCCTTTTTGCCCTCCAAAAAATTCGCCGCACTCTCATCAAGATGCCAAAACCCCAAAGAAGCAATATCTTTAACCAGAGAGTTAAACTCGCTTTTTGAGACCTTCTCATTTAGAGTATTAAACTCATCCTCATTAAGCGAGTAAAAAGCGGGTGTTATCTCTATCTTCTCAAGCTCATCTTTTTGAGTTCTTTGCGATTCGAGCTCAAAATATTTTATCTGCTCTATCTCATCGTCAAATAGCGATATCCTAAGAGGCATAGCAGATGATGGCGGAAATATATCTATGATGTCGCCGCGAAAGGATATCTCACCCTCCACTTGAACCATATCTACAAAGCTGTAGCCCCAAAAAAGCATCTGCTCCTGAAACTTTTTTAGCTCTAAAGTAGAACCAAATTCAAGCGTTGTTGAGCTTAAAAGGCTCTCTTTTGGAAGGTTAAAAAGCAGCGTCTTTAGTGGCGCTATTATAAGCGGCTTTTTTTTAAGAGAGTAGTACTTTCTAAGAGCAGAGAAGAGTTCGTGGATCTCCTCTTTGTATACTCTTAAATCATCCCCGAAAGTCGCTCTAAGATCAGGAAAAACAAGAACATCTTTTTGAAAAAACTTTGCTACGCTCTCAAGAGAGTGCGCCTCTTTTGAGTCTTGGCAGATCAGGATCTCAAGATCTTGATCTTTAGAGGTTTTGTAGTATTGAAACAGTCTGTTTTGTGACATTATATTAAGTTGAGGATTATGATACTTTTACCTCATCATCATTAATAAGGCTCTTTAGCGTATCAGCAGGGATGTTCTCGTTTTGCGACGCTTTTTTTGGAGCGGCAGTGACATCTTTTACGATGCTGTTTCCTTCAAAAATACCCTTTGCTTCTATGACAAGCTCGCCTGACTCTATGGAGCCGCTTACTCTTCCGTGAGCTTTTATCTCTACTCTTGCGGCACTAATACTGCCTTCTACATAGCCTTGGACTACAAGTCTTGTCGTAGATATATCCCCTTTGATATGTCCGCTTTTACCGATGTTTACCTCTTTGCTAGAGTTTATCGTCCCCTCAAACTCTCCGTCCACATAGAGATTGCACGCTAACGTCATCTCTCCTTTGATTGTAGAGCCAGCTGTGATGATGGTAGTGTTTGTGTCGGGTTTGGTACTTTTATGTGCGCTGTCGCTGTTATTAAAGATTGCCATGGTATCTGTTTCTCCTTTTCGAATATTTCATTATAGTTTTTTACGCTCCATCTTACAAATTCTATGGGGTTTACCGCCCTTTGAATAAATCTGATCTCATAATGGAGATGCGGGCCGCTGCTCATTCCTGAGTTGCCTGTGTAGGCAATAAGATCGCCCTTTTTAACAAAACTGCCCGATTTTATCACAACTTTGTTTAAATGAGCGAAGTAGGACCTAAAACCGTAGTTGTGTTGCAGGATCACAAGATTGCCAAATCCGCTCTTCTCATGGAATCCGGACCACTCTACGATACCGTCGGCAGTCGCATAAACAGGGGTATTCATTGCAGCTTTCATATCCAGTCCGCGGTGAAGCTCTTTTGAGTTAAGCGTAGGGTGTATTCTGTAGCCGAAATTGCTTGTAACTCCGTTGTACCTTATAGGAGAGCCGCTTGGAATGAACTGCATAAGAGTAGCCATATGCTCAGAGTTTAGTTTTGTAACGCTCACTCTCTCTTGAAGCGACATCTCTGCCACGGGAGCAAGTCCTATCAGTGTCTCTATCTCCGAGAGCGTGTCTGATACCTCCATAAGCTCTCTTTTTTTGTCAACTAGAGCCATCTGAGTCTCTTTCATACTCTCATCCAAGAGCCTGTTCTTCTCTTTTTGTGCCAAATAGGCTTTTTCTACGCTCTTATGCTTTGTCTCAATCTCATCTACCGCATGATTTAGATATAAGATAGTCCCTATTGCGCTTAGTGCAATGGTTGCGATAAAGAGAACTGCGTAAAAGATAGCTTTTTTTATGATCTTATGAAGATTGAACTGCTTTACGCCATTATCGTCATTTATCGTAATCGTAAAGTGATTATTCATAATACTCTCTTAAAAATGTCTCGACAACGCTAAAAGAACCAAAAACCAGATAGTCAGACTCCGGTTTTATCGCTTTAAATTCTTTGTATTTTACCCCTATATTGGTTAAAACAGTTTTAATATCCTCTATGGCTGCCGCTCTTTGGTCATTTATGGCTATTATCTCAACATGCAAGATTATAGGTTTTAACACTTTTAATATCTCTTGATAGTTTTTATCCCTATAGCTGTTATATACAAGTACCACCTTCTCCCCAGCAAGCGCATCCGCTATGCTTTGAGCAGCAAGAACATTGTGCCCCACATCTATAGTGATATTTTTTGATATTTTTGTAAGTCGTCCAAAAAGCTGTTCGCAGGAGAAGTTCTCTGCACTATAGTCAAGTCCCAAAAACTTTAAAGCGGCAATGCTTAAAGAGAGGTTCTGAATGAGATAAGGAGCAAGTGAGTATCTTTTTGCGACTTCATCCCTGATCTCTCTATCGCCCTCATCCAATATATCGTCCAACCTGTATATATCGAGTGATCTTTCTGCAGCTAATCTCTTTGCCGTAGTATAAACCTCTTCATACTTCTGAATACCTAAAATAGCACTTTTTTGCACTGCATTTAGTTTAGTAGTTGCGATCTCTTTAATATTAGAGCCCAAAAAAGCCTCATGGTCATAAGCAATAGGAGTTACAAGGGTGAGCGTTTTTGCAAATACGGCAGTTGCATCATGCTCCCCGCCAAGCCCAGCTTCCATAACTACATAGTCGCATCCACGAAAAACAAGCATGGCAAGAAGCGTCGTATATTCAAAGTAACTAAGTGAGTCTGCATCATCTTTTGCCAATATATTTTGAAGCTCCTGATGCGCCTCTTGCAGTTCACTATCACTGGCGTTTTTGCCGTTTTTATATATGCGTTCGTTAAACTCAAGTATATGAGGAGATGTGTAGTGCCCGGTGCCGTATCCCATGGAAAAAAGCGCATCTGCCAAAAACCTTCCCGTTGTGCCTTTGCCGTTTGTTCCGATAATGTGGATTATCTTTGGAGCAGGCAGAGCGGCTTTTCTCTTATCATATACTCTGGGCATACGCTCATAGTCGATCTTCTCGTAGTAGAGCGGTTTAATATCCAGATACTCTTTGAGTCTCACTTATGAACAACCCTGTCTCTGCCATCATGTTTGGCTTTATAAAGGTTCTCGTCTGCACTCTTTAGCAGGCTTTGAAGCGAAAAGTTCGATTTTCTGTCACTTACGCCGCAGCTTACTGTTAGTTTTATCTGATTATCCTTATACATCAGAGAGCTTTTTTTGAGTTTCTTTCTTACCTTCTCGGCAAACACCACACCGCCTTTGGCATCGGTCTCACCGAGGATCGCAATAAACTCTTCGCCGCCGAATCTTCCTACTATATCAACCGCTCTTGCTTCGTTTTTAAGTATTTTTGCAAAAGCGAACAGTACCGCATCGCCTGCATCATGCCCGTATGTATCGTTAATAGCTTTAAAATGGTCAAGGTCCAAAAAGACGACTGTAAAGTTATGTCCGTATCTCTCGAACTCTGCCTCTTTTATGTTCATAAGCTCTTCAAGTGCGCGCTTATTATATAGCTTTGTTAAAAAATCCTCTTTTGATTCATCTCTTGCACGCTGAAGCTCCTGTTCCAGATGTTCTATCTTCTTGCTGAGCAGATTAACTTCATTGTTGTGTTTTTTCAGATCGCTTGTGAGTGCTTGTGTATTTTTCTCCAGAGCTATAGCAATAGCGTATATTTTTTTATGGGCTACGCTAAAGTTCGTGATCGTCTTTTCATTATAGCTCTCAAGCTCTTTTTTGATCTTCTGTATCTCTGCAGTTGAGCTGTCTGAGCTCTCTATCATCTCTATAAGTCTTAGCGAGAGTTTGTCTAGCACACCGTCAATTGATTCTATCATCTCTTTGACGCTCTGCTTGTCAAGCGCTATTCTTAGAGCTATGGCAGATTTTATCTCAGCCTCTACGGAGGCACTCTGCAGAAGCTCAGGGTTGCTCTTTATCTTCTGGCTGATATCAGCTATCTTGTCGTTAATGCTTGGTGCGATTGACGGGGTCAATGATGATACAAGCAGCGAAGCAATGGTTGAGAGCTCTATTATGCCCAAAGGTTTGTCACATAGATTTGTCAGGTTTAGATCTTCTATGGTTTTTTTAAGATTTGTTTTATCGACCTCGCCGAGCGCTTTTAACTTCTGCAAAAATGTATCATCGTATGTCGTTATAAAGTTTATCCAAAGCTGTCTAAACTGGTCTATCTCCGTGACCGAAGGCTCCCTGTTTAGAAGATCCAGACTCCTTTTTGCAAGTTCCGTCGCCTCTTTGTTATGAAGGACCTCTATGACCTGGAGAACCCTTCTCGTAAAAACACTCTGAGCATCAAGCAGATTGGCACAGTGGGACGGATTTGTTCTGTTTAGTTTTGAGATCAGAAAACGGGAGAGCTCCGAGATATTTTTAATATGATATTTTTTCAACTCATCTTGAAACTCTTTGTTCAAAGATGCGGTAAATTTTTCAAGTTTTGAGCAGTCCTCTGTCGCAAATCCGGCTTTTGCGGCCTCTTTGCAAAAAGCTTCGGCATAGAAATCAGGCGTTAGAAGCTTACCCTCTAACTCTAATCTTTTTACAGCTTTTTTTATAATCGCCTGAATATTCATAACCACCCCTTACTTTTTTGCTCTAGCTCCCTCGGCGGAGACCTGCGCAACGAACGACTTGATAGCTCTTTGTGCCGCAAAGCCGATAGCTTCAAATCTGTCTTGATCCGTGACGATAGCATTAGGCGCTACCGAGAAATCATGAAACCCTCTTGTATTATAGCTTTTTGATTCGCCGTTTGTATGCTTTATAATATTTAGCGCAACACTCATCCTATAACCTGTAATATAGCCGTTCTCATCATAGACTATCGGTGAGTAGGACGGTGTTCCCATCTTTAGCACCAAGTGTGTCTTAGACTCATCTCTGCTTACCAAAGATGCCTGAAACACCTCTATAATGGCTTTATCGACCGCATCTTTGATGATAACTGTATTTTGCGGGTCTATAGCCGAGATAATGACACTTGTACTTATCTTATCTCCCATTACCTCACGCGAAAACTTTGCGCTTGATTTGTACCCGCATCCGCTTACTGCGACTAAGAGCAGAGAGAGAAGCAATAACGTTTTAATGTTTGAAAAAAAGTTCAATATCAATCCTTGACAACTAGGTTTACTAACTTCTTTGGAACCAATATCTCTTTTATGAGAGTCTTGCCCTCAAGCCATTTATGAGCCTCTTTTTTTGCTATCTCAAGTATCTCATCCTGCGGTGCATCAAGGGATACCTCGATCTCGCATCTTCTTTTTCCGTTGATCGAGACACCAAGAGTAATAGAGTCCTCTACAAAAACCTCTTCTATCACTTTTTGCGGAGTCATATTTTTAAGAGAGAAACATCTCTTAGATATCTCCCAGCAGACGTGAGGTATGACAGGCTCCATAATCGAACTCAGTATCCAGTAGCCTTCGCTCCAGACATCCTCGTTACTCTGGAGATTAAGAGCGTTCATAGCCTCCATAACACCTGCGATCATTGTGTTGAAAGTATATCTTTGGGTGTAGACATCCTCGGCACGAACAAGCGCTTCGTAGACTTTCTTTCTGGCAAACTTCTCATCTTTAGAAAGAGAGTTGTGCTCAATATTTACAAGAGTATCCATCTTGCGCACATTCGCGCTTCTGTCATAAAATCTTTTTATAAACTTGTATGCACCCTCAACGGCGCTGTCGTTCCACTCAAGCTCCTGCGTAGGAGGCGCTGCGAAGAGTATGAAAAGTCTTGCCGTATCTGCACCGTACTTCTCTATGATAGCGTCAGGGTCAACCGTGTTGCCTTTGGATTTGCTCATTTTAGCGCCGTCTTTTAAAACCATACCTTGTGTCAGAAGTCTATCAAAAGGCTCGTCAAACTCCAAATAGCCCAGATCGCGGAAAACTTTTGTAAAGAACCTTGCATAAAGAAGGTGCAGTATCGCATGCTCTATCCCGCCGATGTAGTGGTCAACGCCCATCCAGTACTTGATCTGCTCTTTTGAAAAAGCCTCATCCTGCCAGTTCTTAGGCGATGCGCAAAAACGCAAGAAGTACCACGACGACTCCACAAAAGTATCCATAGTATCGGTCTCGCGCACAGCATCATTGCCGCATTTTGGACACTTGCACTGCTTCCAAGTCGGATGTTTCTCAAGAGGGTTTCCCTCTCCCGTGATCTCAATGTCCTCAGGAAGCGCGATCGGGAGATTCTCTTTTTTCTCCATAACGATACCGCAGCTCTCGCAGTGGACAAAAGGGATAGGCGCGCCCCAATATCTCTGGCGCGAAACTCCCCAATCTTTGAGTTTGTAATTCGTTGTTTTTTTACCTATCTTTTTCTCTTCAAAGTAATCTATGATCTTTGACTGAGCATCTTTGGAGTTCATGCCGTTAAAGATCTCCGAGTTAAAGAGCTCTCCCGCTTCCGTATACGCTTTATCAGACTCCAACTCGCCATCAAAAGGCTTTATTACCGCATTGATAGGCAGGTCATACTTTTTTGCAAAGTCAAAATCCCTCTCATCATGAGCCGGAACAGCCATTACAGCACCGCTTCCGTAATCCATCAGAACAAAGTTCGCAACCCATACAGGCACTTTTTTGCCTGTAAGCGGATGAGTGACACTCAGGTTTAAAGCGATACCGCTCTTCTCTTTTTGTCTATCGATCGATGAAGCATTCTTCATCTCTTTTATACGAGTGATGCTCTCATCATCAATAAGCAAGTTTTCGATCATATATGTCACTATCTCATGCTCAGGTGCCAAAGCGGTATAGCTAACACCGTAGATAGTATCGGGGCGCGTTGTAAATACATCGAAGCCCTCAAAGTTTTTTCCAAGTTTTGAAAGTGATTCATCGTCAAAACGAAGCTTAAACTCAAGCCCGTTTGATCTGCCTATCCAGTTCTCCTGCATGGTCAAAACCTGCTTAGGCCAGCCACCTTCAAGTTTATGCAGATCATCTAAAAGTTCATCTGCATACTTGGTGATCTTGAAGTAGTACTGATTCATATCTTTTTTGACTACCTGGTTGTCACATCTCCAGCAGCAACCCTCGATCACCTGCTCGTTTGCCAAAACCGTATGACAGCTCTCACACCAGTTTAAAAATCCCTTTTTGCGGTAGAGAAGATCTTTCTCATACATATCGATGATAAAGCCCTGCTCAAACTTTGTGTAGAGCTCATCGCTCGTAGCAAGTTCGCGCTCTTTTGAAAATGAGAATCCGAGCGACTTGAACTCGCCCTTCATATAGTCAATATTGTCGTATGTCCATTTTTTTGGATGAGAACCGTTCTTTATAGCCGCGTTTTCCGCAGGCATACCGAAACTGTCAAAACCTATCGGATGAAGAACGTTAAAACCCTGCTGACGGTAATATCTTGCAAAAGCATCGCTTAGAGTGTAGTTTCTGACATGCCCCATATGAAGTCGCCCGCTTGGGAAAGGGAACATGCTTAGTATATATTTTTTCTCTTTGCCAAAATCTTCACTCGGCTCAAAACTTCTATTTTGTGACCAATACTCTTGCCAACTCTTTTCTAACTCTTTTGAACTGTATTGCAAAAAAATCTCCTAATACTCTTCACGGTTTTTAGAACTCTCTATATAGACAAGTCCTACGGAAAAGAGGTTCGCAATCAGAGCTCCGATTGCCAGAGCTATCGCCCACTCAAGGTTTCCGACTACTTCTAGATAGATAAATGCAGGAATAAGATGCAGATCCGCAACCAGTGATGATGCCAATAGTTCGGCAGAGAGGAGGTTTCTAACACCGATTTTCAAAAATGTAGAGACCAGATTCAAGCTGCCCGCCACAAAAAGCGCGACAGCACTATGCTCATATAAAAAACCCGCGATTGATGTTAAACTCATCAATGAAAAAAATACGTATATTACCTTGCCCCAATCCATGTTGACACCTTAGCTTTAAAATTAAATTGGAGTGATTATACAAAAAGTATCTTAAGTAGCGACTTATATCATATTGCTTAAGCTATTTAAGAATCAGATTTTTTTTCATAAAAAAGTAAAAAATTGCCAAAGGGGGAACAAAAACAATGCCTATAAGCCAAAATGTTTTTTGCTTCTCCTCTTTAAACTCAGCTTTATATACAGAGACTATGGAGTATATCCAAAAAGCTACAAACAGAAAAAAGACTAAAAATGAAACATTACTCATGACTAACTCCTTGTTGTGATAGACAATTGTAACTTTATTAGGTAACCAATGGGTAATGCGTTCTACATTACCCCTGATTCAAATTGAGATCTCATTCTCTCTTTTTCAGCTTCTCTTTTTGCTTTTTCTGCAAGTTTGACGTAGTAATTTTTTACATCAAAACCAAAAAGAAGCAGTGTCGGAGACGCAACAAAGATAGATGAGTATGTTCCGACCACGATTCCCACCAAAAGAGTAAATGCAAAGGCGTGAATGATCTCGCCGCCGAACATAAAGAGCGTAAACACAACAAAGAAAGTTGTGAGTGACGTAAGCGTCGTTCTAGCCAAAGTTTTTGTGACGGAGTCATCAATTATCTCTGAAAGCTCAACATCTTTGCCTTTTACGACACCCTCACGGATCCTGTCAAATACGATAATTGTATCGTTGAGCGAGTAACCAAGGATGGTCAAAAGCGCTGCGAGAACATCAAGGTTTACCTCCAGCCCTACAAGAGCGATAGCTCCAAGAGCGATCGAGACGTCATGAACAAGCGCCATTATAGAGGCTACTGCAAATCTCCACTCAAATCTGAATGCTACATATATCAAGATGCCGATTACTGCTAAGATGAGAGACATAATCCCTTTCTCTTTCAGCTCGCTTCCAACCTTTGGACCGACAATATCGACACGGCGTATCTCAAAATCTCCTGTACCCACAAGAGTCTCACGAGTGAGATCTCCGACATCGACCACTACGTCTCCGGTCGTTGTTCTCATACGGATAACGACCTCATCTTCTGAGCCGAACTCCGTTATTGAAGCACCCTCAAAAATAGCGTTGCCCTTTAGCTTCTCTCTCATCTCATCTATCGGTGCGGCAGTGTCATACTTGACCTGAACGATCGTTCCGCCTGCAAAATCGACACCGTAGTTAAGACCTTTAATAGCCAATATAAGAAACGAAGAGAGCACTAAAACTATTGATAAGACCATAGCTAACTTTGACTTGCCCATAAAATTAAAGGTTTTTGTTAGTTTAAAAAATTCCATAATTACCCCTTAATCCCGAACCAAAAAAGGTTGTTTTTGCTTTTTTGTATTCTCTTCTCAAGCATCTCGTAGATCCCATGTGTTCCAAGAATTGCAGTAAGCATTGAAGCGAGTATTCCTATACTAATAGTAATTGCAAAACCTTTGATAGCACCCGTTCCGTAAGCGTAAAGGACGACAGCAGCTATAAGTGTTGTTATGTTCGCATCCAAAATAGCGCTCATTGCATTCGCATAACCCTCTTCTATAGCTTTGTGAATCGACTTTCCTTCATGTATAAGCTCTCGTATACGCTCTGAGATAATAACGTTCGCATCAACTGCCATACCGACGGTAAGAACGATTCCTGCCATCCCCGGAAGCGTAAGCGTAGCCCCGAAGAGACTCATAACCGCCAAGATGATGAAGAGGTTTGCGATCAAAGCGATATTTGCGATCACTCCCGCCATTCTGTAATAGACAACCATAAATACGATTACAAGCACAAAACCGCCAACAAGCGCAATAAGGCTTGCCTTGATGCTGTCAGCTCCCAGACTAGGACCGACCGAACGCTTCTCCATAAGGTAGATAGGAGCCAAAAGAGAGCCTGAGCGAAGCGCAATTGCGAGGTCTTTTGCTTCCATAACCGTATAGTTTCCTGATATCTGCCCGCTTCCGCCGCCGATACGCTCGTTTATAACGGGAGCTGAGTAAACTTTGCCATCAAGAACAACTGCTAAACGCTTTCCTACACTTCTGCCCGTAAAGTCACCAAATATCTCGGCTCCTTCGGCATTTAGCGAAAAGCTGATAAGCGGGCGGTTGTTCTCATCAAATCCTACATTTGCATCTGTAAGCATTGATCCGTCTAGTATAGGTATCTCTCTTACAAGATGTTTTACGCTCGGATTTGCTACATCTTCAAGGATCACGTCACCGTAAGAGGCTGCCTCGCTCTCGCTCATGCTGTAAACTCTTGCCGTTCTGTCTTCATCGACTGCCATAAGTTCGAGTTTTGCTGCACGCGATATCAACTCACGGGCACGCTGCTCCTCCTCTATGGTCTTAATGCCTGCGAGTTGGACAAGGATCTTCTCCTCGCCTTGACGAGCTACCACCGGCTCGGTCAGACCAAACTGATCAAGCCTGTTTCTGATCGTCTCGATTGCCTGAGAGATCGCCTGCTGCTCGGTTCTTAGAATCTCCTCATCGCTAAGGCTAAGAGATATTCTCTCATCGACTACAACGACTATAGCCCCTTTTATCTCGTGAAAAAAAGATTGGATTGTCTTGACATCATCTTTATCTAAGAGCGTAAGTGTAATGCCCTCTTCATCGAACTGAAGCGTGTCTATCAATATATCTTTTCTCTCGCTGAAATGTTTTACACTTGCAGCGATCGACTTAATACGTGATTTGACGGCTTCTTCGGTCTTGACACCAAGAAGCATATGAAGTCCGCCTTGGAGATCAAGACCAAGAGTCACCTTCTTGCCATCTTGCATTTGAAACAGAGAAGGTGCAGAGAAGAAAACACCAAAGAGTATGGCAAGAGCAAATATTACTATGCGGTAATTAAGCTTCATCCTCATACTTTCTTGCAACGGCGTCTTTTGTTATCTTTACGATTACGTCGTCATTTATCTTAACTGTAAAGAACTGCTCTTCAACTTTATAAACAGTCGATATAATTCCGCCGATAGTGACTATCTTGTCGCCTTTTTTCAGAGATGTTACCATCTCCTGATGAGTTTTTGCCGCTTTTTGCTGCGGGCGGATGATTATGAAGTACATAATCGCGATGAGTATTATAAACGGGAGTAGTTGACTTATTATTTCCATGAGTCCGGGTTTCCTTTGAATAAATTGCGGCGATTATACAAGAACTATATTAATAAAAGACTGAATGGTGCTATAATTCAAACCAAAAAACAGAGCGTTAAAAGATGATAAAAAAGATCCAAAACATTAGAGATAACTATAATCCACTTCTTTTTGATCTAATATGCGGAGTCGTAACCTCTCTTTTATTCAGTGCCTTTTTATATCTTGAACACTTCGAAATAACTCTAAAATTCATAAACACGCTCTTTGGGCTTTTTGCTTTTGCGCTTCTTCTCTACATCCCAAAAAGAGCTGTTTTAGTAGCCGGTTTCTTTATAGGTCTTTTGTGGTTTTACTGGATAGGGTACAGCTTTAAATACAACGGCGTAGGCTATATGGAGCCTATTGTAACTCTGCTTTTTGCACTTGTCTATATGCTCTTTTTCGGCGTCTTGGCACTTACGAGAAGTGCTTTCATAAGAGCTTTAATGCTATTTGTTCTAAGCTTTGTAGAGCCTTTTGATTTTAACTGGCTGCAGATGGAGCTTCTCTTTGTCGATAGCTATTTTGGTGTACAGAAGTATCAGTTCGCTCTTATTCTCGCTTCTCTTGCACTGCCCTCTTTCATAAAAAAACCATACACATTTCTTCCGCTTCTGCTGCTTCTATTTAGCATAAACTTTGCTCCTGCTGTTCAAAAAGATGCTCCTCTGAAGATAAAACTTGTAGCAACCGACATATCTCAAGACAAAAAATGGCAAAAGGAGAGCCTCTCTCCGACAATAGAGCTGGTCTTTAAGGAAATAAGAGGGGCTAAAGAGAATGGGTATGACGTTGTCATATTTCCTGAGTCCGTTTTTCCGTTTTTTATGAACAAAGCACCTCTTATCTTTGAAGAGCTAAAAAAAGCCTCTTATGATATAGCTATCGTCGCGGGCTCTCTGCTTAGTGAGAACGGTATGCACTACAATGTGACATATATGTTTGAAGAGGGCAATTTTAAAGTGGCAAAAAAGCTGGTTCTAGTCCCGTTCGGAGAGTATATTCCGCTTCCAAAATTCGCACAGGATTTTATAAATGAAATATTTTTCGGCGGAGTGTCCGACTTTAAAACCGCAACCGAGCCGACCGACTTTACCATCAAAGGGGTGAAGTTTAGAAATGCTATCTGTTACGAAGCGACGTGCAAGGAGATATATGAAGGCGAGGTTGATTTTGTTATAGCCATAAGCAACAACGCCTGGTTTGCTCCATCAATTGAGCCGACACTGCAAAAGCTTCTTATGAGATACTATGCTAGAAAAAACGGTGCCACAATATACCACAGCGCAAACTATAGAGGTACTGGGATTATTAAGTAACCTTTATTTGGTATAATTGCACCTTATTTTATTTTACAGGGATTTATAATGATAAATCTAAAAAACCCGAGCCTTTACAACAATCGCGAGATCTCATGGCTTCAATTTAATACAAGAGTTTTAAAACAGGCACAAGATGAGTCTCTGCCGCTGTTGGAGCGTTTGAAGTTTCTGGCGATCTACGGAACAAACCTGGATGAGTTTTATATGATAAGGGTTGCCGGACTTAAAAAACTGTTCGCTGCGGGCATCATAGTCTCAAGTGCGGACAAGCTGACACCGCTTGAGCAGCTTAGAGAGATAAGAAAGTACCTACATCAAGAGCAGCAGGTCGTAGAACACTGCTTGAGCGGTATTTTAAAAAAGCTGGAGCCTGAGGGAATTAGAGTCAAATATTATCAAGACCTCAACCAACACGAAAAGAACAGGCTAAATAGATATTTTAACGAAAACATATACCCTGTAATAATACCTATCGCCGTTGACGCAACGCACCCTTTTCCACATCTTAACAACCTAAGCTTCGGGCTTATCGTAAAGCTAAAAGACAGTGACAACACAACAATTGAGAGATTTGGCATAGTTCGTGTCCCAAGAGTTTTAGAGAGATTTATTGAGATCGACAACGGAACATATGTCCCAATAGGAAGTGTTGTTGCACAACATATCGAAGACCTTTTTCCAGGCTACACACTTATAAAATATGCAGCCTTTAGAGTAACAAGAAATGCAGACATTGAGATCGAAGAGGAGGAGGCAGACGACTTTTTGGAGATTTTAGAAGAGGGACTGAAACTTCGCCGCAAAGGTGCAATGGTAAGACTTGAAGTCGGAATTAACGGCGATGATGAGATCGTTAACTTCTTTAACCGCCACACGAACGTTTACCAAGACGACATATATAGATTTCATACTTTCTTAAACCTCTCCAGTCTTTGGCAGATCGTATCAAATAAAAATTTCGCTCATCTTTTATCGGCTCCTTACAAACCAAAAACTCTTCCTCCTTTGGATAACAACGAAAATATTTTTTCAACTTTGGAAAAAGAGGATGTTCTGCTCTACCACCCTTATGAGAGTTTTGACCCTGTTGTAAAACTAATCCAAGAAGCTGCAAAAGACCCTGATGTAGTATCTATAAAGATGACTCTCTACCGCTCAGGAACCGATTCCCCTATTGTTAAATCTCTTATGAGTGCGAGCGAATCTGGCAAACAGGTAACCGTTATGGTTGAGCTAAAAGCGAGGTTTGACGAAGAGAACAACCTTATTTGGGCAAAAGCTCTTGAAAAAGCTGGCGCACACGTTATATACGGTATAAAAGGTTTTAAAGTCCATGCCAAAGCGACACTTATTACAAGAAGAAAGAACGGTAAACTAAAACAGTATGCGCATCTGGGAACTGGGAACTACAACCCTTCCACCTCAAAAGTATATACGGATATGAGTTACCTTACCTCAAAAGATGAGATAACAAACGATATGACGAGGTTTTTTCACTTTCTGACCGGCTTCAGCAAAAAAGGCAAACTTAACGAGCTATATATGTCGCCGTCTCAAATAAAACCTAAAGTTTTATCGCTTATACAAAACGAGACGAGAAAAAAGAGCGAAGGGCGTATAATCGCAAAACTTAACTCACTTGTTGACGATGATGTCATAAAAGCGCTCTACAAGGCGAGTCAAGCAGGAGTAAAGATCGACCTGATCATACGCGGTATCTGCTGTCTAAAACCGGGCATAGAAGGTGTGAGCGAAAATATAAGAGTCATCTCCATCCTTGGAAAATATCTTGAACACGCAAGAACCTTTTACTTTAAGAACGACGAAGCAGGAGTATATATCTCAAGTGCGGATTGGATGCCGAGAAACCTAATGAGACGCATAGAGCTTTTAACCGCCATAAAAGATAAAACCGCAAAAGAGAAGATAATTCAGATACTAGAACTTCAATGTGCAGATAACACTCTCGCGCACGAACTTCAAAGTGACGGTTCATACAAAAAAATAAAATCTGATGATGCAAAGGTCATAGACAACCATAAGTATCTGGAAGATTATGCAAACAAGATAGCAAAAGCCTCGACAAAAGAGAGTGCTCAATTAGTCAAAGAGCTCTCAAGCAATATATTTAAACAGGAGCTGTAATCATGCTGTACGATTTTAAAGATATGAGTCCAAAGATCGGAAAGAACACATGGATAGCACCTTCTGCCGATGTCATAGGAGATGTCGAGTGCGGAGAGGATTGCTCCATCTGGTTTGGAACCGTTGTGAGAGGCGATGTCCACTATATAAAGATAGGTGATCGCGTAAGCATACAAGACCTCAGCATGGTTCATGTCACACACCACAAAAAAGCGGACAGAAGCGACGGAAACCCGACAATTATCGGCAGTGACGTGACAATCGGTCACCGCGTAATGCTTCACGGATGCACAATCGAAGACGCTTGTCTTATCGGTATGAGCGCGACGATCCTTGACGGTGCAGTTATAGGAAAAGAGTCTATTGTGGGAGCTGGCGCACTTGTGACAAAAAATAAAGTTTTTCCGCCACGCTCGCTTATCATGGGAAGCCCTGCAAAAGTAATCAGAGAGCTAAGCGATGAAGAGATAAAAGAGCTTTATGCTTCTGCTTCACGCTATGTAGAGTTTAAATCTCACTACCAAAAATAGATGCCTGAATATTTTATTTTTGCGGACATTTTGGGCATTACCGCTTTTGCCATAAGCGGTTTTTTGATCGCCATAAAAAACAATCTTGATATACTCGGCATACTTATAGCAGCAACACTTACCGCTCTTGGCGGCGGGATAGTACGCGATGCTATTCTGAGCACTCCGCCATTTGCCTTTACCTACATTCATCCCGCGCTAACGCTCACAATTACAATCGCTTTGGTGTTTATATTTAAAATATACAAAAAAGACTCCATTGAGAGAGGATGGATATTTGTAGTAAGCGACACGATAGGGCTTGTAGCATTTAGCATCACAGGCGCGCTGATGGCGATAGATGCAGAGTTTAACTTCTTTGGCATAGTGATACTAAGCTTTATTACCGCAGTAGGCGGAGGGGTTGCAAGAGACATTATGATAAACCAGGTCCCAGCAGTGCTTATCAGTGATTTTTACGGCTCCATTGCGGTCATAGTTGCACTTATCTTAGGCACGCTTAGCATTTTTGACGTTGTTAATGAGTTTAGTATCCTCACAACCGCACTCTTTAGCATAGCGCTAAGGCTTTTAGCCTATAACAGAAGATGGCATCTGCCTAGGATTGTATGAAATATATTATATATATTTTGACATTATTTTCATAACGGTTTTTTATAAGTAAAGCTTGAATATTTACAAAAGTTAATTTTGATACTATAATGACCGCACTTTAAAATATACTAACTATTTTTTTATAAAAGGTATTTGACATGAAGATAGACGGTCGTTTTTGGCTGACAAAAGACAATGAGAGCTTTTTAGGTTCAGGCAGGGTCGAACTATTAAGAACTATAGAAAAGACAGGTTCTATAAATGCTGCGGCAAAAGAGATGAAAATGAGTTATAAAGCAGCTTGGGAGCGTATAAATTCAATGAATAACCTTGCAGACGAGCCGCTTATTACAAGAACAACGGGAGGAAAAGGCGGAGGCGGAACGACACTTACTCCTTACGCACATAAACTTATCGAAACATATAACCGTCTAAATGAGCTGCATAGAGAGTTCATCAACCGTTTTGCCGAAGCAGGTGATGACCCTGAACATTTAGCCAAAATACTAGCAAGAACCTTCTTAACCACTAGTGCCAGAAATCAACTTCCTTCTACGATAAAAGAGATAAAATTCAACGGCTTAAACGCATATATCGAACTCTCTCTTTTTGGGGGATGCTCTTTAACCTCAAGTATAACAACCAAATCTATAAAAAACATGGGCTTACATGTAGGAAGCAAAGTCTACGCCATCATCAAATCTAGCGACATAAATATCGTAAATGAAACACCTGCTTCAAACAAGAACATAAACATTTTAAAAGGCGATATAGAACTAATAGAAATATCTCAAGACTCTTTGGAAGTATCTTTTAAAATCAACGAACATATAACGCTTACCGCCCTTTTAAATAAAGAGGATGCCGCTTCTTTAAAAATAGGCTCTAAAGCTTTTGCACTTATAAATACCAATAATATAATAATAGGTTTATAGTTTAGAGTTAAATAAAACTTTAAGAAATATTTGATTATCATTCGTTATGTCTTACAAGATACAACGATATTTTTTTGTATTTAGACTATATTTAATACAAGGAGATAAAAATGTCGGATAAAGTATTTATCGTTATATCAAAAAAGATATATAATTATATTGGTTTAAAAAATAAAAACTTGTCCAAGCATGAAACAACTCTTCAGAAGATAGTACGGCATATTAAAAACAGCGTATTATCTTCTGAGGCGTTTACGCCTCAGATATCTAGTGAACTATTTTTTTATGTGCTGCTCTACAAAATGAAGTTACCTTCTTCTTTTTCTCTGTATTATCCTGTTAAATGTCCAAAACAAACCATAGACACAAAACAAAAAAATTGTTTCACTAGATTTATATATGCTCTGAATAAACAAACATCATGATTAAGGTATCAACATGTTAAAAAAAACAATTACTCTTCTTTTACTGATTTTAAGTTTTACATTACACTCAAAAGTTATAAATGAAAATCCCAAAAAAGTATTTGGCTCTTCTCCTCCGATGAACTATCTCATTTACGCTATAAACCCGAACAAGATGGTCGGTTTGAACTTTTATGCGAACAATATCAACAATAATGCCGAAGTGAGGTTTTTAAAACAGAGTTTTTTAGAACTTCCCGTCATAGGGTCGTTTCCCGGCTCAGGACAAGGGATAAATTTAGAGACTATCATAAAACACAATCCTGATCTTATTTTAATCTGGGAAGATGTTTATTTTTACAAACGCGTTGAAGAGCAGATAAGAAAAGCTCAAATACCCAGTATAACAATCCCTTTTAGAAAGATAGAGTCTATGCCCTCTTCTATATTGACAGCCGCCAAAGCCATGAATGAACATAAACGCGGCAAGATACTCTCTGATTACACAAAAGAGCGTATCGAATATATCAAAAATATGTTGCAAGAGGTTGAACCTGTAAAATATTATTATGCCGAAGGAGCCGACGGTTTAGCTACGGAGTGCAGCGACTCTATGCATGTTGAAGCATTAAACTTTGCAGGAGGAGAAAATGTACATAAATGCACTCAAAGTAACCTAAAAGGTCTTGAACGCATTAGTTTTGAGACACTTGTGGGTTATGATCCGCAAGTCATCATCGCACAAAACAGACTTGTTTACAACACCATACTCTCCAATCCTCTTTGGAAACATCTGCAAGCAGTGAAGAACAAAAGAGTCTATGTAGTACCCAACACGCCTTTTAACTGGATAGACAGACCGCCTTCTTTTATGAGAATTATAGGAATAGAGTGGTTGGCTCGCAACTTCCATCCAACACACTACAAAAACGACATCTATACGCAAATAGAAAAATTTTATAAACTGTTTTTAGATGTAGAACTCACACAAGAGCAGATATACCAAATAATAGGAGAAAAAGAGTGAAAACAAAATCTTTATTTATCTCAATGATGGCTTCAAGCCTCCTTTTGGCTGCTCCTATCAGTATAGAAAAAATCGTTATAGACGATACGGCGGCCATTAAACTATGAGCTTTTCAAAAGAGACACGCTATCTCATCGCAGGGGGAGTGCTTTTGGTTTTTTTAGCACTTTTTTCTTTGCTTTGGGGACAGTATCCTATAAGTCTGGAAGTATTTTCCGCCTATGTAAAAAATATCCTTTTTTCAACTCCTGTAGATGAATCTTATAATATTGAACTTATTCACAATATTATCACCGAGATTCGCCTTCCTCGTGTTTTGCTTGCTATTCTTATCGGTGCGGCACTCTCTACAAGCGGAGCGGTTTTTCAGGCAATGTTTGTAAATCCTCTTGTCTCTCCCGGGATTTTAGGAGTACTTGCAGGAGCATCATTCGGTGCGGCTTTGGGGATGCTGCTAAGCGAACACTGGTATTTAGTGCAGATATTTGCTTTTTCTTTCGGATTTATCGCGGTCGGTTTTGCCGTGTTCATAGGTTCAATGGTTACCTCCTCCCGCTCAACCGTCATGCTGGTTCTGGGCGGTGTTATCAGCGGTTCGCTTTTTACTTCTCTGCTCTCTATCATAAAGTATGTTGCAGACCCTTACAGCACGCTGCCTGCCATTGTTTACTGGCTTATGGGTTCACTGTCTATGGCAAATCTAAACGAAGTTTTTCTTGTAGCGATTCCTATTTCAATCAGCATTGCGGGCATGATATTTATGAGTAAATATTTTGATTTGATGAGCTTGGGAGACGAGGAGGCAAAAGCACTTGGCGTAAATGTCAAGCTTATACGCATCATAGCTATCGTTCTTGCTACGCTGGCAAGTTCATTGTCGGTCGTTATGGCGGGCATTATCGGCTGGGTAGGGCTTATCATACCGCATATTATCCGCATGGCGGTTGGTCCCTCACACCGTCTGCTCATTCCTCTCTCGGCTATTGCGGGAGGAGCTTTTTTGCTTCTTGCCGACGGGGTATCAAGACTTGCTCTTAGCGTTGAGATACCGATAGGGATTTTGACTTCGCTAATAGGAATTCCTATCTTTATAATTGTTTTAAAAAATGCGAGGGCGGCATGGAACTAAAACCCATCATAGAGGTAAAAGACCTCCATTTTTCATATAAAAAACATCAAGTTTTAGCAGGTGTTGACTTAGAGCTTTACAGAGGCGAAGTCGTCTCTTTGCTAGGACCAAACGGATGCGGAAAAAGTACGCTTATCAAGCTTATCCTAAAGCTTTTGCATGGAAAAGGGGAGATAAAAATAGCCTCCAAAGAGATTGGAAAATATTCGCACAAAGATATAGCTTCACATGTAGCTTATATTCCGCAGTACAATAATACGCCTTTTAACTATACGGTTCTTGAGATGGTGGTTATGGGAAGAGTCTCAAAACTTGATTTTTTTGCTCTTCCATCAGCAAATGATTATGAGGTGGCAAACAAAGCGCTTGAAAAAATAAACATTGAGCATCTGCGATACAAAGCGTTCGGACAGCTAAGCGGCGGACAAAAACAGATGGTGCTTTTGGCTCGTGCCATCGCTCAGGAAGTAAATGTTTTTATCATGGACGAGCCTGTCGCAGGGCTTGATTACGGCAATCAGATAAGACTATTGGAACTCATAAACGAACTAAGTGCGCAAGGGTACACATTTTTAAAAACCACGCATTACCCAGACCATGCACTTTTGGTATCAAGCCGTGTAGTGGTTATGAATGGTGGGAAAATCATAGCAAATGGAACACCGCATGAAGTGATTACCAAAGATATGATACAAGATGTTTACTCCATCAGTGCAGACATCATCATGCACGACTCACACAAAAGATGTGTTCCGATATTTGAGCAAAAAAGAGAGGTTATATAAGATGGATTTACTGTTTGAAGATATGGGTTATTTTGACTTAACCACACATGGACTAGGGATTGGGGATAAAAAAGGAGTTATGAGTTTTGCGCCTAAAGACGAGATAGTGCTTTGCGGAGCGGATGAAGTTGAAAAGATTTTAAAAAAGCTTGACATAAAACACATTTTTTTTAAAAAAAACGGCGATAGAGTTATGGCAAACGAGACCATCTTGGAGTGCAAATCAGATGCGGCTTCGCTTCATCAAGCATGGAAAATCTCTCAAAATATCTTTGAGTATATGAGCGGTATCGCAACATATACGAACACGCTTGTAAAGAGTGCCAAAGCGATAAACCCAAACATTAGTGTCTCAACAACCAGAAAAAACTTCCCCGGAGCTAAAGAGCTTATGCTAAAAGCCGTCATGTGCGGCGGCGGTGCGCCTCATCGTCTCGGGCTTTACGACTCTGTTTTGATTTTTGAGCAGCATCTGAATTTTTTTAGCGACAAGGCAGAATTGGAGCGAGGTTTCAAAGAGCTAAAACACAATTTTATAGAGAGAAAAATTGCCGTTGAAGTTGAGAGTTTTGAGCAGGCTTCATACTTTGCTTCACTGAGTGCAGACATACTTCAATGCGAAAAGATGGATTTTGAACTTCTTAAAAAATGTGTAAAACTCAAACATGAGTTTCCTCATCTTTTACTCTCTGCAACGGGCGGGATAAACGAGAAAAATATTGCCGATTTTGCAGCGTGCGGTGTTGATTTTATAGTCACTTCATCGCCTTATCATGCAAAACCTCTTGATATAAAAGTGACTATAAAGGAGACGAATAGATGAAAATAAAAAGTTTTTTCGGCTCTAGCATTATCGGTATATTGGGCGGATTAATAGGACTTGGCGGAGCGGAATTCAGGCTGCCTTTTCTGGTGGGAATACTCAAAATAGACACTCTTCATGCCATAATTATCAATCTCTCTATTTCATTGGTAACGGTTTTGTTTGCGCTTCTCTTTAGAGGAGTAGATGCAAACATAGTATCTCACACCGATATAGTCCTAAATCTTCTTAGCGGAACGCTCATTGGTGCTTATATCGGTGTTTCATACGCTACAAAAATAAATAAAGAAACGCTGCATACACTCATCTTTTATCTTTTGATATTTTTAAGTCTTGTTCTATTTAGCCATACCTTTTTAGAAATAAAAAATGTTATTTCGCTTCAAACGCTATCTCAAGCAGTGCTTGGCTTGATTGCAGGAGTAGGCATAGGTTTAGTCAGTTCGCTTTTAGGCGTAGCGGGAGGGGAACTGCTTATTCCGACTATTGTGCTTTTATACGGAGTAGATATTAAAACTGCAGGAACGCTTAGTCTTGCCATATCACTTCCCACCCTTTTAGTAGGACTTTACAGATATCATAAAAATGGTAGATTTTTAGAAATTTTAAACTTTAGAGATGTTTTAATATTTATGTTTATAGGCTCGATAGTCGGCGCTTTTATAGGTGCTATGCTCTTTGGAGAGGTAAATGCTTCAATCATAGAGATACTTCTAGCGGTAATACTCTTAATCTCGGCATACAAGCTTTTTAAGAAGAAGTAAAAATTTATATACCGTTATATCAATTATGAAATAACAAAAGGAAAAACAGATGAAAAATATTTTATTTGCTTTAGCAATTATCTTTAGTGTAAACATCAATGCAAGAACTATTACTGACGATTACGGCAGAGTCGTTGAAGTTCCAGAGCATATTACCAAAATCTACGCCGCCTCGCCGCCGCTTACCATGAGCCTTTTGGCATTTAACCCTGATTTGGTAGCGGGGCTTAATTCCCCGTTTAACGAGACGCAAAAAAAGTATGCAGCGAGTGCATACAACAAGCCAGTAATAGGCGGTTTTATGGGGCAGGGAAACACTCCGAACTTTGAGATATTAGCAGGCATAAAACCCGATGTGATAATCATGTGGGCTAGAATGAGAGGATACGAGAAAGTTTTGAACAAATTTCAAAAATTAGGCATACCCGTTTTATTGGTTGAAAACGAGTCGATATACAGCATCATCACCCAGTTTGAACTCTTTGCAAAACTCACAGGCGACACCACAAGAGCGGATGAACTAATAGCTTATACAAAGAAAAACCTCTCTCTTATAGAATCACTCAAAAAAGAACTATCCAAGCAAAAAGAGGTGCGTTACTACTTCGCACAGGGGTTAGACGGGTTATCCAGCGAATGTGAAGGCTCATTTCATTTAGAGCCGTTTAAATATGCAGGTGCAAATAATGCGCTTGATTGCCGCATGAGTTCTAATTACGGGATGGAGAAGATAAGCATGGAGAGCGTTATCTTAAGCAATCCCGATGTTATAGTTGCCATGGAAAAAACATTTACCGATACGCTAATGCAAAATCCGCAATGGAGAAATCTAAGAGCCGTTAAAGAGGGTAAAGTTTTTACCGTTCCCGCAACTCCTTTTAACTACATCTCAAGACCGCCCTCTTTTATGAGACTTCTAGGTATCAGATGGCTGATTGACTCTTTTTATCCATCGCTTTTAGAAAAACCATTTGAAGAGGAGAAAAAAGAGTTTGAAGCACTCTTTTTTCCTCAGCTAAAGGAGAATTGAAAATGTTAATAGAAAAACTTTTAGGAGTCGCCATCATCGGGGTTGAGCCTGTGTTGTGGGTGCTTATAGCTATGAGCGTTATCTCTTTTGGAGTGATTGTGGAGAGGGTGCTTGCGTTTATACATGTAAAAAACTCTTTAAAAAATCTAAACCAAGCAGAGTTAAGAGTGTTGCTTGAAAAAAGGCTGGGTATCCTTGCCACATTTGGGAACAACGCTCCTTTTATCGGACTTTTTGGAACCGTTCTCGGGATAATCAACGCTTTTCATTCACTCTCAAAAGAGGGAAGCGAATTTGGAGTAAACGCTGTTATGGGAGGTATTTCCGAAGCTTTAGTTGCAACAGCCGTGGGGCTTTTTGTAGCGATTCCCAGCGTTATTGCCTATAACTATTTTGTAAGAAAAATAAAGATGATGCTCCTTGAGATGGAGGCAAACGAGAGATGAAAACCTCTAACGCTTACGAAGATAACGAAATATCAGAGATAAACATGACCCCTTTTGTGGATATAGTTCTTGTAGTTTTAGTTATCTTTATGGCTACTGCAACCTTTGTCGCACAGGGCAAAATAGCCATATCTCTTCCAAAAGCCACGCAGCACAAAGAGGTGTCAAAACCCGCAAAGCCGATAATAATCACTATCGATAAAGAGGGAGCTCTTTATTTTAACGACAAAAAGATTGAGATAAAAAATCTAAGTACCGCTTTGCAGGGAAGTAGCGATATTGCTTCAAAAACCGGTGTTATTCTTCGCAGCGACGCAAAAACAGAGTTTGAACATGTAGTAAAAGTTATCGATACATGTAAACAAAACAATATCTCAAAGTTCTCAATCCAAACACAAGAGCAAAACAGATGAACAGTTTTTGGCAAAGAACTCTTATCTCCATAGCTTCAACTACGATTTTGCACGCTTCGATATTTTACTCTCTTAGTACCGTAAATCAGCCGCAAATCGTTAGTCAAAAAGCCGTGGAGATATCACTGATAGACAAAGTGGAGATTGAAAAAAAAGAGGAGGTAAAACCAAAAAAAGAACCAAAACCGATAATCAAGCCAAAACCTGTTATCAAAGAAAAACCGATTATCAAACCGAAGCCTATCATTAAAAAAGAACCAAAAATAGAGCCAAAACTTTTCGTTAAAGAAAAACCGATAATCAAACAAGAACCTATCGTTGAAAAAGAACCTCTTCTCTATAAAGAGGCTCCAAAAATTGTTAAAAACGAGATAAACACAGAGGTAAAAGAGACTCTTGTAGCTCAAGAAAAAAGAGAAAAACAAGAGATGAAGTCTAAAAAGAGTGAAGATGAGCTAGCGCTGTATCTATCTAAAATCAGAATAAAAATCCAAGAAAATCTAAGATACCCGCCTCTTGCAAAACGCCTTAAGCTAGAGGGAGAGAGTATCGTGGCGTTTGAGATTTTAGATGACGGAAGCGTAAGAGAGTCATCCATTCGGATAAAAAACTCAAGCGGACACAAAAGTTTGGACAGACAAGCCATAGATACCATTTTAAGCGTATCTCCGTTTGATGCTCCTCCACAAAACAACATGTCGATAGTATTGCCTGTCGCATTTAATTTAAAATAAAAGGAAGAAAGCAATGAGTGAATTTTTAATGAAGAACGAAGAGCAAACGAGGATAGAAAAGATTATGAAATTTAACAGATCTTTTGATGATATGAGCCAAGCCGAGAGAGAAGCATGGCTTAAAGAGATGGGAGAGATAAATATCGAACACTTCTTTAAAGCCAATCAAAGAGTATTTGATGAAGACGGTCCGCATAAAGCAAATCCCAATAAAGCAAAATCTCAACAAAGAAGAGATTTTTTTCTTGATGTAATCAAAAACAGAGTCAAATCCGACCCTTTGAAATTTCCCAAAGGACACCCCGTTACCAACTATCTTGATGAAAATATCGTGATTCGAGAAATCTGCATGAAAATAGAAAATATTTTTGATGTAACAAAGCTGCAAACTTATCAACCGACATTGGAGATGCTTCATGAGTTGTCAAAAATCCATATTCACTATTTGAGAAAAGAGGATCAGCTTTTTCCTTATCTTGAAAAACACAATTTTACCTATCCAAGTACGGGTATGTGGAAATTTCATGATGAGATGAGAGCAAATCTCAAAACTGTAACAAAAGCGGTTGAGACACACACATTAGATGATGAGACATCAAAGCTTATGAAGGAGACAGTAAAAGATATTTTTGACATGACCACAAGAGAAGAGAAGATGCTTTTGCCTACTTCCGTGAAGCTTCTTTCACAAGAAGAGTGGATCAAAATTCGCAAAGAAGAGGAAGAATCAAAAGATGAGATAGGGTATGTATTTATAGAAAATCCGCCGATGTGGCCACAATCAAGCGACGAAGATATACAAAATACAACACTTGATAAACTATTGCTGCAAACAGGTTCTCTCTCGCAAACACAACTCAATCTGTTTTTCTCTCATCTGCCTTTTGATATTACTTTTGTCGATGAGAATGACCGCGTTGTTTTTTTTAACAAAGGCTCGGAGAGGACTTTTCCAAGAAGCCCAAGTATCATAGGCAGAGAGGTGAAATTTTGCCATCCTCCAAAAAGCGTAGATACGGTACTAACTATACTAGAAGCGTTTAAAAACGGAAGCAAAGATAGCGCGGAGTTTTGGATTACTTTTAATGAGCGGCTCATTCACATCCGCTATTTTGCACTTAGAGACAAAGAGAAAAAGTACAAAGGCGTAGTCGAAATAACCCAAGATATCACGGATATAAAGAAAATCGAAGGTGAGAGACGACTTTTAGACTGGGCATAAAGGTATATTTTTATATAGCGTTATGTGAAAAATTATATAGCAAAGGAGTTAAAGTGATAGATAAAGATAAGAACAGAGAAACAAAAGAGCATAAGGGCGGAACAAATCCTCAAGGTTTTGACCGCATAGTGCGTGAAGTGTTTGCACCGATTTACCCTGTTATTGCACAGCAAATAGTAGCAAAAACACTCACGACATCAGGCAGATGTCTAGATGCAGGGTGCGGTACGGGAGCACTTGGGCGTGCGATAGCCGCTATTACGGATTTGCATGTGACTTTTCTTGATCAATCGATAGGGATGCTGAGATTTGCCGCAAAATACGCCTCGCAAGAAGGCATAAAGGAGTGCTCTTTTCTGGAAGGGGATATCCATAATATAGATTTATTAGACGAGAGTATGGACTTGATAATAAGCCGTGGTTCATCGCCGTTTTGGGATGATTGGCATAGAGCGTACAGCGAAATATTGAGGGTTTTAAAAGTAGGAGGACATGCTTATATAGGCGGCGGATTTGGTACAAAAGAGCTAAAAGAGCAGATAACCGCTCACATGAGTAAAGAAAAACCTGACTGGAGAGACTCATTCAAAGATAGAATCAAAGCAGAGCGAGAAGCACTGCCGCAGATAATGGAAAAACTAAATCCAGCGTCACACACCATAATCGACGATGAGAGCGGCTGGTGGGTTTTTATAACAAAATAAGGAAGATAAAATGAATAAAAGAATAGCTTTAAGCTTGGCTTTAATAGCAAATGTGAACATGTATGCTTTTGCAAACGAGAGCTACGGTTTGAAAAAAGTAGAGGTTACACAAGAAGGCAGCCTAAAAGCACCTATGCAAAATGAAGCATTCAGTGCTCCTGAAACTTCAAAGCTTACGATAGACAAGCTTACCGAGGAAGAGATAAAGATAGCAAACCCTAAAAATGTATTTGAAGCCATCAATATGACCGCCGGTGCGAATATTCAGTTTCAAGGGCGAAAAAACTCGGCTATCATAACCTTTAGAGGCAGCCCCAACATCTATAGTGCCGCGGCATTTGGCGTAATACTAGACGGCGCTCTTCTAGCTCCTATGTCATCGCTAAGAATGATGGAATCTTTAAGTATGGATGTTATAGAGTCTATTGAGGTCATCAGGGATGCGAGTGCGCTTACCCTTGGACCAATTGCAGGATTTGGAACTCCAAACGGCTCCCCGACTTTGGGATATATCGTTATAAAAACAAAGCTTCCAAAAAGAGACGGCGGTTCGGCAAAATTTGCTTATGAGAGCTTCAACACGAAAATCGCAGATATAAGCTATGGAGGCATAAACGATAAGATATTTTATCTGGCAAGTTTAAGTGGTTATTTTACCGATGGAAGAGACAATTTCAATACCGCCCAGGAGAGAGGCAGCGTATTTGTCAGAAGCGGTTATATAGATGAGGGCTTTAGTGCAACAATAAGTGCATACTATTCCAATGCGGATAAAGAAACACAAAAAGCGACCGACCCACTTAGCAAAGTCACCTCTTCCGAGTGGAAATACGAGCCTATGGAAAATGAGTTTATTTCTGCCATACTTGAGAAAGATTTTAACCAAAACAATAAGACAACCTTACAGCTTTCACATACAAAAACGACATGGAGTCAAGATTATGACAGAACAAACCCCTCACAACTACCTCCATACTACTTTAAAGGGGAACAAAGCACCGACTCCATAGATTTACGACATGCTATTAAATTAAACAATACTTTAGTAAAAGTCGGTGTGCAGGCAATGTTCTATAATGCTCCCGACGGAGAGCTGTTTTATGAAGGGTATGAGAGAAAAGAGCAAATCTACGGCACTTTTATACATGCTTCACACTCATTTGACAATAACAGACTCACTATTGACGAGTCTTTTAGAGTTGATAGAAAACATATAGATTCTTCTATAGAGAGGTATGATCCAAACTCTGTATTGGCAGGAAATGTCACAAAACTAAATAATGCGGAACTCTCAATTATAGAAGATCAATGGGCAAAATCATCTATAGCTTTATCTCTGGGGGCAATTTATAAGTTCGACGACAACTTAGAGGGGAGTGCAAGATTTGCGTATTTAACTTCCGGGACTCCCGACGACGCTTTGAGTGCCGACGGTTCGGATATGAAAGACGAAGAAAGCTATAGATATGAGGCGGGACTTAAAAAAAGAATAAACGAATATTTCAATCCTACTTTAAATCTATTTTTATACGACAATAAAAATATCAAATCGCCTATTTATCTGGGAACAAATACGGATCCGTATATAGTTTTTAATCAAATAGACCAAAAAAGATACGGCGGTGAACTAGGTTTTGAGGGCACGGATAAAGAACTTTATTACTCCTTTAGTTATGCCTATGCCACGGCAGATGTAAAAAACAACGAAATACCAAAACACACCGTATCGGCAATTTTGCAGAAGAAAATCGGGGACTATGCTCTAAACTTTTCCGGTAAATATCTAAGCGCTTATGAATCAAACTTTTTTACGATTGACAAAAAGTATCATGATATAGGGGATTTTATCTCTATAAATCTCTCTTTGGACTATAACCATAAACTGCTCGGAAACGATGCCAAGTTAAGTATATATAGTAGAAATCTTACGGATGATAACTATGTAACTATATTTGGATTTGAAAATCAGGGAAGAGTCATAGGAGCATCTTATGAATTTAAGTTTTAACAATCAAGATGGCATGAAACTCGGTATTTTTTTACTTACCGAAAACTTTCACGACGATGCCCATAACACCATCTTAAATGATGTTGAGCTGGGTGTTCTTGCTGAAGAGTTAGGTTTTGATGAAGTGTGGTTTGCCGAACATCACTTTAACTCTTTTAGCGTTATCCCCAATCCATCTCTTATGATGGCTTATTTGGCAGCAAAAACTAAGAGCATCCGTATCGGGACGGCTGCATTTTTGACACCGTTTTATAACACTACAAGATTGGCAGAGGAGATAGCAACACTTGACAATCTATCGAGTGGACGCATTAATGCAGGGTTTGCCAAAGGCGGGTTTGCTCTTGATTTGGAGTACTTTAACAAAAACTCCGACACTCTTAGAGATGAACTTTATGTAAATGTAAAAGATATAGAGCAAAAACTCTACAAAGATGAGCAGTTTCAACCAAAACCGCTTCAAGAAAAAATCCCAACTTTTATAGCAACTTTTGCGACGAAAGAGACAATCATATTTGCTGCACACAACGGTTATGGGCTAATGTTTTCTCAAGGGGCAACGCTGGGTGCTTGTGAAGAAGCGCAAGAGAGTTATAAAAATATAGCAGGGTTTTACCCGCAAACAGTGCTTATGAGAGTGTTTGCAGTAGCAGACACAAAAGAAGAAGCAAAAGAGATAGCATTGCCGGCAACCGACCACTTTGTAAAGTCCATGAGAGCCGTAAAAGCCAAAGGAGCACAACCAAAATTTAACAAAGCAAATTATGATGAACTTTTAGCTCAAAGATACGCTTTTTTTGATGCAAAAACTTTTATGGAAGCTGCTATTGTCGGTAGCGTAGATGATTGTATTGAACATATCTTAAATATAAAAGGGAGGATAAAAAATCTGCATTTAACACTAAAAGTTGCTTCAAGCGATGAGAACATAACAAAAGGGATGCTAAAAATATTTAACCAAAAAATCAAACCAAAAATTTAAAGGGAAAAAGATGAAAAAAGGGAAAAATCTCAACTTTATACATGTGAGTTATATCGCATCTATCTTATTGTTATCAAGCAATAATCTTTTGGCGGAAGAAAAAACAGCATCAAAAGTTTATACATTAGATGGTGTTGAAGCTGTTTATGAGCAGCAAGAAAATTCCATATATGCAAAAGAACCCGTCAATGCCGTTAGTACAAACACATTAACTAAAAAAGCACTTGACAACATTGGCGGTCCGGCACAAAGTAACTACTATAAAGCGCTTGACATACTTCCCGGGGTGAATGTACAAACAGCAGATATGTCAGGTATAGGTGCGCAAAATATCAAGGTTCGAGGGAAAAGTTCTTTTCATATTGGTCGAACCATTGAAGATCTTCCGCTTACAGGTGTAGTAGGTGCTAATGCTATTGGGGGCGGTGAGCTTTTTGATATGGAAAATTTAAGTGAACTTAACCTTTATAAAGGTGCTGTAGCTTCAGACAAAGGTTTTTCGCTTTCAACATCGGGTGGCGTTATCAATGCCAATTTACTTTCACCTTCTAAAGATTTTGGAGGTAGTATCAAACAAAGCTTTGGAAGCAATAATTTTCTAAGAACATTTGGAAGAATTGACAGCGGTAAACTCTCCACGGACAGTTCATTTTTTCTCTCTTTTTCAAATACTTCCGGCGATAAATGGAAAGGAGAAGGTGGTAGTCCTGATGGAAAACAGAATTTTAATTTAGGCTATACTCAAAATTTTGGAGATAAAGTAACTGCAAATATTTATGCTGCATATGGCAAAATAAAAACACATGATTATAGATCGCTAAGCTTTGCACAAGCAAGTGATTTAGATACATACTACAAATATGATTTTAACTCAAAACTTACTTCTGGGGCTACTGATAACGATAAATATTACGACTATAATCGACAAGAATATGAATCGTATGCCATTATTGCTGACATCAAAGCCGTAATTGCAGATGAAGCTATTTTAACGATAAAGCCTCACTATTGGGCTGAAGATGGGTATAGATTATATAGTGCAGGGAGCAATAAAATTACAAGATGGGATATTGAACATGAACAGTTTGGATTGCTTACAAAGATTGATGCTTACATTGGAGGCACCGAGTTTACTATCGGCTATGACTTTTTAAATATGGAAGCTCCGCCACCGCCTGTTTATAGAAAAGACTCTTTACTTGATGCATCCGGAAATCAATTACCTTCTTACTATTCAACCCTATCTAAACAAACAGATAATCTTTTACATACTTTTTTTGTATCTGGTGTTAAAAGCATTGATAATTTTACTTTCTCGGGTGGTTTAAAGTATTTGATTTGGAAAACAGCGGATCTTCAGTATTACGAAAATATAAATACGCTTCCGGGTACTCTTTCTTATGATGAAGCCATTAGTGCTGCGACACCAGCAGTCAGAGAAAATGTTAAATCTCAAACTTACCATAGAGTACTTCCAAACATTTCACTTGATTATAAGTTCGACAATCTGCTTTCAAGCGCTTTGCAGTATTCAAAAACATACGGAAGACCAGACTGGGGTCCACAAGCTGTTGCTTATCAAAAAGCAAGTGTTACATATAAAGCCAATCATACCATGCAAGATATGTTTGACATGCTAAAACCTGAAATGGCAGATAATTTTGAGCTTTCTATGACGTACAATAATAAAAATCTTCACTTCAAACCTGTTTTGTTTTATTCTATATATACAGATAAGGAGTTAAATATTTATGATGCTGAGGCTGGACAAAGATATAACATCAGTTCGAGTGAAGCTCATGCTTATGGAGCTGAAGCGGAACTCTCATATCAAGCAACACCAACGTTATCGTTATTTTGTTCGCCATCTTATACGATATCAAAATACGATAGTGATACTGTAATATCTGCTACACAAACAGTCAAAACAGATGGCAATCAAGTTCCTGATATTCCAAAATTACTTGTTAAATTAGGTATGACTTATGAGACAGGAGATTTCTTTATTTCTCCCATTGTTCGTTATTCTGATTCTAGATATGGAGATGCTGAAAATACTCAAAAAGTAGATGCGTACAGTGTTGTAGATATTCATGCAGGCTATAACTTAAAGAATGTGTTATCTTTGAAAGAGGTTTCTCTTAATGCTAGTTTACTGAATGTTTTTGATGAAAAATACATTGGTATCATCAGCAATAATGATTTTTCATTAAACAATACTACATCATACATGTCTGGGGCACCTTTTGCTGCGGTTATTTCATTGAGTGCAAAATTCTAATGCGAAAAACAAGCCATATAATTAAAATTCTCTTACTTCTTAGCATCCTCTTTGTAGATGCTATGGCAAAAAAAGTAGAGAGCATTATAACTATCGGCTCAGTTCCCGTAATAAGTAGTTTTATTTTTATTCTTGGAAAAGGTGATTTGATTAAAAATGAACTCCCTGATCAATTTAAACACTCATCGACAACAGTAAATTTTTATAATCACGTTGCACCCTATGCCTCTGCTAATTTCACACATGGAATGAATCGTGATGTAAATGTAGAAGCGCTCCTAAAAATCAAACCGGACATTGTTTTTACGATGGACCCTCTTGTTGCGGCTAATTTGCAATCAAAAGGAATCAATTCTATTGCATTACAATGGCAAAAAGCAGAAGATATTAAAAAAATTATGCTTTTACTTGGGGATGTTTTAGATGCCAAAAAACAAGCAATTTCTTATCTTGATTATTTCGATGAAAAGCTTAAATATGTAAGTTCTGTTATCAAAACAATTCCAAAAGAAGAGAAGAAAAAAGTTTTATATTTTGATTATAGAACAATGACAACGCCTCATTTGATTGTTGACTGGTGGATAAGCAATGCAGGAGGAATCCCTTTAAGTGATAGCAATAGAAAAATAGAAAAATATACATTTTCAATTGAGCAGATTATTCTTACAAATCCAGACATTATTGTTTTGAGCAATCCTAATGATATAGATGATTTATATAAAAATAAAAAGTTTTCTACATTAAATGCAGTGAAAAACAGACAAATATTTGCTACACCTAGAGGTATTCATCTTTGGGCATACCGTACATCTGAACAGCCTCTTATGCTTCTGTGGGCAGCAAAAACTTTTTATCCTGCATTGTTTAAAGAGATAGATATGCAAAAAGAAAGCTCTAGCTTTTACACACGATTCGTTGGTTATAAACCAAATCAAGAAGAATTTGCCGAGATTCTTCATTTATATAAAAAAGGAGGATAAAAAATCTGCATTTAACACTAAAAGTTGCTTCAAGCGATGAGAACATAACAAAAGGGATGCTAAAAATATTTAGCCAAAAAATCAAACCAAAAATTTAAAGGAAAAAAGATGCAAACAAGTGCAAGAAATGAGTTAAACGGAGTTGTAGTAGAATTGAAAAGCGGCGGTGTAATGAGCGAGGTTGCAGTGAAAATCTCTGAGGAGATAACTATATGCGCAACGATTACAAATGATGCAAGAGACTCTTTAGTGCTTAAAATCGGCTCAGATGTATCTGCTCTTATAAAGTCTTCTTTTGTTGTTCTTAGCAAAGAGAAGCTAAAAGCAACTGCTAGAAACAACATAAAGACAAAAGTATCCGAAGTTGTAACGGGTGCCGTAAACAGCGAGGTAAAACTCTCTATCGGCGGGAACAAACTTTGTGCCGTCGTAACTAACGATGCCATCAAAGATCTCGATATCAAGGCAAACGACACCGTATATGCCGTATTTAAAGCTTCGAGCGTCATTTTAGTAGCTTGAAATACGATAAAAAAAAGGAGAAAAAATGAAAAAAGGTATATTGGGTATATCTATAGCGACATCTATGCTCCTAGCGGAGAGTTTTACGCTTGGGCAGGTGAGTGTTCAAGATAATGTAAAAGATATAAATTTATTTGAACAAAGTATATCGCCGGAGGTTATTTCACAAAACAGCTCGGATACGGTAAGTGAAGCATTGGACAACCTAAGCGGCATAAATCAAGATGTACAAGGCGGCCGCGGCGAATCGACTCTTTACATCAGAGGATTTGATGCAAAAAGAGTGGGTGTTTTTATAGACGGTATTCCCGTTTATGTGCCTTATGACGGCAATTTTGATTACGGTAGATTTTTAACCACAGACATCGGTTCTATTGATGTTTCAAAAGGGTATTCATCCGTAGTTTACGGTGGAAACACAATGGGCGGTGTTGTAAATATTGTTTCAAGAAAACCGACAAAAGAGTTTGAAGGCAATGTCAAAGGTAAAATTGTTTTAGATTCGGATGCAAAAATGGCTCGACATGTAGAGAGTATCAATGTAGGTACAAAACAGGGGAATTTTTATGCACAGCTTGGTGCTTCTTACAGCAAACAAGACCATTTTAAAATCAGCGATGATTATGAAACTACTGCTACTCAACCATCAGGAGAGAGGCTAAGAAGTGAAAATGAGGATAAAAAAGTAAGTCTTAAAGCCGGTTATGTTGCAGACGATAAGAGCGAAATAGCAATCTCTTATGTAAATCAGCAGGGCGAAAAACAGCAGCCTCCCGTAACAGACACAGATTTTGCAAAAAACAAAAATTGGGATTGGCCATATTGGGATAAAGAGACTATCTCTATTACGGGGCAAAAAAACTTTGAGAGCAGTTATATAAAAGCTTTGGCGTATTATGACAAAAGCAAAAACTCACTCTACTCATATGACGACGCCACTTTTAGCTCTATTACAAAAAACTGGGCATTTAAAAGCAGATATGACGACTACAGTTACGGTGCCAGATTAGAATATGGAGTTGAACTAGGAAACAATTTCCTAAAAGCTGCCGCAAACTATAAAAAAGATGTTCACAGAGGCTACGATATAAGCAAAACAACTGATGCCCAGACTCTTACCGAAAGATATGAAGATCACACGCTCTCTCTGGGTTTAGAAGATATTTACACTATCTCATCTGATTGGGAACTTTTAGCAGGAATAAGTTACGACAAAAAAACTGCCGATGAAATTTTTGACACAAATACAGCTTACCTTGACATGTTGGCTCTGGAGACACAAAGCTCTTTTAGTCCACAAGCGGCGATTATCTACTCACCGGATAAGAGTTCAAAAGCTAAGTTTAGCGTATCAAGAAAAACATATATGCCGTCCATGAAGGATAGATACTCTAGAAAACTTGGAACTGCTGTTCCAAATCCTGATTTGGAAAGTGAAATCTCTACGCACTATGAGTTAAGCTATCAAAAGCAGCTTGGCGCATTTATCGGTCGCACTAATTTTTTCTACACAAAAGTTGATGACGCGATTCAAAGTGTCGTTCATATTCCATCAGGGTTGCTTCAAAACCAAAATGTAGGGAAATTTGATCATAGAGGCGTTGAACTAGAACTCAACTACAAAAGAGATACTTTGGATGTCGGGGGTAACTACACCTACATAAGCATCAAAGATAAAGAAAATAGCGGTGTTGAGATAGTGGATGTTCCAAAACACCAGATTTTTGCTTACGCACAACAAGAAATCGGGGGAGGTTTTTCTATTTATGCAAACGCAAAGTATCGCAACGGTGCTTATGAAAATAAGCTAGACGGCAGCTATGTCACAACCCCTAGCTTCACAACTTTTGATTTGAAAGCGATTTATGAGCCTACAAAAAACTTAACGGCTGAAATAGGCGTGAAAAATCTAACGGACGAACTTGTAAGATACGATATGGCATACCCTATGGCAGGCAGAGAATTCTTCGCATCTTTAGAGTATAAGTTTTAAAAAGAAGCTATTATGAACAAACATAAAGTATATATAGCCATAGACGATACGGACGAGATAGGATACTATACATCCACGGGAGAAATTTGTGAAGATATTAGAGAGTATATCGATAAAAATCACTCTCGTACAACACCTATATCGCGCCATCAGCTCTTGCTTGATGATAGGATTCCCTACACCTCTCATAACAGCTCCATGTGTTTTACATGTGAGCTTGATTTAGAAACATTTGAGCAAGTCAAAAATTTTATACTCTCATACGTTGCAGACAAAAGTGCACCCTCTTCATCGCCCGGAGTGTGCATGGGATTTGAGAGAGATATTTGCAATAGAGATGCGCTTATTGCTTATGGTCTTGATGCGAAAAAAATAGTTTTAACCAAAGAGAGTGCCTATGAAACAGCGGCTGCACAAAAACTTTTTTTAAAAGAGGTAAAGAACAAAGGCAACGGTATAATCGGTGCTTTAGCGGGAGTTGCTCTAAGAGCGTACGGAAATGACGGCCGTATAAAAGGGAAGATAAGACTCCGTAAAAAAACTATTGCCATCTCAGAACTATTAGAAAAGGGTTTATTTGAGGAAGTAAGGTTAAAACATGGCAAAATAGCAGATAAAAACGGTCTTATTATCATAGACGAGTATCTAAAAGGAGTATTTATTGACCATAAATCAGTTTTGCTTCTTGAAGAATACGGAGGTTTTTACAAGCCTCTTGTTAAAGAAGATCTGCTTGATTACTGATGGTTTGCATGTTTTATAAAAGAGATAATAGTTTTGTTTTTAAATATGGCAAAAAAAATTATGATAAAGCCATAGAGTCTGCAGCTCTATGCGAAAATTTTGTACTGGATAAAGATGAAGATGAGTTAATCACTTCAACTAAAAAAAACTCTTGCTACAACTGCCTTTTTAGAAGATGGTGCAGCGATAGTTTTATATGCATGAAAAAGGGCATATATGAGAGTTAAAGCTATATTGAACTTGGCTATAGTTTTGCTGATGAGCATATCTGTTGTTATTGTAGTCTCTAGCGGTTATCTCTTACACTTTCATTATGCAGCAGATACTCTACATGTAAGTGCCGGAGTTATTTTTGTCCTGTTTGTCTTTTTTCATATCTATTTGAGAAAAAACAGGCTTAAAAAAGAAGTTGTAGATTTGTACTATTTAGTTAAATTTAGGCAACCAAAAAAGAAAATAAAAAAAGGAAAAAAAATGTTTTTAGAACCGATTAATTTTGCCCGCATGTATAAAGAACATAAACAAAAAACTGTTTTTAAAGGTAAGAATAGCGGTGATTGGGATAACAAATCAAAAGAGATGGCTCCGAGAATGCAAAAATCTCACTATGTTGAAGATTTTATATCCCGCATGAATATATCAAAAGAGGACACAGTGCTAGATATCGGCTGCGGACCCGGGACTTTGGCGATTCCGCTTGCGAAAAAAGTCAAACATGTTATAGCCATAGATTTTTCATCGCAGATGTTAGAAGAACTTGAAGCTTATGCCGCGCGAGAGGGAGTAAAGAATATCACGACTTACCATATCGGCTGGGAAGATGATTGGAGTCATCTACCGCAGGTAGATATTGCCGTTGCTTCAAGGAGTATTGAAGTTCTAGATCTGGAAGATGCGTTATCAAAAATGTCATCTCATGCAAAAAAGGCATGCTATCTTACCTACAAAACAGGCGGCAGTTTTGTTGATATGGATATATTGGATTATATAGGGAAAAAAATCATAACAAAACCTGATTTCTGGTATATCCCGATACTGCTTTATAAAGACGGTTATCTACCTAAAATAGACTACATAGCAACAAAAGACGGAAGCGTAAAATACTCAAATGCCGATGAATTTGTAACATCTTTAATCTGGAGCCTGGGTTCTTTAAATGATGAACAACAAGAAAAAGCAAAAGAGTACTTTAAGCTACATGTAGAAAATAGACAAGATTCTCTAAAGCCGACTTTTTGGGCATTTGTAGCGTGGAGTTGTGAAAAATAGTCTATTTTTATTCGGATGATCAAGCTCTTTGGAAGACGTAAAGTGGATTTCAAAGACTTTTTAAAACATCATCTTTTGTAAAATGGCCTCTTAGAGGTTTTTGCAGGTAGGACTCGTCCTTGCTTGAGACAAAAAAGAGGCTCGGAAAGGCTTGTGTGTAAAAAAGCTCTATAGGGTAACTGTTTTTATCCTCAAAAAAAGCGACGACGGCAATATATTTTCTATTAACCTCCTCTTGTACCTCTTCATCACTAAAGACCTCTACAAAAACTTCTCTGCACTCCGCGCACTCTTTTTTTAACACCAAAAGAAGCAGCTCTTTTTTGGCTTTTTTTGCTTCAAACAGAGCTTTGTCAAAATCACTCTGCCATCTTATATGCTCTGAAAAAAGCGCTGCCGTCGTTATAAACAGAACAAAGAGTATCTTCATTTAAACTCTTTTTGCACACCTGCAAGCTCGACCACATTTGGGTTTCCAAGAACCGGAAATACCTTTCGTACGGCATCAGTCACCCACTGCGGATATATCCTGAAGTTTAGTTTTACGCTCGCTTGAATCGGATATTTTAAATTCTCTCCCAGCGCAAACTTCTCCGCCCTTCTCTCTCCTGCGGGTATTCTTGTATCGCTTAAAAGCGTTTTATACTTCCAAAACAGAAGCCCAACAGGTTTGCCCTCCTCGTCGCCAAAGACCTTTTGGAAGAGTCTGCTTCCATCTTCTATGTCGCCGTCATCTTTTAATCTTCCGCTTGAGAGGATGACCCTGCCCTCTCTGTCCTTGACCTCAACCTCAAGCCACAGCTCCCTAAAATCAGCAACACCCGTAGGGAGATGATGCCCTGCTCCGACGTTTTTAACGCCTACTTCCAAAACTCCATCTTTTATATCTATATCAAGCTTTGCAGAAGTTCTAAGAAGTTGCAGTGTCTGCTCTTCATGCTTTTTGTCTCTAAGCCCTGCCAGAAAGTGGTTAGAGCCTGCAAAGTAGTGAACTTTAACATCGTCCTTTATAACGCCGCCCTCAGTTGAAGTACCTTTTAGAGGTGCGAATTTATCATCTTTTAAATATGTCATATGACAATCTACACAGGTTTTGTGTTTAGTTTTATCATTTGGATTGTTAAACGGCGACTTTTTCCACTCCTCGAATGTTGAGACGATCTTTATGCCGTTTTGCGGGTGAAACTCATCATGACACGAAGCACAGTAGCGGCTCTCTTTGTAAAACTCTTTTGAGTAGCTCTCTTTATGGACTTGAGGGTTTGCGTTGATAAGTTTTTCGCTAAACCAGCGCCCAAGATCCGAATTGGAATCCTCAAATGCGTATTTTTGCCTATCTAAAGAGATTCTAAAAGATGCGTTTCCTTTGCTTGAGGCATCGGTTATCTGATGACATGCGATACATGAGACACCCTCTTCAAGCCTGAAGTTGCCGTGCTCTTTAAAATCCGCAAGAAGCGTTTTTGCGCCATTTTCAAAATGCTCGTTACTTACAAAATTGCCATCCATCGCGTGCGTGCTCTTAGCAAGTCCAACCGAGAGAGCGCTTGGATTGTGACACCCCATGCACCATTTGCGAAACTCCTGTCCTTCGACCTCTCCTGCAAGCGTCTCCATGACCATATAGTAAGGATTCGAGCCTGCCATATGTTTATGGTTCGAGTTGCTCCACTGCTCAAATATCTCGCTGTGGCAAGATTTGCATTTTGCAGAGTTAGTCCAATCCTCGCTGTGATAAGCCTCTCTTTTCTCCTCTATCTCAAAAAGAGAGAGCTCCGTGACCTTGCTGTACGAAACAGATGGATATGCAAGTAAAACTGCGCTAAGCAGAGCCAGCGGCTGTGCGTTTTGGCCCTTTGCCTTTATGATATGCCACAGAAAAAGAGCCGCCAAAGCGAGCGAACCATAGAGATGGATGTTAAAGGAGATTATCCCGAACATATCTCCGCCGCGGTTGCCGATAAAAAAGAGATAAACACCGCTAAGTGTGACCAAAACAAAAGCTAAAAGAAGAAGCCACCCCTCCGTGCTGTTTATCTTTTTTATAAAGAAGTATCTGCGGATATGTTTATATATGAACGAATCCATAAAAAAGAGCATTATCATGATAGAGCCTGCTATATGCAGAGGCTGGATGAGCCTGAAGTTCTCCCAAGAGAGCTCAAACGGTTCATACATCAAGATGCCGCTTACAAACATCATAAAAAGAGCGACCTTTACAAAGAGTCTTCTCATCTTTGCTCCTTTTTATAATCTACGATATCGCCCTCTAATGTTCGCAAAAATGCCACTATCTCATCTATCTGACTCAGAGTCAGGTTACGCCCAAGCTGATGTTTAGCCATAACATTTACCGCTTCTCTTATCTTTGCAACCGCTCCGTTATGAAAATATGGGGATGTTTTTGTTACGTTTCTAAGTATGGGAACGCGAAATAGATGTTCTTGATCTTTTCCCAAAAATCCTCCGCTGTTCTCAAAAGGGAACTCTCTATCAAGCCTCTTTATCTGCGGGAGGATCTCGAAGTTTGGCTCTATATCGTAGACATGGGCAAACTCTCTAAGCGGAAAACGCTGTATAGTCTGACCGCCGAAAGTCACCCCGTTGTGACACCCCTTGCATCCAAAACTTATAAAATTAGCCAGTCCTCTCTTTGCCTCATCGCTTATGGCATCGTTATCGCCCTCCAAAAACCTGTCATAAGGCGCTCTGGTGACCAATGTTTTGACATAGGTCTCTATCGCTTTTGCCGCATTCTCGAACGATACACCATCATCAAACGCCTTGGCAAACATCTCCTTGTACTTTGCGCTCTCATTTAGCCTGAGCAGAAGCTCCTGAGGTTTTATGTTCATCTTGTAGTAAGCCTCAAAAGAGTTCATCGCCTGCTCTTTGATGCTGCCGATCTCGCCGCTCCAGGTATAATACTTTGCAAATCCTACATTGAAAATGCTTTGAGTATTTAAAAGATACGGATGCATCACTCCCGAATCGCCTTGAGCGAAGGTAAATCTGTCAACTCCGCTCTGGTCTTGCAGATGACAAGCCGCACAATCACTTATCTTTGTATCTTTTTGGGAGAGCATCTTAAGCATCGCGCCCCTGTTTTCAAGCTCCCGATCAAACGAGTGGCATGTGGCACAACTTGTACGCCTGTTTTTTGAGAGGTTTGTATCAAAGAAGAGCTCTTCGCCCAAAGCTATTTTTTCATCGCTCATCGGGTTGGAGGCATCATCTACAAGTTCTAAAAGCTTCTCGTATGTAGATGGGAAGGAGCCGTGCCCTTTGCCTAGAGCCATCTCTCTTAGTTCATCGTCACTGTACTCTTTTATCTCTTTTTCGGTCGTTAAAACCGCCAGCAAAATAACGGTTGTAACTACCGTAAAAAAAATAGCGACTATGGTTAAGAGAAACTTTTTCATGCTCTATATGCCAAAGGTCTCTTTTACTTTTTGCTCAAACGCCTCATCGCTAAGCTCTTTTCTAAGAGGAACAAATGTTGTAGCCTCTACTCCCACAGGAATGGCTATCGGCGCATTTTCATTCTCTATGATCATCTTGATAGCGTCTGCGATAGGCTGAGGCGAAGGTCCTTCGTTTATAGCTTGTGCCACGATAGGAACGAAGTGAGCCACGACCTCTTTATATGGAGAGTCTTCGCTTGTCGTCTTTGCGTTTGCGACTAGACCTTTTTTTACAAAGTTCGTGCCAAAGAGCCCTGACTGGATAGAGTGAACGCGTATGCCAAAAGGAAGAGTCTCAAATCTAAGCGAATCGACTATCCCCTCTACCGCATATTTTGAAGCGTTGTAGTGTGAGAGCAGCGGCAAGCCCATCTTGCCCAAAAATGAGCTGATGTTTATAATAACCCCGCTCTTTGCTTCTCTCATGTGCGAAAGAACTTCTCTCGTTGTCTTTATAAGCCCGAACACGTTTACGTCAAACTGATTAAATATCTCCTCGTCAGTTCCGTCTTCAAGTGTCGAGAGCAGACCGTAGCCCGCATTGTTGACCAGTACGTCTATCTTTCCCTCGTTCTTTATGATGGTATCGACCGCTTTTTTGATCGTGTCTGTTTTTGTAACGTCTATGTAGATGTTCTTGAGATTTCCCTCGCCTATTTGCGCACTCTCGTCTCTCGTACCTGCATAAACAATGTATCCGTTATCGGAAAGAAATTTTGCACTAAGTGCACCCATTCCTGAGGTCGCACCCGTGATTAGAACTACTTTTGACATAATTTGCTCCTTTTTTTACACTTAGTATATGCAAAAAAAGAGTGTTAAACAATGACATAGAACAAGAAAGTAGTTTTTTAAGTTCTATAGTCCGCGTTGATCTTTACGTACTCATGTCCTAAATCGCATCCGTACGCTTTGAAGCTTCCTTCGCCTACTCCTAGGTCGCATGAGATAGTGAATTTTTTATGCTGCATAACGACTGCGCACTTCTTCTCCATCTCTGCGTCAAAAAGGATCTCGCCTCTGTCATAGACGCAAAGGTTGTCAAACGAGATTTTGAGCTTCTCTTCGTAAGCCTCTACTCCGCTCGCACCTATAGTAGAAGCTATTCTTCCCCAGTTAGGGTCTTCGCCGAAAAGTGCTGTCTTGACAAGAAGCGAGTCGGAGAGTGCCTTAGCCGCTGTCTCAGCCTCTTTGTCATTTTTTGCACCGGTCACTTTGTATGTCACCAGCTTTGTCGCACCTTCGCCGTCTCGTACCATCTCGAGTGCTAAAAAGTGCATCACTTTAAATAGAGCCTCTTTAAAAGCCTCTCTCTCATACGCGCCGCTTCTGCCATTTGAGAGCACCAGAACGGTGTCGTTGGTCGATGTGTCGCCGTCCACACTTATAGCGTTAAAAGTCGTCTTTACGACCTCATCAAGAACTTCTTGCATCTCGCCTTTGCCAACTTTTGCATCTGTAGTTATGAAACAGAGCATTGTTGCCATGGCAGGGTCTATCATCCCTGCACCCTTTGCAATGGCGCCTATGTTGAAACTGCTTCCATCATCCAGAGCAACCTTGAATGCCACCTCTTTTGCAAAACTATCAGTTGTCATTATCGCTTTTGAAGCAGATGCAGAGTCTCTTTTTGATAAGTCAAAAAGCTTCATACCCTCGATAATCTTTGCTTTTGGAAGTCTTACTCCGATAACGCCGGTTGAGCTCATGATAGGATTTTTAACACCCGACGGGCAGTTAGAGAGAACCTCATTTATATCTTCAACTCCCGCTTTGCCGGTCATTGCGTTTGCATTTTTTGAGTTGATTAGAACAAAGTTTGTCTTAAAATCGCCCATTAAGCGAAAATGTTTTATAGGAGCCGCGTACATCTTGTTTGTCGTAAAGACGGATGCTACTTCGCACTCATTTTCGCTGTATATGAACGCCATATCTTTGGCATTCTCTTTTTTAAGCCCTGCGCTTACACCGTCTGCGAAAAAACCTTCACTTGCGCAGACTCCGCCTTGTGAATAAAGTATATTATACAAATTTAAGCTCCTTTGGCTTATCTCTTCTTCTTAATAATTCTTTGGTAATATTGATGCCGTGCTGCGTTCCTATAACAAGAAGCTTACACTCACTAGTTATAAGTACGTCGCCTTTTGGCATGGTCACGAACTTTCCGTCTTTTTTGGTAATGCCCACTATCGAGGTATTAGTTATCTCTCTGATATGGGTCTCTTTTAGCTTTTTAAGAACAGCCCAGCTATATTTCGGCACTTCGATCTCTTCCATATCAAGAGGGTTGTCGCTCTTATACAAAAACTCCTCCAAGAGGTTTTCCATATCCGGACGCGCAGCCATAGCACTTACTCTTTGAGCGGTGAGCTTTGTAGGCGAAACTACGGTGTCAGCTCCGAGCTTTTTTAGTTTGTCCACATCGCTGACACTCTCAGCAGAAGAGATAACATAGTATGGTCTTGGAAGAAAATGCTCCTTTTCAAAGAGCCTGACCGAAGCTATAAGAGCGATATTGTCAGATATTGTATTTGAGAGAGTGATAAGCCCTTTTGCAGAGGAGAGATGCGCTTTTAACATAGTGAGCTCCGCATGCGGCTCGGCTTTAAGGTATGTCGTGTAGTTGTGCTCTTCCGCCCACTGGTGTATCTCTTCACGCGGATCTACCACGACAAAAGGTATATGATTTTTTCTCAGCTCTTTGGTCACTTCAAGTGTATATTCGTTGTGGTAACACACTACGAAGTGTCTTTTTAGCCTTGCTATACTGTAGAGCATTCTTCTCTCCTTTACAATTCTTCTAAGATTTCCCTTTCCTACGACATCGACGACGATACCGATCGCAAGAGTAAATACGGTAAAACCGAGTATGATAAGAGTTACGGTAAATATCTGTCCTGCAGCCGAGAACTCACTCTCTTTTAATGAGCCGAAGCCGACCGTTGTAAATGTATATCCTGCCTGAAAAATCGCATCCATAATGGTGTAATCTTCAATATAGATATAGCCTAAAGTACCTATGAGCATAAGCAGCTGTACTAATATTAACGGTGTTCTAAAAGGTAAAAATTGGGAATAGAGCTCACTATTGAGCGTAATATGGGGTTTGGGAGATGACTCCCAGTGTAGAAATTTTCGAATCTTCTCTAAGAGATTCAAGCTAATTTCCTGCTCTGCTTAAGAGTTTTTCTTAAGTGTGCGCAACTCTCTCGCAGAGATTTTAACCTTTTGAGTTGTACCATCTTCTAAAGTGATGCGTACTGTTCTAAGGTTTAACAAAAAACGACGTTTAGTTCTATTTTTAGCGTGAGAAACATTGTTTCCGCTCATTGGGCCTTTGCCGCTGATAGCACATCTTCTTGCCATACTAGCTTCCTTGTGTTTAGGTTTATTAAAGTTGCGAATTATAGCAAGCCTAAACAAAACTTCTGCTTAAGCAAAACCGTAACGAAGAGGGCTTGAAAAACCCTTTTATATTTGTTTTATGCGTTTAGAGATAAAATAATCAAAATTAATAATATGTAGAGATTATGGTAACAAAAGAAAAAATAGAGAGCTTTATAGAGAAAATTCCGCCTGCTCCCAAGGTATTAAATGAGACGTTTGCCCTTCTTAGAGCAGGCGAGCTTACAAAAGCGGCAAAGGTTGCAGAGGGTGATCTGGCACTCAAGTCATATCTCAAGAACATAGTGAACAAGCCAATATACGGTTTTGCCAATGAGGTAAGCGATATAGGGCAAATATTCGGTATCCTCGGTGTCTCACTTGCAAGACAGAGCGTTTATAACTACATGGTCTCTCTGCTCAGTCCGAAAGATTGGAGCCTCTTTAAACTCAACTCCCACCTCTTTTATGAACTTCAGGCTAACCTATCCAAGAAGTGGCAGATAATACTTGAACACTTAAAGATAGAGGATAAAGAGACATACGATGCTATAACGCTTCTTCCTGCAAGTATTATAGTAGCAGAGGCTCTTTTTAAAGAGAAGATAGATGACGTGAATCTTTTAAGAACTACAAAAGCAATAGACTACAACACGATTCTAAAGCGTCTTTGCGGAGTCGATCTTTTTGACATCTGCTCCCAGATCGCCCAGAAATGGGGGATGAACAGAGACATTTCCAATATAGTTCAAGCAGCCTCTGGCGTAAAACCGTCAAGAGATGAGAAGATAGACCTCTTGGGAAAGTGGATGCATCTTCTGCTCTTTTACGAGCTCTCAAACCCGCTATTTATCAAAGCAGGACTTAACGACTTTATTGATTTTCAGATAGATTATATAGGCGATATATACGAAGAGTTCTCTTCGCTGATGGAGATAGAATGAAAGCCGTAATCAAAGATGGCATAGCTACATTTTCGCCGCAGGGCTTTCTTGATGGCAACAATGCGGCATCATACCTAAGCATTGAGGATGTGGAGGCTGCTACAAAACTAAAGGTAGATATGATCCTGGTATCGCTTAAGCGGGTCGTCTTTTTCAACCGCAACGGTCTGGATATCTTTATAAAGCTCTTTTCCAAGATACGCAAAACAAACAGCGCTACCGTAGGGTTTTGCGACTATGACCAGAACAAGTATGCGGCAATACGAAGATTTTACAAAGAGGATATCAACTTCTCGCTCTTTAAGACTCTGGATATCGCTTACCTGTTCTCTTCAAGCTACAAAAACCAGAACAAAACCATTCTCATCTACAGCGATGATAAATCTCAGCGCTCTGCAATTGCTATTGAGCTGCATGACAACGGTCACAATCCGACAATAGCAAAGACACTTAGCGAATACAACGAAAAAAAAGAGCAAAAAGGGGCTTTTGACTATGTGATCGACTCGACATTTTTGGGTCAGATGGGACAAAAGGTGGCAACAAGAGTAAGCGGAAATGCGATCATCTATACGATCTCTTCTTTTTTAGATGTTGAAATAGGCGACAACTTTAACATAGAGTACCACAACAACTCTCTAAACGTAGGTTTTAGGCTCTTTATCTTTGACGCATATAAAGTCATCAGTATGAACATTCACGCCCTAAACTTCTTCTCTAGACTCTCAACTTCAGCCGCAGAATACAACGCAACGATCTGCTTTGTAGGTATGAAGTTTGACAAGACTCCGCTCTCATTTAAAGAGAATATGGAAGATGCGGGAATACTTTTTTATGACCATATGGATGATATACTCCAAAACAAGGAGCTTTTAAAAGAGCTCGGGGCTTCAAGTGCCGCAAACATCAAAAACAAAAGGGTCATAAACAAAGAGACCGTGATAGAACTTCCAAAATTCATAAACGCCGCAGCCGTCACCATAGAGATGATGACAAACTCAAAGGCGCATAAAGAGTCGGCAAGCGTTCAAAATCTCATCATAGAGAAAAAAGAGGGGAAGATCGCAAGCTCTATCGGCTACTACGGTGACTTGGACGGTATGGTTGTCTTGGTTTTTCCATCAGGCATCGCAAAGAAAGCGTGTGAACTTCTCATAGGCGAAGATACGAACGATCTGGATATGATCCTTGACACATTGGCAGAACTTGTAAATATAGTGGGTGGAAAGATAAAAACTCTGCTTGCTGATGAAGATATCTCCGTAAATATAACTCTTCCAAGAACCTATCAAGACATAGACAGTCTGCTTGAAGTAGTCGAGAACAGAAAAGGCGTTCAGGTAGAACTCTCTTTTAATGATGATAAATTCATATTTTTCTTAACAAGATAAAAGATACAAAACTGTACAATTTCGCAATTAAAGAAGGAAGATAAATGAAAGTAGCTCCTAGCGTTCTATCCGCTGATTTTGGCAACCTGCAAAGAGATGTTGAAGCCATCTGCGAAGCAGGCTGTGACTTTGTTCACGTAGATGTAATGGATGGACACTTTGTTCCAAATCTGACAATCGGTCCCGTTGTGGTCTCGGCTATTGCCGCGTGTGCGACAAAGCCGCTTGACATACACCTTATGGTGGAGAACAACACATTCTTTGTAGACCTCTTTGCCCCTCTAAAACCTGAATATATCTCTTTTCATATAGAAGAGGAGAAGCATCCTCACAGACTCATCCAAAAGATCCGCTCACTTGGCATTAAACCGGCTATCGTTCTAAACCCGCACACTCCGCCGGAGTCGATAGAGTATCTGCTAGGTGATCTGGACATGGTTCTTTTGATGAGCGTAAATCCTGGTTTTGGCGGTCAGAGCTTTATAGAGACGGTCTTGCCAAAAGCAAAAAAACTAAGTGCCATGAGAGACAAGATAAACCCTGCGTGTCTTATAGAGGTTGACGGTGGCGTAAGTGATAAAAACGTGCATCTATTAAAAGATGCGGGTGTAGATATCGTCGTTGCGGGAAGCTATGTTTTTAACCATGCAAACAAAAAAGAAGCCATTGAGAGTTTGCAGATATGATTTCTTATGCGAAGCATAAAGCTTCAGTGACCACAGCGGTCTTAGCGAAGACAAAGGAAGTAATTCCTTTGTCGGACGGATAATAGATAATGCGCACTAAAATTTGCGGGATTACATCTTATGAAGATGCGATGATAGCAATAGAAGCCGGTGCGGATGCACTGGGCTTTGTTTTTTATGAGCCTTCACCTAGATATATCTCTCCAAAAGAGGCTCATGCAATTATCAAAAGACTCCCCCCGTTTGTCGAAAAGGTCGCTCTCTTTGTAAACAGCGACGCACAGGTCATAAACTCCTACTGCCAAGAGGCCGGCGCTACTCTGGCTCAGATCCATTTTGAAGCCCCGGATGAACTTTACGAGCAGCTATTTGTTCCATATATAAAAGTCGTTCGCGCCAAAGAGCCAAGTGATATTTTAAAATTCAGCGACGAGTACAGACTGGTAGATGCCTACTGTGAGAGTTACGGCGGAAGCGGCAAAAGATTGAACATTGAGTGGTTCAAAGGTGTTGACTGCTCAAAGATAATCCTTGCAGGAGGGTTGGATCCGCAAAACGTCTCATCACTTAAAGAGTACGGCTTTTACGGCGTGGATGTCAGCAGCGGGGTAGAGCTCTCTTACGGCGAGAAGGACGCTTTAAAAGTCAGAGAATTCATAAAAAATGCAAAGAAGTAAATTGTAATAATGCTTAGTAACGACTTCTCTTTAGACTCAAAAAGTATTCACAAGCTCTCATCAAAAGGTCTCTCCCTAAAGAGCCTAAAAGAGCAGATAGACGAAGATCTGGAGTTCCTTCTGCAGCTTTGGCACTCTCAAGGTCTGGAGATATTAAAACAGCAGGGAAATTTCTATTTTGCCACCAAATTCATCCCTCTAGAGAGTGCCATATTTTGCATAGTTGATATCGAGACAAACGGCTCAAAAATAGAAAAACACCAAATAATCGAGATAGCGGCGGTAAAAGTAAAAGGGGGCAAGATCATTGATACGTTCGATTCTCTTGTCAACTGCAAAGAGATAAATCCGCACATAACAGAGATAACCGGTATAAAAACTGAGGACACAGAGGATGCACCGAGCCTAAAAGAGGTTATGTATGAGTTTAAAAACTTTTTGTCCGACTCCGTCTTTGTTGCGCACGACGTAAAATTTGACTATAAATTTATCTCTTTGAGCATGCAAAAAGTGGGACTTGCACCTCTTTTAAACAGAAGCTTGTGTTCGCTCTCTCTAGCCGAGAGGACCATTGCATCGTATAGATATGCGCTCTCGTATCTAAACGAATCTTTCAGCCTCAATCCGAGTGCCACTCACCACAGAGCGATGAGCGATGTACTGACTACGTTTGAGCTCTTTAAACTATCGCTTGGAACTTTGGATGAGAGTGTAAAAAGTGTTGAGGATCTTATAAAATTTTCAAAAGAGGCAAAGGTACTTAAGAGACCTAAGTTTGACCCTCTGCTTCAAGAAGCAAAAGAGTAGTTACTCGCTAAATGCTCCGACGCCTGTAAGCTTTTTATATCTAGCTTCCATTCTCTCCTCTTCGCTCATTGCGCGAAGTTTTGCAAGCTCTTCTAAAAAGTACTCGCCGATGGCAGCAGCCGCGCCGTCTCTGTCTCTATGAGCGCCTATCAGCGGCTCAGCTATAATATCATCAATAAGATCAAGCTCTTTTAGGTCTTGGCTGGTGATCTTCATAGCGTTTGTCGCGGCTTCTGCTTTTGCAGGATCGTTCCATAGGATTGCCGAACACCCCTCAGGCGAGATAACGCTAAATACCGAGTATCTCATCATCGCGAATTTGTCCGCAACACCGATAGCAAGGGCGCCACCGCTTCCGCCCTCTCCGATGACCACGGAGATCGTCGGTGTTTTAAGCTCTGAGAGTTCAAGAAGATTTCTAGCGATAGCCTCACTCTGGTTTCTCTCTTCAGCTCCGATACCAGGGTATGCACCCGGAGTGTCAATAAGCATCAGTACGGGTAAGTTGAACTTTTCTGCAAGTTTTGCTGCGCGAAGGGCTTTTCTATAACCTTCAGGATGCGGCATACCGAAATTTCTTTTTATCTTGTTCTTTGTTCCGCGCCCTTTTTGCTCACCGATGACCATAACTTTTTCATTTGCGATATAGCCGATGTAGCAGAGGATCGCCGCGTCGTCACGGAAGTGTCTGTCTCCGTGTATCTCATACTTGTCTCTCATAAGCAGATTTATATAATCAAGCGCATAAGGTCTGTCGGTATGACGAGCAAGCTGAAGCTTTTGAAAAGGAGAAAGGTTGTTAAATATCTTTGAGACTTCTTTGTCCAGGTTCTCTTGGAGGCTTTGAACCGCAACTTCGTCATGACGAACCTGTGCGGAGATTATATCCTCTTGAATAAACTTGATCTTATACTCAAAGTCTAAATATGTTGCCAAATCAGATCCTTATACTTAGATTTTTTTGAATATTAAAACGCCGTTTGTTCCGCCAAACCCAAAGGAGTTACTCATAACAGTATTTAGTTCGGCACGTCTAGCCTTGTTTGGAACGATATCCAGATCACAATTCTCATCTGGAGTTTCATAGTTGATAGTCGGAGGGATTATTCCATCACGCATAGCCATCAGACACACAACAGCTTCGATACCGCCGGCAGCACCAAGACAGTGACCGATCTGACCTTTTATAGAGCTCATCGGAGGGCAGTTCTCTTTGCCGCCAAGAAGCTCTTTTACCGCAGTAGTCTCATTCTTGTCGTTTATCGGCGTACTTGTTCCGTGCGCATTTACATAGTCTAGCTTAGGTTTGCCTGCCATTGCATACGCTGCTTTCATAGCACGAGCTGGACCGTCAAGACTTGGAGTAGTGATATGGTTCGCATCACCGCTCTCTCCAAAACCTATGATCTCTCCGTAGATATTTGCTCCGCGAGCAACCGCATCTTCATATACCTCTAAAACAAGTGCAGCAGCACCCTCTCCCATAACAAAACCGTCACGATCTGCGTCAAAAGGGCGAGAAGCTTTCTTAGGATCATCGTTTCTTGTCGATAGCGCTTTCATCGAAGCAAAACCGCCGACACCTACACCTGTGATCGCACACTCTGCAGAGACGACGAGCATCTTATCCGCTCCGCCGCACATAATTGTCTTTACCGCTTCGCTTATTGCGTGAGTTCCTGCGGCACATGCAGTTACACTTGATAAGTTAGGCCCCTTTGTTCCATGCTCTATAGAGACAAAACCGCCAAGCATATTTACAAGAGCTCCAGGGATAAAAAACGGACTTATTCTTTTTGAACCTTTGGTCTCTAAGATAATAGAGTTTTTCTCGATAGAAGGAAGGCCTCCGATACCTGACCCTGCACTTATACCGAATCTCTCCATGTCAGTATCTTGCGGAAGGTTAGCTTCAGCCATAGCCTCTTGTGCAGCTTTTAGCCCAAGGTGGATAAATCTGTCCGCTTTTTTGACCTCTTTTGCTTCCATAACCGTTGAAGGGTCAAAATCTTTAACCTCTCCCGCAATTTTTACGCTGTAATTTTCTGGGTCAAAAAGAGTAATAGTGTCAATTCCGCACTTGCCTTCGCACATAGCTTTAAAAGAACTCTCTTTATCATTTCCAACTGCATTTATCATGCCTAAACCAGTAACTACAACTCTTCTCATTAAAATCTCCGTAAAAAATATAAAATACTTTTTAGGAGCCAGACCATTGCTGACCACTAAAAAACATTTGCTACCGAGGAGCCCCTCAGTAGGTCTTTAGACGATTATTTGTTTTCTATATAGTTAACAACGTCTTTAACAGTTTGAATCTTTTCTGCTTCGTCATCAGGGATTTCGATATCGAATTTCTCTTCAAGTGCCATTACAAGTTCAACAACATCAAGGCTATCAGCACCTAAATCTTCAACAAACTTCGCGTCTTCTTTTACTTCATCAGCATTAACGCCTAATTGTTCAACTACTACTTCTCTAATATCATCTAAAAGTGCCATTCTAGCTCCTATGTTTGTGTATAAAATTTCGTAATTGTATCATATTTATCTTAAATTAAGTAGCTATCCGGAGATAAAAAACAGGGCTTTGCAAAGCCCTGTTTTTTAGTGCAGGCTTTTTTTATAACAACTAATGGCTCTTGCTTTTGCCTCTTTATGGACAATATTCGGCTTTGGATAATCCTTTATATAAGCACTTAACAAAAATGCCTCATTGTGTATATATTTTGGCTCTATATCTCTTAGCTCAGGAAGCCATTTTTTGATGTAGTATGCATCTTTGTCAAATTTTTTTGACTGCAGATATGGATTAAAGACTCTGAAATACGGCTGCGGATCGACTCCTGTTCCGGCACTCCACTGCCATGAGAGCGCATTACTTACCGAGTCGTAGTCAAGCAGATATGATGCAAAAAACCTCTCTCCCCACTGCCACGGCAGAAGCAGGTCTTTTGTAAAAAAAGAGGCGACGACCATGCGCACGCGGTTGTGCATCTGCCCTGTTTCAAGCAGTTCACGCACCCCTGCATCAACGATAGGCACGCCCGTTCTTGCCTCGCAAAAAGCTCTATATTTCTCATCATCCTCTATGCCGTTAAAGCTGTATTTGTAGTTTTGTCTCTCTAGAGTCGGAATATGAAAAAGAAGATAGGCGTAAAAATCTCTAAAGATAAGCTGCCTTACAAACGGCTCCGTATCTGAGTTTTTTAAAGAGAAAAGAGCTCTAAAAACCGCTCTGATGGAGATAGTTCCAAAACGCAGATCAACGCTTAAGCCCGAAGTCGCATCCGAGGACAAATAGTCCCGCATCTCTTGATAGTTGTCTATCTTTTTTAAAAAATTCTCCAGCTTTACATGCGGATCTACTATCTCGATCTCTTGTTTTATAAATCCTATACTTTCAAGCTCAAGCAGGAGTTTTTTGCCATTTTTTTGGATGCCCCAATAATCCTCTTGTGCCAAAGTATGCTCTGCGGTTTTTGCCGTATCTATGTTTTTATGCTCAAGAATTGCTCTTGCTTTTTTATAAAAAGGGGTAAAAACAAAGTAGGGTTCGCCGTTCTCTTTTAGCACCTCTCTTGGCTTGAAGATATAGGTGTCGTTTATGTAACGAAAATGCAGCATATGAGAGATCTTTATGTCGCGCTCTTTTGCATAAGAGTCATAATCTCCAGATGCTACGACCTCATCAAAACCTTTAAGCTCTTTAAAAATCTCTTCTGGTTTGCCGTAAAAGATCTTCAGATCAAGCCCTATCTTTTGCAAATTGGATTTTAGTCTTATTACATGATGAAAGACAAAAGTGACTCTTTTATCATTCTGCGGCAGCTCTTTTAGGATATTTTCATCAAATATAAAGATCGGAAGGACTTCCCCGCCAAAAGAGAGAAGCGGATTGTCCTCAACCCTTAAATCTCTTCTAAACCAGAGAATGCGCTTCATTTTGAACTAAGCAGGCTTGAGCGAAGAGCGAGCTCTTTTGGGTAGGGCTCTAAAAAAGTCTGAGCCAAAAGATAAGTTGTATTGTGCTTTTTAGCGTATAGCTTGATGGTTGAGAGAGGAGTGATGATCGGGACTATCTTTTTTGCATAATCATCTATCTGCTCATGAAGAGCCTCTTTCTCAACTGAACTTAGCTCATTTTTGAAAAAACCCGCCATATGCTCCAGTACATTTCTGTTTCTTTTTATCGAGCTTTTTTGCGAGATGCCAACTTTAAAATTGTGCTCATAGTTTGCAAAGAGCTCATCAAAAGAGAGGTTTTCATGATTGCCTACAATATTTCCAAGCACTCTGTAGAGCTTCTCATCTTTTGCCTGAAGCAAAAACTTGTTTCTTGTGTGAAAATCTACAAGCGATTTCATGCTCGGCCTGCTCTCTTTTAGCTTCTCTATGGAGTCATAGGCAAATAGCTGCATGATAAAGTTTTCCCTCAGCCACGCATCCTGAAGCCTGCCCTCCTCTTCCATAGGCAAAAGAGGAAACTTCTCTCTGCAGACACTCGCAAAAATTCCGTCGGTTTTAGGGCCTGAAAAACCGTTCTCAAAGTAAGCCACAGTGCTTCCAAGACCGCAGCTTGGAGAGCGGGATTTAAATATGATGCCGCCTAGATTCTCGTTCGTGATTCTATGAACTTCTTCGTAAGATTTATCAAGAAGCACTTGGGTCAAATCGCTGCCGTCTTTGTTTGAGATAACGGCGATATTGTCGTCTCTGCTTACGAGTTTTACTGATGGTCTTGGAGTGCCAAAAGCTATAGCTTCAGGACAAAATGGAACAAAAGAGGCATAGCGTCCAAGCTCATCGGTAACAAACCTGTCATGTTTATGCCCGCCGTCAAATCTAACCTTTTCACCAAGTAAACACGCCGAGACCGCTATTTTCATAATCTGTTCCTGTTGCTGTTTTGGCTTACGCCATGTTCATTCCGCCGTTAACTTTCAGCGTCTCGCCCGTAATATAGCTTGAGTGGTCTGATAGTAAAAATGCCGTTGCTTCTGCAACTTCGGCAGGATTTCCAAAACGCCCCATCGGTATCTTAGACGTAAAACTATCTTTTATCTCATCACTTAAAACATCCGTCATCTCGGTTGCAATAAAGCCAGGAGTTATAGTGTTGTAACGGATGCCGCTAGATGCCGCTTCAAGTGCGAAACTCTTTGTCATGGCAATAACGCCGCCCTTGCTTGCAGAGTAGTTTGTCTGACCCGCGTTTCCTGTCTCGCCAACTATTGAAGCGATATTTACGACTGAGCCGAACTTCTTCTTTCTCATAACTTTCATAGCTTCGCGGCATCCGACAAAACATGAGAGAAGATTCGCGTTGATTACAGACATAAAATCTTCGCTCTTCATTCTAAGTGCAAGCTTGTCGTTTGTGATTCCAGCATTGTTTACAAGATAACTAAGTTCGCCGTCGCAATCAACGATAGTCTTTATCGCATCCACGAAGGCATCCTCATCGCTTACATCAAAGCCGATTACTGCAGCACTTCCGCCAGCCGCTTCGATAGCATCTTTTATAGCGTCAGCCTCTGCCGCACCGCTTCTGTAGTTTATCCACACCTTTAGTCCGTATGTTGCCAACACTTTTGCTATCTCTGCGCCTATACCTCTGCTTGAACCAGTTACTAAAACATTTTTTCCGCTAAATTTCATCTATTTTTCCTTTTTTATTAATTTTATTTTTTTGATAGCTTCTTAAAAAGTTGTTTTGAGCGGTTCGAGGGCTTAAAATTTTACAGGAGGTAAAATTAAGCACTCGTCCTCGGAAGTAATTTCAAGGACGAAATTACGAGAATGAGCAAAAAACAGCTTTATTTTAGAAGCACATGACCTAAGTTTTTATACTAAACTATGATCCATCTCGGACGGGATCTCTAAACCCATAAGCTTTAAAACGGTAGGCGCAATGTTGTTTAAGGCTCCGCTTTGTACTTTTGCTACACCCTCGGCTTCTACAAAACACCACACTTTTCCGACCGTATGGTTTGTCAGTATATGCCCCTCATTATCTCTCATCTCTTCACAGTTTCCATGATCTGAGGTGATGACAACGGCGTAATCTTTCTCTTTTGCTTTTTGCAAAATCTTTCCAAGCTCGGTGTCAACGGCGTTTACCGCGATCTTTGCCGCTTCGAAATCTCCGGTATGTCCTACCATGTCGCCGTTAGCAAAGTTCACGACCACAAAATCATACTCATCATCCATAGCTTTTAGTACTACTTCTCCGACCTCAGGTGCGCTCATCTGCGGCTTTTCATCGTAAGTCTTTACGTTTGGAGAGGGTATCAAGATTCTTGTCTCATTCTCATACGGCTCATCAATCCCGCCGTTAAAAAAGAATGTCACGTGCGCATATTTTTCGGTCTCTGCAGTGTGAAGCTGTCTAAGACCCGCTTTTGAAATAACCTCTGAGAGAGTGTTTTTCGGAACTTCTTTTCTAAAAAGCACAGGGTATGAAAAGCTCTTGTCATACTCCGTAATGGTCGCTATATGAAGCTTTTTAAAATCACGCTCAAATCCGTTAAACGTTTTATCTCCCAGTGCAGTTACAAGCTCTCTCATACGGTCGCTTCTAAAGTTTATAGTTAAAACTGCATCGCCCTCTCTCATACCGTCATAACCGCTAAATGCTACAGGCTCTACAAACTCATCGGTCTCATCTTTTGCATAAGAGGCATCGATATACTCTGCAGGGCTTATACCGCTTTTTGGAGTCGCATTTACGATCGCTTCGTAACCTTTTTGGACTCTATCCCAACGGTTATCCCTGTCCATTGAGTAAAAACGTCCCGAGATCGTAGCTATTTTTATGTTTTGACTAACATGCTTGCTCACCTGCTGTAGGTACTTTTTAGCAGATGTAGGCGAGACATCCCTGCCATCAGTTATAAGGTGCAAAAAGACCTCTCTGCCCTCGCGTGCCGCCAAATCGGCAATGCCCATAAAGTGGTCGATGTGCGAGTGAACGCCCCCGTCACTCATAAGTCCGACAAGATGAAGTCTGTCTGATTTTTCTAAAAGATCTTTAAATTCACTATTCTCTTTGAATCTGTTCTCGCTTAATGCCAATGATATCTTTACCAAGTCTTGGTACAAAACTCTTCCGCTCCCGATACTCATATGCCCTACTTCAGAGTTTCCCATCTGTCCTTCAGGAAGCCCGACACTTAATCCGTAAGTGTCAATGAGCGAGTGAGGAGTGCTCTCAAAGAGTTTGTCATACGTAGGTTTCGTTGCGTTGTAAAACGCGTTATACTCAGTTTTTGAGCAATAACCGATACCGTCCGTGATGACTAAAACAGCTTTTTTTGTCAATTCTGACTCCTTGTGCTAATTCTTCTTCTAACAAAAAATTTATGCAATTATACTATAATGTCATTTTTTATTTATAAGGACTACTTACTTTGCTTTACTGGCTTTCAGAAATTTTTCAAATCAATCTGCTTGGATATATCACAATTCGTGCCGGAATATCTTTCTTTTTGGCTCTCTTTTTCACGCTTTTTCTGCTTCCGCGTTTTATAAGATGGGCACAGAGAACATCGAGCGTTCAGCCTATTAACAACTGGGCACCCGAGCGTCATCAGGGCAAAGCAAAAACACCTACCATGGGCGGGATCGTCTTTATATTTTCAACGATTGTTGCATCTTTGATCACCATAAAATTTTCCAATCCCTATGCCATAGGAGCTGTTGCGACTCTATTTTTATTCGTTCTTATCGGCTTTAAAGACGACTATGCAAAGATCAAAAAAAGTGAGAACCTTGCGGGTCTAAAAGCTAGAACAAAACTGCTTCTGCAGATAATCTCCGCTCTTTTTATAGCGGGATTTTTATATCTTTTTTCAGATTTCAACACCGATCTTTATCTGCCGTTCATTAAAAACCCTGTATGTGACATGGGCGGATTTGCGCTTATCTTCTGGGTTATAGTCATGATAGCAACTTCAAACGCGGTAAACCTCACGGACGGTCTTGACGGACTTGCCACCGTTCCTTCCATCGTAGCTCTTACCTCTTTTAGTATAATCATCTACATAACGGGAAATGCGGTCATCAGCTCATACCTTCTTATGCCAAACATAAATATCGGGGAAGTCGCGATAGTCTCAAGTGCGCTGATCGGAGCGCTTACCGGCTTCTTGTGGTATAACTGTCACCCTGCAGAGGTCTTTATGGGAGACAGCGGCTCACTAACTATCGGTGCATTTCTGGGCTACCTTGCCATCATCTCAAAAAGCGAGATCTTACTTCTTCTGATCGGTTCGATATTTGTTATTGAGACACTATCGGTAATTTTACAAGTCGGAAGCTACAAGCTCAGAAAAAAGAGAGTCTTTTTGATGGCGCCGATCCACCACCATTTTGAGATGAAACAGTGGGCGGAGAATAAGATAATAGTGAGGTTTTGGATCATCGCTATCCTCTCAAACATCATTGCCCTTATCTCGCTAAAGATCCGCTGATGTTGCGAGTATCTCTCTTTGGTTACGGCAAAACCACAAAAGCGCTGGCAAAGATATATCCTAACGCGATCTTTTATGATGACAAATGCACAAAACCATTTACGGACGAGAACGGTTTTAAAGTAAAACCCTCATCGGAGTTCGACCCAAAATACTCCGACTTGGAGATCACATCCCCTGGAATCCCTCCGTCAAACCCGCTTATACAAAGAGCAAAAAACCTCATAAGCGAGTATGATGTTTTTGCCCAGAGCGCACCTCTGTCTGTATGGATAAGCGGAACAAACGGCAAGACCACCACGACTCAGATGATGCAGCATCTGCTTCAGGAAAGAGGATCCGTAGCGGGCGGCAATATCGGAACCCCGCTTGGCGAACTTGATTCTGAAGCGAGTTTGTGGATACTTGAGACCAGCTCCTTTACCACACACTACACGAACCAAGCCGTACCGAACATCTACGTCCTGCTTCCGATAACACCGGACCATCTAAGCTGGCACGGCAACATAGATGAGTACATACAGGCAAAGCTAAAGCCCGTTACAATGATGAAAGAGGGAGAGGTCGCAATAATCCCCGAAGTATATAAAGATGTAAAAACAGCGGCTCATATCATAAGCTACAAAGATGAGAGCGATCTCGCATCACGCTTTGAGATAGATGCAAACAGAGTCAATTTCAAAGGTGCATTTTTGATGGACGCGCTTTTGGCGATGGCGGTAGAGAAGATACTATTTGACAAAATCGATTATGAAAAGATCAACTCCTTTGTCATCGATCCGCACAGACAAGAGGAGCTAAGAGACTCCAGAGGCCGTCTATGGGTAAACGATACAAAGGCGACAAACCTTGATGCTGCCATAGTCGCACTTAAGCGCTACAGGGATCAGCATATTCACCTTATTTTAGGCGGTGATGACAAGGGAGTTGACCTTAGCGAACTCTTTGAGTTTCTTCAAAACTGTGATGTTGAGATCTACAATATAGGCTCAAACAAAGAGAAGCTCTCAGATCTGGCACGCAAATATAGCGTTGCTTATACTCTTTGTGAAAACTTAACAGATGCCGTAAAAAAGATAGACAAAAATCTAAAAAAAGATGAAGTAGCCCTGCTCTCTCCTGCTGCGGCAAGTCTCGATGAATTTACCTCCTACGCGCATAGAGGCGACGTCTTTAAAAATGCAGTAAAAGAGCTCTAATGATAAGAGTGGCGGTACTTGCATCACACAACGGAAGCGGTTTTAACGCACTCTATGAAGCGGTGATAAAAAAAGAGCTGGGCATTGAGCTAGTCTTGGTCATATCAAACAACCAAAACGCTTTGGTTTTACAAAATGCCGCAGATTTTGCCATCGACAACTTTGTCGTAAACTCAAAAACAGATGCAGACCCAGATGAAAAAATAGCGCTTCTTTTAAAAGAGTACGGCTGCGAATATGTCTTCCTCTCAGGCTATATGAAAAAGCTCTCCGCCAACCTGACAAGAGAGTTCAAAATAATAAACTCCCACCCCGCACTTCTTCCAAATTATGGAGGAGAGGGGATGTACGGCCGCTACGTGCATGAAGCTGTTATAAATAACCGCGAAAAAGAGAGCGGTGTTACTATTCACATGGTCAACGAGAACTATGACGAGGGCGAGATACTTTTACAAAAAAGAGTGGCTTTGAGTGAAGATGAGAGTGTAGATTCGCTAGAGACAAAGATAAAAAAACTCGAACAAACAGCAATCGTCGAACTCTTCAAAAACATTCAAGAAAGCACTCTGTAAGTTTACTTTCAGTCCCTAAAAGATATAATTGCGCTCTTTAAAAGATGGCCAATTAGCTCAGTCGGTAGAGCAAGTGACTGAAAATCACTGTGTCCTTGGTTCGATTCCGAGATTGGCCACCACCTCTTTTAAACAACTTCACGGCCAATTAGCTCAGTCGGTAGAGCAAGTGACTGAAAATCACTGTGTCCTTGGTTCGATTCCGAGATTGGCCACCACCTCTGTTTTTAAAACCTCAATATAACTCTTGTTAAACCGTTTTGTGTAGAATTTATTTCTATCTCTATCTTGTACCTTTTGCAAACTCTCTTTACGATGTCTAAGCCTATGCCAAATCCGCCCTCGTACTCGTTTGCTCTGTAAAACCTCTCAAAGATCCTGCTCTGCTGCTCTTTTTTTATGCCCGTGCCGCTGTTGGAGATGCTAAACTCCTCTGCCGTGAGCTTTAGCTCCATCTTGCCGCCGTGCTTGTTGTACTTGATGGCATTGGAGATCAGATTGCCAAAGAGTCTCTGGGCACTTACCTCATCCATACTAAAAAATGCATCCTTCAGCTCTTTATGGATAGAGATTGATTTTTTAAGCGCCAAGTCTTCATATAGAGTTAGTTCGTTCTCTACGATCTCTCTTAGATTGATCTGCTTTACATTCTGATTTTCACTCTCTAGCAGCAGATATGTCAAATCGGAGTAGATCTTTTGGACTCTTTTTGCACTGATATCAACTCTTTTTAAAATCTTCTCATCGATTTTCTCTTTTTTGAGCCGCTCAATACTCATAAGTATCGCCGTTATCGGAGTGTTTAGTTCATGTGTTGAGTCTTTGATAAACTTGTCGAGCTTTACTCTCTCATTTTGAATGGGCTTTAAAAACATCTTTGAGAGAAAATAGCCTACAACAGCAACGAGCAGAACCGCAAACATAGCCGTAAAGAGTATGCTTTGCAACAGCTTTTGCGTCTCTTGATCCTCTTTTTTGCTCTTAAGTACCAGATATTTAACGCCGTGGTGCATCTGCGGACTCAAGTCTACGAAATAATCAAATCTTTTGTCTTTATAAAAGCCCTGTTCAAAGAGAATATCTTCCGCCTCTTCACCATAGATAGGCATCTGATGCTCATCGTAAAGCGCTACTTCATACCCATCTACGTTTTTTACATACAGAGGCTCTGAGCGCATGTAAGATGAGATGATCTCAGAAGAGAGGCTAAGTGCTATATTTTGCATCTTCTCTTTTTTCATGGAGATAATGTTAGAGGACTCATAGCGGTAAAAACTGACGGCTATAAAAAAAATAAGAAAGATCGATGAACTAAGATAAAGTCCTAAAAAGCCCCAAAAAGACTTTTTTTCACTGGATGTTAACTCGATAGCCGACTCCTTTTATGGTAGTTATAAAATCCTTGCCAAGGTGTGCTCTGATATTTTTTATATATGTTCTAAGCGTCGCATCACTCGGCACTTCGCTCTCAAACCAGATATTTGCGATAAGCTGTGCATGTGATACGACACTCCCCTTTTGCGATAAAAAATACTCTATTATCTCAAAATCTTTTTTAGAGAGTTTTACTCTGTTACCGCTTTTGACAAGCTCGTAAGTCGCCTTGTCAAGATAGTTTTGTTCGTCGATTTTTATCTGTGAGCTCTCTAATTTATGCACCTTTGCAAGATGCTCTATTCTCGCGTCAAGCTCTAAAAGTTCAAAAGGTTTTTTGAGATAGTCGTCGCACCCAAGATCGAAACCTTTTTTTAAGTCATGTGCAGAATCAAGCGAAGTGATAAAGATAGTAGGGATATTTACATGCTGCTCTCTTAGGAGTTTTAAGAGCTCAAAGCCGCTCAAAAACGGTACATTTACATCAAGAAGCATCAGGTCATAGCGTTGTTTGAGCATCATCTCGTAAGCCTCTTCACCGTCATAAACAGACGACACAGAGTACCCTTTTTCTCTCAAATGCTCACAAAGTATCTCCGATAGGATGACATCATCTTCAAGTAGTAAAATATTCATCTGCTTATTTTACACTTTTTTCCTTAGAGAGTATAAAACAGGGATAAGAAGCAGCGTCAGGATAGCCGAGGTCACTATGCCGCCTATCATCGGTGCAGCGATGCGTTGCATCACTTCGCTTCCCACTCCGTCTATATACATGATCGGCACAAGTCCGCCGAGAATGGCAAAAACGGTCATAAGCTTCGGTCTTAGGCGTCCTGCCGAGCCTCTGATGATAGCCTCTTCATGTGCTATGCCCTTCTCCTGCAAAGCTTCATCAAGATAGATGACCATGACTATGGCCGTCTCAGCCGCAATGCCCAGCAGTGCCAAAAAGCCGACGATCACGGCGACGGAGAGATTGAACCCCAGAAAATCAATATAGAGTAATCCTCCCAAGATAGCAAAAGGGAGAGTCAAAAATACGATAAGCGAATTTGTAACATCTCTAAGTGCGAAATAGATAAGTACGAAGATGCTTATTATTACTATGGGAACGATAAAGCCGAGTCTCTTTTTCGCAGATTCCAGATACTCGCTCTGCCCCGCAAACTCGTAGTAGTAACCATTAGGAAGTTCTATACCCTCAAGAAGAGCAGCCGCCTCTTTTTTATACTCATCCACGCTCACACCGCTCTTTGGCGTGATGTAGACAAAAGAGACCTTCATCCCCTTTTCGCTCTTTATAACACTTGCACCCTCCGTATATTTTATATCCGCAAACATACTAAGCGGCAAAAAACCGGATTTTGTTTTGACCTTTAACTCTTTGATCTTATCTATATCGTCTCTTTGGTCAGCATCCACTCTCACAGAGATCGGGTGACGCTTAAGTCCCTCTATAAAGGTGCTCACACCCAGTCCACCTACACCGAACGAGACGGTGTCGAGTATCTCCTGTTTTGAGACAGAGTATCTTGAGAGAGCATCTTGTTTTATCTCTATATCGAGATAGTAGCCGCTGTTTGATTTGTCGGCAGATACGCTAAGCGTGAGAGATGTGGTTTTTAGCCTCTGCTCTATCTTTGATGCAACATCTTCCAAAACCTTGTTGTCGTCACCGTAAAGTTTAATCCCCAAAGGCGTGCGGATACCCGTCAAAAGCATATCAATCCTGCCTCGTATCGGATATGTCCATGAGTTTATAAGCCCTTTAACTTTAAGAGCTTGCTCCATCTCTGCCATAAGCCTCTCATACGTCATGCCCTCTCTCCAAAGAGATTCGTCCTTAAATGTGATGATGGTCTCTATCATGGCAAGAGGTGCCGGGTCTGTCGCCGTGTTTGCGCGCCCTGCTTTTGCAAAAACGGTATCTACTTCTGGAAAGCTTTTTATGATCTTGTTTGTCTCATGAGAGAGCTCATATGCGAGCTCAATGCTGATACCGTATGGCGTAACGGGCATATACATAAAGTCCTGCTCGTTAAGCTGCGGCATAAACTCCCATTTTTGAGAGTTGTAAAGAGGGTAGATATATGCCATCGCAGCCAAAGAGAAAATGATAATGAGATATTTCAGTTTTAAAAACAGTTTCAGCACGGGAGTGTATAAAAATGTAAAAAAGCGGTTTATGGGGTTGCTCTCCTCTTTTTTAATCTCCCCTTTTATAAAAAGTATCATCAAAACAGGTACCAATGTGATAGAGAGAATTGCACCAATAAGCATAGCAAACGTTTTTGTATAAGCAAGCGGCGAAAAGAGTCTGGCTTCCTGCCCCTCCAGCGCGAAAATAGGCAAAAAGGAGACGACTATAAGCATAAGAGCAAAGAAGATAGGACGCCCAACCTGCTTTGAAGAGTCGATAATGATCTCCACTCTGCTTTTTGAACCCTCACTTTTACTTAGATGCTTATGAGCGTTCTCTATCATGACGATGGAGGCGTCCACCATAGCGCCTATCGCAATGGCAATGCCTCCCAAACTCATAATATTTGAGCCTATGTCAAAGAGCGTCATCAGCCAAAAACTAAGCAGCACCGTCAAAGGGAGCACTATCACGACGACAAGTGCGCTTCTAAAATGAAAAAGAAACAGAGCCGTGATGATGATAACAATAATGGACTCCTCGATCAGCGTACTTTTTAGAGTATCTATAGCTCTGTCTATAAGTTTTGTTCTGTCATACGCCGTAACTATCTCTACATCTTCGCTCTTTAGGGAGTCGATTTTGGCTTTTATTTTTTGAATCACCTCGTAGGTGTTCTCTTTGTAGCGTACCAAAACAACACCGCCGACAACCTCCCCCTCTCCGTTAAACTCCGCGACTCCGCGTCTTGGCGTGGGAGACAAAGAGAGAGTGCCTATATCGCTGAGTTTAAGAGGAACTACTCCGTTTACCTTGATGGTTATATTTTCTATATCTTCTACGCTTGTGGCATATCCGCGGGCTTGAATGATATTTTCATATCCGTTTTGCAAAAGCACGCCGCCGCCCCTGTCTTGATTGTTCTTCTTAAGAGCAGCTGTTATTTCGCCGATACCGACATTGTATTTGACCATCTTATCCTGATCGATAAGGAGTTGATAGCTCTTTACAAATCCGCCTACAGCCGCTACTTCGCTCACGCCGTCAACACCCAAAAGTCCGTATTTCAGGTAGTAATCCTGATAATCTCTCAGCTCGGCAAGATTTAGTTTGTCTGATTTTAAAATATATTGATACGCCCAGCCCACACCGGTAGCGTCCGGTCCCATGCTAACTTTTGCATTTGAGGGCAGAGTCGGCAAGATGGAGGAGAGCTGCTCTAAGATCCTGCTTCTGGCATCGTATATATCCGTATCATCTTTAAAAATTATGTAGACAAGTCCGTTTTGAAAACTGCTCATGGCTCTTACGGTATCTATGCCCGGCAGCGACATCAAAGAGCTTATAAGCGGGTATGAGACCTGCTCCTCTATGATCTTTGGAGACTGCCCAGGGTATGAGATCTGCAGGATAACCTGAGGCGGCGAGAGATCAGGCAGCGCGTCAAGCGAGATATTTTTAAGACTAAAAAGACTCAGAGCCGTCAAGATTACGGAGGCGATAAGAGTTAAAAATATGTTTTTTGCGCTAAAGCTTATGATTCTCTCAATCATCTCACTACCACTCTTCGCTCATGTATGAGCCGTTTGTCACCGCATCGCTATCAAGTAAAAATAGTGCGTTTTGTGCCACTTCGCTGCTCTCATTAATGCCTGAAAGTATGCGATAGTATCCGCCGATATACTCCACATCTATCTCTTTGGGTTCATATTCGCTCTGTGAAATTTTAGTAAAGACATAGAACTTATCTCCTCTTCTTATTACCGCATCTTTTGGAAGTGTGAGTGCTGCGCTGAGATTTTTACTAAAACTCACCTTTGCAAACATATCGGGAAATATTTTAGAGTTGGGATTTTTAACATCTATCCTAACATCAAAAGTCAGATCCTCTTTGTTTATTTTCGGATAGATCTTGCCCACCTTTGCGACTATCGGCTCACTTAAGCCTTCTACGTCCACAACCGCGCGCATCCCCTCGCTTATAAACTCTATATCTTTTTGATACACTTTAGCGATTACCCACATGGAAGAGTCGTCGACTATCTTTAAAAGAGAGGAACCAGCTTTGGCATAAGAGCCTTCATAAATATTTTTTTGAATGATCTTACCGCTGTATTTGCTGTAGTAGGGAACTGCCGCGGCTTTAGAGTCGATCGCTCTTTTGTCCAGTTCGTAGAGACTCAGCTTCTCCAGTATTGTTGCATTAAGAGGCATAAGATTCTTTGTAGACTCAAGCTCTTTTTTGAGGGTATATATCTCTTTGGAGTAGATGTCAAAAAGTCTCTCTCCCTTTTTAACGCTCTTATAAAGCTCGTTTGCTTCCAAGTTTTCGACATTGCCGTCAAAGCGCAACACAACCTCATATATCTTTTTTTCATCATAAGAGGTTGTTGCATAGTAGCTTTTGGTAATTTTTTGTATCTGCATCTTTGGTTTAACACTCTGGATATTAAAGGCTTGTTCAAACGTTTTTGCCTCCACAAAGGCAAAACTCAAAAGAACTAAAAGTAGCGTTTTCATCATATACTCTCTTTCGTGATATAAAAAAGCTCTAACTGAGCCGCTTTTATCTCTAGTTTGTATTTTAATCTCTCTATCTCCAGATCAAAAAGCAGATTCTCATCATCTATGCTTCTCTCAAGTGTGACGCTATTTCTTATGTTGGATTTCTCATAACTGCCGAGCGCTCTGTATTTCTCTAAAATAGCATCAAGATTCTCAACTCTTTTAGTGAAATAGTCTGCTTTTTTATAGTTATTTTGAAAGATCATAGTTGCATTTTGCAGATAGTTTTGTGCGTTTTGGATGCTCTCTTGTTTTAAGTAGCGCGTTTTTTTTGCTTTTGCATCTTCACTGCCGTAGATCGGCAGAGCAAAGGATGTAGCTACAGATAGATAGTCTTCAAAATTTTGGCGGTGGTTGTAGCTTAGAGATAGGCTTATGTTCGAGTATTTTTTTCTCTCTTCAAGCTTTGCGGCGATCTCCAACTCTCTGCTTCGCAGCTCAAAAATTTTATATTTCGGTGCTTTTTTTATATCTTCTTCCATAAACTCTTCGCCGATGCGAGCTGCTGACATCGGGATAAACTCTTGGTTTGTAAGATATTTAAACTCATTTTTTGCTCTTTGGAGACTCTCTTGAAGTTCCAGAGTTTTATCCTCAACGGCAAATATCTTTTTTTGAATTTCGACGTTTTTTCTAAAGCCGCTCTCAACGCTTATGCTCTTTTCATAATACTCTAAGAGTATCTCCAAGTTTGCTTTTTTTCTCTCTAAAAGCTCTAAAAGATTTGAAAAAGTTGTTATCTTCTCAACAATGAGTGCAGTTTTTTTGTATAGCTCAAGCTTCAAATCTTCCAGTTCATACTCTAGTATAAGGGTGTCAACTCGAAGTATTGCCTCTTTGAGATCAAGTTTGCCGAATGTTTCAAACTCTTGGGTGATCCCTATAAAATTCGTCTGCATAGGCTCAATGTCTCTTTTTAAAAAGTTCTCGTTTAAAAGCAGATCATTTACACCTATGGAGAGGACCGGATTTTTATATACCGCTTCGCCATTTATGGCCTCATGCGATGCTAAAATCTTCTCATGTTTTGCACGCAAAATAGGCGAATTTAGAGCAGCTTTTTCAAATACTTCTCCAAACTCAGCACCAAAGCATACAAAAGGGATCACAAAAATAGCTAGCATCTTCATGACAAACTCCTAGTGACCGTGCATTGATGAAGCTTGACCCAGATTTACACTCCCTTTGTGTTTATAATCCTTGCCTTTCTCATCTTTTATAAAAACCTGATACTGCCATGTTCCGCCCATGCCGAAATTGACGTTACACTCAAAATAGTTCTCTGTTTTTTTGCAGATATCTTTTGACTCCATATAAGGCATTCCGGGCATCTCGGGCATAAAAAACTTTACTCTCACATCCTTTGCATCGACAACTTTGCCGCCGTGCATGCCTCTGTTTAGTTCAACTTTAATTCTGTTGTGCCCTTCGCTTAGGACTCTATCGCTTGATAGCATCACGTGAAGATCACCGCTCATGCCCATATACATAAATCCGCCTGCAAAAGAGAGGGTCGCTAAAACCGCCATTGATGAAAAAATCTTTTTCATTTTAATACTCCTGTTTTTATTTTAGAGTATATAGTTTTTAACGTGTAGTGATCGTGTAGAGATTGAACTGTTTTTTGAAATTCTTTTACTTTTTATTTACAATATTTATGTTACAATTCTACTCATGGGGCTGACCTGGTTTCGACGGGATCAAGTAGCTTCTAATTGCATGTCGGACTGAGCACTTCCGTTACGCGGCTCAACTTGCTTAAACGCAAACAACACAAATTATCGCCCAGCTTACGCAGTAGCATAAGTTTTACCCCCTCTTTAAGAGGTCGGGCTGCTTCACCTGTTGACTCTAGATAGACAGGGTTCGAAGTATCACCTTTATGTAGATATATTTTATGTACGCCTCGAACGTAAAATGAACCCTAGAGGCTCGTCTTGCGTAGCTTTGCAAGTTGTGTGAAGCAAGATTAAACTTAAACGACTTTACTAAACATGTAGACGTTAGGAGTAGCGTGGTTTCGGACTGGAGTTCGATCCTCCACAGCTCCACCATTTCACAAATTATTTCTCAAATAAAAAATCATATAATAAAAATAAAATCTCTTAAAGCAGCTCAATGCTAGACTTCAGCTTTTATTTACAAATTCCACAAGGAGCCCTGCTTGGTCTACTATATTACAAAACTCATTATCACTACGCTTCTGATAGTCTTGATATCCGAGATAGGAAAAAGAAGCTCTCTAGCAGGAGCAATACTTGCGGCCATTCCTCTTGTCTCCATACTTGCCATGACATGGATGTACATAGACACGAATAACAGCCTAAAAGCAGTGGAGTTCTCAAAAAACATCGTCTGGCTCATAGCACCTTCAATGACACTGTTCATAGCCTTTCCTATATTAATAGAAAAAGGGATGGGCTTTTACATAAGCATGTTCATATCGATAATTTTGACAATATTTGCTTACTATAGCGTTATTTTCTTGCTTGAAAAATCAGGACTCAGAGCATAATAAAAAATGAGGCTTCTTCTCCTCCGAGAATGGAGGAGAATAGAAGGAGAAAGAAGTAGTTGTTACTTCGTATGATGCGTTACATCATACCTGGCATACCGCCCATGCCGCCCATATCAGGCATTTCAGGTTTTTCTTCAGGCAGTTCATAGATTGCCGCTTCTGTTGTTAAAAGAAGGCTTGAAATTGATGTAGCGTTTGTCAGTGCTACACGCCCTACTTTTAGAGGGTCGATGATACCCGCTTCAAACATATCCACATACTCGCCTGTTGCAGCGTTAAATCCTATATTTTCGCTTGTAGCGCTCTCAACGGCATTTACCACAACGCCTGCATCATAACCTGCATTTGTTGCGATCTGCTTTAGAGGAGCTTTGATAGCGCGAAGTATTATCTCGCAGCCGATCTTCTGATCACCCTCAAGGTCAAGTTTTACTTTTGAAGCAGCGCGTACAAGGGCAGCTCCGCCGCCGATGACTATACCCTCTTCAACAGCCGCTTTGGTAGCTGAAAGCGCATCGTCAACACGATCTTTCTTCTCTTTCATCTCAGTCTCGCTTGCCGCTCCGACCTTAATGACCGCAACACCGCCGCTTAGTTTTGCCAAACGCTCTTGAAGCTTCTCTTTGTCGTACTCGCTTGAAGTCGCATCTATCTGAACTTTGATCTCAGCGATTCTTTTTTGTACGTTCTCAGCTTTTCCGGCACCGTTTACTATAACAGTGTTGTCTTTGTCGATCACGACACGGGAAGCTTGTCCTAGGTGCTCTAAAGTAGCCCCGCTAAGAGTGTGACCCGTCTCTTCTGAGATAACTGTTCCTGCAGTAAGTACCGCTATATCTTGAAGCATCGCTTTTCTTCTGTCGCCAAAGCCCGGAGCTTTAACAGCAGAGATATTTAAAACACCGCGAAGTTTATTTACGACCAGTGTTGAGAGTGCTTCACCCTCTACATCTTCTGCGATTATAAGAAGTGGGCGTGAAGTCTTTTGAACCTGCTCTAAAACAGGCAGAAGATCTTTTAGTGAAGTAATCTTGCTGTCAGCCAGTAAAATCCAAGGATTTTCGATCTCAGCCGTCATCTTTTCGGTATTTGTGATGAAGTAAGGGCTCAAGAATCCGCGGTCAAACTGCATACCCTCGACAACATCAAGCTCATCGACGATACCTTTAGCCTCTTCAACTGTAATAACACCGTCTTGACCTACTTTTTCCATAGCTTCAGCGATCATATTTCCGATCTGCTCATCAGAGTTTGCAGAGATGGTAGCAACCTGAGCAATATCTTTTTTACCGTTTACAACTTTGCTAGATGCTTTCAGGTTTGCCAAAATAGCTTCGCAAGCCTTGTCCATACCGCGTTTTACTTCGATAGGATTCGCACCCGCCGTGATATTTCTAAGACCCTCAGAGAAGATAGCATTTGCCAAAACGGTCGCAGTCGTTGTTCCGTCTCCCGCCTCATCGGCAGTTTTTGAAGCAACATCTTTTACAAGCGTAGCACCCATATTTTCTAGTTTATCTTTTAGCTCTATCTCTCTTGCAACAGAAACACCGTCTTTTGTGATCACAGGATTGCCGTAACTCTTTTGGATAAGTACGTTACGTCCGCGAGGGCCCATTGTAACCTTTACCGCATCTGTTAGTTTCGCAACACCGCGTGCCAGCGCATTTCTTGCATTGTCTGAAAAAATTATCTCTTTTGCCATTTTGTATTCCTTATCTTAGTTTATTTTTTTATGATTCCAAAAATATCTTCAGTTTCCATTACCAGAAACTTCTCGCCATCAAGCGAAATCTCACTACCGGAAAACTTTCCAAAAACGACCAAGTCCCCACACTTAACTTCGCTTACTTCGGAGCTAACAGCGACCACTTCACCTTTTGAAGGCTTCTCTTGTGCATTATCAGGAATAATAATACCACTGCTCGTAGTATTTGCCTCTTCTACTCTTTTTACTAGGACTCTTTTGCCTAATGGTTGAAAATTCATTTAAACTCCTTAAATAATATGTTTTACGAGCGAAATAGTACCCCAAAATTGTAACAAAGTCAAGACTCTTAGTCTATAAGACTAAACTATCTTTATACCTAGTGGGCAGACATCTTGATACAAACTATTAGTTTTATATTTAATTATATAAATTATTAATATTCTTGAATTTTTCTCTTCTTAGCTTATTTAAAGTTTTAAAGAAGTATAATTCTGCCTCTTAAAAGATGTCAGGGTAGCTCAGCTGGTTAGAGCACTGGTCTCATAAGCCGGGGGTCGCGAGTTCAAGTCTCGCCTTTGACACCATTTTTAAGATTCCGGATTAGCTCAGCGGTAGAGTAGGTGACTGTTAATCACTTGGTCACTGGTTCGAATCCAGTATCCGGAGCCACTTCTTTAATAAATCCCCCCCCTAATTCATCCATTAAATAGTTTTTAATCTTTATAGCTGTACGATTAGTAATATGTTGCATAAAGGCTTTCAATGAAGAGAGATTGGTCTGTTATTAGAATAACGCTCTTGCTGTATCTCATCGTAGTTCTTATTCCGTTTAATTACTATTTTGCAAAAGAGTCGTTTGATAGCATGAAAAACGATGCATCAACAATGAACAATCTTGTTTTGCTAAGTAGTGCTCTTCACACTCTCTCAACTGAAAATGACCCGCATAAAAAAGAGATCCTTGCAAACAGCATAGCGTTATCACTTGGTTTGATTGAACAAAAGTTTATAGAATTTCTGCCCAATAAAGAGTATGTAGAGTTGTTTGGTGCCGAAAAAGCATTTTCTTTGCTAAAAAATGCTCATGAAAAATTAGAAGCAACTATCCAAAATGGTACTGAAACAGGAGCTGCTGTATATATGGTTTCTATGGAAATCACCGCATTTTCCAAGCTCCTCGAAGAGATGGCATCCTATAAAGCTGATACGGCTTTAAACAAGCTCTATATCTCTCTTGTTCTTACCATGCTTTTGGTTATTATCCTCATATTTTTTGTGCGAACATATATTAGATTGCAATTTTTCAAACATACTATATATGACCATGTAACTGGACTATACAACAAAAAATATTTTGACAGCGTCCTTCAAAACTCCAAAGAACTGGCAATACGCCACAACAAGCCGCTCTCGCTTCTTCTGCTCTCTATAGAGAACTATGACGAATTAAAAAAGTCATTGAATAGAGCAGATTTTGAAAAGTCTCTAAAGGAACTCAGCACTCTTTTTAGCCACATATTCAGACACAGCGACACCGTATGTAGAATTGATGGTAGTTGTTTTGCCTCAATCGCACCTGATGCGTCATTGGTAAACATACAAAAAATTTCACTCAGATTGCAAAAAGAGCTGCAAGAAAAACTCTCTAAAAGTAGTATCGAACTTCAACTCTCCATAGGCATTGCTTCATGCGATGATGACGGCCCTTGTTTGATTCTGGAAGAAGCTAAAGAGAATATGGAAAACTTTTCTGCCATCAAACTGGGATACATCTCATGAAAAGAGCCGCTTTTAACCTAATTGAGTTAATATTTGTCATCATAATTTTAGGCATCTTGTCTAGTGTTGTAATAGTAAAAATGGGCGATATGGCAAAACTTGCAAAAGAGGCTCAGTTAACATCTTTTGTCGGAACACTTAATAGGTCAGTAGGTCCTGCTATTTGGTTTAAATCAATAGAAAACGGCCGCGGCGGAAGCATCACTTTTGCAGATTATAATGCTGACTTAGATAAATATATTGATTTTATTCCAAACTATACTTTAACGCCGACGCTTATTAACTGCAATACTATGGGTAACGGTATTTTTGTCAGTTATACATTTGGGAAAAATTACGAAGTTCACTGCAGAGACGGCAATAAAACGAGCAGCCCTGATTTTCGGTTATACAATCAAACAGACGATGTCTATATAGAATAAAATAAGTTCTTAAATAATTTTCAAATATTTCACAACTGCATCTACAATGATCTTGTACCCTTTTGCATTAGGGTGAATATAGTCGATCTTAAGCTCATTTTTCGATAATACTTTTGATAGGACATCCTCTTCAAAAAAGACCCCTGTCTCTTTAGCGACCTCAGCGTATATGGAGTGTGTATTAAATCCCAAAATACCGAAGTTTGGAACTCCGACAAGCAGAACCTTTGCTCCGCTTGCCTTTATGGTATCTATCATCTGGGTGAGGTTTGCTTTTAACTTCTCATCTGAACGCTTGCGGATAATATCATTTCCGCCGTGGCAGAGTATTACCAAGTCCGGTTTCTGTTCCAAAAGTTTGGGAAGGCGCTCTAACCCCTCAGATGACTCTTCACCTGAGACGCCGCCGTTTATGACACGAACGCCTACTCTTTTTTGAAGCTGTGCGGGGTAACTCTCTTCCTCTGCAACACCGAAGCCGTAAGTGATACTGTCACCAAAGGCAAGTATCGTCGCATCACTCTGTAGCTCGATTTGTGAGGAGCCTGAGTCTCTCTCTTTTGTAATTATTGTAAATAGCATAATTGCGCCAAGGAGAACAGTTATAACTTTTATCTTATTCATTTAACTGTCCGTAAAATAGTTATGCGCTAAACATCATCTTTGCCAAAACTACTATGAAAAAGCCTAAGACAAGAACAACTTTGTGAAAATGTTCCTGCATAAAGTGAGGTTTTTTGCGACCGGTAAATTTTGTAAAAAGATTAAACAGCACGCCGCTTGCGATGATAAGTGCCAGAACAATTTTAATAACTAGCAGTTTTTGCAGATCAGTCTCAAAAAAGCCTGCATTTGAGTTGATGTATCTTGACATCATCATGCCGCCCGTCAAAACTATAATAAGCAGTGATATGGGGAAAATCTTGAAGCTTTTAGCGCCTAGAGTCTGGTTGATCTTCTCATCCGTCTCTTTGCCGAACTTGTTTTTGAGTGCAGAGATCATAAATACGTCGGTAAAGACATAGCCTAAAAATATGATCGCCAAAACTAAGTGGATTATATGTGCATATGGATAGACTGCTTCCATTGTTGCTCCTATTTAAAATTAATTGCAATTATATCAAAGATGCCAATTGAAAAACTTGCATATTGAGTTAAAGCTCTCATCTAAAGGCGCTTTAATAATAAGCATCTCACCGGTGTGTGGATGTTTTATTTGTAGTGTTATTGCGTGAAGAAGCATTCTGTGGCAGTTAAACTCACTGCGCATCAGCTTGTTATGCTCCCCTCTTCCGTACTTTGTATCGCCCAAGATATGGTGAGAGATATGCTTCATATGACGGCGAAGCTGATGTTTTCGCCCTGTTTGCGGCTCTAGTTGCACAAGGGAATATCTGCTCTTGTCATACTTTCCGACACTGTAAGGAACCTCAACCATTGCAAGCCTCTTATAGTAGGTTGTCGCATCTTGAGCCTCTTTATCCTCAGAGCTCTCTTTGTCTGCGATCTTATCAAGCTTTACGCTAAGAGCGTGCTCTATAACTCCGCTCTCATCTACATAACCGCGCACAACTGCAAGATAGCTCTTTTTTGTCTCTCTTGACATAAACTGCTCGCCCATTAACTTTGCGCTCTCTTTATCAAGCGCAAAAAGCAAAACTCCTGATGTCGGCTTATCCAAGCGGTGAACAGGGTAGACGAACTGCCCTATCTGATCTCGAAGTATCTGCACTGCAAACTCTGTCTCGTGTCTGTCAATGGGGGAGCGATGAACTAAAAGGCCCGATGGCTTATTTATAGCCACCAGATACTCATCTCTGTATAGGATCTCAAGCAATATGGATTAACCGCGCTTTGTCGTTTTTCTTTTTTTTGTAGTTACCGGCTTTTTATAGCTCTCGCCTTTTTCGCTCTTTTGGACTTTTTGAGGTTTTTTGTAGGGTTTTTTAGCTCTTTTTGTCTCTGCTTTTTTGTGTTCGCTCTTTAGTGTTATCTCATCCTGATCTTTTCTTCGAATGGTAGGATCAGGCTCAAAACCCTCTACCGTCTCTTGCGGTATCTTCATCCCGATTAGCTTCTCTATGGCTTTTATATCATACTTCTCATAGATGTCTATAAGGCTTATTGCCACTCCGTCCCGTCCTGCACGGCCTGTTCGTCCGACTCTGTGGACATAATCTTCAGGAATTGAGGGGAGTTCATAGTTTATAACAAAAGGGAGCTCCTCTATGTCAAGTCCTCTTGAAGCGATGTCGGTTGCGACCAGAACTTTTGTTTTTCCTTCTTTGAAATCGTTTAGGGTCTTTAGGCGGTTCGCCTGAGTTTTATCTCCGTGAATGACCCCGCATTTAAGTCCGTCTTTTTTGAGTTCTACCACAAGTTCGTCTGCACTCGCTTTTGTTCTTGTAAAGACAAGCACCTGTCGAAAGTTTCTAGAGCCTATCACATAAGCCAAAAGCTGGGCTTTTTTGTCTGTATCTACCAGATAAGCCACCTGATTTATGGTGTCAACGGTCGAGTTCTTCTTTGAAGCCTCTATAAAAGCAGGTTTTGTGAGTATAAGTTTTGAGAGCTTTCTCACCTTCTCGCTGTAAGTAGCAGAAAAAAGAAGCGTCTGATGTCTTTTTGGCAAAAGAGGATGTATCTTTTTTATCTCTTTTACAAACCCCATATCCAACATTCTGTCCGCTTCATCAAGCACAAATATCTCTACATTTGAGACGTCCAGCCCCTTCTCTATATGCTCCAGCACTCTTCCCGGTGTAGCAATAATTATATCGACACCCTCTTTTAGGACTCTCTTTTGATAGTCCAGATCTTTTCCGCCAACCAATACGGCAATATTTAGAGGCATATTTTTTGCAAAGCCCTGCAGATCATCGTAAATCTGTAAAGATAGTTCTCTTGTTGGAGAGAGGATGATACCTCTGAGCACTCTGTTCTCATCAGCCGATGTTTTTCTTAGTCTTTGGATCATAGGAAGCCCAAAAGCCGCTGTCTTTCCAGTTCCGGTCTGAGCGGTTGCAAAAACATCGCTTTTTGCCAAAACCAGCGGAATGGCTCTTGTTTGGATATTTGTAGGTTGTTTGTAGCCCAGGTCTTCTACGGCGCTAAGAAGTTGTTTGATTACTCCGAGTTTTTCGAATGACATTATCTACCTACTTTCAATTAATAGCGCAATTTTAGCACATTATTAAAAAAATAAGTTTTTTGTGGCTATAATCACCACAGATTTCAAAACGGCGTAACCAATGATAAGAAAGACGTTCAAAAACTTAAGTGCGCATGAAAAACTAAAAGCATTTACCGATAAATACAAAATACCTATAGAGTATCTCTCTGCAAACAGGAAGATGGTCTCGCGTGCAGTTTTCATAGGGCTTTTTATTGCTTTCATCCCTATGCCCATGCAGATGCTAGCAGTCGTCGCCGTCATACCGTTTGTAAGGTTCAACGTACCTATCGCTCTGGCTATGTGCTGGCTTAGCAACCCTTTTACAATGCCTGCTATGTACTATATAGAGTATCTAACGGGAAGTTTTCTGCTTGGGATGGAGACCACGCCTGTCGAGATGACTCTGGAGTGGTTCAGTGACAATCTGGGCAATATATTTATTCCGCTATATGTAGGAACTGCTTTTTACTCTGTCACGTTCTCATCTTTGGCATACTATCTTGTAAACCATCTCTGGAGAAGCTCGGTTAAAAAAGACCAGGATCTTAGAAAAAACGGTTTTTTTAAAAGAAACAGACATAAAGAGACGAACTCATCCGAGCAGGAAGAGCCTAAGCCTTAACGCTTCTTTTTTTAAAATAGACCCAGGCAATAATACCCAGCAGACTCATAGCCAGACTCATAACCTGCCCTTGCGTTATAAAGTCGCAACAGACGTAACCTATCTGAACATCCGGTGCGCGCCAGATCTCCGCGATCGCTCTGAATGTTCCGTAGCTTATGCCGTAGACCAAGATAAGCTCTCCGCTGTAGCTCTGGAGTCTTCTAAAGAGATATACCACCACAAAAACACCAAAACCCTCTAATATCGCCTCATAGAGCTGTGACGGATGGCGAAGGACACCATCTACCAATATGCCCCAAGGCACGTCCGTCTCACGGCCTATAAGCTCTTTGTTTAAAAAGTTTCCTATACGTCCGAAGACAAATGCAAGAGGTACGCTGATAGCCACCAAGTCCATTATCTTGCCGATCTTTATTTTGTGCTTTTTGGAGTAGAGATATGTCGCAATTAAAAAGCCTAGCACCGCTCCGTGATAGCTCATACCTCTTATGCCTACAAATTCGCCATCGACAAAGGGGTTGAATATCTGCCATGGATGAGAGAGATAGTAGAGAGTATTTGGATCGTAAAAGAGTATATAGCCTAGTCTCGCACCCAGTATTACACCTATCTCCACATAGATAAAATAGATGTCTATACCCTGTTTGCCAAAATCAAGAGCATCTTTTTTTATAAAATATTTTCCTATGTAAAGGGCACTGAGGAGTGCCAAAACATACATGATCCCATACCAGTGCACAGGGATAGAAAAGAGATGAAACGCTACGGGATCGAATGTCTCGTATATGTTATTCCATGCCGACATTACTCTTTTAATGCCTCGGCTATCAGCTCTATAGGGTTCTTAAATACTGTTTTAGTATCGGTATAGCCGAGTGAGGCGTTTATCTGCATTCTGCACGCGCTGCACTCCGAGCTCACCACATCAGCCTTGGTCTCATTTATCATGGCAGCCTTAGGCGCACCGGCAGCTTTTGCAAAGTGGTACTTCTCGCTCTGCATCGTCACACCGCCAAAACCGCAGCAGCTGTTGGGATCACTCATCTCAACTATGTCGTAGTTCTTACCTATGAGTTTTCTAGGCTCTTCATAAATGCCCTGCATCTTTCTTGCATGGCAAGGGTCATGGTAGGTTACTATTTTTGGATCTTTTTTCTTCGATGCTAGTATCTTGCTAAGCTCGGTATGTTTATCTAGCCACTCAGTCGCCATAAATATCTTCTCTCTAAGTGCAACAGCTCTTGCTTTCCACTCAGGCTGGTCGTGAAAGAAGTGCTCATAGTCGATCTTTATCATCGCCGAACATGTTGCCTCTGGAATAATAATAGCTTCGACATCTTTGCTAAAACTCTCAAAATACTCTATATTGAATTTTGCATTGTGATCGACCGTATAGAAGTCACCCGTAAAATAAGCAGGCGCTCCGCAGCACTTCTGATCTTTTGCCAAAAATGCATCAATTTCTAAATGCTCCAATATCTCCAAAAGCGAATTTCCGACGTTTACGTAGTTGTAGTTACCAAGACACCCTATGAAAACGGCCACTTTTCTTTTGCCGCCGTTGTCTATGTTCTCTTCGTGCGAGTTTAAAAACGACACTTTTTTAAGGCTCGGAAGAATCCTGTCAGCCTTTAACATAGGCAGATTGAAACGTGAGGTCATAGAGTCCTTGTTTGCCTGAATCTTAAACGAACATGTCTGAAATACCCAGCCGAGCTTAAATGCCAGGTCGTTAAGCCAGCGGTGGCGAAGAAGTAAAAAGAAGGCTCTCTTATACCATGCGATACCGAACTTCTCGCCTATGTCTGAACGCACCTGCTCTATGACCATATCTGTAGGAAGCGATTTTGGACACACCTCGACACAGGCCGTACATAAAAAACAGCTCTCAAAGATGTCTTTTGCATTTTTGTCCAGCTCTAAATTGCCGCGCTGATAAGCTCCCAAAAGGTCTAAAAAGCCCCTTGGAGATGTTACTTCATCAGCATTTACGTTGTGAATTGTACAGACCGGAATACATTTTCCGCACTTTATACACTCATCGGTCGTAGCGCCAAAGTTAAAGATTTCTTGCGCAGTTTTGCTCATTGCTATACCGTTTTAGAGAATGTTTTAGAGCTTGCCGCATGTTTTTTCATATAAGCGTCAAACGGCATTGCTATATTTCTAATCAGTAGAGTTCCCGTCTCTGAGCACTCTATAAAATCATCGTTTATGGTCAATAACCCATCTTCTTCAAAAGGTTTTAGCGCTTCAATCGCATCTGCAAAATACTCTTTAAAGCTAGTGTTAAAAAGCTTCTCAAATCTCTTGATATCAAGTTTAAAGTTGCTCATAAGCTCCATGATCACATACTGTCTGATCTGGTCATCATCGTTTAGGACAATACCTCTCTCAAACGGAAGCCTTCCTGCATCTATAGCTTCTTCATAATCTCTCATCTCTTTGAAATTTTGGGCATAGTGTGCAACTCCCTCGCCGATGGAAGTAAGACCGACTCCTATAAGATCAGCGCCGCCTTTTGTAGTGTAACCCTGGAAGTTTCTGTGAAGTTCACCCTTTTTTATCGCCTTGAAAAGCTCATCCTCAGGCTTGGCAAAGTGGTCCATTCCTATCATCTTATAACCATTCGAGGTAAGAAAATTGATGGTCTCTTGCATAATGCGCAGTTTTTCATCAGGAAGAGGAAGCGTTGTCTCATCGATCTTACGCATAGTCTTCTTCATCCAAGGAACGTGAGCATAGTTAAAGACCGCAAATCTATCGGGATCCAGAGTAATGGCAAGAGCGAGCGTCTCTTTAAAAGTCTCCAGTGATTGATACGGCAGTCCGTAGATAAGGTCAACGTTTACCGAGACCATATTGTATTTTCTAGCCAGATCCATAGCATTTTTTGTGATCTCGTAAGGCTGGATCCTGTGGATGGCGTGTTGAACCTTTTCGTTAAAATCCTGAATACCGAAACTTACACGGTTAAATCCGTTCTCGGCAAGAACTCTCATCTGGTCTTCGTCAATATGGCGCGGATCTATCTCACAGCTGACCTCAGCATCTTTTACAAAATTCGGAAAAAAAGATTTTATCTCTTTGATGACCTCTTCTAGCTGCGCTGCGCTGAAAAATGTCGGTGTTCCCCCGCCAAAGTGCATCTGGATCACTTCTCTATTGCAGTTTACATGTGAGGATAGTATCTTAAGCTCTCTTTTGAGGTAGTCTATGTAGCGCAGCATCTTGTCCTCTTTGGAAGTAAAGACAACGTTACATCCGCAAAAGTAACAAGCATTTTTACAAAAAGGGAGGTGGAAATATAAACTCAAAGGACGAGAAGAATCTTGCTGCTCAAGCTTTTGTATATACTCATCATAACCAAAAGAGTCGCTAAACTCCAACGCCGTCGGATAGCTCGTATAGCGAGGCCCAGGCTTTGAGTACTTTGTGAATTTTGCAAAATCTAGCATATGCGTCCTTATTACTATTGTTTATATTTAAAAATAGAGCGATTATCTCTAAAAAGTGTTGAAAATATGGTTAAGTCATTTATTAGCATTGTTATTTAAAACAAAACCTATATATCTTCTCGCTTTAAAATTTTAATATTATTCTTTTTAAACTCATCGTATGTATTTTCTATTCCATCTTGATTATAATTTAAAAATTCACTGTTTAAATAAACAGCTATCGTGTCTATATTGAAAATTTTATTAATTGAAAAAAGAGCCGTTGAATAGAAAGAACAGATACCTGCCGGCAAAATATCTAAACTAAGTAGATGTATCTCAACAGAGGTAGGTAGTCTTTGAATTTTAAAATTGTCATCAATAATGTTGCCAAATTCTTCTAAATTTTCTTCCCTGCGATGTGGAATATAAATAATTTTTTTGTTTTGTTTTACAAAATATCTTTTTATATTTTCTAAAAATTCAAAATAAACATTTTTTTCAACAAGTTTCTCACCATATAATGGTTGACCAATAAAATAAACCGTACTATTATCTACTGTTTTATTTGCTGTATATCTTCTCATAAAAATAAATTTATTTTGAACAATAGTCTCACCATAATATGGTTTCAAATCAAACATTGTAAAATAATTTACTCTTTTTCTGTCAAAATATGTTTTCAATCCGATCAAAGAGTACCTCAGTATCTTCATTTTTTTCGAAAATTTCACTTCACTTTTAATATTTGGGTTCAATTCACTTTTATGCCATCTTAATGTTGCCGACCCATCATCTAACGCGTAAATTTTACTTGTTATTAAATTTGACAATAAAATATTTTGAAACTGACCAAAATGACCAGTAAAAACATTTTTGTATTCATATTGTTTCAATTTATTAATTATTGAAATATACTCAAAGTATTTTGATTTTTTTCTTTCTAAACCTATCTCAACTATCTCATTCCATTCAGAAAGTTTAAAAATTTCTCTCATTTGCTTATGAGTATTACTTCCATCATTAGAGTAATAGACAGCTACTATTATATTGTTCTCTAGTGCCAACTGTGTTTTTGCCTCTAATGCGCTTATACACTGAAAAGGAGAGCTAACAATGAATAAATTTTTCAAACATCTCTCATGTTATAATTTATTGACTTGTTGTTTATTTTACTTTTTCCAATTATAGCCATTGCTATATCAAAATCAATCTCTTCATCAATGTCCACAGAGCTTTTTCTGTCCATTACATAAGCAAATATGTTTTTTTTAAGAAAAAATCCTTTATTCTCTAAAAATTTTTCTGTTTTGCAAATATAAATGGCCCCATTTAACCTATAATATTTATCTAGATCTTGGCTTCTTTTGTTTTTTATTTCATCTCTTAAAAAATCACTCATACTTCCATCTTCTGGTAGAACGTTACTCCAAAGCGGACTATGATCCATTTCACACACACCTATAACTGCATCAGCTTTTTTTGACTCTAGCAGCTCTATCGCCTCATCAATATGCTTTTCATTTCTCAATGGACTTGTTGGCTGCAAAAGAATAATATAATCATATTTTTCAACATTATCTATAGCATGCTTTATGGCATCGAATGTTGTAGCCGTATCACTTGCCAATTCACCTGGTCTTTTGATACTTTTAGCTCCATATAATTTTGATATATCTAATATCTCTTCATCGTCACTTGTAACAACTACTTTATCTATATATTTACTTTTAAGTCCAGCCTCTATGCTCCAAGCTATAAGAGGTTTTCCGCATAAATCGAGAACATTTTTTCTAGGTACTCTTTTGCTCCCGCCACGTGCCGGAATAATCGCTAAAAATGTTTTACCTTTATACACTAAAACACTCCATCATATTCTTCATTAGCTTTCTCGTACTCTTCTATTCGCCCTATATCAAGCCAATACTCTCTAAGCGGGAATGATATTATATTTTTCTTTTCACATATAAGTTTCTCAAATAGTGTAGGCATATCGTAAAACTCATTTTGCGGTATATGCTCTAAAATATCAGGCGAAAGCATATATATTCCGGCACTTACAAAAAATTTATGAACCGGCTTCTCTTCGATGGAGAGAATTCTACTGTTTTCAATATTAACCACCCCATAAGGGACCTGAAAATCATACTCTCTAACGCACATTGTTCCAACTGAATTATTAACAATATGATAATTGTGCAGATGTTCAAAATTTACATTGGTAAGCAAATCGCCGTTCATAACAAAAAACGGCTCAGTTGGCTTCTTTTTTAAAAGACCCAGAGCCCCGGCAGTCCCCATCCGTTGTTCTTCTAATACATACTCAATGTTCACGCCAAACGCACTTCCGTTGCCAAAATAGTCTTGGATTACGTGAGATTTGTAATTTACGCACATCACAATATTTGTGTATCCATACTCTGCGAACTTTTCCACGATTGTTTGTAGTATTGGCTTGTTCCCAACCTTAAGCATCGGCTTTGGAGTGTTTTCTGTAAGGGGTCTAAGCCTTGTGCCAAGTCCGCCTACCATAAGAACCACTTTATTCGCTTTTTCTTTTGGTTTTATAAGCTCTTCTATCTCTTGAATACCGACTATTTTTCCACTATCATCTACTATTGGAATCTGGTGCAGTTTCTTGGCTAATGCAATTTTTAAAATCTCTTCTTTTGTATCACTAACTTTTGCGATCGTAGGAGTTCTAAAAATAATAGTTTCTATAGAACTATTTAAATCAAGCCCTTTTAGCAGACCTCTTCTTATATCACCATCAGTTAAAGTGCCTATCAATTTATTATCTTCATCTACAACCAAAGCTATCTGCATAGCGCCGCTGTCTATTATTTTCAATGCTTCTTTTATAGTTGAGTTTTTATTTAATTTTATGTTTTGGATATTTTTCATTTTATACCTTCTAAATCATAAAATCTCTTTTTTAAAATATCTTTTAAATCTACTTTTTTTATCTCTTTAACGATTTTTTCACTTGCGCATCCTTCACCGTATGGATTTTCTAGCGTTTTTAGTGATTTTTGAAAATCTTTTGAGTAAAGTTTTTCAAATGCTTTTTTTATTGCTTCTTTATTCGGCTCGCAATCTATGACGCTATTAGCTTTAATGCGCCCTTTTTGTCTATCGCCTATATTTATGGTTCCTATTTGAAAGCTAGGAGCCTCAGCAAGTCCGCTAGAGCTATTCCCCACCATTGCATCAACAAATTGTAAAGCGCTTAAGTATCGTAATTGTCCCAATGAGGCAAAACCAATAGATTTATGAGAGTTTTTGGATATATATTCGTCAATCATAGTATTTATAACTCTTCCATCAGTATCGCTATTTGCTTTTGTAAAAATAATATGTGTATCTTTTAGTTCATCTACAGCTTCTAAAAGTTCTTGAAACTGATTTTTAGCTGTAGAGTTTTCTAATGTTACTGGATGAAAAGTCACTAAGAGATTTTTTTTATTTAATTTAAAATCAATTGATTTCTCAAACTCTTCTTTACTTAATAGTTTAAATCTTTTTATATTTTCTATTCCCATTCCGCCGACATTAAAAACTCTATTTGGATGCTCCCCCAGTTGTATGACTCTATTTTTATATTCCTCTGTAGCCGTAAAATGTAAATGACTCATCTTTGTGATACTATGGCGTATTGGCTCATCAAAAGCACCCTCCGTCGTCTCTCCGCCATGTAGATGTGCTATGGGAATGCGTGCTATCATAGCGGCACTAGCGGCACTAAATACCTCGTATCTATCACCCAAAACTACCACAATGTCTGGTTTTAACTCTTCATAAGCCTCTGCGAAACCTATTTGCGCCAGCCCCATAGATTTTGAGATTCCTACTGAGGTATCAGAAGATAGAAGCATCTCTATTTTTTTATCAATCTTAAACTCTTTATCTATCTCTTTGTATGTCAGTCCAAACTCAGGACTTAAATGCATTCCGGTAACTACAACTTGAAGTTCTAAATCTTTATCAGCTTCTATCTCTTTCATTAACCAGTAAAGCAAGCCATATTCAGCACGAGTCCCTGTTACTACACAAATTTTTCTCTTCATATCATCTCATCTTCTTGATAATCTTTTTGTGCAACAGTTCCGATGATCTCATCCCATCTCATAGGACTTATCCCATTTCCTGGCCTTTTAACGGCTAGTTTATCTTCGCTAAGCTCTTCGCCTTTTTTGATCCCACAAGCTGCGACAATTGACTTTCTGGCGACCTGCATATTTGGCATCTCACTCTTGCTTGGTTTTTTAACAGTGCTTCCAAGTGCAAGTTCAATATTTCTTATAGCTTTTACCATCTCTTTTAACTCCTTTGGTTCAAGAGAGGCTTTGTGGTCTGGTCCTTCCATAGTCTTATCAAGCGTAAAGTGCTTTTCTATGCAACTAGCTCCAAGCGCAACTGCGGCAATATCAACCTCTATGCCCAAAGTATGATCGCTGTAGCCGTAAGACACATCAAAAGTATTGCCTATAGTAACCATGGCATTAAGGTTTACATCCTTCATCGGTGTCGGGTACATGGTGTTTGCATGTAAAACTGTGACATTCTCTTTTTTTGTCCCAGCTTCCTCAAGTACATCCAAAGCATCTTCTATCTCGCCTATGTCTGCCATACCTGTTGAGAGAATCACTTTTTTATTTAGCTTTCCGATGTGTCTGAGATACGGCAGGTTTGTTATCTCTCCGCTTGGGACTTTAAATATCTCAAGCCCCAAAGCGTTTAAAAGTTCTATGCTGTCGTGGTCAAACGGTGTGGAGAGAAATATTATATTTTTACTCTTGCAATAGCTCATCAGCTCATGATGGGTTGCCTCATCAAGCTCAAGCTTTTTTATCATATCAAACTGCGACTCGGCTTTGTCTGTCGTCTGCTTTTGGTACTCTGCCTTCTGAGCATTTTTGCTTACTAATTTTTCAGCTTTGAATGTTTGAAATTTAACAGCATCAGCTCCGGCTTCAACTGCAGCATCTATGAGCTTTTTAGCCAGCTCTATGCTTCCGTTATGGTTAACACCAGCTTCTGCAATTATAAATACTTTTTTCATTTTACCACACTTCCTGCTTTTATAAATCCGCTTACTTCAACATACTCTTTTGAAGTCGCGTTGCTTCCGTAAAAAGTATTTTTTTTGACAACTGCGCCGCCGTTTACAATTGCTCCGGTACTTATGTGGCAGTTCTTCTCTACTACGGCATCATGCTCAATGAGAGCTTTTGTGTTAACAATACAGTTTTCACCCACTTTTGCACTTGCATTTATAACTGCATGATGCATTATAACAGTTCCTTCATCTATAGATGAGTGTTTTGAAACATAGGCAAGCGGAGAGGCAATTACCGGCAGATTAAAACCTATTTTTTTCAGTTTATCAAACAGCTTAACTCTAATCTCATTTGATTTTATCTGTCCAACAGTTATTGCCGCGTTTTTACAAGTTTGAAATATAGTCTCTAAATCATCATCACAGCCTATTATTTTATACCCTAAAACATCTTGCCCTATCAACTCTTTTTTATCAATTATGCCAACTATCTCATATCTGTTTTGCATCTCTATAACATCTATAACCGCTCTGCAGTGTCCGCCGCCGCCGGTCAGGATAATGTTCTCCATCATACTCTCACACTGCTTGGGATATTTACGACTCTATCTTCAAGATAAGTTGCATTTGTCAAATCACCGCACAGAGACTCTTTAAACATCTCAAGCCTGTTCATCAGTGTCCAGATAGGTCTTGTCATAACGCCGTTGTTGTTTGAAATCTCCAAAAACTCATCTCTTTGCCCTCTATCTTTTAAGATGATCGCATTTAGCCAATAATTTGATCTGCTGTCATCAGGTTCTGTTGCAAATTCTACATGTTGATTTTTGAAAAATTCTCTATACTCATCCGCTAAAACTCTTTTGTTTTGCAAAAAAACCTCAAGCTGTTCGAGTTGTGCAACCAAGAGTGCGGCATTTATATTTGGGAGCCTGTAGTTGTAGCCTATCATATCGTGTGAGTATTCCCATCTATGAGGAATCTTGGCGGTTGTTGTGATGTGTTTTGCTTTTTTTGCCAAAGTCTCATCGTTCGTGATTATGCATCCGCCGCCTCCCGAAGTTATGATCTTATTTCCGTTAAAGCTGATCGCTCCAAGAAGCCCGAAAGTTCCGGTGTGTCTCTCTTTATAGTAGCTTCCTAAACTTTCGGCTGCATCTTCAACCAGTGCTATATGCCAAGCGTCACAGATCTCTTTTATCTCATCGATCCTGCAAGGATGACCAAAAGTGTGCATAGGAACACAAGCTTTTATGGTCTTACCGCTTATTTTATTTTTGCATCTCTCATCTACTATCTCACAATTTTCACTTAAAAACTCTTTGAGCGATTTTGGGCTTAAACCCATAGTGTCCAAATCTACATCCACAAAAACCGAAGTTGCTCCCGTGTAGCTTATGGCATTGCAAGTTGCTATAAACGTCAGCGGCTGTGTTATAACTTCATCATCTCTCTCTACACCTGCCAAAAGAAGCGATATATGAAGGGCAGATGTTCCGTTCGTGGTAGCAACTGCATACTTAGCACCTGTGAACTCTGCGATTTTTTTCTCAAATTCATCTACAAACTTGCCGACAGAAGAGACAAAAGTGCTGTCAATGGACTCATTTAGGTATTTTTTTTCATTTCCTATAAATCGCGGCTCATGAAGCGATATAAACTCCGTAGTATTAAAAGTTTTTTTGATGAAATCAACTATGTTTTGCATTACATCTTCCCATCAAGATATTTACCGGTCTCTTTATGACCGAAATCAGGTATCATTATATGAAATTCTTTGACAATATCTTCTTTTGTCCATGAAAGGTTTTCTTTATAAGTTTTGATTGTTCTTTCAAAATCATTTAAAAGTTTTTCTTCATATATAGCTTCGTTTTTTATAACTCCTAGGTTATCAAAGCTGTCCATATCAAGAGTTTCTGCATCTGTAAAAAATTCCTCGAAGTCTTTTTCACCGGTTGTATCGCTTGGAGTAAAAAGGCAAGGCCACTTACCCTCTACAGGCAAAGTTTTTGCCAACTCTCTCGCTTCATCTTCATCCTTGCACAGATAGGGCTCGTACCCCTTTTCTTTAAGATACTTGACTGCTATGTCCGCAAAAGTTATCAGATGCAGATCTTCGCTTAGTTTTGGAAAAAAGATATCTCTATTCTCGCCGAATATGCAACTCATCAAACAAAGTTCACCTGACTCCTGAGGCGTTACAAAATACCTTTTTATATCATTTGGCGCGACTATAGGCTGGTTTTTTTCTATGCGTTGGTTAAAGCCGTGAAGCAGGCTCCCGTCACTAAAAGCAACATTTGCAAATCTAGCCATAGAGACATCTATCTGTTTTGACTTGCGCATAACGAACATCTCCATAATTCTCTTGCTTGCCCCCATCATATTTACCGGATTTGCGGCCTTATCGGTTGAAACACAAAAGTATTTTTTTACTCCGTTTTCAATAGAGTGCTGCAGTGTTTTATCAGTATTAAAAACATTTGTTTCAATCATGCGCATAAGCGTAAAGGGGTCTTTTTCGCTTCTCACATGCTTTAGAGCAGACAGATTCAGAACATAGTCATATTTTCCGTCAGCTTTTATAAATGCGTCATACTCTACTGAACCAATATCAAGTGCAAATGTGGAAAAATCGCCATCTATATACCCAAAAGAGCTTCTTATATCACGTACTAGCTCGACCATATTGTTCTCGGAAATATCTACAACGTGCAATTTTTTAGGATTGCGCTTAAATATCTCTTTTGTGACTGCCTGACCGATAGAACCTGCTCCACCGATAACTAAAAAAGATGATGATGAGACTATCTTCTTCAGTTCGGCATCGTGCTTATTTATATCATCAATGAAAAGCTCTTTTTCTCTGCCTATTAGTTTTAATATTTTATTCATAATTCATCCATCTTTACTTTTTTAACTTTCCTGCCAATCTCTGATAAACATCACAGCTCTCCAAAAGTTCACTGTGTTTTCCGCTTGCGATTATCCTGCCTTTTTGCATTACCAAGATCTTGTCCGCACTCTCGATCGTGCTGAGTCTGTGTGCAATAGTTATAGTGATCTTATCTTTTGTATACTCGTGCAGGGCGTTTTGGATCCTCTTTTCGCTCTCATTGTCCAAAGCCGAAGTAGCTTCGTCAAAAAGCAGAAGCGAGGCATGTTTATAGATAGCTCTGGCAATCGCTACGCGCTGTCTTTGACCGCCTGAGAGGTTTGAGCCGTACTCTTCCATTTTTGTATATATTCCACTCTCCAAAGAAGCTGCAAACTCATATGCATCCGCAAGTTTTAAGGCTTCTACGACTCTTGCTTCGTCAACATCCTGCCCGTAAGCCACATTCGCCGCAAGAGTGTCTTGGAAGATGTAGATTCTCTGTGTTACCAACGAGATGTGATGTTTGAGAGAATCCTGCGTGAACTCTTTTATATTAGTGCCGTTTACCAAAACTTCGCCGCTATCAGGGTCATAAAAACGAAGAAGCATATTTATAAATGTACTCTTACCGCCTCCGCTGTCTCCGACAAGCGCTATGTTTTGACCCTGTTTTATATCCACACTAACATCATCAAGCGCATAGGAGTCGTCATATTTTAGTTTTACATGCCTGAACTCTATATGCCTGATGTCCTCTTCTAAAACCTTTGTGCCGTCAATTATTTTGTTCTCTCGATCAAGCAGTTCAAAAACCCTCTCGCTTGCAGCAAGCGCGTCTTGAATTTTCGAATATATTGAGCTTATACGGCGGATGGGCTGAAAGACGAGTCCCACGGCAGTAATGAATGCGGTAAACTCACCCACGCTCATCCTGCCCTCATAAACCTCTCGTCCTCCGACAAAGATAACCGCTGCAAGCCCAAGTGCTCCGACTATCTCCATCATCGGTGAGACTATATCTCCGACATAAACCGACTTCATATTTATCTTAAAGAACTGCCAGTTCTGAACACTGAACCTACCCAGTTCAAACCTTTGTGTGGCATTTGCTTTTATGATCTCGCTGTTGTTAAAAACTTCAGTAAGACGGCTTACGACATCGGCATTTTTCTCCTGAGAGCGCAGAGAGTACTTTTTAAGTTTTTTTCCTATTAAAATAATCGGATAGACCACGACAGGAAGCACTACTAGAGAGTAGAATGCCAAAAGCGGGTTTAGATATATCACGTAGCCTATAAGAGCTATAACTGTCAGAGACTCCCTGAAAAGCTCAGGCAGCATATTTGATACGAAATACCTTATGCGCTCTATATCGTTCGTGACCCTTGAGATGAGCTCGCCACTTCGGTTAATATACAAAAACGTCATGTCAAGATTTATGATTTTCTCTAAAAGTATCTCTCTAAACCTAGTGACAATATGCTGACCGATGTAGTTCATAAAGACCGACTGTATGTATCTTCCGGCCGATTTGAAAAAGTATATGACCACAAGCCCAAGAGGGATGTAGTAGAGCATCTCCTCTTTTTTCTCTATGAACATCTCATCCATCAAAGGCTTCATAATATGTGCCGTTGCGGTTGTTGCACTGACCGTAAAAATTATACCTACGAGTACCAGAAAATACTCAAATTTGTACTCTTTTATATAAGGCCAATAACGTTTTAAAATTTTTTTCAATAACTCTTCTTTAAACTCTAAACTACTATTTTTCGGAGAAATTTTATCCAAAAAACAAAAACAAGCACTGAATAATCTAAATTTCATTATACTTTATGTAAAATCCTTTCTTATAATAAATGTTAGGCTTTTATGAAAAATAAAAAAATTCTTGAATTTTGTCTTAGTCGTTCTTTAGGAGGGCTGGAACTCTCAGCTCTAAATTGTTATAACTATTTTAAAAATAAAACAGAATGTAAAATTATAGTTGAACCAAATTCGAAACTTGACCAAAATATAGTGGAAGAAAACAGGTTCACAGTTAAAAAAAATAAATTCTTCCCTTTTATTACAGCAATTAAAGTTGCACAATATATTGATAAAGAAAATATAGACATATTACATTTTCATTGGATCAAAGATATATTGACGGTTGTTTTAGCAAAGTTATTTAGTAAAAAAAAGCCTAAAATCATCTACTCAAGGCATATGAACATAACAAGATTTAAAAATGACATATATCACAGATGGCTCTATAAAAATGTAAACATACTCCATGCAGTCTCAAAACAGGTAAAAGAGCAACTTGAAAAATATATTCCTAGCAGTGCAAGGCCACCGATCGAACTTGTTTATCTTGGTACAAAAGAGAGCAGTATCGATGAGAACAAAATTGAAACTCTAAAATCAAAATACAATCTTGAGAACACATTTGTTGTCGGCATGATTGGAAGAATTGAAGATGAAAAGGGACAGCACATCCTCATAGAAGCCATCTCGAAGTTAAACAATCCAAATGTTAAAGCTCTAATCATAGGGAGTGCTCCTCGTGAGGAGTATATGAAAAAACTCAAAGAGATGGTTAAATCTTTAAATATTGAAGACAAGGTAATATTTACTGGATTTACAAAAGAGGTAAATGAGCATATGAGACTTTGTGATGCGTCTGTTTTAGCTACAAAGAAAGAGACATTCGGTCTTGTTGTAATAGAGTCTATGAGAAACAAAGTCTGTACTATTGCTACAAATAACGGTGGTCCATTAGAGATAATAGATGACAATATAAACGGGCTTCTATTTGATAGAACTCCACAAGATTTGGCTTCTAAAATAGAGTATCTTTACAACAATCCTTATATAAAAAATTCTCTTGCCAGTTCTGGGTATGAAAAAGCAAAAAGAGAGTTTGACTATGAAACTCAAATGCAAAAACTTTACGATGCGATACAAAGTATATAGATGAAAATATGCATAGTAAAACTCTCGGCAATGGGTGACATAATACACGCGATGGTGGCACTCCAGTTTATAAAAGAAGAACTTCCATCTTCTCAGGTGGACTGGGTGGTCGAGAGCACATTTAAAGGCGTTCTTGAAAACAATCCGCATATAGACAACATTTTAGAGGTAAATCTAAAATCAATCAAAAAGAAAAAAAGCGAAATTTTCAATCAATACAAAATATTAAAAAAATACTCAAAAAACAACTACGACATCGTTATAGATGCACAAGGGCTTCTGAAATCTGCGATAGTATCCAGAATCATAGGGGCAAATGTCATAGCAGGTTTTGACAAAATATCGATCCGAGAGGGCATCGCATCTTTTTTTTACAACAAAAAAGTAAGTATTGCTTATGATGCAAACACAATAGACAGAAATGCGACCGTCATCTGTGAGCCGCTAGGTGTTAAAGTTACAAGTGAAAAGATCATAAATAAAGAGAAGTTTCTTTTCTCGGCCTCGTATGAAGAAAATCTGCCTGAGATTTTTAACATTTTTGTTATCGGCTCGACATGGGAGAGCAGGAACTATCCAAAAGAGAAGTTCGTAGAGATCGCAAAGACTTTAAAAACTCCAACCTATATAGTCTGGGGCAGCGAAGAGGAGCACCAAAAGGCGCTTTGGATGCAGGATCATTCTGAATTCCTGCATATTCTTCCAAAAGGCTCGCTTGATGAGCTAAAATTTGTCATCTCAAAATGCTCGCTTCTTATAGGAAACGATACGGGACCGACTCATATGGCTTGGGGACTAAATGTACCATCAATTACCATTTTCGGACCGACGCCGACAAACCGCGTCTATATAACACCGATAAACAAGGTTGTAAAATCAAAAAGTGAAGTTAACCACTATAAGCTTGATAAAAACGATTTCTCTATACGAGAGATTAATTCGGAAGAAATTATAAATTTAGCAAGAGAGTTAAAAAAATGAACATACTAATACTGACATCGGTAGGTGGGTCTTATAATAGTGTACGCCCAGAACTAGAGATATTCGTATCACTTGCAAAAAGCGGACACACAATAACAATAATGACGCAAAAAGAGAATGCCTATGCCAAAATATTTAAAGAACACGGCATAGATGTTATAGATGCAAGACATGACAAAAAGATAGACTTTAAAAATATACTCCTTGCAAAAAAAATCATCAAAGAAAAAAATATAGATATAGTCTACGCAACAGCTTCTAGAAGCATATCAAACGCTATCTTCGCATGTATGGGGACAAACGTTAAGCTCGTGACATACAGAGGAACTACCGGTGGCCTTTACAAATATGACCCTAGCGCATATCTAAACGCTCTAAACCCAAGAGTAGACGGAGTTGTATGCGTCTCAGAATCAGTAGAGAGACATGTTAAAAAACAGCTGATCAGCAAAAAGACAAAAGCTGTAACTATCTACAAAGGACACGACATAAGTTGGTATAGCCAATCCACTGCGGATATAGAGCAGTTTGGAACAAAAAAAGAGAACTTCAATATCGCTTTTATTGCCAACGTAAGACCTCATAAAGGGCTTATCTACGTGCTGCAGGCGATGAGAGATGTGGCAGACTTAAAAGATATGCATATTCTTCTTATAGGTGAGAAGATATCACAGGAGCCCTATATCTCAGAGATTAAGAGTAGCGGGATGGAGGAACGCATACATATAACCGGTTTTAGAAGCGATGTTCCTAGTATTATCTCTTCATGCGACGTACTGGTTCACGCTTCTACAAGAAAAGAGGGGCTGCCAAGGGTTATTTTGGAGTCTTTGGCAAGCGGAACTCCTGTTATAGCATCGGCAAATGAGAGCTCTTTGGAGATAATAGAAGATGGCGTAAACGGCTTTATAGTTCCCATCAAGGATGCAAAAGCGATAGCACAAAAAATAAGAGAGCTGCACGACTCTCCACAGACTCTAAAAAAATTAAAAGAACATGCAAAAGATGTCATAAAAGGCAAGATGTCGCATGAGACCACTGCCCAAAAATATATAGAGTTCTTTAAGAGGTTATTGACAAAATGAACTATAAGGCAATAAACGAAAAATATTTTCCATTTTTAAAAAATATACAAAATTATTTTTATGCTTCACAAAACTCAATTCATAAAGCAAGAAACGAGATAAAAATCATCGATTTTAACGGTGAGAGTCTTGTAGTAAAATCTTTTAAGACTCCAAATATTATAAACAAAATAATCTACACTTTTTTTAGAGACTCTAAAGCAAAAAAATCCTATGAAAACAGTATGAAAATTTTTGATTTTGTACCAAAACCGATAGGTTATATAGAGTTTCATAAATTTGGACTAATCGATGATAGCTACTTTGTAAGTGAAAAATTTGATTATGATTTTACAATTAGAGAGCCATTAAGAGACGATAATTTTGAAAACAAAAAAGAAATTTTTGAAGCTTTTGCAAAGTTTACATACGACCTTCACGAAAATGAGATCCTCCATCTCGACTACTCACCTGGAAACATCCTGATAAAAAAAGAAGACAAAAACTATATTTTTAAAATTGTAGATATAAACAGAATGGAGTTTAAGACTTTAAGCATTGATGAAAGAGTTAAAAACTTCTCTAAACTGTGGGCAAAAGATGATGACCTGAGAACAATCATAAAAGAGTACGCCAAACTTATAGGCAAAGACGAACAAAGCTGTATAGAAACTTCACTTAAATATTCTCAGGCTCATAAAGATAAGAAAAATATGAAAAAAAAACTAAGAGGAGAAAAAGTTGTTGACTAAGCTCAAAAGACAAAAAAAACTGGTTTCACCTCAAAATTTTTTACTCATTAACACATTTGATAAAGTCGTTTATAGTTCTTTTTTACTCTTTGCATTTATAATACCCCTCTCAAAAGCTGCTATTAGCTTTTTTCTTTTTTGGTTTTTTTTTCTGTTTTTATATAAACGAGACTATAAAGGGTCTTTTAAAATTTTAAAAAGTAAGCCCATATTTCTAACCATGGCACTTTTTTTATCTTACATGTACCTTTCCTTGCTTTGGAGTGAAGACATAAAAGAAGGATTAAATCAAGCAAGATTATATGCCTACTGGATACTTGTTCTTCCATCAGCAGCAGTTTTGATAAAAAAAGAGTGGCTAAAATCTATCTTAAATAGCTTTTTGCTTGGCATGTTTGTCAGCGAAATATTGGCATATGGCATATTTTTTGATTTATGGAGCTTCAACGGAAGAACACCAAACTATCCAACTCCCTTTATGACACATATTCACTACAGCATTTTTTTGGCATTTACTTCTATTATCTTACTTCATAAAGTTATAAATAAAAACTTTACACTCTATGCGAAACTCCCCTATCTTATTTTCTTTTTAATAAGCACGACAAACCTTATGTTCTCAACAGGAAGAGCAGGACAACTTGCATTTTTCTGTTCTTTGATAATTTTAATATTTTTAAAATATAAAATTTCTCTAAAATCTATAACGCTTGGCTTAGTGTCAGTTATATTAATATTTTCAATGGCATATAATAGTTTAGACCTTTTTAAACAAAGAGCAGATGCTGCAGTAAGTGACATTAAGAATATTACGAATCAAAACTATCAAAATTCATTTGGGTTAAGAGTTGTTTACTGGATTATTACCTATGAAGTTTTGAAAGAAAAACCACTCTTTGGAGATGGCATAGGTGATTTTATAGACGCGGCAACAAAAATTGTAAAAAAAAAAGAGTTTGGATTGGACAAAAATGGAATAGAATTTTACAAAACACAGCACTATCACAATCAGTACCTTATGGTAGCTGTTCAAGGAGGGCTTACTGGATTGTCTTTAATGTTTTTAATGTTTTTGCATTTTTTTAAGCTAAATATCAAAAATAGAGAGTTTAAAGAGATAAGTATTCTTGGATTTGTAGTAATTCTTGTAGGATTTGTTGCGGAACCTCTATGGATGCTTCAATTTCCAAACACTCTCTTTCTTTTTATAGCCTTTATCTCAATAGCTGCTTCAAAAGATAATTCTGTTATCATTTTAAAAACAAAAAAGCGTATAACAGATGAGTAAATTAATCAAGAATATATCATGTGTCATTATCGTCAAAAACGCCGCTTCTACCATAGATGCCACTCTCGCTTCTCTTATATCTTTTGAAGATGTTGTTTTGTACGACAACGGCTCAACAGATGCAACTCTGGAAATTGCAAAAAAATACCCGAATGTCACTCTTTTTCAAGGCGAGTTTTTGGGATTTGGTCCGACAAAAAATCTTGCTTGCACTTTCGCGAAAAATGAGTGGGTGCTCTCACTGGACGGGGATGAAGTCTTATCGGATGAATTTGTAAACAATCTAACCCTCATAGAGTTAAACGATAAAAATATATACACTATTTTAAGAGAAAACTACTATAAAAACACTCAAATAAAGCACTGCTGGGGAGATGACGTAATAGTGAGGCTCTTTAACAGAACCAAAACAGCTTTTACAGATGAAAAAGTGCATGAAAAAGTGATTGAAAAAGGTTTTAATACAGTACCGATAGAAGGAAGCATAAAACACTATCCATACGCAACTATTACCGACTTTATAATCAAACTTGACCGTTACTCAAGCGCATTTGCCATAGATAACGTGGGTAAGAAAAGCTCATCGCCAACCAAAGCCTTTTTTAACGGACTTTTCTCATTTTTTAAGACCTATATCCTAAAAAGAGGGCTTTTGGACGGCTATGCCGGATTGGTGATAGCATTTTCCCATATGGCTACGAATTTCTACAAATATATAAAACTTTATGAGCTAAACCAAGAGAAAAAATAGCTTATCAGATTTCAGACAGCTCTGCTTTTACTTTAGCAAAAAGCTCTTCTCTCTTCTCTTTGTCACTCGGTATCATAAAGTGCTTTTGCAACCCTTCTTCCCCAACACTCTTCCATCTTTTAGAACTTGCAAAGAGGTTATCGGCGAAAAAGGTCATTGTCGGCGTTCCTACCAGTGAAGCGACATGATACGTTCCTGTAGAAGTGGAGACAAAAAGCTTGAAACTACTTACAAGTTTTGCAAAATAGACAAGCCCTTCAAGTGAGAGATAAAAAACTGCGTTTACATCATAAAGTCTGTTTTGCATCTCCTCGTATAGCTCTTTCTCATCCGGTCCAAACGTAAGAACGACTTGATATTTGCCCTCTTTCACAACCTCACGGATCAAAATTTCATACTCATCAAGAGTGAAGTTTGCATCGCTTGAACCGCCAAAACCTACATGAAAAGCAACTACCTCTCTGTCTATGTCGTTATTTATGCAAAAAACATCATAAATTTTCTTAGCATCCTCAAACTCTAAAAGAGGTTTTTTATACTCTAGGTTTATATCGCTAAAAAGGGCTTTTGTGAGCTCTAAGTTGTACTCAAACTCCGCCATCTTCACTTCGCTTCGTCTCTGAACTACTCTTTTTGTATAAAAGATCTGAGCGATTTTAGTCGCAGGTGCTATTCTATGTGTTATTCTTGCCAAAAACTGAGCAATTGCTACGCGCGTATTTGAAAAGAGAGTTATTGAAGCGTCTATTTTTGCCTTTTTTAGTTTTGAAACCAGCTCAAAGAGACTTCCGCTATCATCTACTATCACCTCATCTATAAAGTTGCAAGACTGGGCAAGGGTTTTGTTAAGCGGGGCAACACATGCAATAATCCTGTTTTTTGGATCATGCTGTTTTAACACATACATAGCAGGAAGAGCAGTTATAAAATCACCTAGTTTATCTGTACGGACTACGAGAATATTCAAAAGAATTCCTAAATTAAAATTTAAAACAGTAGATCAAGAAAAACACTTGCCCAGACAATGACAAATAAAAAAATGCTCAAAAAAACTATAGAGCTTCCCACATCTTTTGCCCTGCCAGCCATCTCATGATGTTCAAGTGTCACCAGATCCACAACTCTCTCTATCGCACTGTTTACCGCCTCTGCTATTAGCATAAACATCAAAGAGACAAACATTAACAACTTATTTGAAAGTGTGGTCTCAACAAATATCACTACAGGAATTAAAACTATAAAAACTACAAGCTCTATCCTAAACGATGATTCTGTCTTTATTAGATCCAAAAGCCCTTTAAGAGCATAATTGGTGTTTTTAAAAAAATTATATTTCGGCTGATTTCTCAACAATTATCCCTCTTTCTCAATTTATGTTACTTAATAAAATTTTTAGAAGCAAGTGGCTGATTTTATCTTAAAAAGGCTATAATTCGCCTTATGAAAGAACCGTACAAGTGGGATAACTATTCCGATCAGCCATATCCGCTACAAGACAAAAACTACAAAAAGCAGATGCGAAAAAGCCAGATAGGCTCGCTGCTTAAAACTTTTTTGATCTCTATTGCAGTAATCCCGTTTTCACTGATAATGACTCCGTTCGTGAAGAGAAAAAAGATAATCTCCAGCGAATTTTTCTGCCTTGGTGTCGATTTTCAAAGAGATCCAAAAGCCACACTTGAGATGATTGAAGAGCTCGGTGTAGAGAGAATTCTGCTGCGCATAAAACTTTGGGAGATGCAAAAACTTCCTCTTTTAAAAGATTTTATACTTTTATGTAAAGATAAAAAAGTAACGCTAAAAATTCTTCAAGACAGAGAACATGTAGAAGATTTAGAGCTTCTAAAAAAAGATTTAGAGACAATTTTTACCGCTTTAAATCAACATGTAGATATTTTTGAAATTGGCTCGACAATCAACAGAGCAAAATGGGGATTTTTCAGCGTTGATGAGTATAGCCGCTTCTATCAAGTCGCTTATGATCTCAAGCTTGAAAAGTTTCAACATGTAAAACTTATAGGAAGCGGCGTCATAGACTTTGAGTACCATTTTACTGCGCACACGCTCTTCAATACCAAAAAGTACCGTTATGATGGAGTCTCATCTCTTCTATATGTAGATAGACGAGGCGCACCTGAAAACATGCAGATAGGGTTTACTTTACAGGACAAAATCTCGCTTCTTAGCACAATGGTCTGGCTAAGCCCAAAAAGTGTGCATGAACTTCACATCACGGAGACAAACTGGCCGATCAGCGGCACTGCTCCATACGCTCCGACAAGCGAATATGAGTGTGTGAGTGAAGAGCTATACGCCGACTATATGTTAAGATACTATCTGCTTGCTTTTGCCTCACAGCAGGTCGATTCCGTGTCATGGCACCAGCTGATAGCTCCCGGTTACGGGCTTGTGGACAACAGGGACGGTATTAAAAAACGCTCCGCCTTTGAGACGTATAAATTTATGGTCCACAATCTCAAAAATGCACAGTTCTTAAGACTTGATATAAAGCGTGGTTATTACATTCTTCAATGTTTAGTAGATAACAAGCTTCTTCAGATTCACTGGTCACTAAAACCTACAACACTGAAAAATGAAGATTTTTTTACATCCTACTCTCGTGAAGGAGATAAAATAGAGAATGAAATCCTAAACATAGGTTCATCGCCAACCTACATATTTATCAAAGATGAAATAAAAAAGGAATCTAATGAAGTTTAAAAACCAGTTTACACAAATAATTTTCATACTATTTTTTGTATTTTTTGTCATGATGGCAATCAGATCAACTCTTCTTTTTATGTATCCGTCTGACTTTGATGATTTGACAAAATCTGAACTTATACGCTCTTTACTGATGGGATTTAGAGTTGATATGATAACAATATTCACTTTCTCATTTGCATTTATTTTACCGTTAATTTTTATAAAAAAAGTTCTGCCACGAAAGATAATAGGAGTTACGTGGGGAGCACTCCTGTTGGTAATTTTTACAATATCTTTTGGCGATGTTTTATATTTCAACTTTACGCATAAACATATCTCAAATGAGATATTCAATCTAGGAAACGATTTTAACATAATCACAAATATTGCATTTAACTCTTATCTGCCTTATACGGTTGGAGCGTCTGTTTTTTCGCTTATTTTTCTCTATTTTTGCTATCTTGTTTTTTCAACCGCTCCATCAGCATTTGTTGGCGGAAAAAAGCTGGCAGTTTATTCACTTATCACTGTTTTAGTACTTTTTTTAGGCATCAGAAACACAGTTGCGGGCAAATCTTTTGGCTCTGCCGATGCCTTTGCAGTGAGCAAGATCAGCTCAGGGAACTTGGCACTAAACGGTTTTTTTACACTCTATAGGACCACTAACGGCAAAGATAAACATGACCTAATGAACGTGGATGATGCAGTAAGAATCACAAAGAAGGCTCTGTCGACTCCAAACGCAAAATTTATAGACGACGACTACCCTCTTTATAGAAGTTATAAAGCAAAAGAGAATGAAAAATACAATGTCGTAATAGTCCTTCTTGAGTCGTGGGGTGCCGAGCATATCGACGGGTTTACAAGATACAAAGAGCTTAATGTAACTCCTTTTTTCAAAAAGCTCAGCGGTGAATCTTTGAAGTTTACAAATTTTTATGCAAATGGCTTGCGTTCGATCTTTGGCATCACATCTATGTTTACAGGGATAACTCTTCCATCCGGATTTGAATATCTAGGAAGAGGTTTGGAGCTCTCAAACATCAGCTATCTTGGACGTGTAGCCAAGCAAAACGGCTACTCGACAATGGCAATGCAGGGCGGGAACCGTCGCTCATACAGAGTAGATGCTGTCTCTCATATTTCAGGATTTGATGATTATTACGGTGCAGAGGACATACCAAACGTAGAAGTTATTGAAGAAGGAAGAGAGGCTAGAACAGGTACTTACGATCATAATCTTTTAAACTTTTACAACAAAAAGATCTCGGAATTAAAAGAACCTTTTCTCTCCTTTGCATTTACATCTACAAATCATCCGGACCTACATCTTCCAAGAGCAGAATTTGAAAGATACCCACACAATCTCAACAACTATTACGGTGAGCTAAATGCATATCTATATGTAGATAATGCTATTGAAAAATTTATCGACAGTGCTAAAAAAGAGCCCTGGTTTGATAGAACTATATTCATATTCACCGCCGACCACGGCAACGGGGACGCGCTAAACAAGATCGGAAAAGAGTTAAGAGGAAATCCTGAGCACTTAGCCACAATTGAACACTATAGGATTCCGCTTATTATCTATGCGCCAAAGATTTTCAAACCCCAAGAGGTAGCTACTCTTGGATCTCAAAATGATATTTTCCCGACAATAGTGGATATGCTTGGTTTTGATGCAAATATAACGACACTAGGCAACTCGCTGTTTGACAATGAAGTAAAAAACAGATTTGTATATCTCTTCGGAGGAAATATGATCGGTCTGATAAACGAAAACGGGTATGTTATGCATAACTTTAAAAATGTTGTTGAACAAAATGGAGAAAATTTAGAAGAGAGCAAAGAACTCCTTTTTGCAGTAGACACGGCAGAAGCCAATCTGCTGGAGACAAACAGGTGGGCAAAATGAAAATACTTATAATTTTACCGAACTGGCTTGGTGACGCTGTTATGGCAACTCCTGCCATTGAACTTCTGAGTAACTACTACCCAAGTGCAAGATTTACTTTTGTCGGAAGCTTTGTCTCCATAGAAGCGCTCAAATATCATCCAAGATGTGAACTTGCTATAGTGGATGAGACAAAAAGATCATCAAACAGGATAAAAGCGACATACTCGCTTGCTAAAGAACTAGGCAGTTTTGACATGGCGATCTCATTTAGAAATCAGATCCACTCCTCTTTACTTCTAAAACTTACAGGAACTGTTCTATGTATTGCCAAAAAGTCATGGCACTCAATGTTTCTGCTATCTCATACTCCGACCATTAAAGCAGACAAACACCTAAGCCAACAGTACGCCCAGCTTGCGATGATAAACACAGACTCATGGGATAAAAATACACCTCATCTTAAGCTCTACATCGAGCCAAAAAAATTTGACAGACCGACAATGGGTATAAATGCGGGAGCTACATACGGCAGTGCAAAAAGATGGTATCCTGAGAGATTTGCCGAGGTTGCGCGTGAGTTCAGTAATAAATACGACATTATAATCTTTGGCGGTCCAAACGAAGCGGAGATGGCAAACGAAATAGAGTCCTACCTTGCATCATCAGGTGTGACAAACTACACAAACTTGGCAGGAAAGACAAACATAAAAGAGCTCTGCTCACTTATCGGAGGATGCTCGCTATTTGTCACAAACGACAGCGGACCGATGCATGTGGCCGCTGCATACCAAGTCCCAACCGTATCAATATTCGGTCCTACAAAACACACCGAAACTTCACAGTGGATGAATGAAAAAAGCAAGATCGTAAGGCATGAGATGGAGTGTGCCCCATGCATGAGAAGAGAGTGCCCGCTTGGACATCACGAGTGTATGAAGAGTATTACGGCCGATGAAGTAATCACAGCCGTAAAAGAGCTGGAAGTTTAGTCTAAAAAAGAAACTTTAGTCCAAAGTACAATGATTCATTGTACTCTACGTCCCTTCTTTCATAGTTCGTATCCATATGTCTATATCCAGCCGTTATGAAAACGTTTTGTATCGCCTCTGCTTCTAATGTAACGCGATACTCCAAAAAGCTGTCAGCTTTATCCAAAGATAGAACCTCTGGAGCAGCGTACAGAGATGCTCCTATATAAAACGGAACGCTTGAAGTCACAGGAAGTTTATATACAACCTCAACTCCCAACGGAATTGATACAAAATCCTCAGTATGATTTAATTTAGCCCCAAAACCAAGCCTAAAATCCGGACTAACTTCCCTTTGCATCAAAAAATTCAGCTCTTGATAATTATCGATAGAGCGCACATCGCTGTGTCTCTCATCTGCATTTAAATACTTCGCACCCAGAAAAATAGTCTCAGGCTCCACGTTTTCGTTAAACTGTCCCATATCAAGCCTTGCAGAGAGCTCCAGATCCGAGTTGTTTATATTTACCTCAGCGCTGTGCATTGCAAAAACAGACACCGCACTCAGTGCCGTTAAACATATCTTCTTAAACATCTAAATCTCCTTTTATTTTTTGGATCGTCTTTGTTGTGCTCTTTCCATCCACAAAGTCAACCAGTTTCAACTCTCCTGCAAACTCTGTTCCTACAACGCTTTTACCCTCGTAGTCGCCACCCTTTACAAGTGTGTCGGGCTTTATCATTTTTATAAGCTCATAAGGGGTGTCATCCTCAAACGGCACTACAAAATCTACCGCTTCAAGAGCCGCCAAGAGATAAGCTCTGTCCTCTGCGATATTTACGGGGCGCGATGGTCCTTTTAGACGGGAAACGGATGCGTCTGAGTTCAGTCCTACGATCAAAACATCTCCAAAACTCTTTGCAATCTGGAGATACTTCACATGTCCTACATGTAGAATATCAAAACAGCCGTTTGTAAAGACGACTTTTTTGCCGTTTGTACGGTAACGCTCTACAACCGCTTTTATCTCTTCAAAGCTTTTTATATGCGCTTCGGAGGTGCTTTTATGCAGTGAGGCTTCATACTCCTCTATCTCATCAAGCGTGACCGTTGCAGAGCCTATCTTTCCGACAACCACACCCGCTGCAAGGTTTGCAAATTTGGCAGAATCCTCTATGCTTTGTTTTGCACTAAGAGCAAAGGCTATAGAAGCAATGACCGTATCTCCCGCACCTGTTACATCGAAAACCTCTTTTGCAACGGTTGGAAATATCTTCATCTCATCGTCATATACGGCAATCCCGTCTTCTGAAAGAGTAATCAAAGAGATTGTCAGATCAGCCTCTTCCTTCATCTTTAAAAGTGCTTCTTTTAGGCTTGGCTTATCTTTTATATCAATTTTTGTAGCAAGCATCGCCTCTTTTTTATTTGGAGTCAAAAGGTATGCGCCGCTATATTTACTGTAGTCACTCCCCTTTGGATCGACCAAGACTTTAACGCCTGCTTTGTTGCATAGCTTTATGACTCCTTGGCACAGTTCATCGGTTAAAACACCTTTTCCGTAGTCTGATAAAATGACGGTATCATACTCAGAAACAGTATCTCTAAGCGAATTTAAAATCTTCTCAACCGAAGATTTTTCTATCTCTTCTTTGCTCTCTTTGTCATATCTGAGTATCTGCTGTGAAGCTGCTATCACACGGCTTTTTTTAGATGTTTTTCTTCCGTTTTGGACAATTATCCCGCCTATATCCACCCCTATGCTTTTTAGCATATCTATAAGCTCAACTCCATTCTCATCGCTTCCTATAACTCCGCTGACACTTACATTTGCACCTAGGGCTACAAGGTTATTTATAACATTTCCGCCGCCGCCGAGAACCGTCGTCTCTTTTGCAATATCCACTACCTGTACCGGAGCTTCGGGAGAGATTCTCTCACAGCTTCCCCAAAGATAGTGATCTATCATCAGATCGCCGATGACCAATATTTTAGGAGTGAAATCTTTCATATTTTTCATTATTTGACTTCTTCTTCGTAAACTCTTTTTATTTCACTTATATAGGCCTTGATCCCATCTTCCATCTCAAATTTCGGCTCATAATCTAAAGCCTCTTTGGTTGAAGCTATATCAGCCTCCGTGTGAAACTGATAACTCCCTATAAACGGATTTGGAATATAATCGCACGAGAGCGTTGTGCCTAGTTCGCTCTGTAAAATATCTACTATATCTTGAAAGCTTCTTGCCCTACCCGTTCCGACATTGTATATTCCGCTCTTCTTTGGGTTCATAGCTTTTATATTTGCTTGTATGATATCTTCTATATATATGAAATCTCTTAGTATCTTATCACTATCTTCAAAAAGACGCGGATTTTTGCCTGAGAGTATCTGATGTCCAAACTGTAAGACCATAGATGCTGTCGTGTTTTTAAAATACTCTCTAGGGCCGTAAACATTGAAATATCTAAGCCCGACTATAGAGATGTCACAATTCTGCATGTACTCTCTGCTTAAATTATCCATGCATAGCTTTGAAAACCCGTAAACATTCTGCGGTGTTTCACGCCCTACTCTTTGCGGTGAAGCTGCATTTCCATATGTCGCTGCCGAGGAGGCATAGATCATATTCGCACTATGTTTTATCGCAAGTTCCAACAGGTCTTTATAAGCATTTACATTTGTTTTTACCATAAGGTCCTGTTCAAGTGCAGTGGTGTCAGATATAGCCGCTTCATGAAAGATATAATCAAATTTATAGTTTAATTCAAGGTTAAGCAAGAGATCTTTGTCGTTAATATCACCGCTAATTATCTCGCCGCCAAAACCGATAAGGTTTTTAAAATGACCAAAGCTCTTTAGATTTCCGTTTGAGAGCTTTTCGCCGCTTCTAAAGCTGTCAACTATAACGACTTTTGCATCAGGATGATTGTTCTGAAAATAAAACGCCAGATTCGAACCTATAAAACCTGCCCCGCCTGTTATCAAAATTGTTTTATTGTTTAAATCTTCATCTATATATCTCATCTATGCACCAAGACCTCGTAAATTTAACAAAATAATAACAGATAAATCATTAACAAGCATTTAAGATTAATCTCATTATAATTTGCATGAAATTAAGAAAAGGGTGTAAAAAATGAAAAAAATCGTTTTATCAATTGTTGCTCTAGGTGCAACTACTGCTTTAATGGCAGCTGTAAATGCAGGTGCTTGTACTGGTTGTCACGGTGCTGACTGGAGCAAGGCTGCTCTAGGTAAATCTAAGAATGTTGCTGAGATGAGCAAAGCGGATATCGCTGCTGCACTAGTAGGTTACAAAGACGGTAGTTACGGCGGACCAATGAAAGGTCTTATGAAAGGTCAAGTTGACAAATATTCAAAAGAAGAGCTAGAAGCTTTCGCACAAACTATCGGTAAATAATTTTACCTGAATTGCCCATTGTGGCAATTCTCCACATAACTTCCCATTATTATCTAAATATAAAAAATTCTAATACTACATTAATATACATTTAAGAATAAAACCATTACAATTTGTCTGAATTTAAAAAAAGGGTGTAAAAAAATGAAAAAAATAGTAATGTCAATAGTTGCTTTAGGTGCAACTACTGCTTTAATGGCTGCAGTAAACGGTCAAGCTTGTGTTGGTTGTCACGGTGCTGACTGGTCAAAAACTGCTATGGGGAATAAAAATGTTGCTGAGATGAGCAAAGCTGATATCGCTGCTGCTCTTAAAGGTTACAAAGCAGGTACTTACGGCGCGGCAAAAAAAGGTCTTATGGTAGGTCAAGTTTCTAAATACTCTGACGAAGAGTTAGACGCGTTTTCACAAACAATAGGTAAGTAATTTACCTCAAGTCACCCTAAAGGGGTGACCTACTCTCTTTCATTCAAATCCGTCTTTTACTCTGGTTTATAGTTTTTCTTTAAAGCTTCTCTCTTTTGTTCCTGTTTTAAAGCATCGTTTAATTCATCTTCGCCGTCAAATTTTGCAGCGTTTAAAAACTTCTCTTCATCATCGAACTGTCCGTTTTTGATAGCCCACAAAAATGCAAATAGTGCAAGCGCTCCCAAAAAAATAGAGACTCCCAACATCATAGCAATTACCCAATTATTCATCTTATCTATTTCTCCATTTATAACGTATTCTCAGCGAGTTTCCGACAACCAAAAGCGAACTAAGAGACATAGAGATCGCAGCAAAGAGCGGTATGATATACCCGGCCATTGCTAATGGAATCGTTACTGCATTATAGACCAGGGATATAAGAAGGTTCTGTTTTATCAGGCTAAATGTTGTCTGACTTATCTTAAAAGCATCATTCAATGATCTTAGCGAATCATCTAAAAGCACTACATCACCTACTTCTACCGCTATATCGCTTCCGCTTCCCATGGCAATTGCAATATCTGCAGATGCAAGTGCCAATATATCATTAACACCGTCCCCGACCATCACCACCTTTTTGCCATTTTTATGAATGGTCTTAATATACTCTGCTTTATCTTGAGGAGTCTGCTCGTAAAGAAAATTCTTTATGCCAACCTCACTTGCTATGCTTTTTGTTATATTGCCGTGGTCTCCGCTTAAAAGAACGACCTCAATTCCTTTTTTATGCATATTTGAAATAAGCTCTTCTATTCCATCTTTAATTTTATCTTTCAGCTCATATACCGCTGCAAGCTTGCTATCTATAACAAAGTAAAAAGCCGTCTCATCTACCGCAAGATCAACATCTACTCCATGCTCATTTATAAATTTCAGATTTCCGCCGAGGATGGTCATATTGTTATATTTTGCCTCTATACCTTTTGCAGGGATCTGAGTATATTCATCAAAAACAATCTCTCCGATATTTCTGTTTTGCTCTTTGATGTATTCTGCAACACCTTTTGATATAGGATGTTTAGAGGATCTAACCATTGAGTAGAGTAAATTTTTATCAAATTCCCCGTATATATGCTCCTTAATAACCTCCGGCTTTCCTATAGTTATAGTCCCCGTTTTATCCAAAACAAGAGTATCTACGGTTGCCATGGTCTCAAGCCCTGCTGCTTCTTTAAACAGTATTCCTCTTGAAGCGCTTATACTGAGTCCAACTAAGGTCGCAACAGGGGTGGCTAAAGCCAGTGCACACGGACACGCTATGATAATAACGGAAACCGCCACCATAAAAGAGGTCTCAAAACTATTCGGCCATAACCACCATCCTAAAAATGTCACCAGTGCCAAAAACAATATAACCGATGAGAAGTATTCAGAGAGTCTGTTAGCCATCTGCTGAATCTTTGGTTTTTTATTTATAGCGGATTCTAAAAGTGAGACTATATTTGAGAGCGTGGAATGTTTAAAGTCCTTAGTAGCTCTAAAATGAACATCGGCATCAATGCTCGTCGTACCGCTGATGACACTCATCCCAATCTCTTTGTAAACAGGATTGCTCTCTCCAGTCAAACTGGACTCGTCAAAAGAGCCGCTCCCTTTTACTATTTCACCGTCAAGCAAAACCTTCTCTCCGGAAGAGACTACAACAATATCACCCGCTTGAACATCATCAAGCTTACACTCCGTTATCAAGCCGTCTCTTACAACCCTTACTTCTGATGGGATATTTTTTGTGATCATATCAAGAGTGTCAGCTGCGTTTTTCTTGCTCAGTACCTCTAAAAATTTTCCTATCAAGACAAAAGTGATTATCATACTTACCGAGTCAAAATAGGCCTCGCCATGCTGCATAATTGTTATATAGATAGAGTAGATGTAAGTAAGCAGCGCTCCCGTTGCCACCAAAAGGTCCATATTTACAGTTTTTGCCTTCAGACCATAGTACGCACCCCTAAAAAAGACCCATCCGCTGTAAAAAAGCACAGGAGTGGAGAGTATCCACTCTGCAATATTTAGCATAGTCTTGACATCCTGCGTTATTCCGCTGAAATATCCTGCGTACTGTGCAACTGCGATCCACATAATATTCATAGATGCAAAAATAGCAACTGCCATCTTCAAATAGTAGGCTTTTCGCTCTTTGTTTACATACTCCTCTTGCGTCATAGCATCGTAGGCAAAAGCGTCATAACCTATCGCTCTTATCATATCTATAATCTTGGAGAGTTTAACAACATCATCAGCCCATACAATCGTTGCTTTGTTGTTTGTAAAATTTATATTAGCTTCTATGACTCCATCCATCTTGCTAAGAGCTTTTTCATTGAGCCAGACACAAGCTGAACAGTGAATCCCTTTTATTATTAAAGAGACTTCGCTAAATCCGTCACTGTTTACTTTTACAAACTTGTCGTAAAACGAAGGCGAATCAAAAGTTGAAGAGTCTGCATAATTCTGAAGCGGTGGAGCCAAAAGGCTGTTTTTGCTCTTTTCATAAAAGCTCTCAAGCCCTTTATCTTGTAAAAGATGATAAACACCTTGACATCCGTTGCAGCAAAAGTTCAGGTCTCCCTCTTTTATCATAACAGATGGATCAAACTCTATATGGCAGTGAGAGCATGGAATCTTAGATGACAACTTCAAACTTCCCGAATTTTTTGTTTTTATGGATCTTATCCCATTGTTCTACATACCCGCTCATACAGATATATACACCGTTTTGTACAAGAGCTTTGGCAAAACCTATTGCAATTCCCAGATTTAAACTAGCTTCTATGTTGTCTATCTCAAAAGGTTTCATCGCTCCGACAAAAATAATTTTTCTATCATCAAAGATCTCAGCTAAAAACTCGGCACTTAGGTGCATAGTGTCTGTTCCGTGCACTATTACAAAAGTATCATCACTTGACTCCATGATGACATTGGCAAGAACTTTTCTGTCATCCATTGTCATATCCAGACTATCTTTATAGATAACACCTGCCAGATCATACTTGGCGTCCATGCTTTTTAAGATCGTCTCTATCGCTTCATTACTGTATGGGATCTCTAATTCTCCGTTTAACGGATTATATTTTTTGTTAAATGTTCCACCGCTATTTAATATCAGCATTATAAATATCCTCTAATTTTGAAACTATCTTTATGGCTTTTGATTTTTTATGCACTCTCATCTCATCAAAAAGATAATTTTCACAAATCCCAGCCTCTATGGCCGCCTCAATGTCTCTCTCTTTATCACCCACCAATATTGAACTCTTCAGATCAATATCAAACTCTTTTTGAGCTTCTAAAATCATGCCTGGCTCTGGTTTTCTGCAACTACACTTTCCAGAGATCTCAGGATGATGTGGACAGTGATAAACTTTCGTGATTTTAATGCCATTTTTTGCAAACTCTTCTATCATCCAAGTGGTCAACTTCTCAAAATCTGATTCATCATAATAATTTCTTGCAATTCCTGACTGATTAGTTACAACGATAATTAGATATCCCAGATCCTGATAATGTCTGCAAAGCTCAAATATTCCATCTATAAACTTAAAATCTTCTATCTTGTAAAGATAATTAAGCTCAATATTTATAACACCGTCACGATCTAAAAAAAGTGCTTTTTTCATTAAATATCAGTTGACACCATCACCAAAAATCTCTTTTTCTATAATATCACAAATAATATGCCCAATTAATATATGAGACTCTTGTATTCTAGGTGTGGAATCCGATGGCACAACTAAAGCTATATCAGCCATTTTTGCCATCTCCCCACCGTCTCTGCCGACTAAAGCTACGGTTTTTATGCCTTTTTGCTTTGCAACTTCAAATGCATTAATAATATTTTTAGAGTTCCCTGAAGTGGATATACCGAAAAATATATCACCCTCTTGCCCCATACCTTCAAGTTGACGTGAAAAGACCTTGTCATAGCCGTAGTCGTTCCCGATAGCCGTCAGATTTGATGTATCTGTTGTAAGTGCAAGAGATGGAATAGAAGGCCTGTCAAATCCATATCTGCCGACAAGCTCTGCTGCAATATGCTGAGCGTCTGCTGCACTTCCGCCGTTTCCTGCCAGTATAGTTTTATTTTTACCTTTATAAAGCTCTACACACGCTCTGCAGACCTCTGCGATCTTATTAAGTAACTCTTCATTATCATAAATAGCTTGTTTTGTTTCATATGATTTTTTTATCTGATCTTTTATATAGTTTTTCATATAACATCCTAAATAGTATGTAAAATAATACCATATAATAAATTGTTAAAGCTTCAAGAGTTGTAATATTTTTTTCATGATTTTGTTTTGATTATTTATATTGTAGAGGAAATGACCAACTAGGCAGCGACCTACGTTTCCACACCTGAAAGGTGCAGTATTATCAGCGATGAGAGGCT
>NZ_JAVEUF010000025.1:0-16682 GCF_034005705.1 Sulfurimonas sp. | reverse complement strand
ACGACGCTCTTCCGATCTCGCATCCCTGCATTCGAATATCTTTGAGAACTCCTGCATACGTCCGGCAAAGGTTGAGATGTCGTTCTTGACATTTTGAGGATCGTCTATAATTGCAAGAACCTGCTTGAAACCTCCGATGTGGGACTTATGCTCGTTGAGCTTCATCGGGATTATATACTTTGCCATAAAAGCCGCACTCAGTATCGACTTTAGCAGCATCGTCTTTCCGCCCGCATTTACGCCTGTTATCATCAAAATATTTTTAGAGAAGTTCACGCTTGTCGGCTTTGCGTTGTGAAGAGCGGGGTGGATGAACCCTTCAAGCACTATTTTGGAATCTTTTTTTGATTTTATAAGTTTTAAATCTCTGCTTTTTGCAAAGAGAACTCTTGCCTGATAGTTGTCAAATTTTGTAAACTCTTTGTCTATGAAGTTTATAAAAGGAAGAAGTTCACAGAGTTTCGAGGAGAACTCTTTTGCGTAGCTGTAAAAGATAGCTTCGCGCTCTTCGTTAATGTAGCGTATCTGCTCTTTTGTCTTTAAGATGACATCGGGAGAGACATAAAAACCACCGCTGCTGCTTCTGCCTACCATTGCGCCTTTTAGGACATGGTTAAAACCGCCGCGAACCAAAAGACACTCTTCGTCGTTTATAAGATGCACCTGCGAATCAATCAGGTAAGGGGAGAGCTTTTGACTTGATGTCAGCCTTTTTAGAGATTCGTTAATATTGGCTTTATGTTCCTTCACTCTTGAGCCCAGATGAAATAGCGTCTCATCAAGGTTCTCATCAAATTTGCCCTCATGTGTAAAGTATCTCTCCACCTCAAGAAATTTTGGCTCTATTAGAAACTTGTTCATCCATTCGCCGATGATCCCCTCAAGCTCTCTATTTTGAAAGTAGCGAAAGTAGCGCACGACCTTTACTATCTCAAAAATCTGCTCAAACTGAAGCACACCCTGCTTTTTTAGATGAAATTTTATATTTGTAAAATCACTGACTTTTGGAGGCGCTTTGAACTCTATGGCATCGAGCGCTTTTATGTAGCGGTAGTGAAGCTCTTGGTCTCCCTCTATATAAAGAGAGCTCTCTCTAGAGAAAAATTGTCTAAAAATGGATATGTGATCGCCTAGATCAAGCTGATTGATGAGAGTATCAATCTTTGGGTTGTTATCTACTCGCATTTAGATGCACTAATCATCTGACCATAGTTTGGAGTATTCTCTTTGCCTATGAAAGTGTATGTACCGATACTAAGGGTAAAGTTCTCTTTGTTGACCTCTATTCCCTCGCAAACAACTGTTTTGTTTTGGTTAAATCTCAGTACCGCATCTAGCATTTTTTGAGTTTTAGCATCGTTATATTTGTTAAAAGCTATTGCAAAGAGAACTATAAAAAGAACTACACCCGTCACGGTTGCTTTTTGGGCGCGTGTGAGCTCTGTAAAGTAGTGCAAGGCCAAAAAGAAGAGTCCAACGACAACAAGTCCAAATATATATGCCACTACGCCGTTCCTCTTATTTGATATGTTAAGTCTCCGGCTCCAAAACCGATGATAAGACCTTTATCCAGAGTTTTTAACACCTCTTTGTTTTTAATGACTGTAATAGTATTGTTCGCTCTTGTTATATTGTCCGCCATTACAAGGTTATATCTTTTAAACTTCTCTGCAAAGTCGATCTCTCTGATACTCTCGCCTGCAGACCATACAGGAAGGATTATAAGCTCCCCGGCACCTTCAAAGCACTTTATGAACTCTTCAAGGTTGTCTATAGTGCGGGAGTATTTATGCGGCTGCCAGATCGCCGTGATCTTGTCAAATCCTTTAAGAAGCGCATACTCTTTGACAGACTCAAATGTGGCTCTGATCTCAGTCGGGTGATGACCGTAGTCATCAATTATAACGCTTCCGTTTTGCGAGCCTACTATGTCAAAACGTTTTTTGATGCCTTTGAATGTAAGAATCTTCTCTCTAATGGTCTCAATGTCCATAGACTCATGAGCTGCCAAAATTGCCAATGATGCATCAAGAGCTATATGTTTGCCAAATCCCCAAACGTCAAAACTTCCCAGATCTTTGAGCCTGAATCTTGTATGAGGCTCATCGTCGATCAGTACGAATTCAATATCGGTAATGTCACGGCTCGGGTAGAGCCAAGTTGCTTCTATTTCGCCGACATGCTTGCCCAAGAACGGATCTTCGGCATTTAATACACGACACGGAGCGGATTTTATAAATGTTTTGTATGAGTCATAAAATAGCTCATAGTTATAGTCGTAGTACTCCATATGTTCCGGTTCTGCATTTATGACAATAGCGCAGTGCGGGTTTGAGTTGATAAAACTTCCGTCGCTCTCATCTGCCTCAAATAGCATAACGTCGCTTTGCGGGTTATATCTCACATTTGAACCGAATGCTTTTGATTCTGCTCCGATAATAGCAGAGCCTTCCATAATAGCGGTCAAAATAGCAGTAGTCGTGCTTTTGCCGTGCGCGCCTGCAACTGAGTAGACTTTTGAAGTGTCGAGTATGCGAAGAAGCGCTTCACGGCGTGCCAGAACCTCTATGCCCTTGGCATTAGCCTCAACTATCTCTGGATTGTCCGGACGTATGATGGCAGAGTGAATAATAAGGTCTTGATCCGTGATCGCAGATGCGTCATGAGGTATAGTTACGGTTATGCCAAGTTTGCGAAGCTTTTGTGTTATTACCGTATCGGCTATATCTGAGCCGCTTATTTCATGACCTTGAAAGAGCATATATTGGGCAAGTCCTGATATGCCTATACCGCCGATCCCGATGAAGTGAATTTTCATTGCTTTACTCCGCATCTATTTTAGAGTTATCTAGCAATTTTTGTGCCTTTTCGTTAAAGCAGCTTATATAAAATGTTCCCGCATCCTGCGTCGCATCAATATCTGCAATGTTAGAGAGAAAATCGTCTAAAGATATATCTTCTTTAGCCGCGATCCAGTGAAACTTTAGTGCAGATGAGAACTTTTTGTCGTTGCTAAGACCGCTAAGAACCTCAAAGAGCGCACTGGCGTCATGAAGCTTTCCTGCACTGTAGTGCTCGATCGCGTACTCATAAAGAGCTCTAAGAGTGGCAAAGTCTTGAACTTCGTTTATATCCATAACTCTGTGCGCTTCAAGCGCATCGGTCAATCTCTCAAGCGCAATATCCAAGATGTTCATATAAAAAGCTTGAAGCGTCTTTTCGTCAAAAGTGTCATGAGCACGCTGCTCGAGTACATACAGAGATGCAATATCAGAATTTTGCTGTGCCTGAAGCACCTCTTGTTTTAGTTTTTCTACTTCATTCACGATAGACACTCCTTTATTCTCTCTAATGCATCTTTTGTTTTTTTAGGCTCTTCGACAAGAGCGATCCTGATAAAATCTTTTCCGGGATTGACTCCGTTCTCATCATCTCTTGCAAGATACTCTCCGGGAAGGACTTTTACGTTGTAGTCTTCATAGAGTTTTTTTGTAAACTCCAAAGGAGATGGAACTTTAAGCCAGATGTAAAAGGTTGCATCAGGAATTTCTACGCCTAAAATTTGATGCGCTATCTCAAAGTTTTGTTTGTATATTGCACGCGCTGCTTCTACGTGCTCTTCGTCTCTCCAAGCTGCAGCTGCAGCGCTTTGAAGCGGAAGAGGGGAGGCGCAGCCGATGTAAGTTCTGTAGTTTAAATACTCTTTTAAGATCTCTTCATCGCCCGCTATAAAGCCTGAGCGAAGTCCCGGAGCGGATGAGCGTTTTGATATGGAGTTGATGACAAGCACATTTTTGAATGTGCTGTTTCCGACATGCAGCGAGGCTTCAAGAAGCGAAGGGATAGGCTGACCTGTGTAAATTTCGCTGTAACACTCATCGTTTAGGAGTACGAAGTCATGTTTTAGAGAGAGTTTTACCCATTCACCAAGCTCTTCTACGCTTAGCGTAGAGGTTGTGGGATTGTTTGGAAAGTTTAAAATGACAAGATCGCATGCAGACAATCTCTCTTCATCCATCTCTGGCTTAAAGCCGTTCTCCTCTGTAAGATTGAGATGAATTGTCTTTGCTCTTGAAGCGATAGCGGCACCCTCATATATCTGATAAAAAGGGTTTGTAAATGCGATAGTCGGCTCTTTTTTGTCAAAAAGAAAAAACTGGGGAAAGTTAAAAAGAACCTCTCTTGTACCAAATGTAGGGATGATCTGATCGTCACTTAGCTCAACACCGAATCTTTTTGCAACAAAAACTCTTTGCGCCTCTCTTAGAGACTCTTCGCCGGCTGTTTTAGGGTATCTTCTAAGAAAAGAAGCATTCTCGCATAGCGATTTTTGTATAAAATCTGGAGTTTCAAATTGCGGTTCGCCGATGGTTAGAGCCGATGGTTCATACTCGCAGTTTGGAGTGATATCTTTGAGTAAATTATTTAGTTTTTCAAATGGATATGGTTCAAAATTCATAGTTTTTAACGCCTTTAATAGTAGTCGCAATTATATCTAAAATCGCTAAAAGAGAAGTTAATGGCTGTCAAACTCTTCCAGGCATGAGGCTTCGCCCTCTGAGACCCTGCAATATTTCGACCCCTTTTCAAAGGAGATCATATAAGGACGCTTTGTAAAATCAAGAGTTTTTGCGACTTTTGCAATTTCATCAAGTGCGTCAATAGTGCTTTGTCTGGCTTCATAGCCGCTTAGGTCCACTTCCTCCTCATATACCATTATATCTACTAGAGTCTCTTTGGGGTCTGATGATTCGTAGATGTACTGCATCGTCTTTTCGGAATCGAGTATCGGTAGTCTGTATAAAAAGACGTAGTAGGTACTTGAGAGCTGCAGCATCCTGTTTTCATCTATTTTTTTCATAAGGTTTCTTGAAAATGGGCAAAGTGGGTCAACAAAGACATATACGTCACTCTCCTCTCCGGTGCCGAACTTTATGGCATGTTGTTCTATCGACTCAAGATCGGCCTTTGGCTTTTGTGATATGGATACGATCTCTGCAGCGCCAAGGTTTAAAATAAACAGAAACAATATTGAGAGAAGTTTCATAATGTCTCCTTACGCTTTTGGAAGTGAGAACTTTTGTGTAATAAGTTCGCCCTCATTGTTAAAAAATAGGTAGTAGAGCCAGTCTTTTTTAACGCTGAGCCCTGCTAGATATCTAAGACAGAGGTTTGCCTGAAGAGATGCTATGTGCATAACTATAGGAGCTGTTATTCCAGCGGGAGTTTTTGAGGTTATCTTAAAGGCATCTCTAAATGATGACTCTTCAAAAAAGCAGACCTGCCCGTGAAAAGCCTCAACGCTTCCATATATCCAAGGTAGATTCTTACTTCTGCAGTAGTCGTTTATCTCTGCACGGGTTGGAAGATTGTCGGTCGCATCGATTATGAGATCAACCTCTATATTTTTTTCGCACCACTCGCTAAAGTTGCCTTCGTGAGCAACTGCTTTTACAAAAGGGCATCTCTGCTCAATAAGCTCACAATTCACAACTGCTTTGTTCTTTCCCTCGTCACCCATTTTAAAGGCTATCTGGCGGTGTATATTGTGCAGGGAGACTTCATCGAAATCTATCATATGGATCTCGCCTATACCGCTTGCACCCAGAGCAAAGGCCAAAGAGCTTCCAAGTCCGCCTGCACCTACTATCGCTATCTTCTTTTGCTGCAACTCTCTTTGGGTCTCTTCTCCCCAAAGTTGAACCTGACGGTGAAAATACTCCATCATAGAGTGCTCCTTTTGTGTATTATCTCTTTAAAACCCCAAAACTTTCTCGCTTTGAGTACCTCGGAGTGCTGCATATCTACGATCATAAGCTCCTCTTTGTTCCCTAAGTGTTCAAGAAGTTCCCCGTTTGGCGATGCCAGGAGCGAATCGCCGTAAAAATGCCATGTAAAGCCGTCCTGAGTGTACTCGCCTATTCTGTTCGCCCTTAAGATATAACAGTTGTGAGTAAAGGCGCGTGAGAGTATAAGCGCTTTCCACCTTTCGTATGAGTCAAAGGTAGAGACACTCGGCAGCAAGATACAATCTACATTTTTAGAGCTTATCTCTTCAAATATTTTGTCAAAATGGAGCTCAAACCCGCTCATAACAGCAAACTTAAATCCATCTACCTTAAATATCAACGGAGACTCGATCTCTTTTTGTTCGTTTGCAAAGAACTTCTCTTCGTTCCAGTGCGGGTAGTTTATAAGAAGCTGCTGCTGATAGTAGGATGTAGAGGAGGGTGCAAATTTTGCGATAGTTTTATATATTTTGCCTCTTTTTACGATAGCTATAGGAGCGATAATAGTAAGTTTGTATGTTGAAGAGAGCTCTCTTAGCACTTTTATCTGATGTTCGGAGTGCTCTTTTATCATGGACGGCGAGAGGTTTTGAAGCTCTTTAAAAAAAGGGTTTAATATGTACTCGCCCAGCAGAAGGACTTTTACTCCCTGCTTGGATGCAATGCGGATGTAGTTATAAAGCTTTGTCGAGCTCATTCCCTGTGCACTGAGTTGAAGTACGGCGGCGCGCATTACTATCCTTTTATCTGTGTGATCTTGATCTCTGCCTCTTCGAGGATCTTCTGCGCTTGGGTTAACTCTTTCATCCCTTTCTCATAAGCTTTTACGCTATCAGAGAGAGTTATATCAGGGTTCATCAAAGTCTCTAGAATTTTTTTGGCATTTTGCAGTTTTGACTCAAAGCCTGCGGCTTCTTCAGTAAAACCTTCGGTTTCTTCAGTAAAGCCTGCGGCTTCTTCAGTAAAACCCTCTTTTTCCTTAGCCATTTAACACATCCTTAATATATTTTTCAAATTTATCGACCTCTACCAAAAAGGAGTCATGCCCGTAATCGCTCTGGACATCAAGATAGCTATAGTTTTTGTACCCTATGGCTTTAAGCGTGTCGCTTATCTCTTTCATCTCATGGCTTCTAAAAAGCAGATCGTTGCTGAAGCTGATAAGATGAAGTTCGGCATTTACTTTCTGCAGAGCTTCGCCCAAAGAGTCAAATCCGCGAGAGAGGTCATATATGTTTATCGCTTTAGTTATGTAGAGATAAGAGAGCGGGTCGAACCACTTTGTAAAGTTGTAGCCGTTGTACTCCAAGTACATCTCCACTTGAAACTTTCCAAAAAGCTCGTAAAGACCGTCGGTTCCTCTATACTCTCTGCCAAATTTGCTCTGCATGGATTCGGGTGAGAGAAAACTGATGTGCCCTGCCATTCTTCCAACTGCCATGCCTGATAGTCCGTTGGCTGCTATCTCAGCACTCTCATAATATCCGCCTTTAAAATCAGGGTCTCTCAGTATCGCCTCTTGAGATATTTTATTAAAGGCTATAGCCCACGGCTGAGTGGCATGCGTTGTTGCCAGAGATATGATCTTTGAAGCAAAATCAGGATAGTGTATAGCAAAATGAAGTGCTTGCATACCACCCATTGAGCCGCCTATAATAGCGTGTACATGATGGATACCGAGCTTGTCGAAAAGAATTCTTTGTGCTTTTACCATATCTTTTATGGTTATAACGGGAAATTTATAACGATATGGATTATGGTGAGGATGCTGCGGGCTCATAGGTCCTGTTGAGCCAAAACAGCTGCCAAGAACATTTGTACATATGACGAAATATTTGTCCGTATCTACAGCTTTGCCGCTGCCGATAAGATTGTCCCACCATCCCGGTTTTTTATCCCCGTCGTAGGTTCCCGCGCAGTGATGTGAGCCTGTTAGTGCATGACAGATGACGACGACATTGCTTTTATCATCGTTTAGTTCGCCGTAAGTTTCGTAAGTTATATCGTATGGTTCTAAAATACGTCCGCTCTCTAAGTAGAGCGGGTTTGTAAAATGTTCTGTGTATGTCTTTAAGTTTAGTGACAAATTACGCCTCTAGAGCCTGTTTCAAATCCGCGATCAAGTCTGCAGCGCTCTCAAGGCCGCAAGATATTCTGATAAGTCCCGCAGGAACTCCGCAGGCAATAAGCTCCTCTTTTGTGAGCTGCTGATGAGTAGTTGATGCAGGGTGTGTGATTATTGACTTTGAGTCACCTATATTTACGACCAGAGAGTAGAGCTTAGTCGCATCTACGATCTTTACCGCCTCTTCAAGAGAGCCTACCTCAAAGCTTAAAAGACCGCTGCTTGCACCGTTGTCAAAATATTTTTGAGCATTTTTATAGTTTGCATTGCTCTTTAATCCTGGGTAGTTTACTTTTTTTACTTTAGGGTGAGATTCCAAAAACTCTGCCAGTGCAAGTGCATTTTTTGAGTGTTCTCTCATGCGAATAGAGAGCGTTTCGATCCCTTGAATAAAGAGCCAAGAGTTAAACGGAGAGACAACCGCGCCAAGATCACGCAGAAGCGAGAGGCGGGCGCGAAGCGTGAACGGCGGTAGAGGTACATCCACATAGACTAGACCGTGGTAGGATTGGTCAGGCTCATTAAAGTGTGCATAACGAGGGTTTGCCTTTAGTTTCTCTACAAGCCCTTTTCTCTCAACCAAGATCCCACCTATAGCAAGGCCTTGACCGGTTGTATATTTGCTTGCACTGTGAACCGTGATATCGGCTCCATGCTCAAAGGGACGGCATAAAACAGGAGTCGCAACGGTGTTGTCCACTACCGTCAAAATACCATACTTGTTTGCGATCTTGGTTATTGCCTCGATGTCTGCCACGTCAATGCTTGGGTTTGTTAGAGACTCAAAGAATATCACTTTTGTCTTCTCGTCTATTAGAGCTTCCATAGCGTCAGTGTCATGAACATTAAAGAATCTAGCCTCTATGCCAAATCTCTTAAGAGTATGCGCAGTCTGGGTCAGACTTCCTCCGTAGAGCTGTTTGGCACAGACGATATTGTCTCCTGCCTCTGCAGCGTTTGCGATAGCAAAGAAGATAGCGCTCATTCCGCTTGATGTTGCAAGAGCAGCTTCCCCGCCTTCTAACTCTGCAAATCTCTTCTCAAATACGTCCGTGGTAGGATTATTTAAACGAGTGTAGATATATCCAAGTTCTTTTAGGGAAAACAGATTTCCTGCATGCTCGGCATCTCTAAATTCATATGCCGTTGTCTGATAAATAGGAACTGCCATAGCCCCCTCAGCCCCCTTTTCATAACCGACGTGAAGTGCTTTAGTCTGTAAATCCATTTTATATATCCCCCGTTTTTAAAAATAATTATTGCTATTCTATCTAAAATGGTTTAATGTTAGTTTTAAACGGGCTCTATTTATCTCTTTAATTCCTTTACCCAGCCCTCCATAACTGCGTGCAGCTGCTCTTTTGGAGCCTCCATGAAATCTATCACAATTCTATCGTTGAATTCACAAATTCCTATACTTCTAGGTCTTGCTGCGAGTATTTTTGTGTTAGGTATCGCCTGCCCGAAACAAAAAACAATATTTTTGGCATCAATTAGCCCCTCAACCATCTCTCCGCCCAGTTTCTTTGTATGGGAGTAGTGGTCAAAAACAGCGATAAACTCGGCAATGGGGTGTTTTAATATCTTTTCTTTAAAATATTCAACAGCTTCATTCGCAGATGAGACCTTCATCTCATTTTTTGACAACTCCAAGCTGTAAACCGGATACTTTTCCATAAAAATCGTTTTTTTCATCATTTATTCCTTAATACAGATCTCTTTTTTCTTCATGTGCAACAGCGTCTGATACGCAACTATAAGTATGACAATGGTAACAACCCCGACCATAAAGTAAGAGAGAAGCAGCAGAGGCAAGCACTCCTTTTCATGGTACATCAGCATAGAACTTATCGCCATGGCAGCAAGAGGAAATACAAATGCCCACCATGAGATGAAAAACTTCAGTTTTATAAAGTTTTTATACATAAAAGCCACCAAAAGGGTAAAGAACACAGCCATATTAAATAGCATAAGAGCAAATACGTCGATAACGCCAAACATCTTAAAGTATGCTATAAAACCGACTGCCGGAGGAGCAATGAGTATAAAGAGGGTTGGTACGAATTTTACCGCCATCTGGTTATGAAAAATAATCCTGTTTAGAATAACGGCAAAGAGGATGATCCAAAAGAACATTCCGACACTGAAGAAATACATAAGCAGACCCAGATTTACAAAACCCACACCTGCAACCGGAACTAAAACATTACCTACAATTGGAATAAACCACGCGGGGTTTGAGTGGTCTAGCTGCTGGTTCTCATTTATCCAAAAAGCTATGGTGTGCATCGTGAGATAAAAATGAAGCAGAGTTCCAGGGTACCAAAAAACGGCGCTTATAGCCGGATGGCTCTCCTTGTATATGATGGCAAGCATAAGCATAGAGATAGAGATCGCCGCAAAAAAGTTTATGCGAACCGGATGGGAAAACTCATTTTTTACGGCAATTTTGTATTTAAAAAATTTCCTTAGATAGATAAATGAGATGGCTATAAAAACAGCTGTTGTAACATACATAAGAATTTCACCGATAATATACGGAAAATTGAGCCATATGGCAGCTTTCTGGTATGTAATAGTAAGCCCGCTAAGACCCATGACGATAGCATACATCATAACGGGAAAGAATTTAAGTCTGTTCTTCTCTTCTATAGTTGTTTCCATTAAAAACCTCTATTATTATTTGCAATTATAATTTTAATAAATTTTACTATAGTTTTGCATAAATGTCAATAAATTGTCAAGAAATAGTCATAATAATAACGCTCCTAAAAAGATAATAGGAATAAACCGATTTAGTCTTAACAATCAAGGAGATAAAGATGAAGATAGAACAATCAGATGTCTCGCTTTTCTCCTCATATCACAAAAGCCAGAAGATTGAGGAGAGTGAGAGTTTACATATATGGAACAAAGAGGAAGATGCGCCTGAGCGACTAAGAGGCGGCGACAGGTTGGAGCTTTCAAAAAACTTCAAGAAGATGGAGCAAAATGCAAAACTCAAAATGTCTGAGGAGGAGTATTTTGATATTTCACTCGACCCTAAGCTGATGGCTATCATAAGAGCTCTTGAGGCTTTGACGGGCAGAAAAATAGATCTTTCACTCTATCGCCATAACAACTCTTCAAACAGAAGCGAAACGGCTGATCTGCATGCAAAAAACAGTGCAAAAGAGGGTGACGCGCCTCAGAGAGCAGGGTGGGGAATAGATTACAGCTATAGCCGCAGCGAAGTGCGCAGTGAAGAGCTGAAATTCTCTGCAAGCGGAAGCGTGAGCACTAAAGACGGAAGAGAGATCGACTTTAAAGTGGCGTTTAGTATGAACAGAACTACGGCAACGCACGAAAGTCTCTCCTTTAAAGCTGGAGACGCTTTGATAGACCCGCTTGTGATAAATTTTGACGGCAACACTGTTGCCATGAGCACTGTAAAGCACACTTTTGACCTTGACCTCGACGGCAAAGATGATGAGTTCTCATTTGTAGGAAGCGGTAGCGGTTTTTTAGCACTTGACAAAAACGGTGACGGCAAGATCAATGACGGAAGCGAACTATTCGGTCCGACTCTTGGTAACGGATTTGACGAACTCTCTGCGTATGACGAAGACGGCAATATGTGGATAGACGAGAGTGACTCAGTTTTTGAAAAACTGCTTATCTGGACAAAAGATGAAGATGGAAACGAAGAGCTGCACTCGCTAAAAGCCAAAGATGTTGGTGCGCTCTATCTAGGTTCGGCAATGACCACTTTTGATCTCGCAGATGCTCAAAACGAAATGGTGGCAAAGATGCGTGAGAGTTCAGTGTTTTTAAAAGAGAACGGCGGAGCAGGGTTGCTCCAAGAGGTTGATCTAAGAGTTTAACGCTAGATGCATCGCTATGAATCGTAGATGACTGCGGTTCCTGCAAGGAGGTCGTGAAGTCCTCTCTTGTCATCTCTAAATGCGACCATGAAAAAACCCATTAGCAGAACAAGTGTGGATGCGATATAGCCTAAAGAGCGCGTGATAGCCTGTTTGTTGTCAATATCTTTAAAGCTCTTTGCGTCCACGATCCTGACACGGAAAAATTTCTTCCCCGGAGTCGCACCCTGCCATCTTCTCCAAAACATCAGCGTGACGATCAGAACAGAGAACTCAAAAAGAAGCTCCCATCTGAGTGATTTGGGTGGTTGATTTGCTAATGCTTTTTCAGCGTTGCCGCTCATTGCGTAAGCCATATTTTGTTGAAATTGGGAGAAGTCGAACCAGTCGCCTCCGCTTAAAAAGTAGATGATTATTCCAACGGGAAGTGCAAGAAAAATAGTGTCTAAGAATGAGGCAAAAAAGCGAATCCAAAAACCCGCATATCTAACCTCACTCATAAATCTCCTTTGGCTTTATATGTGGTAATTAGGAGCTTCTTGTGTGATGATAACGTCATGAACGTGGCTCTCTTTTAGACCCGCGCTAGTTATCTCTACAAACTCTGCTTTATCCCAGAAAGCTTCAATGCTCTCGCTTCCGCAATATCCCATAGATGAGCGTAGCCCGCCCATCATCTGGTGAACGATCCCCGCAATGCTTCCGCGGAACGGAACACGTCCTTCGATTCCCTCAGGAACAAGCTTGTCAGCAGCAGTTCCCTCTTGGAAATATCTGTCGTTCGAGCCTTTTTGCATAGCGCCTATACTTCCCATACCGCGGTACGATTTGTATTGACGACCTTGAAACATGATCGTGTCTCCAGGTGACTCTTCGGTTCCCGCTAAAAGAGAGCCTGCCATGATACAGCTAGCTCCGACTGCAAGAGCTTTTGCTATGTCGCCCGAGTATTTGATACCGCCGTCTGCGATAACAGGAACGCCGTGTTTACGTGCCGCATCTGCACACTCTGAAATAGCAGATATCTGAGGAACGCCCACACCCGCAACGATACGCGTAGTACATATTGAACCCGGTCCAATCCCGACTTTCACGCCGTCTGCTCCAGCTTGAATAAGTGCTTCAACAGCTTCGGCAGTAGCGATATTTCCTGCTATAACGTCAACTTCCATAGTCTCTTTGATCTTTTTAACGGTATCTAGTATTCCTTTTGAGTGTCCGTGAGCAGAGTCAAGAACCAAAACATCGACTCCCGCATCTACAAGAGCTTTTGCGCGGTCATACTGCCCAACACCGATAGCGGCACCGACTATCAGTCTGCCAAAAGCATCTTTGTTTGAGTTTGGATACTCTATGCGTTTTTTAATATCTTTGATGGTCACAAGACCTTTTAAGAAGCCATCATCATCGACGATAGGGAGTTTTTCGATCTTGTTTTGGTGCATAATGTCGGCAGCGTCATCAAGAGAGATGCCTTTTTTAGCCGTTATCAGAGGCATTTTTGTCATCACTTCATCAGCGCGCTTGCTCATATCTTTTTGAAATCTCATATCGCGGTTCGTAAGGATTCCCAAAAGCTTGTTATGAGCATCAATAACTGGAACACCAGATATCTTGAACTCATCCATAAGTGCGCTTGCTTCCGCAAGTGTAGCGTCCGGGTGAACATAAATAGGATCTATTATGACACCGCTCTCGCTTTTTTTGACTTTTTTAACCTGTTTGCATTGAGTCTCAATATCCATGTTTTTATGGATAATTCCGATCCCGCCAAGCCTTGCCATGGCAATAGCCGCTCTGTACTCGGTTACTGTGTCCATTGCAGCAGAGACCATAGGGATTTTAAGGGAGATGTTGCGTGTCAGTTTTGTCTCTAATGAGACCTCTTTAGGGAGTATTTCAGAGTATTGAGGTACAAGAAGCACGTCTTCAAACGTTAGGGCGCGTTTACGAATTTTCATGGTCATCCTTTTAAGGGGGTAAAAGTTTTTATGTTGCTATAAAATTCTCTGGATTATAGCTTTTTTGTGGTTAAAAAGAGGTAAAGCGGTTGTGGATTACTCTTGATTTATCTTTCCGATAGCACATGAGAGGAAACTTTTAGCTTTAAGCCCGCCTTTTGTGAACGTTCTTAGATCTTCGTCTTCCAGGGGGTAACCGAGTGATCTCATTTTTTTTCGAAAACTCAGCTCTGTCTCTTCATCTTTTATATAGAGTGTCACGACTCTTGGCTCTTGCGATAGATCTACATCAGTTTCGCCAAACTCATCTCTTAGCGCTTTTTTTATAGTGTTGGCACAGCCGCCGCACTTGATGTTCAGCGCTTTGAAACTTTTTTGCATAATATCTCCTTTAAGAGTTATATTTTATCTGCTCCTCTAAACTGAGTGCACCGTCAAAGAGTGTCTGCTCTTCATAAGCATTTGCGATCAGTTGAAGACCTATAGGCATTCCCTCAGAGCTTTTTGAAACAGGAACCGAGATGGCAGGAAGTCCTGCAAGGTTTACGCTGATGGTGTAGAGGTCGCTTAAGTACATCTCCATCGGAGTTGATAGCTCTCCAAATTTGTTTGCTGTTGTAGGCGCAACAGGCGAGAGTATCAGGTCGACATTCTCAAATATTTTAGAGTATTGGTCTTTTATGAGGTGTCTTGTTTTTTGTGCTTTTACGTAGTAAGCTTCATAGTATCCGCTAGAGAGTACGAAGTTTCCAAGCAAGATACGGCGTTTTACTTCATCGCCGAAACCTTGGCTTCTTGTCTGGATAAATGTGTCGTTCAGGTCTTTTCCGACAACTCTGTTTCCGTAGCGGATGCCGTCATAACGAGCCAAGTTTGTAGTAGCCTCAGCCGTTGCCGTAATGTAGTAAGCGGAGATGTCAAATTTCGCGTCCATAAGTTCGCGTTCTACTATCTCGTGCCCTGCATTTTTAAGAGCGGTTATTGCCAGCTCATAAGCTTTTTTCACATCTTCGCTTGCGTTTTGGATATGCTTTGGCAAAACCGCAATTTTGAGTTTTCTTGAAGCGTTTAGTTTGTCGCTTACTTTGTCGTTTTTGTTCGCACTTGTAGAATCTTTTTCGTCATGTCCGCTGATGATGTCATACAAAATCGCCGCATCTTCAACATTTTGTGTCATAGGTCCTATCTGATCAAGGCTTGAAGCGTAAGCTCCCAAACCGTAACGGCTCACTCTTCCGTAAGTCGGTTTCATCCCGACTATTCCGCAAAAAGAGGCAGGCTGACGGATACTTCCGCCCGTATCGCTTCCAAGAGCCGCAATAGCAAGACCCGCCGCAACTGCAGCCGCACTTCCGCCTGAGCTTCCACCAGGAACGCAATCTTTGTTGTGAGGGTTTAGAGTTTTTCCGTAAAAGCTTGACTCGGTCGTGCTTCCCATAGCAAACTCATCCATATTTGTTCGCCCAAACGGGCTTAGTCCCGCACCAAGCATCTTCTCTATGACCGTAGCATTGTATGGAGCGATATAGCCTTGAAGGATATTTGAGCCAGATGTCACGGACCAATCTTTGACCTGAATGTTGTCTTTTATAGCTATCGGCACACCATCGCCGATATTGTTTACATCGATGTAAGCGTTAATGTCTGCATTTGCTTTTATATTTGTTTTTAGTTCTTCTTTAAATTTTGCCAGTTCGTCTTTGCTTAATTTTAATGCTTCTTTTAATGTAATCACTACTTTTCCTATCTTTATAAATCATTGGGGGTATTATAGCAAAATGGGTTTATTTTTTCTTTAGCGGGGTTTCGTTAGGCGCACTTAGCTTCTTCACGCGTTTGTTTTGCATCTTTGAGTATCTTGATCCCGCCGCGAATGACTATAAGTGAAATGATCGTTCCAACGATCAGGTCGGGAAAGCGACTGCCCATCACGGCGACAAGTACACCCGAGAGTATCACTCCCAGATTTGCTATAACGTCATTTGTTGAAAATATCCAAGAGGCTCTCATATGTACGCCTCCGTCTCTATGCTTGGAGATCAAAACGAGGCAGATAATATTGGCCGCCAAAGCGACAGCCCCGATGGAGATAATCAATGCGCTTTGAGGCTCGCTGCCAAACAGCAACCGTCTAACGACTTCAAACAAAACGCCAAGACCAAGTATGACTTGAAGGTAACCGCTGATTTGAGCCGCTTTCGCCTGATGCAATACTCCTTTGCCGACAGCATAGAATGAAATACCATATACCGCCGCATCTGCAAGCATGTCCAGTGAGTCGGCAATCAATCCTGTAGATTGCGCCAACCACCCTGCGATCAGCTCAGTGACAAACATAAACGCATTTATATATAGAAGTGCTAGGAGCGTTTTTCTCTCTAGTTTATCTGCTTGCTCAGTTCCGCAATTGCAACCTGACATCTATTCTCCGATCTTTAGTTGGTGTTTAACGCCTAGCTCACAGGAAAAATGCGAGCGCAGCAAGTATTTTGTCAGGTGTAGCTATTAGTTAGTCTTTTTTCATTAAGCTGGATAGTGCTTTTGTAAGCTCAGCTTCATCTTTCAAAGCTTGTGCAAGTCTTTCAGATAATTCTCCTAGTACAACTCGCACACTGCTTGCCATTTCAAGACATTGTTCGTCACTCAAAACGTGAACCCCTTCACTTAATGCGCTATGTAGAAGCTTAATTGGACTATGACCATTTATTAGTAAACTCTCTGGAATAGCATCTTTAGCTATATCTAATGCTTTAGTAAACTGAGTTTCTTCTATTGCTTTTTCTAAGATTTCAATATTTGTTTTAGATGTTCCAATTTTATTTGCAACTTTTATGATTTCACCTAGAATTCTATCTTTTTGGTTTTCTACCACTCTTCGGTAATATATGAAAGATCCTACTCCTAAACCTTGATTTTCACAACGTCTACCTTTAAGAAATTCATC
>NZ_JAVEUF010000038.1:0-3971 GCF_034005705.1 Sulfurimonas sp. | reverse complement strand
TGCTCTTCCGATCTTGACTCCTCATTAACATTAAAAGAGGGAAAAACCGCCATGGAGAGGCTTTTTAAAAAAGCAAACGAGTATGATGATATTTTGATAGAGAGATTTGGCGCAACAAAACAAAAAAGAGATGAAGAGGACGATTAAATATGAGTAAATTTCCAGAGTTTAAAGTAGAACTAAAGAGCTTTATCAAAGAGCTAAATGAGAGAGTAGAGAAGAACAATAAAAAAGTAGAGAAGCTCTTGAAGATAAAAGAGAAGAGTTTTGCAAACTTTGTAAAACCGCTTGAGATGATGGATGAGCATCTAGAGCAGTTTTTCACTCCGCTCTCGCATCTAAACTCCGTTAAAAACACAAAGCAGACGCAAAAGATATATGCAGCCTCTCTGCCTATAATCACCGGGTACTCTACAAAGCTCTCTCAAAATCTGGGTATTTACAAAGCTTACAAAGAGATAGAGAAAAAAGAGAAAAATAGTCTAAAGCAGGAACAAAAAAGGGTTTTGGAGCTCAATATACTGAACTTTGAACTAAGCGGTGCACATCTTGATGAGAAGAGCAAAGCAAGGCTCGGGGAGATAAACATAAAGAAGAGTGAGCTATCAAACAATTTCTCCCAGAACCTTCTTGATGCTACAAACGAGTACGAGTATATTGTAGATGATCCAAAAGATGTCAAGGGATTGCCGCAGAGTGATAAAGAGAGCGCTAAGTTTAAAGAAAACGGCATTATAAAATATAGATTTACGCTTCAGATGCCTTCATATATCGCCTATATGACCTACGGCAAGAACGAGAAGATAAGAGAGGAGCTTTATCGCGCTTATGTTACAAGAGCACCTCAAAATGCCAAGATAATAGATGAGCTCTTATCACTAAAAGATGAGATGAGCTCTCTTTTGGGCTTTAAAAACTACGCCTCATACTCGCTTGCAAGCAAGATGGCAAAAGATGAGAAGAGTGTTGTAGATTTTTTAGAAAAGCTGGTTTCAAACTCTAAAGCACAGGCAAAAAAAGAGCTAGAGGAGCTTAAAAAGATAGCAAAAAAGCCGCTTCAGAGCTTTGATAGCGCCTACTACAGCGAGATACTCAAAAAAGAGAAGTATGAGATCGATGAAGAGGAGTATCGTCCCTATTTTGAGCAAAAGAGCGTCTTGGAAGGGATGTTTGAATTTTTAAACAAACTTTTTGGAATAAGCTTTAAAAAGGTAGACGAGGAGCTGTGGCATAAAAAAGCACTCTCTTATGATCTCTATCTGGATGGCAGATTAAAAGCGAGGCTCTATCTTGATCTAGAAGCCAGAAAGGGTAAGCAGGGCGGTGCTTGGATGAACAACTTCCAGACACATTGCCAAGATGAAAAGGGCAAAGAGCAACTCGCCTCAGCCGTAATAGTATGTAATTTTCCGCCATCTTCAAGCAAAAGCCCATCACTTCTAAGACATGATGATGTCGTGACCCTTTTTCATGAGATGGGGCACGCTCTGCATCATATGTTAAGCAATGTGAGCGAGAATGAAGTAAGCGGAGTAAACGGCGTAGAGTGGGATGCGGTCGAGTTCCCATCACAATTTTTGGAAAACTTTGCCTATGAGCCAAGCGTGCTAAAACTCTTTGCACATCACTACAAAACAGAAGAGATCATTCCCGATGAGATGATAGAGAAGTTGGTAAAGAGCAAGAACTTCCTCTCTGCTCTTGGAATGCTCAGACAGCTCGAGTTCTCGCTTTTTGATTTTAAACTCCATACAAAGCTCTATCAAGGTGACGATGTCCAAAAACTTTTAGACTCCATCAGAGAGGAGACCGCGCTTATAAAACCGCCATCATACAACAAATTTCAAAACGGTTTTGCCCATATTTTTGCGGGCGGGTATGCGGCAGGGTACTACAGCTACAAATGGGCGGAAGTTTTAAGTGCAGACGCATTTTTCGGCGTTGTCGAAGAGGGGATATTTGACTCCAAGATCGCTGAAAAATATCTTCATATTATTCTCGAAGGCGGCGGTGCAAAAAGCATGGACATACTCTTTAAAGAGCTGATGGGTCGTGAACCGAACCCTGAGAGTCTGCTTCGTCTAAACGGGATCATATAGTTTGAGACACCTGCTTTTGGCTCTCTTGTTCTGCGCAACACTTTTTGGAGAGAATATTTTGAAAATAGCGACCTATAATGTAGAAAATCTCTTTGACCTGCAAAAAAGCGGACATGAGTACAGTGAATATATTCCAAACGGCTCTTCGCTTTGGAACCAGAGAAACTACAAAATAAAACTTGGCAATATCGCCCAGGTCATAAAAGAGATTAATGCGGACATCATAGCTCTTCAAGAGCTTGAATCGCTTCAGGCACTGCTTGACCTTAGATTTACGCTAAAACAGCATGGGCTATATTATCAGTACTACAGCATTGCAGATAAAAAAGATACCACTATAAAAGTAGCGCTTCTTAGCAAAATTCCATTTATATACTCCAAAGAGGTAAGCGTGACGCAGACATTAGAGTATAGAAATATCTTGGAGAACAAATTTGTAGTCAACGGCAAAGAGTTGTATATTTTTGTAAATCACTGGAAATCAAAATCTGGAGCCGAGAGCAGACGAATAATCTCTGCAAAAGCGCTTAAAAAAAGAGTCTCAGAGATTGGGTTTGACAAAAATATCATCTTGCTCGGAGATTTTAACTCAGACTACGAAGAGTATATAAAGTTCAAAAGAAAAAGAAAACATAATGACACTGACGGAATAACAGGGATAAATCACATACTCGGAACCATCAATCAAAGAGATAGAGCTTCAAAAGTAAAGTTTGCAAAAGATAGCTTCTACAACCTCTGGTACGATGCAGACAAAGAGAGCAGATACACATATATCTACAGAGGCAAAAAAGAGGTTTTAGACAATATACTTATCTCTCAGCCCCTATTAGACGAGAAAGATATCTCATATATTCATGGCAGCATCTCAAATTTTGACAAAGGGTATCTCTTTAAAAAAAAGAGCATAAACAGATGGGAAATATCCCGTGCAAAGGTGCGAAAACACAAGGGTAAAGGCTACTCTGACCACCTGAGCGTAACAGCAAAATTCAGAGTCAATTAAGACACCAGTCAATCTCCTCTTTATTGTGCACCTTAAGATAAGAGTTTGATCGTGAAAAAGGCTTAGAGCCGAAAAAACCGCGATATGAAGAGAGTGGTGAGGGATGAGGCGCTTTTAGTACAAGATGCTTTTTTGAATCGATCAGCCTCTCTTTTTTCTGAGACGGAGCTCCCCATAAAACAAAAACGATGCCCTCATATCTTAAAGAGAGTTTTTTTATAACCGAGTCGGTAAATATCTCCCACCCCATGTTTTTATGCGAGTTGGGGTTAGCCTCTACAACAGTAAGAACACTATTGATAAGCAAGACACCCTGCTCCGCCCACTTAGTCAGATTGCCGTTTACAGGCATAGAACAATGTAGATCATCTTGCAGCTCTTTAAAGATATTGACCAGCGATGGAGGGATCTTACACTCATCACACACTGAAAAAGCGAGTCCGTTTGCCTGATTATGACCGTGATATGGGTCCTGCCCTATTATTACAACTTTTACATCATCTGGATGAAGCAGATTAAAAGCTCTAAAAATATTCTCATATTTGGGAAATACGGTTTTTGTTTTATACTCCGACTCTATGAATCGCTGAAGTTTTATAAAGTAATCTTTTGAGAGCTCATCCTCTAAAAAAGTATGCCACTCGTTATTAAGTATCATTAGAATCCTATGAAAGTAATTATTGATTATATATAAATTTTATTTTAAAGAGATTATGAATTAAGTCTGTTAGAAAGATTTTTATAATTTCGATTGATTAAATAAGTTAGTAGAGGAAATGACCAACTAGGCAGCGACCTACGTTCCCACACCTGAAAGGTGCAGTATTATCAGCGATGAGAGGCTTAGCTTCTGGGTTCGGAATGGG
>NZ_JAVEUF010000037.1:0-4185 GCF_034005705.1 Sulfurimonas sp. | reverse complement strand
CGGTGAGGGAGGGATTCGAACCCTCGGTACCCTTGCGAGTACGTCAGTTTAGCAAACTGGTGGTTTCAGCCACTCACCCACCTCACCTGTCTACTTTTGTTTCCTTAAAGGGGAAGCAAAGGTAGTTATTTTATTTTATTTTGCAATCTGTTCTCGCATGTCTGTATCGGCCTGGATATTCTTCATGCGGTAGTAGTCCATAATGCCTAAATTGCCGGCGCGGAAGGCTTCTGCCATGGCCAAGGGAATTTGCGCCTCGGCAAGGATAACTTTGGCGCGTGCATCTTGCGCTTCTGCTTTCTTTTCTTGCTCCAGGGCTACGGCCATAGCACGGCGTTCTTCTGCACGTGCTTGAGCAATATTTTTGTCTGCGTTGGCTTGATCCATTTGCAATACGGCACCAATGTTCTTTCCTACGTCAATGTCTGCAATGTCAATAGAGAGGATTTCAAAGGCCGTTCCGGAGTCCAGTCCTTTTTCCAGCACTACTCTAGAGATGTTGTCGGGGTTTTCCAACACGGATTTGTGTGAAGAAGAAGATCCAATGCTGGATACAATACCTTCTCCTACACGGGCCAGGACGGTTTCTTCTCCGGCACCCCCTACCAGTTGTTTGATATTGGCGCGTACCGTTACACGGGCTTTGGCAATAAGCTGGATACCGTCTTTAGCGACGGCAGAAACGGGCGGGGTGTTGATTACCTTGGGGTTTACGGACATTTGGACGGCCTCGAACACATCGCGACCGGCCAGGTCAATAGCAGCGGCCATTTTAAAATCCAGAGGGATGTTGGCTTTGTCTGCCGAAATCAGGGCGTTAACTACTTTAGTGACGTTTCCTTTAGCCAGGTAGTGGGCTTCCAGGGCGTTAGCGTCCATTGTCAAACCGGCTTTTGTACCGGTAATCATGGCCATCACGATAGTGCTGGGTGGTACTTTTCTCCAGCGCATAAGTACCAGCTGTATGAGATTGATCCGTACACCCGATATAAGCGCCTGAAACCACAAGGTGACGGGAAAAAACCATAATAAAATAAAGAAGCCGACGATTCCTACGGCTATCCAAATTAACGTTGCTCCTAACATCATAATATATTTTTTTTAATTGTTTTCAATAGGGGACACAAAGATACTCAATCCTTCTATATGGACTATTCTGATAGGGGTTTTGGCCTGGATGAGCCCTTCCGAGGAGCGGACTTCTATGGTTATGTCTCCAAAGCGGCCATTACCTGCCGGGTTCAAACGCGTAAGGCTGATGCCTTCCATACCTACCTCCACACCTTTGTCTTCCGGGGCAGGAAGGGCTTTTTCTTTTATGCTGTCTTTTAAGGTGATTTTTTTCCACGTTTTAGACCGTAGCGTAAAAAACAGCAAGATGGCCGTTAAGAGCAAAGCGCCAAAGAGCACAATGAAGCCTATAGTAGTCCCAAATCTGGTAAAGGCCAGCACAATGCCTCCGGCGTAACCGGCTAGTCCCAGAATGCCGGCAATACCAAATCCGGGAATGACGGTAAGTTCTGCAAAAAGCAGCAACATCCCCAACAAAATAAGTGTAATGACCAATCCCATATAGTATATCTTTTAAAAATCTTCTTGAACACTAATAGACGTAAAGCCTTTCTTTTGTAGTCCTTCTGCCAGTTCCTGCGCTTGGGTAAGAGAGTTGAACGGACCTATGTAAAAATGCGCCGCTTCTTCTTTCTCTACACGTATGATGTCTTTTTCTGTAAGTGAAGTTACGGCGGCTACCAATTGCGGCGATACTTCATCTTGTCCCAGGTACACCCGGTACGTACGGATTCCTTCCGGTTCTGTTTTGTTTTGAGCCTCTCTTTTGCGCGCTTCTTGTAAAGATAGTGATTTTCCTTCATAAAAAGCTACTACCAGGGCACCGTGGACACCTTGCCTTCTGACTGTCGTCAAAGCTTGTGTGGCCTGGGCGTATTTGGTGAATTGGCCCGCGTAATAGACGTACTTGTTGCCCACTTTTACTTCAAACGCCGGACTGATGCCTCGTAATTGCTTTGGTGTGATTTTACTGCTTAAGGTAAACAATTGGATGCGGTAATAGAGGCTCATGGGTTCGTTTTCCCAGGGAACGATTACAGCTTCTTTTTCTATACGGAAAGTAAGGTCTACAGTAGGAGGAGGTGGAGCAGGAGAAAGAAATACGTGCTTATCCCATGTTCCCTGTTTTTGTTTAACAGGGGTAAAGCGGGGGATATTTGCCTGGGTTTCTGCCGGCTCTACTTGCATGTCCGGTGTTTGGGGCGGAACAGCCAGCACGCCGTGCCACAGAAACATGTCTTCTATGGCCTGGGCTGCTTTTTGTGTATCGCGCAAGGACTGTTGCAGCTCCATAAGGGTAAATTCCCGGTCTCTTATAAGGTTGGCATATACTTGTCTGTCTTCTTCCCGTGACAAAGTGGTGTACGTATTGCGCAATTCGTCTAATTTTTGTTCTTGCCCGGCAACTTGCTCCGTGAGGTTTCGGACGGCTTTATTCAGCTCTGCATAATGTTGTGTAGCTGCTCGTGTTTTTTGAAGCACAGAATCGGCACGATCTTGCTCACGTTCGTTTGTACGGGCAGGCAAGGTGGCTTCTTCAGGTTCCGCCGGAACCGGTACTGCGCCAGACTTGACCTTTTGCACCAGCGGAAGCGAGGCAATTTCCCGCAGTTCTTGTACCGATTGTGGATGTATGGTAACGGGTCCGGGTTCGTACTCTACTTTATAAAGCATCAGGGAATCTTTGGGGGCGATGCGGTCAGACACAAAGTAGAAATACCGGGAATCGTCGGACAGCAGATAGAGCATATCGTTATGGGGCGAGGAAAACGGAATGCCCATATTTTCCGGAACGCTCCATGTCCCAAGATCTTTATCCCAATGACTTACAAACAGGTTCATGCCTCCCAGGCCGGGCAGGCCGTCTGAGCAGAAGTAAAGGGTGTTACCGTCCGGACTCAATACGGGATACATTTCATTGCGGGTGGTGTTGATGGAAGCCGGCAGGCGGACGGGCGGAGACCAGTATGTGGTGTTAGGGTCTTGGCCGTCAGCGGTATCCGATGCTTGTGGGGTGTCGGGTACGGTGCGCCATACGGTGTATAAGTCCCATCCGGTGTTTTGTGATGTGTCGCGGGCAGCAAAGACTATTTTGTCTACAGACGGTCGGTATAGGATGGGCAATGGGTTTTTGCCGTCGTCGTGTACGTGTTCCAGGAGCTCTTTTGGCGGATACCTCCATTGGCCCGAGGGGGCTAAGTCGTAATACAACGGAAACTCTTTCCCGGGGATGACGGCGTACGCTAAAAGGGTAGGACGAATGACGTATCGGCTCATGATTTGTCCGTTTTCAGAGGCCCATTTCCATTGTTCTGCCCGTTGTGTGAGCAAGGAGTCCTCAGACGCCGCAGCTGCACGTGAAAAAGCTTCTATGGCACGCTCAAATTCGTAGGCCATATGCAGCCGCTCCCCTTCTTTAAGCAGTTGCACCGCTGTTTGTGGTTGTGCATGAAGCATAGAAACAACCACACTAAGAGTGGTAGCCAAGACCGTTGCTATGAGATATCTCTTGAACATAATCCGGTAAATGCGAACTACAAAGTTAATTAATTAGGGAAAAAACATTACATTTGTCAGCTATTTTATCAGATAGATATTAATATTAATTATAAGATTATGCAAAGCAAAGGAGCCATTAGGCTGGTGGTAGTACTTATTTCTCTGGCTTGTATTTATCAACTGTCTTTTACGGCAGCTACAAGGATACAAGAGAAAAAAGCAGCAGATTATGCAGAAAAAGCCGTTGTTTCTGTACAGAAAACGCAGGATTACAGGGATATTGATGAATTGGATCAAGCTTTTTTCCTGGATTCACTCAGAAACGCCAAACAAAGCTATTATATCGACTCTATAACTCCGGAAAAAGTGTTCCTGTGGTACACTTTTAAAGAAGTGAAAGAAAGGGAAATCAATTTAGGATTGGACCTGAAGGGCGGTATGAACGTGATGATGGAAGTGAAGTTGGAAAGCCTCATACGCGCGTTGTCCGATTACAGTCAAGAGCCGCAACTGGATCAGGCGCTGGCGTTGGCCAATCAAAAGGTGGCCGAAGGTTCCAGAGCGGACTATCTGACATTATTTGCCGAGTCGTGGAATGAAGTAGCTCCCGGAGAT
>NZ_JAVEUF010000036.1:0-4354 GCF_034005705.1 Sulfurimonas sp. | reverse complement strand
TTGTACAAGACAGAAATGCAGGACCTGGAATGGTACGGTTACGGTGTAAAAGCCTTTGTGCTAAGTATGATAGATACTGCCATCCGTATCTCCAACAACACCTTGCCGGCCGCCACAGTACAAGACATCATGAATCTGGGCAGGGATATGTTGCAAAAACCCATAGAACTGCTCCCGCATGTAGAAGAAACCTTGGAGCAGCTAAACGGAAATTACCGATTGGTCGTAGCCACCAAAGGCGACTTACTGGATCAGGAACGAAAGTTAAAAAAGTCAGGGCTGGAGAGGTATTTCCATCACATTGAAATCATGAGCGACAAGACCCTTGCCGAGTACACCAAACTGCTACACCACCTGGATTGCTCGGCAGACAACTTCTTGATGATTGGCAATTCTATGAGATCGGACATCGTACCCGTCTTGGAGCTAGGCGCTTACGCCGCTCACATTCCCTACCACATGACCTGGGCCCACGAACAACTCCCCTACACCCCTCAGCACGAACGTTTCCTGGAACTGGAATGCATCAGTGACATTCTAAAGCATTTGCTGTAATTGATGGGCCAAGGCGGTTGCACATTGAAGCCATTGCAAATAGAAGCTTTTGTGAATCGCACGCTTTCTACAGTTCGTTGCTTCGAACAGTTAGCTCATTTGTGTGTTGCGTAAAATCACTTGCCCTTAAGATATTTATTTTATTATTTCTAAAGGTGGAAGAGTCTTAAAAAAATAATTGTTTATGAAACAGCAACACTTTCATTCATTTATTATACACTTCATCTTTCACATACCGCGCATTTAACCAAAAACAATGTTTTGTATATTCTGTTAAGCCTGTTTTTTTGTCTTTTTTTGGTAGCGGATATGTATCATTTGCATTTCTAGCATGAGGTCTAACATGACTAACTCTATTTTCTGTCTTCTTCGGAAAATATGTGAATCTTTCATTCCTTTCTGTGATTTTTTCAACTATGCGACCTGATTTGATATTATTTCTGGTTGCCAGCCATACTTTTTTAGCTTCCTTAATATCGATTTGGGGCATATTCCAAAATTTAACCTTTCTTAGTACAAGATTTTCATTTTCCTGTTTATAAAAAACAAAGAAAAACTTACTCTCTAAGATATTTTTAAACTCGGAGTTATCCCATTCTGACTTAACTATTTCTTTATACTTAAAAGCTGGAAATGAAATATCTTCTTTTGGTAAGTCATTTTTTTGTAAACGAACTGTTTTAACAATTATATTAGCTTTCTCAAATTCTTCAATACGTTTATTTAAGCCAATACCAAGAATAGCCTTAGTTAAACTTGCAAAGTAGTTTTTTGCTCTTTGATTAAGCTCTAATTCAAAATACTTTTCTATTTCTTGAGGTGTCTGCCCATAAAAAGCTTCAAATTTCGCAACTATAAAATCTTCAATGTGTACTCTTTCTATACTTTTTGGAGTCTTTATAATTTTACCAAAGACATCTTTTTCTTGCTTTGATATCTTTGCTATTATATGATTAACATATCCCTGTTTTAAAGAATAAGCTCTTTGCTTAGCCTTTTTCTTACTAAAAGGTTGTTCTCTTAAAGATTTAAGAGCAGTAGTGCCTTTGGTACAGGCACCTAAATAGAAGGTGTCTCCTTCTGAAAGTTCGTGAGCTTTACCGTCTTTAATTTTTTTATTAATTTTTTCCCAATCATTCTTAATAATTCTTAAATCCTCATCTGAATAACGCCAATCATCAACTAGTTTAATAAGAAAATCTAAGATGTCTTTATTAGGCTCCCATAGATAAAATACTAAAAGTAAATGAGCGTTTTTATTCCAAAATGAACTTTCTTCAAACGTTTCTTTATAAACTTCCAAATAATTAATGATATTTAAAACAAGCCTCTCTTTAGAACGATATTCTCCATTTTTTAATAATTTCAAAGGACTAGACTTCAGCTCTAACCCTACTTTAATAAAATCTGGAGAAATATTTGAATTAGGTTCATACCCAAAGTAATATTTTTCTAAAATTGTTCCGAATTTGCCTTTCCCCTCGTAATCATTTTCACAAACATCATCATCACAAGCCTCACGCAAAGTTTTATTTTTCAGCTGTTTGGCAAATTCAATAATTGAATCTGCATGATTGCTATCATATTGATGAGTCTTCATACTTATAGATTTGGTTGTAAAGTTCTTTGCTTAATCTATCAACAACCCCGACCACCAATGCATTTCCCATAAAAAAAGCTCTTCTTGAATCAGTTATTCCTTCTCCCTTAGTGTGATTATCAGGAAACATGTTCAAGCGCTCTAACTCGACGGGCGTTAATCTTCGTAATCCCTTTTCTGTTTGTATCACATGCTTGAATCTAGATGGCGACTTTCCCCCTTCACCTGTAATAATGGTACGTGATGGCTTATCTAAAGCATCTGGATAGTTCATTCCACCTTCTGAGTATATATATTTATGACCATCTTTAGATATCCTTTCATAGGATTTTGCATCCTTTAAATATTCCCACCTTCTTTGATCTTCCTTAGAAATATAAAACAAAGAATCAACCTCCTCTTCATTTTGAAGGACATCTCCTAATACAGTGTGTTTTCCTTTATAATAAGGCATAGTCTTTAATGTATTAACTATACCATTAATCATTATTCCTGTATTTTGAAATGGTGAGTCTTTTCCATTTATATTAAAGGTATTGGATATTACTGTTATATCCTTTTTTAACTCAAAGGAGGGGAGAGAGAGTGTGTTTTCAACTTCCACAGGAAACGATTTAGCAAAAACACCGCTTTTTGTTAAACATGTTAATTTATTCTTTGAATAGAGTTGCTCATAAAGTTTTGTTGATTTATGATAACCTAATATAAAAACCCTTCTTCTCCTTTGCGGCATCCCATATTCAGCTGCATTAATTACTCTCCACTCTACAATATAGCCTAGCTTGTTCAAGCTTTGTAACATAATAGCAAAATCTCTTCCTCTTTGATTAACAGGAGATTTTAATAATCTATCTACATTTTCTAAAAATAAATATTTCGGTTTATTTTCTTTTTCCTCTAGTATCCTATGTATGGACCACCATAGAACACCCTTTTTCCCTTTTAACCCTTTTGAATTATTTAATGTGGTTGCCACAGAATAGTCCTGACAGGGGAAACCCGCACAAAGAACATCACAATCAGGAATGTTATTTGTTGGGACTGTAGTTATATCTTCATTCGAGTGGTTTTCACTACCAAAGCGTGCCTCATAAACTATTGATGCGTGTTGTGTTTTAGTACTCGGTTCCCACTGATTACTCCAAATTACTCTATAGTTATTCTTTTCCAGTCCTAGTCGAAAACCTCCAACACCTGCAAAAAGTTCCACAACTTCCAACACTTTATTTTTCATCTTTTTATGATTTATAATACTGTATTAATCTAGTATTTTAAATAATCCTACTAAGAAAAGATAAACCTTACAACTTTCAATTAATAAATCAAACAATTTGTTGAAGTTTGTACCAAAATCTAATGGCTATACACTCAATTACATTAATAAACACAAATTACGCTGTTAGCAAAAAATCGAAATACAACATCGAAATTATTTAAATATAAAATGATTATTACTGACAACTTAACAACTACGTTTAAATGTGTTATTGTTTTTAACTCTTGAATAACTCCAGTTACTCTACTTAACTAGTAATTGAATTTTATACTTCTCAATTTGTTTATTCCACGATGAATCTTGTCTCAATAATTTTTCATATGGATTTTGAATCATAACTGGAGTATACATAGGGTTATTCATTTCTTTTCGGTTTATTAAATATAACCAATACTCTTCTTTTTTAAGTTGTGCAATCATAAATTCATTTCTAGACCAAAAGAAGTAAGGAATATTACCTTCATACGACTTTACTTCAATAAATCTATTTGGTATTTCATCATGCTCATAATTATATGAAGCTATGTCATAACCCTCATTTACCACATATTGAGCAATCCAGTCTATTTTTTTCTTTCTATTTAATCGAATAGATTCAAATTCTAAAACAAATTTTTCAGCTTCTACTCCAAATATCTGCTTTTGTTCCATCGAGTTCCAAAAATCTTCAACACTAATTCTTTTTTGCTTAACCTCCGGAACAATAATTTTATCTATAAGATTTTTATAGCTGTTGTTTATTAAATAACTCTTAAACTCAATAATGGGGTGAATCTTTATTACACCAAAATCAAGTAGTAATTGCTTCAAATTATAGTATTTTAATCCAAAAGCTTGATTACTTATCTGTAATGACTTGTGTATTACATCATAGGATAAAAATTCAGGGAAAAATATTCTGCAAAAATTATCATAGATCGGAA
>NZ_JAVEUF010000035.1:0-4414 GCF_034005705.1 Sulfurimonas sp. | reverse complement strand
CTCTTTCGTTGGGACATACGGAATACCCTATATGCCCACCATACTCCATAAGAAAAGGATGGTCTAGCGAATGCCTGATGTCTATCATGCCCACAATCTTCCGGTCCTGTTCTCTGATGACAAAAAAGGTAGTGGCCACCACCCAACCCTCTGCCACAGTATCCTTGTGCTGTCCCCTGGCATTATGCTCCAGCCATGGAATATACTCCATCTGGTCAAACAACGCACTTCCATAAATTACCCACTCTCCGTTCTCAAAAAACGCTTGCTTGAAACGCTCTGCCGCGGGCTGGTGTGCGAGAGTGGGGAGGTGGAGTGATAATTTTTGTTTTGGCATACGATTTCGTATAGAATTAAATTTTAAGCTTTCTCACTATCATCCTTGTCTTAATAACTCCACCAACGTAATCACCCGAAAACTATCTTCTGTGGGGAAGTGGAGTTTGGTGATATCGACCTTTAGGGTGGTTGGTGTTTTTTGTAACTATTTATAAAGGAAGCAATAATCGGCATATAATTTTACATAATACCATGTTTTTCTTTTTGTTACATATTTTGTACTTTTAAATTCCTTAATAACCAAGAGTTTCTAGAAGTGTATAAACAAGCTATTATTAAATAGTTGTTCCTTTTTATATCTGAAATATAATTTCCTTCATTTATATATTATAATGCTATGAACAAAGAAGTTAGAATACAAAAAATTCAAGAAATTATTAATCGTGATAAAAATCGTGATGATTTACTTAATCATGAAATAATGTGGGAAAGACAACTTGTGAAAAAGAAGGTTTATAATATTCCTTTAACATACTTAATATATAACAAGTATAATGGACGAATTCTCAGTAGAACAAAATCTTTAGAAAGGCAATCTCAAATAATCAATCTTGAAACGAATACTGGTAAAGAGTTAATAGAGAATCTTCTTTGGGAATCAAAAAAAGATAGAAATTTAAAAACTTTACAAAGCTTGAGAGATACAGGACAGCAGAAAGTGGGCATTATTACTAAGGATGGAGTGATAATTGACGGTAATAGACGAGTAATGCTATTAAATAAAATTGATAGGACAGGTTATTTTAAAGCTATAGTGTTACCTGTGACACTTGAAGAGAATCCTATAGAAATAGAAAAACTTGAGACAACTTACCAAATGGGTGAAGACGAAAAGTTAGGTTATAACCCTATAGAAAAATATTTGAAGGCTAAACAGATTTTTGACAAGTTAATTCCCAAACTATCAAGAGATGAAGCTATAAAAAGTATTTCAGAGTGGATGGGAGAAACTGAGTCAGAAATACAAAAATATCTTCAAACAATGGAAATTATGGATGAGTACTTAGATTATTTGGGGTATGATGGTATTTACACACAATTAGACAATAGAGAAGATCAGTTTTTGTCTTTGGCTAAATGGTTAAAATATTTTTATGGTGAATCAAGTAAAAGAGCTTTCGATGGTTATCAAGAAAATGATGTAGATGATTTAAAAGTTATTGCGTTTGATTATATACGAATTAGAAATGAGTATGATGGAAAAGAATTTAGGAATTTAGCTGAAGGTAATAAAGACAAACATTTTTTTGGAAACAAAGATATTTGGCAAAGTTTTTCATCAAAGCATTTCGAGATTACTGATAAACTTCCACAAGAAGCTGACATTGAATTCAACTCTTCTAATTTACATGCACATTTAAATTCAAGAGATAAAATATTTTTTAAAAACTCAAAATTTGAAAATAATGAAAGTGCTTTTTTAGAGAACTTGAATGAACATAAGTATCGAATTGGGTATAATAAGGCTGCTGAAGAACCTGAAAAATTAATAAGAAGGGCAGCACAAACTTTTGAAGCAATTAATACAGGACACAAATCTTTTATAAAGCCTGAAGTACAGCAGCTTGTTAAGGAGCTAGGTGATAAAATCCATGATTCACTTTTAAATAAATCTCCCTCAAGAATACTTTCACATGTTATAGAGCTACTTGAAAGTATAGAGGTTGACAATATTCCTAGTCAAGAAATTGATGACATAAAGATTCAGACAAAAAGAATTCAGCAGATTGGCTATCAAATTAATAAAAAATTACGATGAATTTTTATATAGACATTAATATTGAGAAGAGTCTTTTTGTTATAAGTGGAGAAATAGAAGCGTTAATTAAGAACAAAAGATTTTTAATATCCTTAAAAAGACTTGGTTTTTTTATTGAAAAAGACTCTATTTATATTCCATTTCAAGTTGAAACACAAATAAAAATTCTTCAGGAAATACAAACATTGCTAGTGAAATTTAACAGAGCTGTTCAATTTTCTGACAATATTCAAAGAACATTAGAAAGATATTCTGTTGAAGAAGAGCATTTTGAAAAATTTAGTGAAAATGCAAAAGCCATTAGAAATGATGAATTTAGAACGAATTCATTGTTAGTTGAACAATTTGATGATTTTCAGAAACTATTACAGAAAAGGCTAATAAGAAAATTATACAAATTACAGTTACTTTCTTCTTTTCATATGGCATTTGCTCAAAACTCTTGTAATTTTGCAGTTCCTGGTGCGGGTAAGACATCTATAGTATATGGCGCATATACTTTCTTAAAAAGTTTATCTGAAAATGATCCACGATATGTGAATAAACTTCTAGTAATTGGCCCTCTTTCATCATTTGCTCCTTGGGAAAATGAATTTGAGGAATGTTTTGGATATAAACCGCATAGTTTTAGAATGTCAGGAGATAATGATATTACGTATAGACATAAATTAGAACATTTGTATTCTCCGAATGCAGCAGAATTAACCTTAATTTTTCATGGAGGGGTTGATCGTTTTCAAAATGATATTATAGATTTTTTGAGACGAAATAAAACAATGGTTGTTGTTGATGAGGCACATAGAATAAAGAATCCTGATGGAGTATGGGGTAGGAGTGTAACTGAAATATCAAAAGAAGCTGTATCCCGTATTATATTAACAGGTACACCTGTTCCTAACGGTTATCAAGATATATTTAATTTATTTAAGTTTATTTATCCTTTTAAATTTAAAGAAATTCTGAAATTCCATTATCATAATTTGGAAGAAATGACATTGCATTGTTCAACTGATTCTTTACGAGTAGAAGAGTTAAAAGAAAATATTTCCCCTTACTTTATTAGGATAAAAAAGAGTGATTTGAAATTACCCCCAATAGAAGAGAAGGTTATTTCAGTTGAAATGGACACACATCAGAGAGAAATATATGATTATATAGAATCTAAGTATATTCCTTATTTTAAGAAAGACAGTTCAGCGACTATTAAAGATTTTGTTAATAGAGCTAAATTGATTCGTCTAAGACAGGCATCAACTAATCCAGCACTTTTATCAAAAGCATTAAAAGACTCCTTAGAAGATAATGAGTTATTAGATGAATTAGATCCTAATGTAATTTTCACAATACACTCTGATGAATATATAAATGATTCAGAATTTTTTAATAAAATAACAAACTATTCGATTTTTGAAATTCCACAAAAATTCAGATGTGTTTTATCAATTTTACTCGAAAAAATATTTCCTGAAAATGGAAAAGTAATAATCTGGACAATATTTGTACAAAATGCTAAAGATTTAAAGTGCTTTTTGAAAAAAAACAATATTAATGCGAAGCTTTTAATAGGTGAAATTCCTCAAGAAGAAAGGGAGCAAACTATAGCGGCATTTAATAATCCTTTAAATAATGATTTTAGGGTAATTATTGCTAATCCTTTTTCTGTAGCTGAATCTATCTCGTTACATAAAGGGTGTCATAATGCAATATATCTAGAAAGAGATTATAATTGTTCCAGTTTCGTACAGTCAAAAGATAGGATTCATAGAGTAGGCCTAGAGGAAAACCAGATAACAAGATATTTCTATCTCATATGCAAAGATTCAATAGATGAAGTTATAGATGAAAGGTTAGCTTTAAAAGTTAAGAGAATGGAGGAAATTATAAATGATGAAATCCCGCTTTTTTTAAGGATTGATAATAATGACGAAACAGATATAATTAATGGTCTATTATCAAACTATGCTAGAAGATCTTAGAAGATATAATAATTTAGGTACACCTAAATATTTTTTTGAGTTGTTCAACACATTAAGAAGAAATCAGGAAATTGTTTATACAATGTCTGATGTAGATAAATTATTTTATAATAGAGAAATAGATAACCGTAGCGTTTTTGATGGTTGTGTTAAGTTAGCAATTAAAATTAATTTTTTATTCCACGTAGATAATCTTCTAACTCTTAATGAAGCCGTAATAGAATCTTTAAACGATATCGATCAAATGAAAGTAAGCATCCGATAAAACACATATTGCAGGGGTAGTAAGAGCTTTTTACTTTTGTTTCCAAAGTAAAAGCCATGACACTCGAAGAATTTT
>NZ_JAVEUF010000024.1:0-19723 GCF_034005705.1 Sulfurimonas sp. | reverse complement strand
CAAAATTGGAGCGAATTTTGGAGCGAATATTTTTGATAGTGGCTCAAAAGCCGATAAATAGGGGAATATAGAGTGAAATTGAGAGTTTATTACGAAGATACCGATACAGGCGGAGTGGTATATCACTCCAACTACCTTAATTTTTGCGAGCGTGCAAGGAGCGAGGCTTTTTTCTCTAAAGGTATGAGTCCTGTTTTGCAAAACGGTCATTTTGTCGCCAGAAGAGTGGAGGCCGATTTTATAAAGAGTGCGAAGCTCGGAGATGAGCTCCATATAGAGACAAAACTTTTAGAGATGAGAGCGGCTTCGTTTAAGCTCCTGCAGAGTCTATTTAAAGATAACGAGAAGATATTTGAGCTGACTATAACGCTGGCATATATAAACTTTGAGGGCAAGCCCCAGAAGATCACGAAAGATGTAGAGGAGTTAGTCCGCTCTCTCTTTATGGAGTGAATAATAGGGTATAAACCTCGAAAATGAGGGCTGAAGCAGATTTATAGGGTAGATCATCTGGTTATCGACATTTTGTATATCGTACTCTCTTGCTTCGCCGCTTATGAGATGTGCAAAGTAGTCTATGCCTACGGTTGACGTGTAGTTTATCCAGTCATACACGATATCGTTGCCTAAAAGAGAGTTCGTCTCTATGAGGACATCTTTGTTCTGCGTAATGGAGTTGGCTATTATCATATCTTTTCTGTCATGATACTGTGTCATCGAGAGAAGCAGCGGGTTGTAGTTTGTCTGCGTTGAGAGTATATTTGTAGCATTTGTGTCATAAAGAGTGAGCTGTGATATTATCATCCCGCTTTTTATGATCGGGGTATTTACGAAAAAAGAGGCTGCATTTATCTCTTCGTTCTCTTTTAGCTGTTTTTCGAGGTTCGTCGTCTGCTGAGGAATAGAGAACTTTATAATGGTCGGTTTTTCTGTAGTCTGCATCGAGCTTAAAGCGGTGCTGTTTTTATCATGTGCAAATTTAGCTCTAAATGCGTAATCCTGATACTCCGAGAGCTGCTCTCCGATGGCTGACTGGTCATAAAATATGACAAGCGGGGAGATCGCCTCTTTTAGTAGAAGGTCGCTCTGTGCTCTGTAGTCGATCCCGCCGTAGTAGAGATAACTAGAGGCATTTTTTGCATCTTTTTTGTTGATGGTAGGAAAAAATATGTTTATTTCAGGGTCTATTCTTGAGACGATCTCTTCTCCCTCCTGTGTCATCGGTGCGATCACGTATGAGAAGCCGTCGTTTTGAATTTTTTGCAGCGCTTCTTTTATATCGTCATAGCTCTCATCCTCAATCTTATAGCTTTTTAGTTCAAACGGGCGGTTCTTTGACATAAGATAGGCAAAAGATGCGTTTGTGGTGGAGGCTGCATATCTGGCGATCTTTTTGTACGGCAGAAGCAGTGCGATGCGAAGCTTGCTCTCTGTAAAGACCTTCTTTACATTGAAGATCGCCATATACTCCTCTCTTCTGGCCTCCAAGACGTCATCTTCAAGTTTTTTTCTTGCATGTGCCAAAAATGAGAAGATATGACCGTTTTCAAGATGCTCTTGCAGACACTCCTCATCGCATGGGTATGGGTCTAGGTTTTGCACATCTGTTTTTGGAAGAGTTATGTCCGAGACTAGAAAGCTTTTTGAAAATAGCAGAACAGGAAAAAGCATAGCGATAATAAATAATTTTTTCATAGACAACTCTTTATTGTTTTTAGATCGTTAAAGGCGATTTTTTTCTCATTCGGATTTCTAAGAAGATGATTCGGATGAAATATGGGAACAAGTTTGTAATCTTTAAAGTCTACAACATGACCTCTAACACTGGCAAAATTTTCTTCTTCTGACGTAACTTTAGCATAAGCATTCTTACCTAAAGTTACAACTACTTTTGGTTTCACGAACTCTATTTGTGAAAAAAGATAGCTTTTGCATGAATCCCACTCGGAGTCTGAGGGCATATTTGAGTTCAAAGGCTTGCACTTTACTGCATGTGTAAAGTATACGTCTTCAACTTTGAGCTTTAAAACATTCTCTATCATATCTTTTAGCATCTCTCCGCTTCTTCCGCTGTAGTAGGAGGATGTGCTGTCCTCGCTCATTGAGACCATATAATCAATTATCATAAGATCCGCATTCGGGTTGCCATACCCGCTCATGCTCTGTCTTCTTGATTTGCTAAGGTCGCACAGATGGCAGGTAGTTATATTTTTTGCAAGTTCGCTCAGGTTATTTGGTTTTTCATTTGTACTAACGCGGTTTATTGAAAAAGAGTCGCTGTATTCAAATCCAAGAGCTTTAAGCCGATATAGGTTTTGCAAAAGTAGTAGATTTTGAAAAGAGTTCAATTATAACCTTTTTATAATATAACAGTTATGAGAGTATATTTAAAGAGTGGTTAAAATCTACTTTATAAATTTTCAGATAGAATGTGGGAAAGTATTTTTGGAGAACATTTTGAATCTAGAGAGTGAAATATTAGATGTTAACAGTTTTAAGCTAGAGTCATCAAGGGAGATTCAGGGCGTTATAAGGGATCTGGAGAAGGTAAATAAAGATAATGTTCTTGTACATATAATATCTTTTATCCATAATACCGTACTTGTTCAGAGCCTAAAAAACGAGCTTGCCAAGGTACTTCCAAACGCCAAGATAGTTCTCTTAAAACATGAAGATAAGACAAAAACACAGCTTACGATCTATTCACTGAAAAAAGAGATCGACCCGCAAAACCTGAGTGACGAAATAGCTAAAGAGCTCTATACCAGGGCTGTGGAAGAGTCGGCAAGCGTTAAAGAGTACAGAAACAAACTCTTTAGCAGATACTTTACCGACCATCTCACAAATCTTCCAAATACATATAAGCTAAGAAACGACCTTGATGAGTTCAAGGAGTTTTCTCTAGTCGTTTTTAATATAGACAACTTTCAGATGATAAACAATTTTTACGGCTATATTGTCGGTGACTACGTAATTGAAAAGGTCGGAAAGTTTCTTAAAGAGAATATACCGCAGCACCATATCTACAAGCTCTCTGGAGATGAGTTTGCTTTTATTATTGACAGAGAAATAGGTTTTTACGAGCTTAAAGACTACCTCGATGAGCTTTACGAGAAGATGAAAAATATAATTGTAGAGTATCAGGATATAAATATTTACGTTGATTTTACTCTTGCATCTTCGGCAAACAGAGATAGCAAAAATATATTTTCCAAAGTATCTATGGCGCTGAAATATGCAAAAGAGATAGGCGCAAAATACTGGATATACGAAGACAGGATGAATTTTGAAAATGAGTACGAGAGAAACCTGAAGCTCTCAGGGATCGTAAGAGATGCCGTTGAAAATCTCAGGGTCATTCCATATTTTCAGGCTATTGTCGATACGAAAACATTGGAGATAAAGAAGTATGAGTGTCTGGCAAGGCTTATCGACAAAAACGGCAAGATTCTCTCACCGGCCCTCTTTATTCCAGTTGCAAAAAAGATAAAAGTTTATAATACGGTTACAAAAGCGATAATTGACAAATCGTTCGAAACATTTGAGAACAGCGAGTTTGAGTTTAGCATTAACCTCTCCATAGAGGATATTATGAGCAGTGAAATATTCAATTTCATCATTCAAAAACTAAAAAATTCAAAAGCGTCCAGAAGGGTCATATTCGAGCTTCTTGAGTCAGATGCGGTTGAAGACTTTAAAAAAGTCGACCGCTTTATAAGCGAAGTTAAAAGATATGGAGCTAGAATAGCAATAGACGATTTTGGAAGCGGATACTCTAATTTCGGGTATTTGACAAGGATGAACGCAGATTTTATAAAGATCGACGGCTCTTTGGTGCAAGATATAGATGTAGATAGAAACGCTCTTTTTATTGTCGAGACCATTGTAGAGTTTGCAAAAAAACTTGGCATAAAAACCATAGCGGAGTATGTTCACTCAAGTGTGATAATGGACATAGTAAAAAAACTCGGAGTAGATTACTCTCAGGGTTACTATATAGATGAACCTTCCGTTGGATTGCTAAAGAAGGATAACTAAGCCTATACCAAAGTAAGCTCTGCAAAAAATAATATTACACACAAAGGATTAGAATGTTAAACAACATCTCGATTAAATTAAAGATGGCACTGATGGTAATAGTGCCTGTGTTAGTGATACTTTTGTGGCTTACAACAGACAGTTATAACAGTTATAAAGAGGTAAAGGCTTTAGAGAAGATCAGCGAGATGGTTCTTTTTAGTCAAAAAAGCAGCTCTCTTGTTCACAATCTTCAAAAAGAGAGGGGTGCATCTGCAGGGTTTATAAGCTCAAATGGTGCTAAGTTCTCATCTGAGCTCGTCTCTATTCGAAAAGATACCGATGCAACTCTTTTGGAGTTAAAAAAGTTCTACTCTCAAATCCCTTTGAATGAGTACTCAGAGAGTATGCGCACAAAGATGCAAAAGGCGGTTGACGCACTCTCAAAGATCGGTGAGATCAGAAAAGGCGTGGATGCGCTTAATGTTGCGGTCTCTGTTCCTGTGGGCTATTACACATCCCTAAATGCCGCATTTATATCTGCAATAGAAGAGATCATAAAGATGAGTGACAACGCTCAGACAAACAACGAGATAAATGCTTTTGTAAACTTTCTCTCTGCAAAAGAGAGAGCCGGCATAGAGAGAGCAGTCCTCTCATCAACCTTTAGCAGAGACAGTTTTGCCCCCGGATTTCACGATAAATTTATAGCGCTTTTAAGCGAACAGGATGGTTTTACACAGAAGTTCCTCTTCTTTGCATCACCACATCTAAAAGAGTTCTATGAAAAAAGAATGAGCACCAAAGAGGTTGCAGAAGTAAAAAGAATGAGGGGCGTTGCTTTAGAGAACAAAGATGGAGGCTTCAATATAGATGCCACATACTGGTTCGCGACCATAACCTCCAAGATCAACCTTCTAAAAGAGGTGGAAGATGAGATATCAAACAGTATAAGCCAAAATGTCACAAAACTTCATGACGATGCTTTTAACTCCATGATTATAGGGCTTGTCGTAAATATGACGGTGGTCTTTTTCATAATAGGGCTTGGTTCGTTTATCTCAAGAAACCTTATAAAAAAAGTAGATATGCTAAAAGATGAGATAGATGGGATAATCACTTCAAAAGATTTCTCAAAAAGCATCACAAAGAGCGGACGTGATGAGATAGGGTTTATACAGGAGTATGTAAACCAGCTTGTTCAAGCCGCAGAGCGATCTATGCATGAGGCAAAAGAGAGTCTTGCGGAGTCTGCAAGATATGCAAAAGAGGTAGAGCAGAGAATAGAAGCGAACAAGCTTACGCTATCTTTGACCGAACTCTTAAACGAGGGTGCCGTATCGGGAGTCGGGAGTGTTCAAGAGGGATTGACCCACAATATGGGCTCACTAAAAGATATAAACGATAAAAATGCCCAGACAGGTGTGATCGTTGATGAAGTTAAACACTCTACAGAGGAGATGGTTAACTCGCTAAATAATATATCCCAGAAGATGCAGGGCAGCCAAGAGAATTCCGAGCAGTTAAACAACAGCGTAAACGAGATCACAAGCGTCATCGCGCTTATTAAAGATATAAGCGATCAGACAAATCTTTTAGCGCTAAATGCTGCCATAGAAGCTGCGCGTGCAGGCGAGCACGGACGCGGATTTGCAGTTGTCGCTGATGAAGTGAGAAAACTGGCAGAAAGGACTCAAAAAGCGACGAACGAGGTCGAAGTAAACATAAATCTGCTTAAGCAAAACAGCTCCATGATGCAGGAGTTCTCAGATCTTATGAGTCAAGAGGTCTCCTCATCCTTAGAGAAATTAGAAGAGTTTAACACTAGCCTTTACTCTCTGGTTGACGGTGCAAAAGATATTCAGCTATCAAACAAAAAGATATCAAACGAGCTCTTTATCACTCTTGCTAAACTGGACCATATAGCATTTAAACTAAGCGGATACAGTGCGGTCTTTAAAGATGACCAAGAGTTTAAATTTTCAGACCACACAAGCTGCAGATTTGGAAAATGGTATGTCGGTGATGCAAAAGAGTCGTTCTCTTATACGGCGTCATATGCTAAGATCGATCCTATTCATAAGACCGTACACGATAGGGTTAGAACGATCCCTGATTATATTAGAGGCGGTTCTGTTGATAATTCGGATAAGATCATTTCTGCATTCAACGAAGCGGAAAAGGCATCAAAAGAGCTCTTTGTTACACTTGATAATATGATGAACGAGGTTAAGTAGTTTTTTAAAAGAGAGGTTTTATCAAGAGACGTCTCTCTTGATAAAAAAATTTATTACGCGCTAACTTCTACAACTTTTTCAGTTGATTCCCAAACACCGTGTTTTGTACAGTATGCTTGAGCAGTAAGTTTAAGCTTGCTTCCTGTTGGGATGATGTTAAATGTCACTGTAGCGTGCGCTTTCATATTTCCTAAAGAACCGGGAGTGAAATCAGCACGTGCTAAAAGAGTCTCACCGTTAAAGAGTGACATATTTGCTATGTAGTGGTCAAAATCATCAGGGTGAGAGTACTCATTGCCCATTTTAACTGTTACGCTGAACATCTCACCCTCTTTAGCAGTGTCTGCACAGTGGATGAACGGCGAGTGGCGGTCAATATAATCTTTTTTACTTTCTCTCTCAACTGTATCTATATCAACATAACGATTGATCTTTGGCATTTTTAAATCCTTTTATTTTAAGTTTACGCGATATTGTAACTACAATATCATTTACAAAAAACCTCCCTCTCTCTTTATCTGCATTGATTAAGACTTCTTTAAATTAGGTGCGCCCTTTATTGGCATTTAACAAAAATATAGATAAAATCGCGCTATTAATACCCACAAAAAGAGTCTATATTATGATTAAACCTCTATTGATTGAAATTGGCGTTGAAGAGCTTCCGGCTATTCCGCTTTTAAAAGAGTTGAAAAATATTGAAAAAAAGTATGCCGACATTTTAGAGAAATATTCACTTCTGTGCGAGTTTGAATTTTACTATACTCCCCGCCGTCTGGTCTTGTGGCACAGAGAGTTTAAAACACGCCAAGACGACAGCATGGAGGAGTTTTTCGGAGCACCTCTTGAAGTAGCTTACAAAGATGGCAAGCCAACACCTGCGGCTCTTGGTTTTGCAAAGAAGTGCGGCGTGGAAATAGAAGAGATAGGTTCTGCCAAAAAGGGTGCCAAAGATGTTCTCTACTATAAAAAAGAGCTAAAAGGGGAGCCATCGGTACTGCTTTTGGAAAAGATCGTAAATGAGTGGATAAGATCTCTTGAGTTCGGAAAGTCTATGAGATGGGGCTCTCTAAGCGAGAGTTTTATCCGCCCGATCCGCTGGGTAAACGTTCTTTTCGGCGATGAGCTTGTAGATATGGAACTTTTTGGGGTTAGATCGAAAAAAGAGACCTTTGTGCACCGCATAAGCAATTTTGACTCTGTAACAATAAAAGGTGCGAAAGATTACTTTGAAAAACTAGAGGAGGGCGGGGTGACTCTTTTTCCGGAGTTAAGACGCGAGGCTATTTTAGAGAACTTCTCGACCCTTGAGAAAACCAACGGCATAAAAATAGAGATAGATGGCGATCTGCTTGATGAAGTCGTTGCGATAACTGAGCATCCTACAGCAGTGCTAGGCTCGTTTGACGAGGCGTTTTTGGAACTTCCTCCTGAGGTCATTATCACCTCCATGAAAGAGCACCAGAGATACTTTCCCGTTTTTAAAGATGAGAAACTTGTAAACAAGTTCGTTGTGGTCACAAATGCGCTCACCGATGATTTTTCCAAAGTTATAGAGGGAAATGAGAGAGTTCTGCGTCCTCGTTTGGCTGATGCGCTCTTCTTTTATAATAATGACCTCAAAAACGGGCTGAGCACTCAGGGGCTTGAAAAAGTTGTCTTTATGAAAGGGCTTGGGAGCGTAGCTGACAAGATAGAGCGTGAGAGAAAAATAGCAAATATCCTGTTTGATATCTATAAACCAAAAGACTCAAGCAAAGAGATGCTTGATCGTGCAATATCTCTTGCAAAAGCCGACCTGATGAGCGAGATGGTGTATGAGTTTACGGAGCTTCAGGGTCTTATGGGCTACTATTATGCTAAAAAATCAGGCGAGAGCGATGAAGTAGCACTTGCCATAAAAGAGCAGTATCTGCCTGACGGCGAAGATAGCGCGCTCCCTTCAACGGTTATGAGCGCAATCGTTGCTATGAGCTTAAAGCTGGATACTCTTTTGGGTCTCTTTAGCGTAAACCAGATCCCGACGGGCTCACGTGATCCTTTTGCGCTTCGCCGCGCCGTGAACGGTCTTATAAGAATTACAAAAGAGCATGATCTGGAGTTTGACATAGTAGGTACTATAAAGCTTTTAAGCAAAGAGTATTCGGAGTTTGACCTATCCAAACTTGAAGCGTTTTTCTTAGAGAGAGTAAGACAGTACTTCAAGGTAAATCCTTCTATCGTCGAGGCAGTGCTTGCAAGCGGTGAGAGAGAGCTTCTAAAGATAGGCAAAAAAATAGAAGCGCTTGAGAATATGGTCAGCAGTGAAGGCTTTGGCGAGTCATTCTCAACCTTTAAGAGGGTTGCAAACATTACTAAAGACATTGAGATGTCCGGTGAGTTTAGAGTTGATGCTGCGCTATTTGAACAGAGTGCTGAAGAGGCTCTTTTTGCAAGATACAGCAAGGTTAGTTCGGCTAAATACGCATCTTATGAAGAGGAGCTGGATGCTCTTTTGGGACTCAAGCCAGAGCTCGATAAATTCTTTGACGATGTTATGGTAAATGCAGAAGATGAGAGCGTCAGAAACAACAGAAAAGCTCTTGTCGCATCCATCTATAAAAGCATCTTGAATATTGCGGATATTAAAGAGGTGAGTGTTTAAGCTGTCTCTTCAATAAGCGTCTTTTTTGAAGTAAGAGCTTTTACCAGAGAGTTTCTTATGGACAGATAGGCGCTTTTATTTTGTGCTAGAATCTTTTCATCCCTTCTCTCCTGTCTCTTTAGAGCGTCTATCTCTCTTTTTATGTTGTTGTATTTCATTATCTGAGACTTACTTGCCATTTTTAATGCAAGCCTGTTTTTCTCATCTTTTTTCATCTGTATCTCATACTGGATCTCTCTGACCTCATTTTTAAGGCCCTCTGCTTCATTTGGGTCTTTTGATGAATCAAGAGAGTCGGTGTAGATATTGAGCCTTTTTGTCGCATAGATTATGTTTTGGGAAATTTTTTCTATCTCTTTTGTGATCTTGGCATTGTGCTCGATAGGTGAGAGAGAGTTTATATAATACTCAGAAATAGCCTCTTCAAGCTCCTCCTTCTGGTCTTTGATGTTTTCAAGCGATATCTCGGTCTTTACATATATTTTGACTATTGACATCATGGATGCGACGTTCCACTTAAGCCCGTTAGATGCTTCGATCTCTGGAACTCGGTATTTCTGTCCGTCAAGTACGACAATATTTAGAGAGTAGTACTTTAAAAAATCCATAATATATCTGTTTGACGCGCTGAGTTCGGAGAGTATAAGGTTTGCGATATGGTTAAATACCTCTTTGAAGTGTATTCTAAATACGTAGCCTGAAAACCCTTTGAAAAAGTCGTCGTTCCTGTCAAAAGTATTTATAAGATGTTCCGTAACGATGGCTTGTATAAAGGAAAAAGCGTATTTCTCATATGAAAGGTTGTCTATCTTCTTCTCAAGCATATAGGTGTCTACAAACTGCTCTGCGACGAGATAGAAGAAGTTCTTGTTCTGCTCTTTTAGAAAGAAGTTGTTGTAAAAAGACTTTAGCTCATCTTCGTCAAGTCCGTTGTATCTGTTTGCGATCGTATTTTTCTCTTCCTCAGAGACTTTTTTTACATTTGCTTCATTAAATAGTTTTATAAAGATCTGTGAGTTCTTTATGATTATAATATCGCTGCTATTAAGCTCAAACGCTTCTCTGATGGCATATTTTAAAAGTTCTTTTTTGTTTATCTCTTCATTGTTGATCTTGTTTACAAAGTGCGTAAGTTCTTGTGTGAGCTCTTTTTGCAGACATATCAGGTCCTCTTTGTCATTGTAGTTATAGACGATAAGGTCTTCATTTTTATCAATTATCTCTATTATCGCCTCAAGGTTAATGCTGTCCTTTGGTTCTGTTTTATACGGTATAAGTTTGAGCTTTAGCTCTTTTTCGCTCATTTTGAACATAGTGCACCCTACAGGCTCAAAATGCTCCCTGATTGTACTTTTTATCTCTTGCTGTATCTCTTTGTCAAGCAGTGTGTATGATTCAAGGTTTTTATCCAAAAAGGAGAGCAGCTTTTCATTGTGCTCTCTCTTCCACTTAAAATCTACCGTCGGAGCGCCAATGGTCGTTTTTACATGCGTCTTTAGTTTTTGCATCAGCATTTTATAAAACCGCCATGGTTGAAAAGATATTTAAGACGAAGAGAAAAGACATTACGCTCCCGGAAAATATAAAAATTGACTATTTAAAAAATTTAGATTGCGGCTAACAAAACATATGCAGAGTATGATAAGTAAGTTGCAATCCGACCATCTTGTATAACACAAGACTCGTGACTTTCCGTCCCTATTTCACAATAAGTTTGGCTTTGGACTTAGTAGATTTTATTTTACTATATGATATTTAAAATGAGCTAAAAACAGCAGATTAGGGCAATATATTAACCTTCTTTGCTTCATTGCTCAGCATGGATACGATATATTTGTGTCCGTTTTCCTGCGCTAAGACAAGCGGAGTCTTGCCGTGGGCATCTTTTACCTCTATGTCTGCACCGTTGCTGAGTAAAAGTTCAACGATCTCTTCAAAGCCGTATTTTGCAGCCAGATGGATCGCGCAGTTGCCCGTAGAGCTTTTAAAGTTTACATCGCTTCCGTGCTCGATGAGAGATTTAACAAGTTTATAGTCTCCGCAGCATGCGCTCGGAAGCAGCAGGGTGTACCTCTCTTCGAAGATCTCGTCTGGATTTTGATTGTTTTTGAGATAGTGCAAAATGGTGTTGTACTGCTGTGTATTTGTTTTTCTGCATGACTTTGACTCTCTGTTTGAGAGTTTTTTGCAAATCTTTAAAATAGTCTCGCGTCTGTCGCTTTCGTCAAATTCGGCTCTTTTGAGTTTTATATGCTCCTCATCTTTTTTGTTTATAAGCAAAAACAGAAGATAAAGAGTAAACGGCGTGAAAAAGGGAATAAACCACTGCTCTTTGATAGTTTGGCTCATAAGTGTGTAGACTGCTAAAGGGGTGAAGAGGAGAATCAAAAGCCCAAAAAACGCATTTTTAAAAGTTTTTCTTAGTCTAAAAGGCACTCTTGGAAGAAACTCTTTGGCGCTCTCATCTTCCGCCCTTATAAAAGGTATGTTTTTTAAAGCCTCAAATATAGAGGACGCAGCAAACCATCCCAGAAAAAAGAGTATGACAAGAACTGCTACATTTTGAAGATCATTCAAGCTGCTCCTTTCTTTAGTGGTGTTTTGCTCTATGTCCTATGACGTTTTAACCACCTGCGGAGGAAATTTCGAGAACGCTTTTTTAAAAGCGTTCGCTCTTACGTCTTTGAACTTGCCAGTCGCGATCGGAGGCAGAAAATATGCTCCCTCTTCGCTCTCTTGGGCATCATGGTTGTTGTCATACATGAACGCTATCTCTTTGCCGAGTTTCTTTGCCTGAGCTGATAGGTTTCTGGCATAAGCGATGATGTTCTTGTGATGTCTGTCAAACTTGTTTCCTGAGCCGAAAAAGACAAACTTGCCGCTTAGGCGTATATTTAGATAGTCTTGGTAGTTGAGCTCTTTGTCGTATCTTGTAAGCTGATTGCTCGTGTATTTGTCCAGATCGGCATCGAACTCCTCTAAGATAGGCGTTGGTTCAATATTGGGCTTGTTGATGTTAAATAGATATTTTATCTCTATGAGTTTGCCTCTGTAGCCATCTTTTATGGCAGAAGCAAACAGATTGCAGTTGTTGTCAAAGCTCAGTTCGCAGAACTTGCCGTCAAACTCATACCCCTGGGATGCAAGTTTTGAGTTTGTGTTATAGCCTACAGGGGCGATCGTAGGGTTATACAAAAAGATAGTACCCGCTACGGTTTTGCGTCTTTTGCCAAGCATCTCTTCCAGTTTGTCGACATCTATTATCTCGTCGCCCTCAGGTATATAGATATACTGCTCTACTAGATACTCTACGTCAAAACTTGTTGAAAATTTTCCAAATGCCTGCAAATCAAACCCTCTTTCTCTTTATGCGAATTATACTACAATTTTAAACCACTAAGAAGGAAAGAGATTTATGGAGTTTGGATTTTATCTAAAGAAGTTTGTTACGTTTTTCGTTGAACCGCTTGGTTTTGTGTCGGCGCTTTTTGCGCTCGGACTACTCTTATTGTTTAGAGATAAAAAAAGCCTCTCAAAACTCTTTTTATCCCTCTCTTTTGCGTTTTTGCTTCTCTTCTCTTACGAGCCGTTTTCAAACTATCTGGTAAAAAATCTTGAAGATAGATACCCAAAATATGAATATGAAGAGGATATTAAATATATCCATGTTCTTGGGAGCGGGCACAACACGGACGAGTCTCAGCCGCTCTCATCAAATATAGGCTCATCTGGCATTAAAAGAGTTTTGGAGGGTGTCATTATTCATAAAAGAACTCCTGGTTCAAAGCTTGTGTTCACAGGCTATGAGGGAGATACCGATGTTGCAAATGCAGTTATGAATGCAAGATTGGCGGCATCTCTTGGCGTGGAAGATAAAAATATGATCATAAATCCGAATCCAAAGGACACCAAAGAGGAAGCTCTCTTTTTAAGAAGCATTTTGGCTAATGAGAAGTTTGTGCTTGTAACATCTGCAACGCATATGCCAAGAGCGGTGAAGCTGTTTGAATCTCTTGGTTTAAACCCTGTTGAGGCGCCTACCGATTTTCGTAAAAAAGAGCATACGGGCTATATAAAAGAGCCGGATATAAGCTCATTGCAAAACTCAAAAGTTGCAATTCACGAGTATTTGGGTATTTTGTGGAGTATCATAAAAAAGTGATATAACAAAAAGCAAACTTTTTGTTATATTTGTATAAGATAACGTATTAATCAATAGAGTTCAAGGAAGTTCGTTTATGCATAGAGGCTTTAAAAATTTATATCTTATTTTTATCTTTTTTGCACTGTTTGTTCAAAGCGGCATTTCAGATATTATCAAGGTGGATGAAAAGACGCAAAAGGTTGGGATAACAGCATCCTCAGAGCTTTTTATAGATGATCAAAGCCACTTCTCCTACGAAGATGTATCTCAAAATACGTTCAGTGACAATTTTAAGCCCTCAAACTCTACTTCGGTCTCCTCCAACGGCGCAAGAGAGACTATATGGCTCAGGTTTAACATTGTAAACTCAAGCAGCAATACCTTTTTTGGCAAGCTTGAGATGCCGATCGTCTGGCTTAACAAGGCGGAAGTATATTTAAGAACTCCAAGCAAAGAGGCGCAGGGAACTTTTGAGACGTTAAAACTCTCAGATGTAAAAGAGGTCAACGCGAGGTCTTTCTTTGTTCCTCTGAAGATGAACGCACTTCAAAGCTCTACCGTCTATATCAAGGCTCAGGGCGTAAATAAAATGGCATTTTCCCCTAAGCTCTACTCGCTTGAGAAGGCGGAGTCGCGCACTATATATATTGCTATGTTAAACGGCGCTCTCATCGGCATACTTCTAGTTATATTTTTGTATAACCTAAGCAACTATTTTACTCTCAAAGACAAAAACTATCTCTTTTATCTCTATTACCTTGTCGGACTTCTGTTTTTGGTAGGCACGTACTACGGCTACAATCTTCAGCTTCTGTGGGACAGCAGCTATGAATTTAATGAAAACATATACTACCCGATAGTCGCATTCAACTTTTTAACCGGGCTGATCCTTAGCAGAAACTTTTTAAAAGTAGAGAATCAGTCTGCAAAAATGGATAAATATCTTTTGATTTTAGCCGGGTTAGCCGTACTTCTAGGCATATTTGGACTTATCTTTGGCAGTTGCAATGCTTCTGCTTATGCGACTCTTCTCTTTACGTTGGCAAACTTTATATTTTTGGTATCAATCTCTGCTATTTCTATGAAGAAAAATATCTCGGGAAGCGGCTACTTCTTGCTGGCATGGCTTTTCCTGTCGGTAGGAAATCTTCTTCTCATCGGCATGGTACTTGGTTTTGTAAAGTATAGTGATTTTATTTATGACATATATGCCGTTTTGGTAGTGTTGAATATTTTAATGATCTCGTTTGCAATGGTTGAGCGCATAAGAGACGAAGAGTCACAGTTTGAGCTTGAGGCTCAAAAAGAACATGATGTTGCAAATAAACTCAATGTCTCAAAAAAGGAACTTAGAGAGTTGAATGAAAAACTTCAACGTAAAGTTCAAAGACAAGAGAGAGAGCTTGAGGAAAAAAACAAAGAGTCCCAGATGTCATCAAACAAAGATGAAGTCACAAAGCTCTACAACAAAAGCAAGCTTGAGGAGATACTCACAAACGAGCTTCACAGAGCAAAAAGATATGATTACGAATTTAGCGTAATTATTGCAAATATTGACGGTATGGCAGAGATAAACGATACGCACGGTTACGAAGTAGGAAACTCTGTTATGAAGGAGATGGGTGAGCTTTTTATTCGCCATATCGGCTACTTAGACACAGTGGGAAGATGGAGTGATAACGAGTATCTAATAATTTGTCCACAAACAAGCGCTGAGAATGCATTCACGGCGGCTGAACATCTTCAGAGTTTTGTGGAGAGAAACAAATTCTTCTTTGTGGGCAAGGCGACTGCGAGTTTTGGGGTTACGGATTGTCAGCCTGATGATACTCTTCAAGAGATCATGAAAAGAGCATATGAGGCGCTTGCAAAGGCTAAAGAGAACGGAAAGAACAGAGTTGAAGCCTCGTAGAGTAGCTCTTCTAAACGTAAGCAGACTCTTTTAGATATCTGTTTACGGTCAGTTTTGAAAACTTATCTAGATACTGCCAGAAATCATCTTTGATGTTCTGGTCGATATCAAGTTCCATTAATACCTCTCTAAACGTACCGAGCCACTCATCTCTTGACTTTTCGTAGATAGAGAAGTTTTTATGAATATCTATCATATATTGATCAAGGTCCTTGCCCTTCATCTCTTCATCATAGATAGACGGTCCGCCGCATATCTGAATAAAGAACTTTGTGTTCTTCTTTTTTACCTCTTCAAACTCTTCCGGGTCTTGAGGAAAAAAATGAGCTATATTGCTCTCATAGATACGGTCGTAGAACTTATACATAAGCTCCTGCATCCCGTCATGACCCAGCGCTTCATAAAAAGCAGGATCAGGGTTTTTAAACTTTACATCTTCGCCTTGGATCGCTTTAGTTATTTCGTAGCTCATATTTTTTTCCCGATTTTTTTAAAAATTGTCGCAATAATAGCAAAAGTTGATTAATATTTTATCTTTGCCAAATAGAGACCGTTGCTTTTTGCGGGTTTGATTTTATGGTTTTTTCTGCATAAAAGCTGCTCTTTTATCTCGGCTGCATCAAAGGCAAGAAGAGCCCCTACCATCATCCTTATCTGGCTTCTTAAAAATCCGTTAGCTTCAAAATTAAGCACTATATAGCCTTTGTATCTGTAGGCAAAAGCTTTGTATATACTTCTTCTCGTGCTCTTGACATCGCTGCCGCTTTTCATGAAAAACTTAAAATCGTGTTCGCCTATAAAAAGTTTTATATTCTGCTGCAACTTTGAAAAATCTACACTCTCCAAGAGTGTTACAAAGTTGTCTTCAAAAGGATTTTTTGATGACTCTTTTATTATGTAGCGGTATACTCTTCTTTTAGCGCTGTAGCGTGCATGAAAATCATCATCGACAGCCTTGACGGACTTGACTAAAATTGAGGCGCTAAGCATCTCGTTTAGAACTTTTTTAAGCTTATCTAGATCACTCCAAAAGAGGGGCAGGTCAATGTGGCATACCTGTCCCGTTGCATGAACACCTCTGTCGGTTCTTCCGCTAGCTACTACTTTAGAGTCTATGTTTATTTGGCTAAGAACGTGCTCCAGCTCTCCCAATATCGTGTTTTTTGAGCTTTTTTGAGTTTGCGAACCCAAAAAATCGGTACCGTTATAGGCAATGACTAGAGCACATCTCATCTAGAACTTGGATACTATCATTTTTTTGTAGATCAAGTATGTGGCTATAAGCCATCCTATGATCATTACCGGCAGCGCGTAAACCGATATTGCAAGTTGAAGCGCAACTGCAAGTGCGTCATAGATGATTATAGAGAGAAATAGAAATAGGTATACCTTTCCCTTTTGATGTCTTACATGGACTATCCCTATGCTTGCGATAAGAAAGAGACTGAGAATCGGAAATATAGAGAAGAGGGCGTTTGTAATAAGCCTTTTTTGCGTCTTTATAGAAGGCTCTTTTGGGAACCAGTACTCCATAGGGGTCTGATACTCGTCAAGATCTGTTTTCATCGTATCGTTTATAAACATTGTCTCAAAATCTATCTGCGTAAACTTCTCCTCCGAGTAGCTGTAACCTTCCCCATCTGTCAGCTTTAGGCGCAGGATGCCTGAGTCGTTTATTATCTCGGCTTTTTTCGCACCTATGATGACCTCTTCGTTCTGTTTTTTGTTAAAGAGTATTACGTCCGAGTAGGTCTCGTTTTGGTTGTCTTTTCCGATATAGAGCAGCCACTCTCCGAACTTATGTCCAAACTCCGATGCGGAGAGATTGAACTTTGCCTCACTCTTTTTATAGGAGATAAAATTGTTCGAGAGAACTTTTGCGTGCGGGAATAGAACAAAAAAGTTAAAGAGCATAACAATTGACAAAAACAGAGCGGGAAAAAGGAGTGTCTTTAGTATCACTTTAGGACGGATACCCAGTGCAAAGAGCACAACTATCTCATTGTCGTTTGAGAGCTTAAAGAGTGCCAGAGTGGCTGCTATAAAAAACGAGATAGGCAGAGTGTAAAAAAGCAACTCCGGAAGCATAAAGAAAAAGAGTTTGCCCATCTCAAGCAAAGAGAGCTGTATGACTGCCGTGTAGGTTGCCATCTTGATCAAAAATACGACTGACGCAATTGAGAAAAGCGGTAGAAATATAGATAAAAATAGGATCGAGAGAGACTGCTTTATGTAGTTTTGCAATATTTTCATCAGTAATTAGCCTCTATGTATCTTAATATCGGAGAATCAAACAGGTAGACAATAAACGTAGCCATAGCCAAGAACGGAACAAAAGGAACTTTCTGCTCCTCTTTTGACATCTTTAAAACAAAGAGCATGACCGGCAGTGCCAAAAGTGCAGAGAGAAATATGGCGACGAGTGTCAATTTTACTCCAAGAAGCGCTCCCATTGTGGCTGCGACCATTATATCGCCTTCACCCATAGCCTCTATAAAAGGGTAGGTGTGATAGTTCTTGCTCCACGGTGTAACTCTTTTATTGGCCTCTCTGTGGGCAGATGATGTCAAAATATATGAGAGAGCGAATCTAAGCAGAGTAAACCCGCCTGCAAAGAGCAGGGCATTTTGGAAATTTAGAATGATGCCGTCAACACTCCAAGCGCCAAATATTGCAAAAAGAAGTGCCAGAAGATTTAAAGAATCAGGAACCATCTTGTACTTAAAGTCTATCATGGAGAGCGCTAAAAGCGTCAAAAAGCTAAAACCTATCAGCAGAGCAGGAAAGCTAAGCCCGAATTTTAAAGCAAGAGCGAAAAAGATGAAGCCCGAGACTATTTCGATAAACGGATACTGCAGTGATATTTTTGAGCCGCAATATGCACATTTGCCTCTTAAGAATATCCATGAAAATATAGGTATGTTATGCCAAGGTTTGAGGGTGTTTCTACACGCAGGGCAGTGTGAAAAGCCGTTCATGACGCTCTCATCTTGAGGGATTCTGAGGATGACGACGTTTAAGAACGAACCAAGCAGTATGCCAAGTATAAAAGCGGTTGTGAGTTCCACTATTTCAATCCTCCGAATCTTCTTTCAATTTTTGTAAAATCTTTTATAATTCTCTCAAGTTCATCCGTCGTAAAGTCAGGCCAGAGCGTATCTGTGAAAAAAAGCTCAGCATAAGCTGCCTGCCAAAGCAGAAAATTTGAGAGCCTGTGGTCTCCGCCCGTACGTATAAGAAGATCAACGTTGTGCTTGCAGTCAAGGGCGTTTGAGAGCATCGCTTCCGTGATATCCTCTTGTGAGTTTTTGATCCCATTTATGGCTCTTAGTATCTCGTCATGAGCACCGTAGTTAAGTGCGAGCGACTGGACAAGACCGTCACAATGCGCGGTTTTTTCCTGTACATTTCTAATCGTCTGCTGAAGAGAGCTTGAAAAGGCTCTCATATCTCCGATAGGTTCAAATCTTATGTTGTTTTGAAGATAGTTCTCAAGCTCGCTCTCGAGATACTTCTGCAACAGTTTCATCAAAAACTCTACTTCAAGGCGAGGTCTTTTCCAGTTTTCGGTAGAAAAAGCATAGAGGGTGAGTCTCTCAATATCCTCATCTCTTGCGCAAAACTCGGTTATCGCTCTGACGACTTTTGCACCCGCTTCATGCCCCTTGACCCTTTTTTGCTCTCTTAGCTGGGCCCATCTGCCGTTTCCGTCCATGATTATGGCTATATGTCTTGCTCTGTTCATAGTTTTTTTGCATGCTCAAGTATTTGAAATGATACGCTTAGTTTGTCAGAGCTGGGGATAAGCTCTTTCTTGTTCGCTAATATAAACTCTATCTCGTTTGTATCGTTTCCAAAGCTTGATGAGTCTTTTAAAATGTTGAGGCAGACCGCATCTACGCCTTTTGAGTCTATCATTTTTAGAGCGTTCGTTATTGCGTGCTCTTTGTCCATCTCGGCTTTAAAGCCTATTGTGGTTATATCTGTTTTATCAATAGAGCTTAAAATATCGATATTTTTTTTGAGCTTTAGTTCCCACTCGTCTCCAAGCTGCTCTTTTTTTAGCTTTCCGCTTTGCGGATACTCTGCCACATAGTCGCTCACAGCCGCCGCCATAAAGAGGTACGGCTTTTTTTGGATAAGGTGTATCTGCTCTTCTCTCATAAGCGTTGCTTTGGATAGTTTGCCTTTTTTAGCTATACGAACGGAGTCTCTTAGGTACTCCATCATCTCTGCAGAACTCTCTACCTCTATAGTGTAGAGGTCTTGCGGCAGGTCTTTGTCAAATTTGGTAGATATAAGATTTACGTCCGCGCCTTTGCAGTAGAGTGCAGTTGCAAGAGCCGAAGCCATCTTCCCGCTTGAGAAGTTTGAGAAATAACGCACTTCATCTATCTTCTCAACAGTCCCGCCTCCCGTTACTATAACGCGTCTGTCTGTCCAAAACTCATCTTTGAGAAGTGCTTTTGCGCAGTGCCAGAATATCTCCAGCGGCTCAGCCATCGCACCGTCACCTACTGTTTTACACGCAAGCTCTTTTGTCTGCGTCTCTATTATCTCATAGTTTGCTATTGCGAGCATCTTGAGGTTTCCCTTTGTTATGGGATTGTTTATCATATTTGTATTTGCGGAGGGCGCTACTACTTTTAGATGTGGGTATGCCAAGGCGCACTGCAGAAGCATATTGTCGGCTATCGCATTTGCAAGTTTTGCTATGGTGTTTGCCGTTGCCGGAGCGATTACAAAAAGGTCCGCCCATTCGCCAGATC
>NZ_JAVEUF010000023.1:0-21039 GCF_034005705.1 Sulfurimonas sp. | reverse complement strand
TCTTCCGATCTTGTCTGTTAAGACCGCTGACATATGGCTGCTGAAGCTGGACTAAAAACTTAAACGGATAGAGCTGCCCGCCGTGAGTATGTCCGCTTAGCATCAGATCAACACCGCCGCTTACCTCATAAATAAATCTCGGTTGATGTGCCAAAAGAATTGTCGGAGACTCTTGTGTGTTTTTTAGAGCCTTTTGGAGGTTTGGCATATATTTTTTTGCTCTGTATCCAAAGATGTCATAAACACCCGCAAGATTAAAGCCTCTGCCTGCCTCTCCTATGTATACATTTTCATTCTCCAAAACACGTATGCCAAGAGACTTCATACTCTCTATGATACTCTCTATATTGTGAAAATACTCATGATTTCCTACCACATAGTGTGTCCCGAATCTTGAATTTAACTTTTTTAGTACGCTTAGCGTCTCTTGCGCGCTAAGGACATCTACGTCTATAAGGTCTCCCGTTATAACGACAATATCGGGGTCAATGGCATTTGCCTTTTGAACAATATCCTCTATAAAGCTTTTATCTATCAACCCTCCGATATGGATATCGCTTAGCTGGACTATCTTGTATGGCTCTTTTAGGTTCTTTATATTTACCTCTACCTTCTGGATCTCTACGAATTTTGCATTATGAATAGACTTTAGGGTCAGCGTTGCCGCGGCGGCGATAGATGAGACATCGAGCGATTTTTTAAAAAACGCTCTTCTTGAGTCTGAGATGGGCGCAAATGAGAGAAGTACTCTTGAGATGTCATAAACGACCGCGCTCCAAAAGAGCAAAAACAGCACTCCGATAGGAACGGAGAAGAGAAAATAGAGCCAGCTTGGAGTATCTACATAGTATCTTGCCATCATGTAGCACAATATACCCACAAGGTTGATTATAAGAAATATGCGAAAATAGCGCTTCGTTTGTTGCGTTATATCAAGCTTGCTGACAAGCCTTTTGCTTATATACATATTTAGCAGTATAAAGACGCCTATAAAAGCGGTAAAAAAGAGTACGTAATTCATCCGAGAAGTATATCGAAATTGAAAAAATGTTATTATTCTTTTTATGAAAATATGTAAAATTTGCAGCAGTGATACAACATCTATAACAGATGCGAAAACTAAAAAAATATATCATAAATGCCCTGAGTGTCGCTATATTTCTCTTCATGAGGCTTTTTACGTCGATGAAGAGAGAGAAAAAAAACATTACGACAAGCATCACAACACATTAGAGTCTCTGGGCTACGTAAAGATGTTCGAGGATCTGGTGGAGGAGTTCGTTCTTCCATATAAAAGCGAGATAAGAAGCGCGCTTGATTTTGGGTGCGGGGAGGGCGAGGTGCTGCCGATAGTTTTACAGAGGAACGGAGTCGCGTGTGACAGATATGATCTCTTTTACTTTCCGCATAAGGTTTACGAGGGCAAAAAATATGACCTCATTGCCTCTACCGAGGTGTTCGAGCATCTCTCATCACCGCTTGAAGTTTTTAAAAAACTGCTCTCTCATCTGGAGAAAGACGGTTATCTTCTGATTATGAGCGCATTTCATCCTGATAATGACGAAGAGTTTTTAAAATGGTGGTATATAAGAGACGTGACTCATATCGGTTTTTTTAATATCAAAACCTTTGAGTATATGGCACAGACGTTCGGTGTTACAATAATTAAACATAACTTTAAAAATATAATTCTATTTCAAAATAGATAGCTATAAAAAGAAATAGTGGCTATACTTTGTCAAAAATATGTCAAGGATTAAGAATGAAAAATATAGTTATCTCTGCGTTAGTGCTGTTTTTTGCCGTCTCAAGTGCAAATGCAAGTCAAAAAAGCGGATGTGAATTGGCTCAGGTAGGGGCTGTTGAAGTTAGTTGGACAGGTTATAAAACCCAGAAGAAAGTAGGTGTTGGCGGAGTTTTTGACAGCGTTGTATATACGCCTGTTGCAAAGAGCGGCGAGAACTTTCGCTCGATTTTGGTTGGTTCATCTGTTGTGATCGACACTTCAAGCGTAAACTCAAAGCATGAAGATCGTGACGGCAAGCTTGCTAAATTTTTCTTCGGTATGATGAGTGAAAAAAACGTCAATGCAAAGATAGTAGATATTAAAGCTGACAAAAGAGTAAAAGATGCGCCAAGAACCGGTGTTGTAAGTGTAGAGATAGAGATGAACGGAGTTAAAAAAACGGTTCCTATGACATACAGCTTCAGCGATGATATATTTGAAGCAAAAGGCACTATAGACATACTTGATTTCAGCGCAGGCGATGCTTTATCATCAATTAACAAAGCGTGTTTTGATCTTCATGAGGGAAAAACATGGAGCGAAGCAGGGATAGCGTTTAAAACTAAGATAGAAGCTATTCTTTGTAACGTTAAACCGCTAAAAGAGTAGTCGGCTTCACGGTGGGTGCCCCAAATCTAGCAACGCTAGATTTTACCCTTCCGCTGCAGAACCATTCGTTCGTATGTTTTATGAGAGTTGTGCGGTTAGGGTTAAAGCACTCTTAATTGCATTTATGTAGCTAAGAGTGTTCGCCTTGCCTTTGTAGGCGATGTCAAACGCAGTTCCATGATCTACCGAAGTTCTGATTATCGGCAGGTTTAGCGAGACATTTATACTCTCATCAAAGTAGAGCGCTTTTAGAGGTGCGAGACCCTGGTCGTGATACATCGCCACGAAGTATCTAAACTTCTCGCGCGCGTGCGGCGTAAAAGCGGTATCTGGAACCAGCGGACCCACAAACTGTTCAAAACCTATCTTCTTGTTTGCACTCTTTATAGCCTTTGTAATTCTAAGCTCTTCATCTCCCAGAACTCCGTTATCGCCCGCATGCGGATTAAGCCCGAGAACTGCCACGCTCTCTTTTGGTATTGAGTTGTGCAGATCCAAAAAGAACTCTTTTAGTCTTTTGTACTTCACGCTAGAAGCTACATCTTTTAGCGGAATGTGCTCGGTAAAGAGAGCCACAAACATCTTCTCGCATCCAAGCATCATTATGGCATCTCTTTTGAAGTAGTCGCGAAGCATATCTGTATGGCCTTTGTAGTGCAGTCCAGCTAGCATCCACGCCTCTTTGTGGATCGGCATAGTTACGACCGCCTCGGCCTTCTTGGACTCGCAAAGCTTGATAGCGCTTAAAAACGAGTCGTAGGAGTATCTTCCCGCGTTTTTGTCAACGCAACCCTCTTTTATATTGAAGCTTCCTTCAACCTCATGCAAGATAAAATCTGATGGAATAGGGACGTCCAAAAGCTCGCAAGCCTGATTTAGCATATAGGAGTTTATACAGTAGATTGGAGTGCAGAGTTTGGAGACCTCTTTGTGGGCTTTGAGTGCTATCTCGATTCCCACACCGTTTAGGTCGCCGACACTTACTGCAATGCGCGGTTTGCTCATCTTGAAGTGAGTCTCTTCATCTCTCTTACAGCTTCAGCCAAGCCGCTAAATACGCTTCTTGCAACGATGCTCTGACCGATGTTAAGCTCAGTGATCTCGGCTATCTTCATCATCTCATGCACATTGTGGTAGTTTAGTCCATGCCCTGCAGCAACTTCCAGACCTATCTTTTTTGCATGCTTTGCGGCTGTAGTTATCTCTGCTATGGATTTTTCAAGCCTCATTGCGAGCTCGTTTCTTGGAAGTTCAAGCTCTTTTAGTGAGTGGTTTGAGTATGCGAGTGATGAGTGAAGCATTGCGTAGATGTTCGCAAATGCCCCTGTATGAAGTTCGACCATCTCTGCACCTAGCTTTTTTGACTTCTCAACTGCTTCAATACTCGGATCGATGAAGAGCGAAACGGGGATGATATAATCATGCAGAATCTCTATAGCATAGGCTATCTCATCCTCATGCCCTATGACATCAAGCCCGCCCTCTGTCGTTACCTCTTCTCTCTTCTCCGGTACCAAGGTAGCACGGTGAGGTTTTATATCGGTCACTATGTTTAGAATGTCTCTGTTGATAGAACACTCCAAGTTTACGGGGAGAGTAGAGTGCTTCATAATGTTGTAGGCATCGACGTCTTGGATGTGTCGTCTATCCTCTCTAAGGTGGATGGTTATCTGATCGGCTCCATTGGCACATGCAACGTATAGGGCATTTAAGATGTCAGGGTCGTTTACACGTCTTGCCTCCCTTAAAACAGCTACATGGTCAATGTTAACACCTAGTTTCATACTACTCAAATAATTTTCTACTTTCTGTGCATCGGATGTTGATAATCGTTTCTCTCGCAAGCAGTAAAAACAGAGACCGTGCCAAGTGCTAAAACAGCTATTAAAACAAATTTTTTCATCTTCATTCCTTTAAAAACTTTTTTGGATTATATCATTGATTTTGTTAATACTCTCTGTGCTTGCAAAACAGCTTTTATCGCCGCAGACCATAAAGTTTTCATCATCAGAGGCTTTTTTGAGGATGAATGGATACTCTATGAAAGAGAGTTCAAGCGCGTTTGATTCTAAATTGTTTTGGCTTGATTTTATGACTCTATCCCCTTTTAGATATCTCAGAATTTGGCGCAGCATATACGGGTAGATGACCGGGCGTCTGCCAAGCTCATAAGAGTTGTACTCCATCGTCTTAAACGCAAAGTGCCTGTACTTCTCATCTTCTAAAAGTGTGCTAAGAGAGAGCATGACGTCTACCATTATAGAGACCGGACTTGTATATGTGTTATCGGAGATCTCCGCTTTTGTCTCAAACTCGCCTACGCTGAACTTCCACACTCCTTTTTCATAAAACTTCTCCAGTGCCAAGTTTGCAAAGTGCTGTGCGCGGATAAGGTAGAGTTCGTCCTGCGTAGAGTTAAAAGCTTCGATAAGAGCCTGAGATAAAAAGGCATAGTCCTCCAAGAACGCTTCTACTTTTGGAGCTTTATGAATAAGCGTAGTGTGGTAAAGTTTGCCATCGATAAACATCGTCTCAAGAAGCGCATCAAGGCTCTTTTTTGCACTTTGTGCGTAGCTTTTGTCAATCTTGCCTAGATTAAAGAGAGACTTTATCATCATCGCAGACCATGAGGTCTGTATCTTTTTGTCTATAAAAGGGTACTCTCTTGAGGCTCTTAGGCCACGAAGAAGGAATTTTATATTTTCAAAATCTTTCGGCGTGTTTTCGCCATTTAATCTAACAATATTTTTACCCTCAAAGTTGCCATCTTCGGTTATGCTTAACATATCCAAAATCTCATCTATATTTGTGTATCCGTTATCTGAGAGAAGCTTATAGACTTCATCATAGCTATATATAAAGTAAGTTCCCTCTTCGCCCTCGCTGTCTGCATCGCTCGCACTGTAAAATAGGGAGTCTTCACTCATCTGGTTATACCAAAAATCGGCAATCTCTTTTGCAACAGCTAAAAAACTCTCATTCTTGTGTGTCAGGTAGGCATTTGTATATATTTCGCAGAGCAGGGCGTTGTCGTAGAGCATCTTCTCAAAGTGCGGAACAAGCCACTTGTCATCAACTGAGTAACGGCAAAAACCGCCGTCAACCAGATCATACATACCCCCTTTTTTCATATTTTCAAGCGTGTTTATTACCATCGCCTTTGCCGCTTTGTCACCGTAGAGTCTATCAATGACCAGAAGTGTTCCAAGAGTGCTGGCATGCGGAAATTTCGGAGCCACGGAGAAGCCTCCGTAGAGAGTGTCGTAGTTGTTTTTTACCTGAAGCATAAAGTTTTTGACAAAATCCTCTTTTAATACGGTCGCCTCTTTTGGGTGCTCTTTGTGGTTTAAAAAGCTCTCAATCTCATCGGCGTTTTTTAGAAGCTGCTCATCCCTTGAAGAGACCTTCTCGGCTATAAGCTTGGTAAGCTCTATAAATCCCATCCCCTCAATGCTTCCCTCTCTAGACTCGGGTGGTATGTAAGTTCCCGCAAAAAATGGTTTGTTCTCGGGCGTGCAGAAGATGGAGGTAGGCCAGCCGCCAGCTCTGCGGTTTAGCATCATATAGACCTCTTGGTAGTGTTTGTCTATGTCAGGACGCTCTTCACGGTCAACTTTTATGCATATAAAACTCTCATTCAGTATATCTGCGCACGCTCTGTTTTCAAATACCTTCTCCTCCATAACATGACACCAGTGGCATGAGCTGTAACCGATGGAGATAAAGATGGCTTTGTTCTCTTTTTTTGCTCTCTCAAACGCTTCGTCGCACCACGGATACCAATCGACGGGATTGTCTTTATGCTGCTGAAGGTATGGAGAGTCTTCTGATTTTAATCTGTTTGACATGTTAAGTCCTTAGTCATAAATAACTCCAGTTTCAGCGATAAGTAAATAGCTCTAGTGCTAGGCAGATTTTCGTAGGACTAGCTTATGCTAATTCAAGAGAATCTAACGACGCAATAGGGCTATTTACTTATCGCCCGAAGGGAAGCTTGAAAAGAGGGCTACTGCTTCGTTAAAAGCACTTGAAGCTACTAGTAGCTCCTGCGCACTTTCGCCTCACATTAGCCCTCTTTTTAAGTTTCTGAAATTGGGGTTCCTTATGACTAAGGACTTGATTTCTTTATATAAATTTTTGTTAGAGTAGAGAAATGTTGCTAATTTTGCGCTTAAAAAAATTGCCCTAAAGTTCTAAACGCACTCGCCTTTAAAATACTTCTTGAGCAAAAACGGAGGCACAACGGTAGTGATCACTATTACGAAGATAAGCATCGCGTATATCTCGTTTGGCAAAATGTTATTGATTCTTCCCATCTCTGCAAATATAAGACCCACTTCTCCGCGTGGGACCATAGAGATACCTATGAGTGCGTTGTTCCTGACACACTTTTGTATAATGAAAAAAGCACCGATAAATTTGCTGAAAAAGGCTATAAAGATAAACGAAAGCCCCATTATCCAAAAAGAGGATGATGAGAAATCTATGATGCTAAGGTCAACCGATAGCCCGACCATGACAAAAAATATGGGAGTGAATATCTGGATGATGGGCGTCATATTTGACTTAACTTCTTTAAGCAGAGGCTCGTTCGTGCTTAAAAATGCTCCAAAAGGGAGGAAAAACCTTCTAGAGAGCGCTATTCCCGCCGCAAACGAGCCTAAAATGGCAGGTGCGCCTACAAGGTGAGAGAGATATGAAAAGAGAAGGATTAGCGAAATTATTATCGTCGGTATATACCCAGGAACCATATGGTTGCCGTGAAACTTATGGATGGCAAAGGAGATGATCTTTGCAAAAGCGGGTGCAAGGAGCAAAAATGTGACGACCATACCCGCAACAGAGAGCGTATGTTCAAAGTTGGCTTCATGAGAGATGGAAAAATCGTATATAAAGACAAGAAGTATGATCCCTATGACATCATCTATAACAGCTGCACCTATGACGATCTGAGCAATATTCGTATCTTCCATATGTATATCTCTAAGGACCCTAAGCGTGATGCCTATGCTTGTGGCGGTAAGCGTGCCGCCTATAAAAAGAGAGATATCAAAAGCGAGTTCAAATAGGTAATGTGCCGTCAAAAAACCGAAACTAAATGGCAATATAACGCCTAAAAGCGCGACTATAAGAGATTTTGTTCCTGCATCTTTAAGGCGGGTGAAGTCGGTCTCTAGCCCGACTTCAAAGAGAAGCAAGATTATACCGATCTCTGCTAGAATTTTAAGTACTTCATTTGGCTCTACAATGCCCAATACGGAAGAACCAAGCACTATTCCGGCGGTGAGTTCGCCAAGAACTGAAGGGATACCGACCCTTGCAAAAAGTTCGCCCAGTATCCTAGCCGTTATGAGTATTAAAAAAAGTGTTAAAAAAAAGTTGTGTATCTCCATGCCAAATTGTACTATTTTTTGATTAAATTATTAAAAAAGAGGGTAATGTTTGTCATTGGTATTAATTTGTTATAATTTCGCGACATTACAATAAATCGGACAACATATTATGAAAAAACTGCTTCTCTTTCTTCTCTCATCTATCTTTCTTTTCGGTGCACAGCCCAAATTTTTAATGCCCGAAGAGGCTTTTAAACCGTCTGCAAAACTTAATGAGAATATGCAGATAGAAGCGAAAATAGAGCTGGGCAAGGATATATATATCTACGAAGACTCCATCAAGCTAAATATCAAAGAGGGCAGCGGTATAGCAATCAAAGATGTGCTCTATCCAAAAAGCGTAGATCACCACGGAGATATGTCATATACGACTTCGCCTACATTCATTATAGATTTAAGCAAAGATAGTGGAGTGGACGGAGTAAAAACCGTAGAGTTTGAGATCTCTTATCAGGGATGCTCGGAGCAGGGGCTCTGTTATGAGCCGTACACGAACTCTTTTACTCTTGAGGTAGACAGCTCAAAACTTGGCGATTCTTTAGTAAAAGAAAAGAGCGCGGCAGATAAAAAAGAGCAGGAGAAGATAGAAGTAAATATTGAAGTTAAAAAAGAGCTCTCAGAGAGTGATTCTATTGCCGATACTCTCAAAAAAGGGAGTGTTGCTCTTGTGCTTCTCACCTTTTTGGGCTTTGGACTTCTTCTCTCCCTTACTCCATGTACGTTTCCTATGATTCCAATTATTTCAGGGATTATCATCTCTCAAGGTGAGGGAATAACTACGAAAAAAGCATTTATGCTCTCTCTTGTCTATGTTTTGGCTATGGCTGTGGCATATACGATAGCGGGAGTTTTAGCGGGTCTCTTTGGCTCAAATCTTCAAGCCGCTCTTCAGGCACCGTGGGCGATCTATACCTTCTCGGCGATCTTCGTGGCACTTGCACTCAGTATGTTCGGGTTTTATGAGCTAAAACTTCCCGACTCTTTTGTCGCAAAGATAAGCTCAAACCACCATACAAACCGCAGCGGATATGTCGGTGTCGCGGTCATGGGATTTCTATCGGCTCTAATTGTCGGACCGTGTGTCGCGGCTCCTCTTGCGGGTGCTTTGGTCTATATCGGCCAGACAGGGGACGCTGTTCTCGGAGGAGCTGCTCTTTTTGCAATGAGCATCGGAATGGGGCTTCCTCTCATTCTTGTCGGAGTAAGCGCAGGCAAGTTTATGCCTAAGCCCGGTTCTTGGATGACGATGATAAGCGCAATATTCGGTGTTATGATGCTGGGCGTTGCTATATGGATGCTTGAGAGGGTGCTTGATAGCTATGTTATTATGCTTCTGTACTCTATTTTGGGAATCGGTTTTGCGGTCTATTTCGGTGCATTTGATAAGGATGCGCACACATTTAGAAAAAGTGTTTCTATCATCATTTTTATCTATTCGGTATCGCTTTTTATAGGGGTTCTGGGCGGTTCAACAAGTATGACAAAACCGCTTGAGTTTTTAAAGCCCTCCATCTCGGTATCTTCCGATGCCACAATCTCTTCGCATCTCGAGTTTGAAAAAGTAAAGTCCATCAAAGAGCTTGAGGTGGTTTTAGAGGCCAACAGAGGTAAAAAAATAATGCTTGATTTTAGCGCGGAGTGGTGCGCGGTATGTAAAGAGCTTGATAAAAAGACATTCTCCAATGAAGCTGTAAAGGCAAAGCTATCAGAGTATGTTTTGATCCAGGCGGATGTGACAGAGAACAGCCAAGAGCAAAAAGAGCTTAGCAAAAAGTATGGAGTGTTCGGTCCGCCCGTACTTCTGTTCTTTGATAAAGAGCTAAATGTTTTGGAGTCAAAAACTATTGTAGGATTTATAGGGCCGGAGGAGTTTTTAGCGCATCTTACAAAGATGCAGTTTTAAACCGCTCTTTGCTTTATATTGCTGGAAGCTACAAATGATGCGAGCTTCTGTATGAACTCGTTTGGGTTGGTGTCTGCTATCTCCTGAGCCAGTATCTTGTCCGCACCGTCTCCGAGGATCTTCTTAAATACCGCTTTTATCTCTTCGATATCGCCTTTGTTCTCAAGCCTTCTTCTAAGACCGATAACGTTTAATCCTTTTATGGTGGCTTTGTTTCCCTCGACGAGCATAAATGGAGGGATGTCCGAAGCTACTACAGAAGCGCCGCCTATCATAACCCCGGTTCCAATCTTGTTGTTTGCCTCTACGGTGCTAAGTCCGCCTATGATGACTCTCTCATCACACTTTACATTCTCGTAAAGTCTTACTGCATTTGTCACGATACAAAAATCACCAAGCTCAACACCGCTCAGGATCTGAACATAACCCATTATAAAATTATTCGCACCTATGATTATCTTTCTGCTTTTGCCATCCAGACTCTCTTGAGCGCCTATCTGGACAAACTCTCTGACATGAGTCTTCTCGCCTATCGTTATCTCTGAATCTTCACATCCGATAACCGCAAAGCTGAATATCTTTACATTTTCATCTACTTGAAGCTTCCCTTTTAAAATGACATTTGACTCTAATGTGCATCCTGCTTTTAGTTCAACGTCTCTGCCAATAAAGCAAAAAGGGCCTATTTTGACATCCGCAGCTATCTTTGCGCCTTCTTCTATAACTACCGATGGATGAATATTTGCTTTTGTCTCTGCCATTATTTGCTCGCTATCTCTAGAGTGATTATGCTGTCGTGTACGGTTGCCAGTGAGCCGCTCTCACCGGTATGCAGGTAGTTTATAAATGCCTCAAGCTCATCTTGAAGCGCATTGCTTCTGTTTACAAAACAATTCTTTGTTATAAATGAGTTTGGGTTTATATTTATGCGCTCCGTAAGGGTTTGAGAGATAAGGTCCGCTTCAAAATATTTTATCTTGCTATCCTCATCTACTCTGCACGCCAGAGAGATGCTTCTTTTTCTGTAAGGAGTCAGCCAGTTCGTAGATATGTCACCGATAACCTGACCCTCCAGCTCAAATGCCAAGATGGCGTTGTCCTCATGCGTCTTGTGGATCTTTTGAGATTTAAATACAGCGCTGTGAATAATATCTCTTTTTGTTATAAACCTTATAAGGTCGCTGTCGTGAACCGAGAGGTCGGTAAGTATTCCAACATCCGCTATACGCTCGGGAAAAGAGCCGCTGCGGGTAATAGAGATAGAGAGGATCTCATGGTCTGCTATTTCGTTTATAAGCGACTTGACGACTGGGTTGTATCTCTCGATATGCCCGACGCAGCTTTTTATGCCGCTCTCTTCGACTGCCTTTAGTATCTCTTTTGCATCCTCTACGCTTGAAGCGGCAGGTTTTTCAATGAAGATGTCCACTTTGCGCTCGGCACATTTAAGAGCGGCATCTTTATGCAAAAAAGTGGGAGTTACAATAATGACGGCATCAGGTTTAGCCTCATTAAGCATAGTCTCTAAGTCAAAGTAAAAAGGTTCCGCGAACTCGCCGTTCTTTACCACGTCGCATAGTCCGACGATCTCTGCACCCTCTATCTTTTTAAGAGTGTTGTAGTGATTTCTACCCATTGCCCCAAGTCCGAGAATTGCAACTCTTTTCAATCTTTAACCTTTAATAGCGCGGACTACAAAGTCCTGCTCCGCTTCGCTTAGATATGCGCTCATAGGAAGCGACATTATCTGTTTTGAGACAAGCTCGCTGATCGGAAAATCTCCCTCTCTATACCCAAGATGCTCAAACGCCTCTTGAAGATGAAGAGGAACAGGGTAGTGTACCGCCGTAGGGATGCCTTGCTCACCAAGTTTTGCGATCATCTCTTCTCTCTCCTCTACTCTTATTGAGTACTGGGCATAGACACTTCTGTTTCCTTCGGCGATCTTTGGAGTTATGACATCGGCGTCTTCAAGCAGGTCGCTGTATCTTGTGCCTATGTGATCTCTAAGCTCTACCTCTTTGTCAAAATGCTTCAGTTTTACATCTAAAATAGCCGCCTGAACAGCGTCAAGACGGCCGTTGATACCGATATATTTGTGTTTGTATCTCTCATTTTGACCATGATTTAGAAGCATTCTCATCTTTGTTGCGAGTTCATCGTCATTTGTAAAGATCGCTCCGCCGTCACCGTAAGCGCCAAGCGGTTTAGATGGGAAGAAGCTTGTACATCCTATTGTCGAGAGGTTGCACGATCTTTTGCCTCTGTATGTTGCGCCAAAGCTCTGGCATGCATCCTCTATGACAGGAAGTTCATACTTCGCGGCTATCTCGTTTATGGCATCCATATCCGCGCACTGTCCATATAGAGAGACCGGCATGATAGCTTTTGTTCTATCAGTTATATGTGACTCTATCTTTTTGGGGTCCATATTGTAGCTCTGCTCGTCAATATCTACAAAAACGCTTTTAGCACCCAAAAGAGCGATAACCTCAGCCGTAGAGATAAAGGTAAAAGGAGTAGTGATCACCTCATCTCCAGCTCCTACGCCAAGCGCCATAAGAGCCAATAAAAGCGCGTCTGTTCCGCTGCTACAGCCTATGGCGTGTTTGGAACCAGTATATGTTGCAAGATTTCTCTCTAATGAGTTTAGCTTCTCTCCGCCTATAAATTGCGCCGAAGCGAAAACCTCTAAGACCTCTTTGTCTATCTCATCTTTATACGCTTGATACTGTGCTTGTAAATCTATAAAATTAATCTTCATCTCTACCCTCTATAATATGTGCCACTCGTTTTGAACTCCCTTGTGCAAGGTATTCTCTTAGTGCTTTTGAGTCACTTAAAAATCTGCTTCTGTCATACTCTTTATATGCTTGAAGCAGGTTTTTTGCGGTTACATCCTTCTGTATGAACTCAGGATGCAGCGCTCTGTTCTTAAACTTAGAAAACATTATATTTGCCAGCCCGATATACTCCAGCTTTACAAGTCTGCTTGCAATAAAGTAATCAAGCGGTTTGGCAATATATGTCAACACGAAAGGTATCCCGATAAGCGATGCCTCTAATGTTGCCGTTCCGCTGCAAATAAATGCGAAGTCGGCATCTCTAAGTGCAGTGTGTGCATCATTAGCCGTTTTAAAACCTGAAAGGCTACCATAAACTTCTTTTATATCTTCTTTAGAGAAGTGTTTTGGAACTATAACCGTCGCTTCTACATCAAGCTCTTTTTGAACCTCTCTAAAGACGGGCATAAGTTTGCTTATCTCGCCCCTTCTGCTTCCTGGCATAAAGACAACCTTTTTAACTTCGCTCTCAAGAGACTCCTTAAACTCGGTAATCTGGTCTAAAAGAGGGTGCCCGACATACTCTATGGGAGCATTTTTCGAGTAGTACTCCCTCTCAAACGGCAAAATGGAGGCCAGACGGTCTACGGTCTTTTGTAAAACGGGAATTCTTTTTCTCTTCCATGCCCAGGCTTGCGGCAGAATGTAGTAGATTATCTCTTTATCCGGATACTTTTTTTTGATCTTTTTTGCAAGAGGGAGGTTAAATCCTGATGAGTCGATAAGAAGAACCTTATCTGCTTTATCTGCCAGTTTAAGCATATCGTTGTTGAGTTTTAAAAAGAACTTCAGTTTTTTGATGGCATCGACAAAACCCATGATTGCCAAGCTTCTGAGATCGATTATGCTCTCTCCAAGCTCTTTGTCAAATATGCCTATAAACTCTGTCGTCTCGCTGAGCTCTTTTTTAAGGGACTTAAGATGAACGTTTGCCGAGTGCTCTAGGGCGCTAACTAATATTTTCATGATCCTCCGTCTCCGTGCACTTGATAACTGTCATCATACCTCTCTTTGTTTGTATCTTCTACGTACTCATTCATATAGACGGCGAGATTTTCAATATCTTCATCGCTAAGTCCCACCGCAAAGGGAATCATCATCTCCTGCTGCTGGTTGTCGGAGAGTTTTGAGCGAAAACGCTCAAGCTTGTACTTCATATACCCTTTTGCACGGTTTGCCAGGTAGGGGTAGCGGTGAAGACCTTCGAGTTTTGTTCCGTGGCAGCTGTAACAGCCGTTTTTGATATATAGCTCTTTTCCCTTCTCATAGGCGTCGTCTGCATTTAGAAGCAGTGCGATCAGAGATAAAAAAAGTGTTTTCAAAGCTTCCTCCCTGCGTTTTATAAATGCAATTATTTCGTATTTGAGTTAACATACTTGCGCAGAGTGTCAAAAAGTTTTTCCAGATCTATCGGTTTTATAAGATGTCCGTTCATTCCCACGGCTTTTGTCTTCTCTATCTCTTCACTCATAGCGTTTGCCGTAAGCGCAATTATAGGAACGTCGCTATCCATGCTTCTTATAATTCGTGTCGCTTCATATCCGTCCATAACAGGCATTTGCAGGTCCATAAAGATAAGCTCATATTTATTTTTTTCAAACATATCGAGTGCCTCTTTGCCGTTTTTTGCAATATCTATATCTTCGATGCACTCTTCAAGCAGTCCAAGAAGTACAAGCTGGTTCGTCTCATTGTCCTCAACTATAAGAACTCTTTTTGCGTCTATGAACTCTTTGCTGAACTCTACTTTTTTCTCCTCTTTTGCTTTTCTTATAAACTCGGTCTCTTTTAGTTTTATCTCAAAGATAAAAGAGCTCCCTATGTTCTCTATGCTCTCAACCCATATCTTTCCACCCATAAGCTCTACTAGCTGTTTTGAGATCGCAAGACCAAGTCCTGTCCCTCCGTACTTTCTTGTGGTGCTGCTATCAGCCTGAGAGAAGAGCTTAAAGAGTTTCTTCTGCTCCTTTGCGCTTAGTCCTATGCCCGAATCTTGGACTTTAAATCTGTATACCGACTCCTCTGCTTTTGCTACATAGATGTTTATATTTCCATCTTTTGGAGTGAACTTGATGGCGTTTCCGATCAGATTTGTCAGTATTTGCGAGATCCTAAGAGCATCGCCGATAAAGTAACTTCCGACATTGTTTGCATAATCCACTGAGATAGTTATGTTTTTCTGGTTTGCGATTATCTCAAGCGGGGATATGACCTTTTCTATGGTCTCTCTTAGGTTGAACTCAACCCTCTCTATCTTCATCTTTCCAGCTTCTATCTTTGAGAAATCCAAAATGTCGTTTATTATCCCAAGAAGCGATTTGGCGGAGTCATCTATCTTGTCGAGGTAGTTTTTCTGTTTCTCGTTCAGGTCAGTTTTGAGAAGCAGACGGCTTATGCCTATCAGGCCGTTCATAGGGGTTCTTATCTCATGCGACATATTTGCCAAGAACTGTGACTTTGCCTTTGTCGCATTTTGTGCAATGGTCTTCTCTCTCTCCAGCTCTTTTGTACGCTCTCTTACTATCGTCTCAAGATTCATACGCTGCTTTATATTGAAGTAGATGACCGTCAGCAGAACCATAAGCCCAAAAAATGCAGCGGCGTTTATCATGATGTACTCATATATCATATTGTTGAGATATTTGCTTTTTGTGTATGAGACAAGGTATGCCACAGTCATCTGGTTTTGAATGTTCTTTATAGGCAGAAAAGAGATTATATATGAGTCGTTTAAGTGGTGCGTATAGAGAGAAAAGGAGTTGTTGTGTGTTATATTTTTTGCTATCTCCTCTTTTAGCTCTTTGTTCGAGAGAAGAGTTTGCGGAAAGATCTTTCTCTTCTTTATCCTTGTGTTTAGAAACAAAAAATCTTCATGCTCCAAGCTCTGCGTATAGTTCGAGTTAAAGTCATTGCTGTACTCGACAACATCAAAGATGCTCTTTCTGACTATAAAGTTTGTGTATGTGTCGTGAAGTTCAAGCATGGCGTCTTGCATACTTTGAGACGAGAAAGATATCTCGGCAGCTCCCAAATACTCTTCATTATAAAAGAGAGGAAAAACATTTCTAAAAGCGTGTGTGCCTTTTCCCTCTTCAAAGCCGCTTATAGGCTCTTTTGTTCTGTTGGTATATGCAAAGGAGTAGCGCACTGAGTAGAGATCGTCTCCGTATATCTCTTTTTTATGGACCCTTAGAAATGATCTGTTCTCCTCAAAAGCGAAATGAATGATGTTTACGCCTATCTCTCTTAGGTTGTAAAAATGTGGTAAAAGTTCAAAGTAGAGCATAGTGCGAAGCATATCTAGCTCATCTTTATCTTTAGTATTCTTAGCATTGTAAAAGAGCTCTAAAACTCTACTGCTGTTAAAGACCTCTTGATTGATGATCTGCGATATAACGCTGTATCTGTCGGTTGTGACTTTATAGCTGTGGGTAAGATTGCTTACCTCTTGATTAAGGAGGAGTTCAAGGCGTGAGTTTCTGTCGTTGGTAGTAATCGTATAGACAGATGAGTAGAGTAGTATAAACAGGACGATGATGAAAATTTTGATTGTACCTAAAGAGAATCTCAACCGGCCCGCCTTCTTTTATCTCTGGATTAGTATAGCCTAAATATATTAAAAAGTTATTAGATTAATCTTATTTATAAGTCATAATCCACTACAATTTCGTTAACAGATTAAAGGTTGGGTAGATGGTAATAAAAAACGCGAAAGTTTGCGATATACACGGCGAGAGAGTAACGGATATCCGCATAGAAGAGGGCATCATAACCGAGATGGCAGACGGGCTTTCATGCAGTGAGATACTGGATGCAGGCTCTCTTTACTTTATGCCTCTTTTGGTGGATACGAACGTAAGGGTTCAAGACTCCTCTTTAAATGCAAAGAACATAAAGGCGCTCTCAGATGAAGCTCTCAGTGCAGGAGTAGGTCACGTTGTCTTAAACCCGGATACAACACCCGCAATTGACAACGAGATAGTTCTGGAATTTGCCCAAAACGGCTTGCATGGTTTAAAGGGTGCAAAAGTGGACCTCATGCTAAATACGCTAAAAGAGGACAATACTCTAAGCAATATTGCCATCTTGCTAAAGAGAGGCGCAGTTGCGCCATATATGAGCACGATAGCAAAAAATGACGTTGCCATCAAGATAGCAGAGTATTGCCAGATGTACGGAGTAACACTCTTTTGCAAGGCGGAAGACAACTCTCTGATATCAAGCGGCGTTATGCTGGAGGGCGATGTAAGTTCGAAACTAGGGCTTGCCGGCATACCAGATCTAAGTGAAGTGCTTCATGTGTCCCGTATGATAGAGATTGCCAGACACTTTAAGATCAAAATACTCTTCAAAGCGATCGCATCTCCTCGCTCCATCTACCTTATAGACAAAGCGAAGCAAGACGGCGTAGATGTTACTTGTGAGGTCTCCATTCACCATCTAAGCAGCTCCGATGAGGCTTGTAAGAACTTCAACACTACAGCTAAGTTAAATCCTCCTCTCTCTTCAAAAGAGGACCTTAAACTCTTGCAAGAGGCTCTTAAAGAGGGGAAGATAGATATACTGACAACTCTTCATCAGCCAAGTTCTCCTCTAAACAAAGAGGTCGCTTTTTATGATGCGGCTTACGGTTGTGAGGGTCTAAAAAATGCAATGAGCGTCTACTATACCAAACTTGTAAAGAGCGGAATCATATCTATGCCAGATATTGTCAGACTATGCGTGCAAAATCCATCTCTCTCAATCGGAGGGAATGCAGGGGAGATAAAGGTCGGAAGCAGAGCAAATGCGATGCTGTTCAATCCTGATGAGAAAGTTATGATGGATGAGAAACTCTCTTTGTATTGCGGCGAAGAGCTTTACGGAAGAGTTGAGAAGATTTTTAACTGATAATGTGATAAGATTCCAAAAAAAATTAAGGATAAAAAATGTTACACGAATACAGAGACATTATTACACATATGAAAGAGAACAGTGCTGCAAACGCACACTTTTTAAGAATTTTTGACAAGCATAACGAGCTTGACAATAAGATAACAAAAGCTGAGAACGGCGAGTTGGTATTGACTGACAAAGAGGTAGAGACTCTTAAAAAAGAGAAGCTGTTGTTAAAAGATGAGGCTTACGCTATTCTTATAAAATATAAAAAAGAGCATAGCCTGTAATATTTTTAACAATTTCTGAAAAATAGTTTCAAAACCATACGAAACGAACGATTCTGCAACGGAAGGGTCAAAATCTTTAATTTTGGGGTACCCACCGTGAAGCCTCAGTGAGTAAGTATGAGTTATGAAAGGGTTGTGTGTTTTTTAACTTCTTTTACTGTAAAACTCCGCTTTAAACTCAGCAAACCTGTCCTCTAAGATCGCTTCTCTGGCCTCTCTCATAAGATTCAGGTAATAATGCAGGTTATGAATAGTTGCAAGTCTGAAGTATGTTATCTCACGGGCACGGAAGAGATGGTTGAGGTAGGCTCTTGAGTATCTTTTGCATGTTAGACACTCGCACTCGCTATCTACCGGAGCATCATCCTCTTTATAGGCCGCACCTTTGATGTTCAGCCTTCCGAATGATGTAAAGAGCGTTCCGTTTCTTGCATTTCTGGTTGGCATAACACAGTCAAACATATCTATGCCTCGCTCGATGTTCTCTATGAGATCTTCGGGAGTTCCCACACCCATTAGATAGCGAGGTTTATCTTTGGGCATATACTGCACGGTGTGCTCAACCGTATCGTACATATCCTGATTTGCCTCTCCAACACTAAGCCCGCCTATTGCAAAACCGTCAAAGTCGAGCTCGCAAAGCTCACGCGCACTCTTTGTTCTAAAAGCTTTATCCGTTCCGCCTTGGATAATGGCAAATATATTTTGCTCTACACCGACTCCCTCTTTTTGTTTTGCCCTGAAGTACTCGATGGACTCTTTCGCCCATGCCGTGGTTCTCTCAATGCTTAGAGCGATGCGCTCCTGCGTTGCAGGAAGTGCGACGAGGTCATCTAAGATCATCATGATGTCCGAGCCCAGATTGTGCTGAATGTCGATGACCTTTTTTGGAGTAAAGAAGTGTTTGCTACCGTCTATATGGCTTCTAAACTCTATGCCCTCTTGTGAGGCTTTTGATATGTCACTTAGGCTAAATGCTTGAAAACCGCCGCTGTCGGTTAAGAAACTCTTCGGATATGTAGTAAAGCCGTGAAGTTTGCCCATCTTTGCAACAGTCTCATCTCCGGGACGAAGGTACATGTGGTAGGTGTTTGCCAAAATTATCTCTGCACCCAAAAGGTCCAATACATCCTCCATATCCAGAGCTTTAACACTCCCCACCGTTCCAACAGGCATAAAAACAGGTGTCTTTATGGTCGAGTGGGCAGTTTTTATCGTGCAGGCGCGGGCGTTTTTTGAGGTGGCTTCTAAAGTAAATTCCATAGATCGTAGGTTCCTAAAGCGTATAGATTTTTGAAATTATAGCATCTTACGGAGATATCTATTTTTGTAACAGCTTTTTTCTGTTCCAATAATTAGATAACTTAATAATTCTCATCTGTTAGATATTTTCTTAAGTCCAGTTAGTGTAAAATTTTAAAAAAATATTTTATCAAGGTGTTTTAATGGCAACTGTAGGTATGAGTGATATCAAAAAAGGCGTTCGCTTGATCATAGGCGAAGTCCCATATAGAGTGGTAGAGTTTCAACATGTTAAACCGGGTAAGGGCGCGGCGTTTGTTCGTATGAAGGTTAAGAGTTTTTTAAACGGCAAAGTTGTCGATAAAACTGTTCACGCCGGAGATAAGTTTGAAGTTCCTGAGATAACTTACAAAACTATGCAGTATCTTTACGATGACGGTGAGCAGTACCAGTTTATGGACAATGAGAGCTATGAGCAGCTTGGACTTAGCTATGAGCAGTGTGATGATGCGTCAAAATGGTTTAAAGACGGTATAAACGTTGATATAGTATTCTACAAAGGAAAGGCTATCACCGTAACTGCTCCTGAAGTTATGGAGCTTGTAATTACGGAGACTCCTCCAAACTTCAAAGGGGACACTTCAAGCGGAAGCAAAAAACCTGCTACTCTTGAAACGGGTGCTGTTGTGCAGGTTCCTTACCACGTTTTAGAGGGTGATACGATCAAAGTAAATACTGTAGAGGGTGAATACTTAGAAAAAGTAAAATAGTCTCTGCGTTTAACTCTTGCCTGCATTCAAACGGTTTGCAGGCGATTTAAAGGCTGAACAATGAAAGATTTTTCGATTTTTAATATCTTGCCGACAGGGGTTATGATATTTAAAAACCAAAAAGTAGAGTTTATAAACCAACATATCCTGGATGTATTGAGCATCGGGTACTTTAGTACAAAAAATGCAGTCGAACTCATAGTCAAGATACTTGACGTCAAAGATGAGCAAGACCTCTTCTTATTTTTAATCAATCACGACTACTTCGACACACGAACAAAACGCATCCAGATAGAGCACAGCCGGTATGAAGATTACGATGTCTTTACATTTGCCCGCATTAACGACTCTATAGCCCAGAAAGTACATCTTGATGGTGCAAATGCAAGCAAAAAAGCGGATATTGACGAAAAAGTTGCCAAACTTTTCAAACTAAACAATGTAAAAAAAGTAAAGGTGATGACGCTTTACAAGGGCGTTCCATTAAAAAACTACGGAAAGATAATAAGAGTAAATATGGACTCCATAGAGGTCATAGTAGAGCCAAAGCATCGAATCTCCCTTCTGGAGAGAAGTGACATCTTGCTTATAGTAAATACGAAAAAAGGGACCTCTGTGCTGCACGGAGAGGTGGTCAAGAGCGATAAAAACGTATTTACTATAAAAAACTTTTACCTCTCAAAAGAGGATGTGCATCTAAGAGACGGACTAAGGGTCAAGTTAAGCAGAAGCACCATAGCAAAAACAGGTGGTAGGGAGTTTGAAGTATATGATGTCTCTATGAAAGGTATCAGTATCAAGATAAACAGCAGCGAAGAGGAGGAGTTTTTAAAAGAGAGAAAATTTCTAAAACTTTTTCTGGAGGAGAGCGAGCTGCACCTAAACTTGAAATATCTAAAAACCGTAAGCGATAACGGAAACATTCTAAAGATCGTATTTTTGATCTCGGCAAACAGTGAAGATAGTTCAAAACTAAACCAATTTATCGTCAAAAGACAAAATGAGATTTTAAGAGAGATTCACGAATATGACGAGTAGCACTATTTTTTCTCATAGGCTATTTTGTCTATTTTGTTGTTTTTGTTTCTTGTTCCCTTTTTCTTTGTGCGCGGTATCGACCTTTAAAGGTCAGCTGGTCTACTTAAAAGAGTGTAGGGTATGCCACTTGAGCAGCAGAATTTTTGTAGAGACGCACAGTTCGGCAGAGTGGAAAAACATACTTGATGAGCAGGGTGTCAAACTCTCTGATGTTCATCTCAATGCGGAAGAAAAATACGTTAGCAGCAAGGAGAGGATCAGAAAAAGTTCGCATAAAAGATCGGAAGAGC
>NZ_JAVEUF010000022.1:0-21628 GCF_034005705.1 Sulfurimonas sp. | reverse complement strand
AGGTTGGCAATTCACCAAATTTATAACACTCACCTTTTTCTTCTCCTTCATCAATAACTTTAGCAGCAATAGAAAATGTTTTCTCTGTTTTTTGACAATTTGAACAACGATAAGTTAGATAAAAAAAGCGATAACCAGTCATACCAATTTCAATAGGATTGGATGTTACACATCTAAAAAAACGTATGCCATTACAACGTTCATCTTCACAATGTAATTGTATTTCAGGTTTTTTTATTTCATACTCTAATGCAAAACTCGGACCAGAAACTTTAACTAAATTAGAAATGTAAATAAGTTGGTTAGGTGGAGTGCTTTCTAAAAAATCTGAAAAAGATTGATAATCGATTTCTTCTTTTACTTCTTCTTTTGTGTTTGACAAATCATTCCCCTTATGTATTGTACGCTAACTATTTATTCAAACACATTATATAGATATTAACTTAAAAAAATAAAAATAACTTACATATCAAATGTGTGTTAATTATTAAAAAAAATACATAACATACATGATGTAGCTTAAGTGAGGAGTTGAAAATGGAAGTAAAAAGATGAAGCCTGAGAGTGAATCTCTACTTTTTAGAGTTAAAGTCCTACTCTGGATTTTTAGACTTTGTTTTTAATTCTGCGCTCAATCACAGCGGCCACACAACTAGCAACATTGGAATACTTATAACAACAATAAGAATCTCCAGCGGCAGCCCAAGCTTCCAGTAGTCACCAAACCTAAAGCCGCCCGGACCAAGTATAAGCGTATTGTTCTGGTGGCCGACAGGGGTGAGGAATGCACATGAGGCGCCGATCGCCACTGCCATTAAAAAAGAGTCGGCATTGACACCAAGTGCGCTCGCCGTACCGATGGAGATGGGGCACATTACCGCTGCGGTGGCGGCGTTGTTCATCATATCGGAGAGGAACATGGTAATAACAAGAATTAGTGTCAGACCGATCACGGCATTGCCGTAGGCGACTTTTTCGATGATCAAGCGTGCGATAAGATCGGCGGTGCCGGTAGACTCCATTGCACCAGCCACAGGAATGAGGGTTGAAAGCAACACTATTACCGGCCAGTCTATGGACTCATAGACATCGCGCAGCGGTACTGTCCGAAGTGCCATAGATGCCAGTACGCCCATGGCAAACGATATTGACGCCGGTAACAGACCCAGAGCAGCGACACCAACAGCCATCGCCATGATTATGCCTGCTTTCCATATCTTGCTCTTGTCGGGGATGCGCAGATCGCGTTGTGCCAGTGGTACACAGCTGTAGTCGGAGGCAAATTCCGAGACCGCTTCAGGCGAGCCCTGCATCAGCAGCAGATCGCCGGCTTCAATGCGGGCTGTGCGCAGGCGTCTGATGGAGAGTTGACCACGACGTGAGAGGGCAAGCAGGTTCAGGCTGTAGCGTGTTCGCAGCTGAATGTTGCTAGCTGAGCGTCCGATAAGGTAGGAATCTGGCAGAACGGCAAGTTCCCTCAATACGATCTCATCTGAGGTCGCGGTATCTTCTTTCTCCTCTTGAGTCTCTTCCTCGCCCTCATCTTTGTCGATATTCTCTGTTTCTTCTTTTTCTGTTTCTTCTTTTTCTGCAGGCTGTACGGCTTCTTCGAGCTTAAGCCCAAGTGTGGAGAGGGCATCGGCAAGGGTTTCAGCCTCTGCCTCTAGTATGAGTATGTCCCCTGCAACTATTTTGCGCCACTGGTTTGGTACACTAAGGCGGACATCGTTACGAACCATACCGATGACTTGTGTGTCGTTCTCATCAAGTGCCGCTTCGATTTCATGCAGGGTCATGCCTACTGCTTTGCTCTCGTCAACTACACGTGCTTCGGTGATATAGGCTCCTGATTCGAACCCTTCGACTCCGGTTTGCTTGCGTGCGGGAATAAGGCGTTGACCCAGCAAGATAATAAAGGCCAATCCTGCCACGGCAACGACAACTCCAACCTGTGTGAAGTCGAACATAGAGAAGCCCTCTGAGGCAGTCTCGGCACGAAAACCGGCGACGATCATATTTGGAGGTGTGCCGATCATCGTTGTCATGCCACCGAGGATAGTACCAAAAGCCAGCGGCATAAGTGTCTGGCCTGGAGTTAGGTTCAAACGCTTCGCCATCTGTAGCGCTACAGGCATTAACAGTGCCATCGCTCCGATGTTGTTCATAAAGCCAGAGAGCACCGCTCCAAGCCCGATCAGCGATGTCATGCTCAGCATTACTCCCGCTTGCGATGGCAAGACTGTACGAGTCAGTGCATCCACCACACCTGAAATCTGCAGAGCGCGGCTTAGCACCAATACACAGGCAACGGTAATAACGGCAGGATGACCAAATCCCGCAAACGCTTCTAACGGCGGTACAAGTCCAACAACTACACACGCCAGCAGTGCAGTAGCACCAACCATATCGTGACGCCAACGGCCCCACAGAAACATTGCCATCGTAACAGCCAGAATCGCCAATATCAGTAGTTGCTCAGTCGTCATATATTTGGTCCGTGCCCCTGTTGTCCGCTTGTTATGCGAGCAGACAACTATTCATATAGGAATTACTGTAGCATATATAGGCTGAATAAAAACATTATCTTATAAAAAAATATTAATGATATAGCTATTGATTATTTGGGTTTGTAGATTTTTTTCCCAGTTTGACGAGGGCTATTCCGATGCCAACCATGACAAATATCACAGCTACGGTAGCTGCAATAAATGTAAAAGTTACAGGTTCAGAGAAATTAGGCATTTAAAACCTTTGAACATCTAGGGCAAGTGCTCTCTTCATTCTCTGACTGGTATTTCCAGCATCTTGGGCATTTTGCTTTTGTGGCTTTTGCTATGATGAACGTATCGCCCTCTACAATAAATGTTCCAAGCTCTGCAGATGTCTCGCCCTCAATTACACCAGAGACCACGAACCAGTCCTCAGCCTCTGTTTTGTCCATCTTAAGAACACTTTGCGACTCTGTGTAGAGTACAAGTTCAAGAGTGTTTTTTATGACTTTCTCTTTTTTAAGAGCATCTACTTTCTCGTAAAAACTCTCTCTTGCAGCAAACATATAATCAACATTGAACTCAGATCTTACGTCTTCTATGCTCTCATATACAAAATCAAAGATGTCCTCTTTGTCGCCTTTGATGATCGCAGGAGCGTTCTCTACGATCTCGTCCGCCGTATAAGTAAGTATTGGTGCGATCAGCCCAAGAAGCGACTTGACAATGATAGCCATCGCGCTCTGGCTTGCGTTTCTCTTCGCGTCATCTTTGCCGTCACAGTAGAGAGAATCTTTTGTGATGTCGATGTAGATTCCGCTTAACTCGTTTACGATAAAGTTATTAAGAAGGCTCATACCGTGAACGAAGTTATAGCCACTGAATGATTTGTGAACCGCGTCAAATACCTCTTTTGCTTCGCCGAGTATCCACTTGTCAAGCTCGCCCATCTCCTCATAAGGAGTTATCGCTTTTAGGTCGTTTATGTTTGCAAGCATAATTCTAAAAGTATTTCTCAGTTTACGGTAGTTCTCCGCCGTCTGTTTTAGGATGCCATCAGAGATCTTGAGGTCTCCCTGATAGTCGCTTGAAGCAACCCAAAGACGTAAAATTTCGCTTCCGTACTCTTTTAAGACCTTCTCGGGTGCGACAACGTTGCCTTTTGACTTAGACATCTTCTCGCCCTTTTCATCAACCGTGAAACCGTGAGTAAGGACTCCTTTGTATGGCGCCTTATGTTCTACCGCCGCACTCAAGAACATAGATGACTGGAACCAGCCGCGGTGCTGATCGCTTCCCTCAACGTAGAGGTCTGCCTGAAACTCGCCTGCGTCATAGTTGCGTGATTTTAGAACTGAGTACCAAGTTGAGCCGCTGTCAAACCAGACATCTAAGATGTCAGTTACTTTTTCAAGTTCGTCCGCGCTGTACCCGGCACCCGGGTAGAGCAGCTGCTCTGTCGGCATAGAGTACCATGCATCGCTTCCGTGCATCTCAAATACCATCGCCGTAAAGTTCAATACCTTCTCATCAAGAAGGACTTCGCCCGTTTCTTTTACTCTGAAAAATGCTATCGGAACACCCCAGTCTCTCTGGCGTGAGATACACCAGTCCGGACGGTTCTCGACCATAGACTTTAGCCTGTTCTTACCGCTTTGAGGGTAAAAAAGAGTCTTCTCCACTTCATCAAGAGCGATTTGTCTCAGTGTCTTATCTTCATCTTTTGGAGTGCCGTCTACGCTGATAAACCACTGTTTTGTAGCTCTGAAAATTAAAGGCGTGTGGCTTCTCCAACAGTGCGGGTATGAGTGTTTAAACTTTGAGACGTGTATAACGCTACTGCCCATAAGCTCTATAAGGTCCTCGTTTGCTTTGAAGATATGACGCCCCACAAACTCCTCTGCATTCGGGATAAGGCTGTCTCTAATAATAGTATTGTCATAGCATCCAGTCTCATCTACAGGCATAACGACTTCAAGGTCATAAACAAGACCTATGCGGTAGTCGTCCTCACCGTGTCCCGGAGCCGTGTGGACACACCCTGTACCGTTTTCAACCAGAACATGCTCTCCTAAAACTACGCGGGAAGTTCTGCCGTTTAGCGGATTGAGTGCGAGAAGATTCTCAAACTCTTTTGCATGAAAAGTCTTAGCAACTTCGCCGCTTAAGATGCCTTGCTCTTTTAGTGACTCAAGAAGTTTTTTGGCAACGATGTAACCAGTTGTCGTTAAAACGTACTCCTCTTCAGGATTGAGCGATATCCCCGTGTTTGCAGGTATCGTCCATGGAGTTGTCGTCCAGATGACAAGAGCCGCTTTTGAGTCTATAGAGAGTTTTGCTTTTGCCTCAGGCTCAAGTTCAAATGCGATAAAGATCGAGTAATCCTCTTTGTCCTCATACTCGACTTCGGCTTCTGCAAGAGCGGTTCTCTCAGCCCATGACCAGAACACGGGCTTGCTTCTCTCGATTAGAAGTCCTTTTTTTGCAACGTTGCAAAGTGTGCGGTAGATGTTTGCTTCAAACTTGTAGTCCATCGTGACATATGGGTTTTCCCAGTCGGCGATGATGCCCAGCTTTTTAAACTCTTCTCTTTGGATATCGACAAACTCAGACGCATGGGCACGGCAAAGTTCTCTTACTTTTGCAGCACCAAGAAGCTCTTTTTTCTGTTTGCCGCCTACTTTTTTCTCTACCTGCTGCTCGATCGGAAGACCGTGACAATCCCAGCCCGGAGTAAAACGCACCGATCTGCCGTTAAAATAGTTATGTTTTATGATTATATCTTTTAAGATCTTGTTGAGTGCATGACCGATGTGCGTATTGCCGTTTGCGTATGGAGGACCGTCGTGAAGAGTAAAACTTTTAGCATCTTTGCGGTTGGCTTTCATCTTCTCGTATACTCTCTTCTCATCCCAAGAAGCGTATCTTTTTGGTTCGTTGTTGATAAGATTGCCTCTCATCTCAAATTTAGTAGTCGGTAAAAGTAGCGTATCTTTGTAATCCATGTATGTCCCAAATCGTGTAAAAATTTTTGCATTATATCCTTGAAGCCTTTAAAAGCTACTTTAAATCGCAAAAACAGTGTTATAATGGAGGGAATTATTTTTGCAAAAAGGCTATTTACGCGATGAAACTCCATCTTTTGTTAATCGGCAATAAATTTATATACAACACTCCTCTAAGAGAGTATATAATCAGAAAAATTGAGCAAAAAACAGATTTTATAGACTCGATAACTTTTTTTAAAGAGAGCGATAATTCACTTTTTTTATACCTTGAAAAAGAGCTTCACCAAGCAAACAGATACATTATAGTTACTTCAAAACAGCACTTCTCTACGGTTGGAAAACTGCTCTGTACCGTAACAAGCGATAACCAGATACTAAAAGATGAGATGCTTATACCCTCAAACAGTTGCATATTTGAAGAGGGAAGCTACCTCTTGGAGTACAAAAACTCCGTTACAAACGTTATGCACGTGGATGAGATGCAAAAACTTCCAGAGATATTATTTGATTTTGAAGAGTCAAGCGCGACCATCCACCTTTTTGAAGAGGATAGGGAGAGCGCGGTAGCGATGCTCGCTCCTATTGCACAGATGTATGATCTAAAAATTGATATAGTAAACCTTATAGAGGGATGGCTGAGAATTGAGATAAGAAGCAAGAAGTATGGAAATATATCCAAATTTATAGGCTCTGCAAAGCAGCTTCTGCCAAATAGAATAATCGCCGCGACCAATATAATCACTTACATTATAGAAAGACTCTCATCCAACAATAAAAAGATCACTTTTGCAGAGAGCTGCACCGGCGGGCTTCTGAGCTACTACTTCACAAAGAACAACGGTGCGTCAAAAATAGTAGAAGGCTCCTTGGTCACATACGCAAACAGGATCAAAGAGAGCTGGCTTGGCGTAAATATAAAAACGCTTGAAGAGTACGGCGCGGTTAGCAGTGAGGTCGTAGCGGAGATGAGCGAGGGTGCGCTGAGTGTCAGTGAAGCCGACTACTCCATATCCATAAGCGGGGTTGCGGGCGATAGCGGCGGAACAAAATATAAACCCGTAGGAACCGTCTATGTCGGCATAAGAACTAAAACAAAACATCAAGAGAGCCGTTTGAATTTAAACGGAGACAGAAACTATATTCAGCACCAAAGTGTCCTTTATGCAATCAAGATGTTGCTATTAATAGACAAAGAGATGTTTTTTTAAAATTTATCTCTTTTTATCTTGACAATTAAAACCTATTTGCCTATAATTTCGACCTCTTAACAAATAGAGGAAAATGTCTTGTTAGCTCAGCTGGTAGAGCACGTCACTTTTAATGATGTGGCCGATGGTTCGAATCCATCACAGGACACCATATATACTAAAAAAGCGGTGGTAGTTCAGTTGGTTAGAATACCTGCCTGTCACGCAGGGGGTCGCGGGTTCGAGTCCCGTCCACCGCGCCACTTTTTTAGGGCGCTTAGCTCAGTTGGTAGAGCGCTACCCTTACAAGGTAGATGTCACTGGTTCGAGTCCAGTAGTGCCCACCATTTTTTTGATTATACTGCGTTAAATTTCAATTCGCATAGTTCACTATGCTTCATTAAAATTTGCCTTGTCTAATACAAAAAACAAGTTTTTAAAAACTCTTTTAGAAACAACTCTTCAATGCGCGGTGGTAGTTCAGTTGGTTAGAATACCTGCCTGTCACGCAGGGGGTCGCGGGTTCGAGTCCCGTCCACCGCGCCACTACCTTTTTAAAAAATCACTTATAAAAAGCTCTTTGTCCCACGTCCGTCATACATATCTTTATATCTGAACGTAATAAGATTCTGCATTATCGCAAACAGAATTATAAAGTTTAGAAAACTGCTTCCCCCGTAACTAAACATAGGCAGAGGAACACCAACGACAGGTGCATAACCTATGGTCATTGAGATATTCACACCCATGTAGATAAAGATCATAAACGAGATTCCTATTGTGACAACCTTTATATAGTAGTCGTTGTAAAAGATGCTAAGACTAAAGAGATGCAAAATAAGCATCACATATATAAGAATAATCCCCAGAGCTCCCAAAAATCCGCTTCTCTCAACAAGAAAAGCAAATATAAAGTCACTCGTGGATATCGGCAGAAAGCGCATCTGTGTCTGTGTCGCTTCATCTTTGGACTTTCCCGTAAATCCTCCCGAGCCTATTGCGATAATAGACTGCTGGACATGGTATGAGGGTTTTTCACTTAGGAAATCCTTGATCCTTGTTTTTTGATAATCATGCAGCAGAAATTTGTAGGCGATAGGAGAAAGCAGAAGAATTGCTCCTACAATAACAGCCCATATCTTCCAGTGGACTCCAACAAAAAAAAGTATGCCGTAGCCTATAAGCAGAAGAACAAGGGCAGTGCCCAGATCCGGCTCTTTTGCGATAAGTATAAACGGAAGCAGTATGTAGAAACTTATCTTTAGAAACTCTTTTATTTTGTAACCCTCTATTTGGGGAGGATTTTTATGAATAAGATATGCAAGCATTAAAATAAGCGCAGGTTTTACGAACTCTGAGGGCTGAATGGTGGCATTGATAAACGGTATCTCTATCCATCTCTGCGCTCCAAGCCTTGCATGACCGAAAAACTCGACCGCCAAAAGAAGCGCTATATTTATCCAGTATACGAGCGGGATAACCCAGCTCATCCTTCGGATAGGGAGTAAAAATACACCCAAAAAGACCAATACGGAGATACCGACGTATGCCATCTGTTTTTGTGCAAGAGCGGGAACGACTTCATCAATGAGCCAGTGGGAGGTGATTACAAGCGGAATTATGAGGATAATAGAAAAAAAATCAAATTGTGCTAAAATACGCTTATCAATTCTCCACAAATTTGAAACTCCATAAAATTTTAGAAATTGTATCATAAAGGTTAATAATATATGAATAATACACAGAGTTATGTTTGCACAGGTCCTGAGCGTCTTGACACGTTTTTGACCTCCCACATAGGGCAGAGCCGCTCACAAATAGCAAACTTGATCAAAAAAGAGTGTGTGGAGGTAGACGGCAAGTTGGTCTCTCGAAGCGGCGTAAAACTCAAAGAGAACCAGGTAGTCAAGGTCACTTTTCCCGAACCAGAAGTAAAAGAGGCGCTTGATATTGATTTCAATGTAGAGATACTTTACGAAGATGATGACGTTCTGGTCATAAACAAGCCAAGCGGTCTTACCGTTCATCCTGCACCAAGCGTGAGAGAGGCTACTCTGGTCGATTGGCTTAAGCATAAGGGCATTAGGCTCTCCACAATAAGCGGAGAGGAGCGCCACGGTATAGTTCACAGACTCGATAAAGGGACAAGCGGAACTATGGTTATAGCAAAGAACAATGCTTCACACGAGTTTTTGTCTGAGCAGCTTCAGGATAAAAGCATGGGAAGATATTATCTTGCAGTCATCAATCCACCTCTTAAAGAGGATATTACGGAGATAGAGCTTCCTATTGCCAGAAGTGTTCACAACAGGCTGAAGATGGCCTGTCTTGAGCATGGCAAATATGCAAAGACGCTCTTTAAAAATCTGGCACTTAGCAAAGATGAAAAAAACCAGCTTGTCGCATGCAAGCTTTCTACAGGGAGAACACATCAGATACGTGTTCATCTCGAGAGCATGAACCGTCATATCATCGGCGACCATATCTATGCACAAAGCCCAAAACAAGAGAAATCGGAACGCATTTTGCTACATGCGTACATAATATACTTTACTCATCCTACGAGTAAAGAGCGAGTCACGTTCTCAGTGCTGCCTGATGCACAGATGATGGACTACATAAACAGAAAATTCAACACGGAGCAAATAAATGAAGTTATGGACACTAGTTACATTATGCACGGCTTCTCTGCTGATTCTTAGCGGTTGTGCCATAAAGCCTACGCCGAAAAAAGATGCGGTCATAGATGAATCTCTGCCAACGGTAAAGCTTACAAAAAATGGAACTATTGTTGATATTAATGCCATAGCGCTTGAGTGGGAACGTATAGAAGATCCTCGTGTACAGGGTATTTATATCTACAAAATAAACCTTGATGATGTCAAAGAGAACCAAAACGAGTACTATGATACGGTTGAGAACCGTTTTGCTACACACTATCTCGACACCAACATAAAAGCAAGCTCAAAGTACGGCTACTACTTTAAGACATTTAGCGAAAAAGCTGAATCAAGAAAGAGCGATGTGACAACAATTGCGTCTCTTCCTCCTTTGGAGTCCGTGAGCTGGATACACAGTATCGAGAGCATGCCAAGAAGTGCGAAGATCATCTGGAGACCGCATGTCAATCAAAAGGTAAAGTCCTACATCATTCAAAGAAAAACACTTGAAGAGGACAGCTGGAAAGATATAGCGACCGTAGAGGGAAGACTTAATGCAGAGTACATAGACAAAAACCTAAAAGATAACTTTACATACAAGTATCGTATTCGCGCGCTCACTTTTGACAACCTTCTATCAAACCCTAGCCAAGAGGTAAAGGTAGTTACAAAAGAGCTTCCAAAAGAGATAACGCGTATTACTGCTTCAACAGACCTTCCAAGAAGAATAGAGATAAAGTGGGAGAAGAGTGAGACTCCCGATTTTCTGGTATACAGAGTCTACAGATCTTCTGCCATCAATGGAAGCTACAACATGGTAATAGATACCAAAAACAACTCATATGTAGATCTGGTAGAAGAGGATGGAAAAGAGTACTTCTACAGAGTGAGCGTTTTTGACAAAGATAAGCTCGAGAGCGTTCATAGCAACCACTCGGCTCTCGGAAAGACTCTGAACAAACCAAGCACGCCATCGATGGTGGAGGCAAAGCTTATTGAGGGCAAAGTGGTTCTCTCATGGAACAATTCCGATGAAAGAGTTAAGAGCTACAGCGTACAAAAAAGATACAAGAAAAGCCTTATAGAGAGCTCTATCGAAGATTTTGAAAACATCAAAGGCTCGCAGTTCATAGACTCGGAGATAGAAGCCGGCAAAACTTACTACTACAGAGTATTCTCGGTCGATGTAAACGGCATAAAATCAGAGCCGAGCATCGAGATAGAGCTTAAGATCGAAGAAAAAACGATCATAAACTCAATAAACTCCAAAGAGAAGATCCCTTCTCAGAACAGTTATGAGAACATAGCAGAAGAAAAACAAGACATAATAGTACCAGTACAAGATTTTAATTAAAACGAGAATGAATGCCGCATCTACATATAAAAGAGTTTAAGGAGATAGAGTTTCCATCAGTTAGTGATGGAGTCTCTTTCAATTTTATAGCAGATAATGCTAATCACAAAGAGGAGAAGCTTATTTCCGTTACTGTGGAAGACGACGACTTCTTTTTGCTCTTAAAAGAGGAGGAGGGGAGAAATCTTCTAAAAGTAGACAAGCTTACAAAACCAGCTTCTATATACAATGTCCACAAAGCGCTTTTAACATACGCAAAAAAGGCCTCTTTAGAGGTGCTCTCTTCCAATGTGCCGCAAAATCAAAAAAATATCCATCTTCAGGAAGTAACGGCTCTAAAAGATATAAGCTACTTTGCCGAGAATTTTCCAAAAGAGAAGGAGATAAGGATAGAGGTGGGTTTCGGCTCGGGGCGACATCTTCTGCACCAGGCCATAAGCAATCCAGAAGTGCTTTTTATCGGCATTGAGATACACCATCCATCAATTGAGCAGGTTTTAAAACAGATAGCCATTAAAAAGCTTGACAATATTCTTCTTCTTAGTTACGACGCAAGGCTTTTTATGGAGCTTGTCCCTTCAAACATAGTGGGTAAGATATATGTCCATTTTCCGGTTCCGTGGGATAAAAAACCTCACAGAAGAGTTATCTCCACTACTTTTATAGAGGAGGCAAGACGCATACTCAAAGTCGGCGGAACGCTTGAGCTTCGTACAGACAGCGAGAACTACTACGCCTACTCATACGAGACCTTTATTGCATTTAACAGAACTACGCTTCATATAAATAAAAACAGAGATATTGCGGTAACGAGCAAGTACGAGGACAGATGGAGAAAGATGGAGAAGAACATCTATGATCTGATCATGATAAATGATGAAGAGTCGCCGGAGTTGGAGCTGGAGGGGAATTTTGACCTGCTTGATGTAAACCTCTCAAGCCAAGAGATTTTAGAGCTTCATAAAAAAGTGCAAAAGTTCGATGGCGGATTTATACATTTTGAGAGAACATACAGCCTAAAAGACGGCGCAATGGTGCGCATCTCGATGGGGAGCTTTGACAAGCCCGAACATCTTTACGTAGTTATCAGAGGCAAAGAAGCTCACTACTATCCTGCGCTTCCTCTAAGATCAAAAAGCAATCTGATCGCACATCAATTTTTAAATAAGGTGCTTCATGGATAAAGTTATAGTAGCCAAAGATCTCTCCCTGGCATACTCTAGCAGTGAGACAATTATCAACAAGGTCAATTTTTCAATTGACTCTGGAAATTTTGTATTTATAACAGGGGCTAGCGGAAGCGGCAAGTCAACGCTTCTGAAATCGCTTTACGGAGCGCTGAAGCCAAAAAACGGCTCTCTTATAGTAGGAGGAGTCGAACTTAGAGGCGTATCTCGCTCAAGACTAAATTTTTTAAGACGCCACATCGGGATAGTATTTCAAGACTACAAGCTTGTTAAAGAGTGGACGATTGACAAGAATATTATGCTCCCGCTTCTTATCAACGGCTACGTAAAGAGCGTTGCAAACAATCAGGTGGACAAGCTTCTAAAACATGTAAGACTTAACCACCAATCGGGCAAGTTTCCATTAGAGCTAAGCGGTGGAGAGCAGCAGAGAGTCGCAATGGCAAGAGCGCTTGCGCATAATCCTGTTTTGATCTTGGCGGATGAGCCTACGGGTAACCTTGATGAGTACTCTTCACAGCTTATCTGGAACCTCTTGGAGGGTGCGAACACTCAGCTCAACACTACAGTTATCGTCGTGACGCATAACATTCCAAAAACGCTTAATGTAGACTACAAACATTTTCATATAGAGTATGGGAGCATTCATGAAGTCTGTTAAAAATCACTTCTCACTCGTAATAGCGCTGCTAAGCATACTTTTTTCAATGCAGGCTTATCTTATAGCCGAACGCTCCATAGAGGCGTATAAAGTTAATCTTGCAAAGAACTACTCCGTTATAGCAGTCAGCAAGAAAGAGCTTCAAAACAGCGAAATATTGGCAATAAACAGCATGATCGCAGATGCCAAAGAGCTCTCGCCTGACTCTGTAATAGAGAGGCTCAGCAGTGATATGAAGAGTTCAAATGTCGAGCTCTTAAAACTGACTCTGCCTAAATTTTATAAACTGAGCTTAACCCGTTATCCGACTCCTGCCGAGGTAAAAGAGCTAAGAAGCGACCTGCTTAAAAACAGTTCAATAAAAAAAGTGGAAGATTTTTCGCATACGCACGATACTACCTACAAACTTCTCATGCTCTTTAAGAACGTTGTGGCACTCTTTGCCGTTGTAGTGCTTGTGGTAACTGTTTTACTGATAATCAAAGAGCTTAGGATATGGCAGTATAAACATAATGAGAGAATGAGCATTATGGGGCTATTCGGCGCAGCTTTGTGGCTTCGTTCGGCGGTGCTGTTCAGGCTTGCTATCGTGGATGCGCTAATTGCAAGTTTTCTTGCTTTTGGGGTCTTTATGTATCTCTCATCCTCACCGCTGGTCTTAGAGCAGCTTAACAATATTGGGATAAGCATAGTCATATTTGATCAGGTTGATGATTTTATGCTTATCTTGGGAGTCGCTATGTCCATATCTATCCTGCTTGCCTCCTTAATAGTTTTGGGGCATAAAGAAGAGGCATGATCCGTTTACTTTTACTTTTTTCATTGGCATACCTCTACCTAGAAGCAAAGACTAGTGTCGATGCAAAAATAGCAAAGACAAGTTCAGAAATAAGCTCTTATGCAAAAACGCAGCAAGAGATAAACAAAAAGATGAACGAAACCGCTCAGGCTATCATTAAGCAGAGAAAAGAGATCTCTGGGCAGCAGGAGCGTCTAAAGCAGTTGAAAGAGGAGCTCTTAGAGAAAGAGGGGAGTTACGGTGAGAATTCAAAAGAGCTTGAAGCGCTCAAACATTCCCAGCAGAATCTGCAAAAAGAGACTCAGGAACTTGAAGAGGAGCTGGTCTTTACCATAGCTCAAAGCGTCTCGCTCTCCATTATACTTGAAGAGGAGTATAGTGCAAGTGCTGAGTCTATGATGGAGTACGAAGTCTTGGAGCTTATGCTGCAGGCGGCAAAAGAGAAGATAAAAGAGCTTAACGAAAAGTTTTACAACAACTCAAAGAACATTGAAGTTCTAAACTCCAAGGTCAGCTCGCTGGAAGCTGCCATAAAAAATATCGATGATAAAAGAAAAGAGCTCTTACGTACCCAAAGAGAGAATGAAGCTTCGCTTAAAAAACTTGAGCTTGCAAAGGCATCTTATAAAAAGAGGCTACAAGAGATCTTTAACAAGCAGGACATGCTGAAAAAAACTCTCTCGCAGTTAAATATTATAAAGATAGACGAGATAAAAAAGGCGCAGGAAGAGGCTGCAAGAAAAGAGGCTTTTGATGCAAAAGATATTGTAAGCCAGAGCGATCTGCCAAAGGTTAAAAACCACGGAAGCAGCTATCAGGCGGCCAAGACAAAAAATTATACCGGCAAAAAGACTATTCCGCCGTTTGAACCTTACAAGATCACAAAAGAGTATGGAACATACACCGACCCGATCTACGGTATAAAAGTATTTAACGAGTCAATATCGCTTCAGCCGAGCGAGAAGAACGCAAAGGTAAAAACGGTCTTTAACGGCAAGGTAATATTTGCCGACAAGACACCGGTTCTTGACAACATAGTAATAGTCGAGCATGATGACGGCCTGCATACAATATACGCGAACCTATCCCAAATAGCTCCAGATATCCAAAAAGGCAAAAAGATCAAAAAAGGTTATACGATAGGGCGCGTAAACGATGAACTGATATTTGAAGTTACGCAAAAATCATTTCATATAAACCCTGTAAGGCTCTTTCAGTAAAGATTTAAACAGATTTAAAAATAATTTCTGTTATTATGTTTAGTTATAAAATATTGATTTGCTACAGTGAATTATTATTTTGATCTTAGGTGCGAAAAGAGCCGACAATGGATACTAAAAGAGACCCAAACAACCACAGAAACAATCAGATGTACTATAATCAATTAGTCAGAGAAAAGAGTTATAAGCAGGCTCGTTCTCAAAAGCAGGAACTCCAGGCAATACCGTCGTTCGCTTCGCAAAAAGTCGATTTCAGCGACCATCTTTTTGTAGTTGAAGGGTATGAGGGGATATTTTACACTCTCTATTTCTTGAGTGTCCCATACATAACCGGAGCGATTTTCCTCTTCTTTTTTATAGCGGGCGGAAGTTACGATAACTTTATGCTTCTGGAGATGAACGCTTTTTTTATAGTCTGGCTTATAGGCTATGAGATAGTAGCTACTTTGATCTTGATCGCTATATTTATCTCCTTTTTAAAGTATGATAGAACTCCCAAGAAAAAGAACAAGCGTCCCAATAGATATTAATTTAGGTATAATTTCAAAAAAAATTTTAGGTATGTGAAATTATGAACTTTATTCAAACTCGCGGATGCGATGAAAACAGCCCCAAAAGTGTTACATTCTCAGAGGCGATCTTAAGCCCGATAGCTTCGTTTGGCGGTCTTTATGTGCCAGAGACTCTTCCTGAACTCGGAGAGAGTTTTTTAACTAAACACCTTAACTCTTCATACAAAGAGCTGGCATTTGACATGCTGGAGCATTTTGATATAGATATAGAGAGAGGCGTTATCAAAGATGCGTTGGATCTCTATGACAAGTTTGACGATCCCAAGAATCCCGTTCCCGTAGTAAAAGTAAAAGAGGATCTCTACATCAGTGAGCTCTACCACGGTCCGACACGTGCATTTAAAGATATGGCTCTTCAGCCGTTTGGCATAGTACTCTCTTCGATCGCGCAAAAAAGAGGAGAGCACTATCTGATCCTTGCTGCAACAAGCGGAGATACAGGTCCTGCGGCTTTAGAGACATTCAAGAACAGAGCAAACGTTCAGGTCGCATGTCTCTACCCAAATGGCGGGACAAGTGACGTTCAGAGACTTCAAATGGTAACCGAAGATGCAAAAAATCTGAAGGTTATAGGCATTAACGGTGTTTTTGACGATGCGCAAAATGCGCTCAAAAGATTGCTGGCTTCAGTAGAGTTCAAAAAGGCGCTTAAAGAGAAAAATATACTTCTCTCCGCCGCAAACTCGGTAAACTTCGGTCGTATTATTTTTCAGATAATCTATCATATCCACAGCTATTTGGAACTTGTCCGCCAAAGAGCCATAACAATGGGCGAGAAGGTTTACCTGAACGTTCCAAGCGGAAATTTCGGAAATGCTCTGGGTGCATACTATGCGTGGAAGATGGGGCTTCCTGTAGAGAAGATCATCATCTCTTCAAACGAGAATAACGTTTTAACAAAGCTTATAAAAACAGGAAAGTATGATCTAAGAGACTCTCACGTTGTAAATACGACATCTCCTGCAATGGATATACTCAAATCATCAAACGTTGAGAGAATCTTGTACGATATGTTCGGTTACAAGAGAACAAAAGAGTTGATGCAGAGCCTTGAAGAGAACAGTTTTTACGAGTTGACATCTGAGGAGCTTGCATATCTTCAAGAGAGTTTTGATGCAGATTTCTGCAACGGGGATGAAGGTAAAAAGTATATCAAAGAGACCTTCTACAAAAACTCTTACCTGATGGACCCGCATACGGCGACTTGTATGAAATCTTACGAGACATGCTCAAGAGATGGCATAAAAACGATAGCGTACTCAACTGCAGAGTGGACAAAATTCTCTCCGGTCATCGCAAATGCCCTTACAGGAGAGATAGACGGCGAAGACCTCAAAGCTCTTGTCTCCATATCTAAAGAGGCAAACCTGAAAATACCCGATATGATAAAAGAGCTCTTTACAAAAGAGATTCTTCAAAACACGGTCATAGAAAAAGAGGATATAGAAAAAGAGATATTAAAGTTTCTCTAAAGAGCCACCCTAATATATCTGCATCTTTTAAAGGGGTGCAGGTTTAAAACTTCAATCTGATTATTTAGCAAAATAAAATAACTACAAAATTGATACCACTTATCATTAAGCTTCAATCATCTACAATACACACAGATTTTAAAAAAGGATTTTTTATGAAAAAGTTAATTGTACTGTTACTGTTTTCTATGGGCGCCTTTGCCATGGAACCTGTTGTAAACGCCGAGTGGTTAAATAAAAATTTGTCAGATAAAAATTTGAGAATCGTTCATGTATCAGAGGCTGATGATTATATGCCTGAGCATATTGTAAATGCACAAAATAGCTCAATAGGAAAGTGGAGAGAATCAAAAGGGAGCTATCTGCTCGTAAGATCAAGTCAAGAGATTCAAGATGAGATACAGAGGCTTGGAATTGATGAGAAGAGCAGAGTAGTACTTTATGCCAATATATCTTCACCGATGGATCTTTTGAAGACCACATATATCTACTGGGCGCTTAATTATCACGGCATAAAAAATGTAGCTATCTTAAACGGCGGGATGAGTAGCTGGAGAGAGAGTGGTTATGAACTAAGCGATCAGGTTACAGGTGTCAAAAAGTCAGACTATAAAGTAAAAATAGACAGCAAGCTTGTTGCAGACAAAGCATACGTTATGCAAAACTTGCATAAGCTGCCGATGATAGATGCAAGACCGGCTGACAAATATCTTGGAATAACTCCTACAGACACAGTTGAGAGAGACGGGCATATAAGCGGAGCGATGAGCTACTCTTGGAACTACTCGGTAGATAACAGCTATATGTTAAAAGATGCCAAAAAACTTGAAGCACTATTTAGAGACGGATATAATCTTGATAAAGAGAGTGAGGTTCTAGTCTACTGTACTGGAGGATTGGAGACGTCGTTTAACTATTTTGTACTTAGCGGAGTTCTTGGCTATAAACATGTTAGGCTTTATGACGCTTCCATGAAAGAGTGGGGAAACACAAGTGACACCCCAATGACTAAGTACAGATACGAGATGTTTAAGAAGTAGAGTTCTACTCCAAGGGTTTCGGTTCGCCGAAGTAGTACCCTTGGCAGAAGTCAATATCGAGTGAGTCTATCGTTTTATAGATAGACTCGCTGCTGACGAACTCTGCAACGACTGAGAGTTTTTTGATCTTTGCGAACATAACGATAGTCTTTACGATATCGTACTTGTCTTGATTGGTGTCTATATCTTTTATGAGAGAGCCGTCGATCTTAACCGTGTCGGCATTTAGCTTTAAAAGATACTCAAAGTTGCTGTAGCCTGTTCCAAAATCATCAATTGAGAGTGAACAGCCGTATGATTTCACTTTTTTTATAAACTCATCCACCTCTTCGAACTTCTCTATTCCTTCGGATTCAACAAGCTCAAATGAGATGTTTTGCGGGGTTTTGCACTTTTGTAGGCTCTTAAAAATGAGCTCTTTTGTCTCTTCTGACTCTATATCTTCGAGTGTTATATTTATACCGCAGCTGATCCCTCTCTCATTTACTGCTTGCATCGCTTTTTCTATTACCACTTTTGTTATTTGTGTGTATTGGTTCGATTTTTTGGCTTTATCTAAAAAGAAAAACGGCGAAATGATTTTTTCATCTTCATCTATCATTCTCACAAGCGCCTCATATTTAAAGATCTCTTTTGTTTTTGTATCTATGATAGGCTGAAAAAATATAGTAAACCTGTCTTCATTTAAAGCTTTTCTTATCTTGTAGGTCCACTCTATATTTGATTTGTACTCATCCTCGAATGATGTCTGCGGAGTATATATGTTATATGACAGCCCTTTGTGTTTTGCATATCTGCTGGCAAGGCTTACTGTAGAGAGCAGATGGTGTGGTTTTTCAAACGAAAGTGCCAAGGTTGTGTCGATATTGAACGTTTTGTTGTCAATTGTCAACTCTTGGCTGCTAAGAGCACTGTTTAGTTTTAACATACTCTTAGTAAAGCTCTCTTTTGACAAACTGATATTTAAAATAATAAACTCATCTCCTTGCAAATGGAAGATCTTATACTCTTTATCAAGGGATTCCTGTATCTTTTTTGCAAACTTTTTAATAACTTTGTCACCGATGTTTTCACCGTAAAAATCGTTTATCTCATGAAATCTGTTTATGTCGATGAGAGCTATGTTGATCTTCTCTTTTTTGCATGATATAAGCGTTTTGTTAAGGCTTAGTCTGTTGTTCGTTCCTGTGAGTATGTCCGTATGAGCCAGCTCTTGAATCTTTTTTTGCTTTTTTACTATCTGGGTTACGTCATATCTTATGGAGAGGTACTCTTTTATATTTGAATCAGAGTCCAGTATCGGAGCGATAACCGTGTCTACAATGTAGTAGTCCGAATTTTTCTTTCTGTTTTTAATTCTTCCTCTCCAGACCTTTTTACTGCGAATCGTATCCCACAGGTCTTTAAAAACCTCACTCGGCGTCTCTTCGTGGCGGACTATATTGTGCGGTTTTCCAAGAACTTCCTCTTTTGAGTATCCGGAGAGCTTACAGAAGTTGTCATTTGCGTATGTAATGATCCCTTTTGGATCCGAGATGGTAAGGATTGAATTGGCATCAATGGCGTCTTGATAGCTCTTTAAGATGTAGTTGTTCTCTCGTAGAAGTTTTGTTTTTTCATTAAGCTCTATTTTTAGTCTCTTCTCGTACTCCGCTCTGTCGCTGATGTCTCTGACTATGGCGATATTGTATATGGAGTCTTCTGTTTTGACTATTTTTACGTTTGCTTCTACGGGTATCTCTCTCTTGTCTTTTGTCACAAGAACTGCATAGTCGAACATAGAGCCCTTCTCTTTAAGCTCTTTTATATGCTCTTTAAACTCTTTTGACTCTTCTGTTGGTCTTCTAAAGTTTTCGATCCCCACCTCGTTCATCTCATCAAGCGTATAGCCGCTTGTTTCAACAGCCGCTTTGTTGGCATACATGATCTTTATACTCTCACATTGAACGTCAAATATGAAAAGCATATCATTTGAGTTCTCTAGTAGATCCGAAAAAAGAGTTTTGCAATTTTTCTGAAACTTTTGCATATGTCATGCTGCCTTTTTTGTTATTTTGATAATTCTATCGCTTTTTTGTATGCCTGCTCGATCGCGTTCATGCAAGCAGCTCTTACGTTTCCGTCCTCAAGAGCGCCGTAACCTGCTGCAGTCGTCCCGCCGGGGCTCATAACGCCGTCTTTTAGGAGTGCAGGATGTATCTCTTGTATAAGTTCGCCAAAACCTGCAAAAAGACCGCGCATTGTAGCCATCGCATCCGCTCTTTTCATTCCCTGTTTTACCGCTCCATCTGCCAGCGCTTCTGCTATAAGTGTAAGGTATGCAGGACCGCTTCCTGCAAGTCCGGTAGCAATATCAAGCTCCTTTTCGCTTGCAAGCCAAAGAGTGCTGCCGATGGCTCCAAGAAGCTCTTTTGCCTCATCTTTGTATGAGTCGTCTCCCGTAAGCGTTGTCATAGATCTGCCTACACTTGCAGCAAGATTTGGCATACTTCTTACAACGGCGTAGGGATTGAGGTTCTGTTTTATTTTTTGCACCGTCGTTCCAGCAAGAACCGAGTAGATCACTTTTGCTCTGCCTTTTATTCTGGCTGCGATCTCCTCTACATTTGCAGGCTTTACGCATAGCATCACCGTCTTACCCTCTATGTCTGAATCGTCCATCAATATCTTCTCTATTTTAACGCCTACTTCATCTTCAAATCTGTTCAACTTTTCTAGATCTCTTCCTATTACTTCCAGTTTATATCTCTCTTTTAGTCCTTTTGCGATGCTAAGAGCCATATTTCCGTTACCGATGAAAGTGATAGTCTTCATAAAAGTGCCTTTGTTAGACTTCTTGCAAAACTCCTAATTCTCTCAGCACTATAAAAGAGGGCTTTAATCAAGGCAGATGTTCTTCAGCGTAGCCGTAGCTACTCTGGAGGTTATCTAACGCAGAGTAAAGCTCTCTTTTAAGTGCCCGTAGGGAGAGATGAAAAGTAGTAATCTTGCACAAAAAAATGTTTTATCCTTAGCTATGGCTAGGCATAAAAATTTGTTTTGCACAATCTCACCACTTTTGATCTCTCTGAGAGTGTTACGGGTTTTGCAAGAAGTCTTTGTTTTATGGTAGTATAGCATTAACATATAAAATTTAAAAATAAAGGAAGAGAAATGGAGCAATTTTTAGCAGAGGCAAAACAAGCAAGCAGGGTGCTTAGCACTCTAAGCGGCTCAGATAAGAACAGAATTTTAAGAGAGATGGCTAATGCGTTAAGAGCAAATACTATGGAACTTATCGAAGCAAACGCAAAAGATATGTCTGAAGGCAAGAAGAATGAGCTCTCATCCGCTTTGATGGACAGACTATATCTGGATGAGAAGCGTATTGACGCGATGGCGGTGGCAATAGAGGAGATAGCGGCACTGAAAGAGCCTGTGGGGCGCGTACTTGAGGGCTGGGTTACAGAAGACGGTCTTAAGATAGAGAAGGTCTCCATCCCTATCGGCGTTATAGGAATAATCTACGAATCTCGTCCAAACGTAACAAGCGATACTGCGGCTCTGTGTTTTAAAAGCTCAAACGTATGTGTCCTAAAAGGCGGTAAAGAGGCTGAGAACTCGAACAATGCCATCGCAAAGATACTTCAGAGCGTTTTAGAGAAGAACAAGCTTCCGAAATCTCTTGTCTCGCTTATCCCTGACTCCTCAAGAGAGGGTGTTGCCAAACTTATCAAGATGGACAAATATGTAGACCTGATCATTCCCCGCGGAGGTGCAGGTCTTATAAAGTACGTAAGCGAGAATGCGACTGTCAGTGTCGTAAAGCACGACAAAGGACAGTGTCACACATATATTGACAAAGATGCGATCATGGATGATGCAATAAAGATCGCAATAAACGCAAAAGTGCAAAGACCGGGAGTCTGTAATGCGATGGAGACTCTTTTGGTAGACAGCGCTATTGCAAAAGAGGCTCTTCCTCTTTTAAAAGTAGAGT
>NZ_JAVEUF010000034.1:0-5066 GCF_034005705.1 Sulfurimonas sp. | reverse complement strand
AGTCCGCAGGGTTCAAGTGGCGGCTGCTCTTCTGGTTGATGTCTTCCATGTCGATGGCAATACGTTGTGGGTATTTGGCATCTTTGTTTTCAGGAGTCCAGCGGTTGTCGTAACAGAATTGGGACATAATACGTTCCCAGTAGTATCCGTCGTCGTTGATATCGCGACCGGGGGCGTTATAGGTGTAGCCTCCAATTTTGTAGACAAAGTTTAGACCTACTGACAATCCTTTCCATGTAAGGTCTGTGGAAAATCCGCCAAAGAATTTGGGATGGGCTTCTCCCAGAATAACTTCGGTAGCTTTTGAGTAGCTGTAGGTGGCGGGACGTCCGTCAACAGTCAGGTCTGACGGTTTTTCATCGTCATTCACGAACCATAAGTTGCGTCCTGTTTCTCTTTCAACACCGGCCCATTCTTTGCCGTAGTATGCCAAGGTGGATTCGCCTTCACGGTAAACAAATTTGGCACGTGCGTCACCGGCGTACGGGTCAAACCAGACAATTTCGTCACCTTCGTATAGCTTGGTAACGGTTGATTTAATCCAGGAACCTGTCATACCGGCGCTCCAAGTCAAATCATTGGTGCGAATGATATCACCGCTCAGTTCAATTTCAATACCGCGGTTGTTGATTTCACCAATGTTTCTCAAGGTGCTTCCAAAACCGGTAACGGTGGAAATAGGCACGCTTTGCAACAAGTCTTTGGAATCTCTATTGAAATACTCTACCGTTGCGTTCAAGCGGTTGTTAAACAAACCGGCTTCCAAAGCCACGTTCCATGTGTAGCTGGTTTCCCAAGCCAAGTTGGCATCGGCAATGTTGGCAATGCCTCCACCGGGAGAGTCCATATAGCGGTTGCCGTAGGATGCCAAGGCACGCCATCCGTAGTTTGTAGATGGTAGGGTACCGTTGACTCCATAAGAACCTCTTAGGCGTAGGTTGCTGATTTGGGTGATGTTCTTCATGAAAGCTTCGTTGCTGATTCTCCAAGAACCGGCTACAGACCAGAAGTTACCCCAGCGGGTGTTGACACCCAGACGGGAAGAACCGTCGCGACGGAACGATCCCGATACGTAATAACGGCCGTCAAAGCTGTACTCTGCACGTGAGAGCAACGACAGCATGGTGTAGCCCCAGTAGTAGGCATTGGCGGTATGTGAACCGGCCGTTGCTACTGTACTCAGAGCGTCGGTGGCCAGGTTGGTACCCGATGCACGTGTGAAGTCCGTTTTGTTTTCTTCGGCTTCCCATCCTACAAGAGCACTTACGTTGTGTTTGTCAGCAAACTCTTTGTCGTAGCTCAAGGTGGTGGATGAAACCAATTTATGGAAATTGGTGAACATTTCGTTTACAGACCCGTTATTGCTAGCACCACTGTAGTGGTTGGCGTCGTAGTAGACGTGGTCTCTGGAGCTGGTATTATCAAAGGACAATACAGACTTCAGAACCAATTCCGGCATAAATTTAACGGTAATGGCTTCGTTTACACCAATTCTGAGTACGTTGGCAAAGTTGTCCCAATGCTGGTCGTAATATAAGTGGTTGTATGCGTAGCTTCCGTAACGAGCCGTCCAGGGGTTACCTGTTTTGTAGTCGGTAGGCCAGTACATGGGCCACAGCAAGTTGCGGTGCAACATGAAATAGTTGGAAGACACGTTACGCGTGTCGTTAAATCCGTGCTGCACACTGTGTGCCAAGTTGGCACTGGAGCTGATTTCCACAAATTTTCCTACTTTTTGTGTAACGTTGATACGGCCTGAAATACGGCTGAAATCGTTTTGCGTACTACGTCCTTGTTCGTTCGTATAAGAAATAGAGGAGTAATAGGTAGCTCTATCGGTACCACCGCTTACAGACAAATCATATGTTTGATAAACGGCCGTGCGGAAGAGGTAGTCTCCCCAGTCGTAGAATTTTCCTTCACGGTTTTCAATTCCGTCTGTCATGCCGTGAATCTTAAGGGATTTGACGGAATGATCGTCGGCAGTAAAGCGATAACCGTGTTTGTTGAAACGGTTGTTCAACTGACGGAGTGCGTTTTCGCTGGAAGCTTGGTCCGTTCTGCCTTCGTATTTACCGGCGTTGAAGAAGTTTTCATAATACAACTCTACTTGTTGTTCCGGCCCGGCCGGATCGTAGTTTACAGTTGCAAAAGAAGGAGTCAAACCCACAGACGTTTTGAATGTGATGACCGGTTTGCCTAAACGACCTCTTTTTGTTGTAATAAGGATAACACCGTTGGCGGCACGTGAACCGTAGAGTGCAGAGGCTGCAGCGTCTTTCAACACGGTAATGGACTCGATGTCTTGAGGGTTCAAAGAGTTCATGATGTTGTTTGACGTGTAGATGTAGTCACTCATTTGGCCGGTTCCTCCCGATACAACGGGGACGCCGTCGATAACGTAAAGCGGTTCGTTGGAAGCGTTCATGGAACCTACTCACGTACACGTACGTTGGGAGCAGATCCGGCTTGTCCGGAAGTAGTGGTGATTTGCATACCGGCTACTTTTCCACTCAATGCTTTTTCAAAAGACATGGTAGGTACGTCTTTGATGGCTTCACTTCTTACGACGGCGGCTGAACCTGTATACGTTCCTTTTTTAGCCGTACCGTAGGCTACCACCATTACTTCTTCCAGAGCCAGAGCATCCGGTGTCATAGTAATGTTTACCACGTTTCTACCGTTAACGGGTACTTGCATGGTGGTGTAACCAACATAAGAAAGGACAAGAACTGCATCTGCCGGGCATCTTTCAATGACAAAATTTCCGTCGATGTCAGTGTTTGTTCCAACTCCTCTTTCTCCCTGAATTAATACAGTCACAAAAGGAAGAGGAGAACCGTCTTCTGAAGATGTTACCTTTCCGGTAACCCTCGATTGCGCCATGACCGCTGTCGTTAAAAACAGGGCCAGCACAAAGAATAATACTTTCTTCATGAAAAATTGGTTAGGTTAATAGATAAAGGTTTAATATGTTAAAACGTTAGTACGGCAAAGGTAAAAAAACAAATGTTCTCTCCAAATAGGAGGTTGCTTTTATATCTTCTGAAATTGGAGTATTTTTGTAATCATCTTTAAATATTTTTTATGAATTCTCACATTATTCATACTTCTGCCATAGGGTTGCCTGCCGTTGAGGAGCTGCTGACAGAAGGTGCACAACTGGACCTTTCCCCCGAGGTAAAAAACCGTATAAAAAAATGCCGCAACTACCTGGACGACAAGATTCGTAACTCCAACAATCCGGTGTACGGAGTCAACACCGGTTTTGGAGCTTTATACAATGTGGCCATAGGGGAAAAAGAGCAGGAACAACTGCAAGTAAATCTGGTTATGTCTCACGCTTGCGGTATGGGAAAAGAGATGCCAAAAGAAGTGGTGCGATTGATGTTGTTTTTGAAAGTCAGGTCGCTTTCTTATGGTTTTTCCGGCGTCCGGTTAAAAACGGTACAACGTTTGGTGGATTTTTTCAATAACGGTATATATCCCGTTGTTTACGAACACGGGTCGCTGGGTGCATCGGGTGATTTGGCTCCACTGGCACATCTTGCGCTGCCCTTGATAGGGAAGGGAGAAGTGGATTATAAAGGAGAGCGGATTTCAGGAAAAGAGCTCAACAAGCGTATGGGCTGGGAGCCCATAGAGTTGCAGTCTAAGGAAGGACTGGCGCTGTTAAACGGTACGCAGTTTATGTTGGCTTGCGGATTGTGGTCGCTTATAAAAGCCAAAAAATTGGCCGACAAAGCAGATCTGATAGGGACTCTTTCTTTGGATGCGTACGACGGAAGACCGGAACCTTTTACACCGGAAGTACATAAGGCCCGTCCGCATACCGGTCAAAAAGAAAGTGCTGCCCGCGTACTAAGCTATCTGCAAGGAAGTGAGTTGATTAACAGGCAAAAACAACACGTACAAGATCCGTATTCTTTTCGTTGCCTGCCACAAGTACACGGAGCCACCAGGGATTGTATAGCCTATGTATCGCACGTGTTGACGACAGAAATGAATGCAGCTACGGACAACCCCACCGTTTTTCCGGATGAGGATATGATTGTGTCTGCCGGTAATTTTCACGGCCAACCTTTAGCGCTTGCGATGGATTTTTTAGCCATTGCCGTAGCCGAATTAGGGAATATTTCAGAAAGGAGAACAAATCAATTGATTGCCGGCAAAAGAGGATTGCCTTCGTTTTTGGTAGCTAAGCCGGGTTTGAATAGCGGATTTATGATTCCGCAATATACGGCCGCTTCTATAGTCAGCCAAAACAAGCAGTTATGTACCCCATCTTCCGTGGATTCCATAGATTCTTCCCAAACGCAAGAAGACCATGTGAGCATGGGTGCCAACGCCGCACTCAAATGCATGAAAGTAGTAGAGAATGCACATAGGGTATTGGCTATTGAATTGATGAACGCTGCACAAGCGTTGGAATTCAGAAGACCTGCCAAAACGTCACCGGTTTTGGAAAAATTAGTAGAAAATTTTAGAAATCACGTACCTTTTGTGGAAGACGATACGCTTTTGTATCCTTTGTTGCACAAGGCAGAATACTTTTTACATCATGAATGGGATTCTTATTGAGAACATCAAGCAGCTGGTGCAAGTACGCAGGGGGTATGAAGAAGGTACATCCGGTGCATGCAAAGGAGAGGATCTGAACCACTTGCCTTGTATAGACAACGCCTGGCTGTACATAAGCGAAGGCATCATTGACGGTTTTGGTCCTATGGAAACGTGTCCGTATACGGAAGACATTCCCTTGGGAACACAGGTGATTGATGCTGCCGGCAAATGTGTTTTCCCTTCTTTTTGCGACTGCCATACCCATATAGTATATGCCGGCAGCCGGGAAAAAGAGTTTATGGACAAAATCCGAGGCTTGTCTTACCGGGAAATTGCTGCCCGCGGAGGAGGCATTTTGAACTCGGCCCGGTTGCTCCAACAAACGTCGGAAGAGGAACTATTCCAACAAAGCGTGGTGCGTGCCCGCGAGATTATGAGCTTTGGAACGGGAGCCGTAGAAATCAAGAGCGGATACGGACTGACGGTAGAAGACGAATTGAAGA
>NZ_JAVEUF010000004.1:0-5419 GCF_034005705.1 Sulfurimonas sp. | reverse complement strand
TACTGAGTATGCTTACGACAAGAACATAGTCTTTAGTTTTGCAAATACCATAAGCAGCGAAGATTGGAAAAAAGATGGAGCAGTGAATGCAGAGTCCATCTACGACTGGGCAGATGCTCTCTACTCAGATATGTTTGATGCGTAAGCCAAAGAGAACTTCTTTGGCTCTGTCTATCTAATATTTTTTATTTTTAGATATAATCGCGTAATAATTTAAATCAATTTAAGTTATAAACCTTACATTTTACATTATGGAATCAAAATGAATTACGACAAAATTAGAAAAAACTGTAGAGTCATCAGAATAGTAGCAGGTACAGCACTTATTGTAACAGGCTTTATTACGGGCAATGCTTGGTTCTATCTAGGTGTTTTACCTCTTGCGGCTGGTATTGCGAACTTCTGCCCGCTATGCATCATCTCTAAGAAATGCTCGGTAAAATAGTAACTTAAAAGCTACCTCTAACTTATTTCTTGCAAAACAAAAAAGTAAGCGAACGATTCTGCAGCTTTGCGAAGCCTCAGTGAGCGTCTTTTGGGTTTTGCAAGAACTCTCAAAACTTTTACACCCATAAATGAAACCTTAATTAACTCTCACTTTAACTCTCATTAGGTATAATTTCATACTTTTAATATCGGAGCCATAAATGAGCCAAATAAGCTACAAAGACGCAGGTGTCGACATAGACGCCGGCAATAGTTTTGTTGAGAACATCAAACCTTTAGTAAAATCTACACAGATACCTGGTGTTATCGGCGGTATAGGCTCTTTTGCGGGAGCATTTGAGCTTCCAAAGGGCTTCAAAGAGCCTGTTATGCTTGCTGCAACAGACGGTGTCGGAACCAAGCTAAAGCTCGCAATTGACTCAGGCATACACAATACGGTAGGTATTGATCTTGTTGCTATGTGTGTAAATGACCTAATATGCAACTTCGGTACGCCATCTTTTTTCCTAGACTACTACGCTACCGGAAAGCTTGACGTTGCTGCTGCGACCAATGTTGTAGCAGGCATTGCAGAAGGGTGCAGAAGAAGCGAATGTGCGCTTATCGGCGGAGAGACCGCAGAGATGCCCGGAATGTACTCACAAGATGATTATGACCTTGCAGGATTTGCAGTAGGTGTGGCAGAAAAGAGCGAGATGGATAGAGTATCACTTGTAAAAGCTGGAGACAAGCTCATAGCACTTCCAAGTTCGGGGCTTCACTCAAACGGCTTCTCTTTAGCACGCAAAGTGCTCTTTGAAAAGATGGGCATGAAGTTTGAATACGAGTTTGAGGGCAAGCCACTTATAGAGACTCTTTTAGAGCCTACACGCATCTACGTAAAAACATTCAAAGAGATTAAAGAGAGTGTAGTCGCACTTGCCCATATCACGGGCGGCGGCATTGTTGAGAATCTTCCTCGCGTTCTTCCAGAGAACCTAAGAGCTGAGATAAAAAAAGACTCCATTAAAGTACTCCCTATTTTTGAGCTTATTGCACAGCATGTAGAGATGGATGAGATGTTTAGAGCATTTAACATGGGTGTTGGTATGATCTTGGTCGTAAAAGATGAAGATGTCGAGAACGTGCTTGCTAAAACGGACGGTTATCTTATCGGTGAAATAAAAGAGGGAAAAAGAGAAGCGGTTTTAATTTAAAAGTTTATAGTTTAAAGCAGTGAAGAGAACCTTCACCGCTTCTGGCAAAGCCAAGGCTTAGAAATCGCCTTTTGCAGCTTTCTCAGGGATCTTCTCCATAGCCTCTTTTACTCTTAACATATCTTCAAAAAGATCGTCATTGATCGGCTTCTTATCAGTTCCGCCGTAAAGTGCCAAAGTCATATCCATAGTGATAAGGTATCTGTCACCGTTTCCATACTCTACAAGAACGATTCTACAAGGCATAAATCCGCCGTAGTAGCGTGAGTGGTTGAACATCTTCTTAGCAACGCTTAGTGAACAAAGCTCGATGATTCTTGCGTGTTTTACCTCGTCAGCTTTTGCGTCTTCTAGGTTGAACATATTTTTCTCGCCTACAACCATCATGTTGTACTCAAGCGCTACTGATTGAATAGACTCTATGACCTCTTCTTCAGTTATATCATCGATAACTTTAAACTCAAGCATCATCGCCTGCGCAGGGTCTCCCGTCTCACCGATAGTGCCCATCATCTTAGCGTAAGCCTCTTGAGTCTCGGACTTAAAGCCCATAAATGTCGTACCCATCTTCATCATAGTACAACCACTGAAAATAGATGCAACTAGGAGTGTTGAAACCCCGATAATTATGCTTCTTAACATATGTTTCCTTTGTTGGTAGAGTTTATTTTGTGATAAAAGTGATAAAACTATCACAAAGTAAATTTAAGATATTATAACACACAATTCTGTAAATCTACTGAAGTTTTTTCGCTGGTTTTTTCATAAAAAGCGTACCGCCAAACAGGCGGTACACAATACGTAGAGAGAGTTCTTAGAACGCGTAGTTAAGTTGAACTGTATAACTTTGCTCAGAGTGTGTACTAGTAATATCTTCACCAGTAAAACCTGTAAAAGTTTCTTTATTTTCTAAACCATATACAGCAGCCAAATCTATAGATAGAGTCTCATTAAATGCATAAGTACCACCTAAAGTAATATGACTTTCTTGAGTTCCTGGAAAACCTAGTAAGTTAAATGTATTTGTTAAAGAACTAGGACCTGCATAACCCATCATTCCAAACATATTTGCAGCATGCGCATTATCAATTGCTAAACCTTTGCCGCTATTATCTTGCACAGCTGACTCTGCATACTGGTAACCTGCACGTACTGCCCAACCGTCAGTTGCATACTCATAACCGATTGCGATCACATCTTGGTCTTCCCAACCAAACTCTTTATAACCTTCAGCATCTTCCCAGTTGATATTTTTGTAATCAAGTGCCAATGTATGACCAGCTGTTGTATAACTCACACCTATACCATACTCCGCAGGAGTAGCCATTTCGTTAATTGTAGTACCCATTCCCATTGGATTAGAAGGACCAACACCAAAACCATCCAATGCAGCATTCATTACATCTTTTGTATCAAACTTTATTTCAGATTTATAAACTGCACCAAGTGTTAAGCCATCAGTTTCATACGCTAAACCAAAATTTACACCTACGGCTACATCTTGAGCAACACCAGTGCCAATCTCCCCATTATCACCAGGTGCAATAAAAGCAGCTGGTTGCGTATACTGAATATCTAATGCAGAGTATTGCACTATCGGTGTAACACCAACGCTAAATCCACTATTAGTATATGCTAAAGGAACACCAAACTGCATAGTTTGAAGTGCAGTTACCATACTAAACGTACTTTGCGTTACATCTCTATAATCAACACCTAGACCACCTGTACCCCACATACCAATACCCCAGTAGAAGTTATCATTAATCTTAGAAGCCAAAGAAACTGTAGGTATGACAAAAAAGTCTGAATCACTTTCTTGCTCAGATGCAGCTGGATCACCAATTGCAGTTGTACTAGCCTGAACCTCAATACTTGGCATAAAAACAGTACCACCAAATGATACTTGATTGTCACCCTTGATAGTAGTAATTAAAGCTGGATTAGCGATTCCTGACTCTGCACCATGCCCAACACCAATTTGAGTACCACCCATACCGCGAGCTTTCGCTCCAATACCGATAAGTGATGACCCATTTGTCGCAAATGCAGATGTTGCACCTAAAGCCAAAGCAGCTACCACTGCAAGTTTTATTGTTCTTTTCATTTTCTCTCCTACGAGTAATTTTTTAGAATGTAAGCATTATAGGAGAGTAATTTTTAACCGTATCTTAAACGAATAGTAAACAAACATAAGCCAAGCTTAATAATTATCTTTAATTTGCAAGATATATAATCTTTACATATAACTAAAATCAATATACACTATAAAAAGTGCACAATTTAGCTTTTATATAAGTTTTTTATATATTTTGATATGTTTGATGTTATATAGATTATCTTTTTGGGATTATTTAAAAAGCGTGATAAAATTATCATAACGTGTAGTTGTGTAACATATATGTAATGATTTTATTATATTACACGTGAGCGAAAACCGCCCAAGAGACCATAAATAGGTGCAAGAGAGTAATTTTACTTGAAAAAAACTCTCTCTTTTATATCTACGATCTTTTGATCGCTGTAGAGTTTTAAATTTTTTGCACCTTTTATCTCATAGCCGGAACCGTCGTCCAAAACTCTGCACTCGGGATTTCTTTGCGCTATACTCTCTTTTGGTGCATCTTTTACAATATTTTTTTGCTCTTCAAGATCGAGCACCACTTGGCTTAGCCCACCGTAGAGACGTCCGCTGCTCTCGTTTAAGAACTCTTTTGCCTCTTTTGCTTCTATGGTATCACTAATTTTTTGTTTAGCGATCTCTTCTTCGATCTCTTGCGCATCTTTTGCGTTAAATATCTTCTCATTGACTGCATGAGAGCTATGGTAAAGCTCACTATTTGGAAGCTCCACACTGTTTTGACTAAGTCCGCCGAAATATCTCTCAAGCAAACATTCGCTTGGAACCAGATAAGCACGGCTATCGCTTATAACTATATCTTTTTTATATTTTTTGCTAAGCTCTTCTAAACTTTGCAGATCTACGGAGTTAGAAATATGAATAAGCTCGTATGCGCTAAGCGATGCAATTGATGCTAATACAGATAAAAAGAGCTTCACTTGAAGATATCCTCATCACTTAACCACAATATCCATGAATACTTCTTTATATTGCTGTTATCAAAAAGCGGATCATCTTTTATGCGGTAGTACTCATAAACGACAGAGATCTTCCCGTTATTTGCCGCCTTTACATATGGCTGCGGAATAATTATCTTATATGAAAGCGTGCCTGGGCCAAAACCTCTCTCATCTGCATCCTCAAGTGCCAAAACTCCGTATAGCTCCTTTTGCTCAGATGGGACTTTTACAAGTACATGCTTGGCACCAAACTCCAAAGCACGCCTGTACCCTTTTATAAACTTCTCACCGCCGATATTTAAAGAGTGATAGTGGATTTTGCTTTGAAATGGAGCGCTAAACTCTCCCTGAAGCTTAAAACTGCCATCTCTTGCACTAATAACGATCTCTTTGTCCTGAATCTCTCCATGAACTATGTTTTTTGTATATGTAGTAGTAGAACAGCCTGTAAGAAATAGCAGCAGCGCCGCCAACGATAGTAAATATTTCATCTTGTATCCTGAGTCTTGTAAGTAATATTTTAGAAGTATAACAGCTACTAACTGATTAAAAGATTTGATTTAAATAAATTGGATTTATTGAATAAGTTTTCATGCTTTTGTTTTGATTATTTATATTGTAGAGGAAATGACCAACTAGGCAGCGACCTACGTTTCCACACCTGAAAGGTGCAGTATTATCAGCGATGAGAGGCT
>NZ_JAVEUF010000010.1:0-75235 GCF_034005705.1 Sulfurimonas sp. | reverse complement strand
GTATGATGTCGATTCCATAAGTTCAGTAGAAGCGGCAAAAATTGCTTCTTGGACTATGTTGTCTTCTACCCCTTTTGATACCATTTGTATCATGATGGGAAGAGTAAGAACGACAACAGAGACTACAACAATAGCAAAAATTAGCTCTATCATAGTAAAAGCGGCTCTATAAAGAGCGTTTTGTCTCTTTACCACATTATTCTCCTGTTCGTAGTTGCTTTATCGGTAGGAGTGTTTGTAGTAGTTTCTGTTACATTGTCACCTGTCCAATCGCCCTGATTGTGAAACTCCACTTGGAACTCGTTTGTATTGGCATTTGGATCGCTTTCGTTGTAGATGAGCCAAGGAGATGCTTCGTTTTGCATTGTTGTTTTGTATGGATAGCCTCTACTTGCGTCATAGTCCAAAATAGTTATTGAAGGATTTCCTATTGGATTATCACTCGCATCGACTATATCTCCTGCAATATTTGCCCCTCCTTTTTGAAGAACAATGCCGACCGATCCATCGTTAGTGATGTTGTGATCATCATTAATAAACCATCTTACGTCATCCACTCTTCTTGAAGCAATGCCATTTGGTAAAAGAGTTTTATCGCAAGCGTTGCCTCCAACCGTGCCAAAACAGAAAGACTCAAAGTATATATTTGCCTGATTATTAAGGGGAGTATTGTATCTCTGTCTTGAAGCGTGCGTACGACCATAAAGATGAGTGACGTTTAAATCCAAAAGTCGTGAACCGTCTGCAACCTTGTTAGCGATAAGATCTGCATTCATTGTACAATCAGCAATAACTGAACAGTTTGAATCATAAGTCGAGAAAAATAATCTTTCAGGATTTACAGAAGCATTTACTTCTCTGTTAAAATTAAGATTTAAAAGTGTATTTGCACTTCCGTTGTTTGATTGGTTGAAATCATTTGTTCCAAGCGTGATTGTTCCCGCAGGGTTGTTCATAGTCCCATTTTGATCGTTTGCAGGTAAGTCTGTATTATGAAATCTAAATAGATAATCAACCGCGCCTGAGATTGCAGATTTGTTTAGTGTTAAGTCAACCGGTTCGGCATAACAGCCATCTACAAAGTTGCTTGTCGCTACATTGTTGTAGCCTGCTGCAGTAATAGGACCGTTTAAGTGAAATGACATATTTTCATTTAATGACATATTGTTCATATATATAAACGGCACGGAGCTATTGTTTTCTCCAAACGATACTCCGATACCGTTCATTATAAACTTATACGGATGAAACTCTAAATTATAATTTCTATATTTCAAGGCAGAAGCGTTACTGCTGTCATGATCACTAGTAATATTGCATCCCGTAAATGGAGTGGCACTTCCGGTCGCATAATCTACGGCTTGAGTAATATCTGAACCTAAAATACAGTCACGCGTTGCAGTATAGTAAGGTCCTACATGGTGACCCATGTATGTAAAGTCACCATCAACACTTGTCCAAGTTGTATCTTTCATTTGCAATACGTACTCGCCGACTTGATCAAGCGAGCTGTTTAAATCTGCGCTTCCATTTAAAACTCTAAAAGAGTGCGAAACATTGTTCTCATCATTACATCCGCTTACAGCAACTGATGGCGACCATGCATACTCCAATGCATCACTTGCCAATCCGCCAAAACCTTTTGTATATCCAAAAGATGGAGTGTTGTCTTTGTGGTTTACTGCATATACTTCAAGCTCATAGTTGTACCCTGCGGCTAGATGGTTTGTTGCAGCAGATGGAGTAACTACTCCGGAGACGTTATCAGCTATTCTAACTTGAGATGCAGGATTTGTCTGTTCTTGGTCATCTACTTTTATCATAAATGCTTCAGGTCTTAGTGTAAAGTTGTCTCTTGAACACGTTAGTTTTGTTTTGTAACCGAATATACATTCCATACATGCTTGAACTTGTTCAGCTGTTAAATCTGAATTATTTCCACAAGCAACTGGAAGTTGATCCGTAGTCTTATCTTTATCTTTATCATAAACTATAGTCTGTGAACAAGAGGTTCCATAATAGTCTATTAACGCAGGAAAATCAACGTCATAAGTTCCTGCTTTCTTACCAGGAGTGACCTTGAAAATGTCATCAGTTTCAGGATTTGAGTTATAACTTATTCTAAAAGCTGCATTCTCTCTTGAATAAGTATAGAAATCAGAGCTATTATTAAGCTGAGTCATATTCAATGCAATAGAGTTGTCTATTGCATCTTTGTTAAACATTGAAGATGTTGCATTGTTTTCAAAAAAAACCCAAACTTTAGGGCTTATTGAACTTGACATTTCTTTGCACGATGCTTCTGTATCATGAAATGCTGAAGCATCAATCATTTCAACAGCAACAATCGTCGAGACTCCACTCGGGGTGTCAAGATTACTGGGATCCATAGCTACAACTTTAAAATTCCCCTCTCTCTTTGTTACTTGTGTCGGGAGGTTGTAGTATCTATTTGCACCCCCTACGTCATAGTTATAGTAGTCGTTGTGAACGACATTAAAAATACCTTTTTGTGGCGTATAAACGAAACCAGAATTAGTACACAATGGTACCTGAGCACCAAGAGTTAGCTCATAAGGAATGGTGACTCCATTATGAGTAATATTATAATTTGCTCTTACGTTCAAGGGAATATCTATATTTGATGTGCTTGGGTCTAGACTGTAGTAGACATAAAAGTGCTCTTGCGAGTCGATGCTTCCTACATTAACATTGTTAATGTAATCGCCTCCGATGCTTATATCGGTTCCGTCGATTAAGTCAACAGGAGAAATATCACCAATTTTAGCAAGTTTTGTTGAGTTTGCAACATAGGTTGCTTGCGATGTGTTTATGTCGTAAATATCAACGAGCATATCTGTTACTGCAATGTCTGAATCAACAAGGTTTCTTATGAAAAATTTTGCTTCTATTGGTTCATTGGGTATTACATCGCCTACAATTCTAGGGTATTGAGTTCCATCATTCTCTTCAGTGAAATAGATTCCTTGCTGTTTATAAGCGTAGTCATAGCAAAATTCAGGAGTATATAAATCAGTAGAAAAGGCAATTACTCCCGGTGTTGATTGGTCACCATTACTAGAACTAAAGATAGCTTCTAGTTTTAATGCCGTAGATGTTTGATTGTTTGTCATATAGCTTGAAACATCATAAGTGTCTAAGTCAAGTCCAGGATAGTAACTAATTGCTGCATCAATAGGAACCCCAAAGTCGCTAACAGAACCATTAAAAGGGTTGTTTCCTGGATTCGCATCATTTGAAACAGCTTCATAGTTATAAGAATTATTTGCATTTTGAATGTAAAATGCATCTCTTTGGATGGCTTTTTCTCCTCCAGATGCATAAAACAACATTTTTGCATTTACAGTTCCTGATTTAGGAGTTAAAAAACCAGACATAGGAATTGAAATATTAAATGTTTCATACCCGGTTATAGGTAACGGAAACATAGCATCAAAACCGTTAAAAACATTTATGTTTTTTATCTTTGTTCCTGATGGTATGGTTGCAGGATTATGTTTATATACGACTATTAAAGACCAATTTCCCCAAAAACCTATTTTAAGTCCATTATACTCCGCCCCTTCACCTAGATAAAAGTATGAGTACCAATCTGTTCCATTATTTGCTTTAATGTTTCCGACAGAAAAGGTCTGTGTTGTTCCTCCTATTAAATGTGACTTAACAAGTGATGTAACATCTTTAAATCCTTGGTAAAAAGATCTAAAACCTCCATCATTACCTGTTCCGTCTCCCCAGAAATCATGATGCCATACTTTATCGGCAGTAATATTTTGCGTAGTTCCGTCTGGTAATTGAAATGACACATTTCCGCGATTTTGTACCATTGAAGATGTGGCATAGTTAGTTGCGTCAGGATCTGCTATATGCCCTTGCCAGTATAATCCAGCCCATTCAATTTCATTGCCGCCTATGTTTGTAGGTAATGTTAAGCTGGAGGATGCTGAATTTAGAGCCATACCAGCTTCATTTTTGTAAATAAGATTTGTATCATATAGGTATCCGCTGTAAGTATTATTACACCCACCTGAACCGTTGTTTTGACAAAGGACTGAGTCTCCAGTTGAAACAAAATCACCAAATAGTTTGAGCCCGCCATCTGAAAAAACAGGGTTAAACGGATTTTCGTGTAAAATAGAACTGCCTTTGGCAAATACGCTTATACTAAATACAATATTTAAAAGCAAGAGAAGGAAAGTTTGTTTTCGAAGGCGCATTACAACCCCCTTTTTTGTTATTTTTTAATTATATAATAATGGTTCATTATGAGTCACTTTTACTTAATAAGCGCTTAATGATTTTAGCGAGGCTAAGAGATAGCCGTCGCAGTTGAATGGTCTCTAATATTTTAAGGTGTGATTACTTTTTTAAAAAATCGGAGATCTTCTCGCACACGCCGTACTCTTTTGAGTCGCTTATAATGACTTGTGCGGCTTTGTTGTTGTCGGTATTGAAGATCATCGGACCTATAAAGTTTACTACGGAGTTTTCTATCGGGGTTTGGATCAAGATAATGTTTAAAATAATAAGATTCGAGTTTTTATCTATCTCCAGCATCTCTTGGATATTGTCAGGAACTTCAAAATCGTACTCCCTCAGAACAAAAGGATCTATAAGAGTAAAAGAGATACGATCTTCATCTGCAGAGCTCATCTTCATAAAGATATCGTCGATCTTCTCCAAATTTACCTGTTTTACATTCTCAAAGCCTAAAATAGGTACGCAGATATCAAATTTCATAAAAATCCCTCGTGTATATTTTTGTTAATTGTAGCACTTTAAGCATAAAATATACCTAGTTTAATGAGTGTTATATATCTTTTAGATAAAATATCAACCTATCTATAATCAGGAAAAAATTTAATGAAATTTAAAACTTACGCAATGCTCGCACTACTCTCAACGACGCTTTTTTTTACAGGTTGTTCAAAAGAGATCGAAGAGTATAATAAACCGGCGATGTATTGGTATTCGAAGATAACTCAAAGCGTCTCAAGCGGAGATCTGGAGAGAGCAGACGGCTACTACAGCTCACTTCAAGGCGAGCATATCGGTTCCCCGCTTCTGCCAGAAGCGACTATGATACTGGCACTTGCTCATATGCAGCACGAAGAGTACCTATTGAGCGAGTATTTTTTGGATGAGTATATAAAGAGATACGCGACGCCGAACGAAAAAGAGGAGGCGGAGTTTTTAAAGATAAAAGCAAAGTATAAAGCACTGCCGCACCCAAGACGCGATCAGGCGCTTATAGATGACGCTATTGCAGAGGGTGAGAAGTTTAAACTAAACTATCCTGACTCTATGTATGCTGAGGTAATAAATACTATGCTTGTGCGTCTCTATCTTGCTCAGTATGTTTTAAACGAAGAGATCTCAGATCTGTATGAGAGACTTGACAAGCAAAAGAGCGCCGAGTACTACAAAAGCATAAACCCGCAGCCTTGGATCGCTTCTTCAGAGGTTGACAGAGCGGTTGCTCCGTGGTACAGAGCTTGGTTCGAGGGAGACGGTACTTCAAGCTGGTACGACTTTATGATACCTGATACAAAAAGCGTAGTATCGAGAAACTCTATATCCGAGGAAGAAGAGGCAGAGATAGTTGAGCAGCCCCAAGAAGTTGTAGAACCTCAAAAAGAAGAGGGTGACGACTCAAGCTGGTATGACGTTCTAAATCCTTTCTCAAAAAGTGATAAGACAAAAGAGCAGGACCTTGAAATAAAAGAGGAACGAAATGGTAATGACTCAAGCTGGTACGATTTTTTAAACCCGTTTTCGGACAGTAGAAATATAAACAATGAGAGAGGTAGTTATGAAGCTTAGTGACTATAGTGAATTTCCTGCTGATATTCCTATAATAGCAGAGGATGAGCTCTTTTTATACCCGTTTATGATCTCGCCGCTTTTTTTGAGCGATGAGAGCAATATAAAAGCCGCTACAAAGGCGATAGAAGAGAGCTCTTTAGTAATTGTGTGTTCAACAAAGCCATCCCATGAGGGAGAGAGAGATTTTGAATCTCTTTACAACGCTGGCGTCGTGGGCTCCATCATGAGAAAGGTTGCACTTCCTGATGGAAGAGTGAAAGTTCTTTTTCAGGGACTTGCACGTGCAAAGGTTGCATACAAAGTCTCAGACAATCCGCTTATAGCGCATGTTGAGGTTATAAATGCGACGAACGTAAATTCACTGAAGATAGACGCCATTTTGGAGGTCGTTCGTGAAAAGGTAAGAACGCTTGCGGGTGTGAGCAACTATTTTCCTCCTGATCTGCTAAGAACAATAGAGGAGAACCACGACCATAACAGAATCATAGACCTTATCTGCAGCACGGTAAAACTCAAAAAAGAGCAGGCTTATAATCTTTTTGTAGAGTCAAACACTGAGAAGAGGTTTTTGGACCTCATTGAGTATCTCATTGATGAGATAGAGGCGAACAAGCTCCAAAAAGAGATCCGCTCTAAAGTACACAGCCATATAGAGAAGGTAAATAAAGAGTACTTCTTAAAAGAGCAGTTAAAGCAGATACAAAAAGAGCTTGGAACAGATACTTCAAGAGATGAAGAGATCGAGGAGTACCGCAAAAAGCTTGAGGCGAAAAAAGAGAAGATGAGCGAAGAGGCATATAAGGAGATTGGCAAGCAGATAGACAGGTTCTCGCGTATGCACCCTGACTCTTCAGATGCCTCTATGACGCAGACCTATCTCGACTGGGCTTTAGAGGTGCCTTTTGGTGATGAGAGCAAAAAGAAACTCCATATCAGCGAAGTACAAAATCAGCTAGATCGTGATCACTTCTCTTTGGAGAAACCAAAGCAGAGGATAACGGAGTTTTTTGCTGTAAAAGAGCTTATGGAGCTTAGAGGCATAAAGAGCAACTCTGGTGCTATCATCTGTTTCTCCGGACCTCCGGGCGTAGGTAAGACCTCTCTTGCAAACTCTATTGCAGAGGCGCTGAAACGTCCGCTTGTGAGAATTGCTCTAGGCGGGCTTGAGGATGTCAACGAGCTAAGAGGACACAGAAGAACATATGTCGGTGCAATGCCTGGGCGAATAGTGCAAGGCATCATAGACGCTAAAAAGATGAACCCTGTGGTAGTTCTTGATGAGATAGACAAGGTTGCAAAAACAGGAAGAGGCGACCCGACGGCTGCGCTACTAGAGATACTTGATCCTGAGCAGAACAAGGAGTTTAGAGACTACTACTTGAACTTCAACATTGACCTCTCAAAAGTGATCTTTATAGCTACGGCAAACGATGTAGGAAGGATTCCTGCACCTCTGCGTGACAGAATGGAGTTTATAACAATAAGTTCGTATACGCCGCAGGAGAAGTATGAGATAGCATCAAGATATCTAATACCGCAGGAGCTTAAAAAACACGGGCTTAAAAAATCGGAAGTGAGCATCTCAAAGCCCGCACTTAAAGAGCTTATCCACAGCTACACGCGTGAGGCGGGCGTGCGTAATCTTCGCCACCGTCTTGCTAACATGGCAAGAAAAGTGGCACGTGAGATACTGGAGCATCCAGAGATCAGCAAAGTTTCGCTTACGCTTAAAAACCTGAAGGATTATTTTGACAAAACTGTTTTCGAGATCGAAAAAACGACAAAAGTTCCTGTTGTAGGAGTTGTAAACGGTTTGGCGTGGACAGCAGTCGGAGGCGATGTACTAAAGCTTGAGAGCATCCGCATAAAAGGCAAAGGGAGCATGCAGTTAACCGGAAGCCTCGGTGATGTTATGAAAGAGTCGGCGGTTATTGCATACAGCGTTGTAAAAACGTTAATAGATACTAAGAAACTGAAGATAGATGCTAAAAACATCCCTTTGACGATCAAAGAGAGGGAAGAGAAGATTGCGGTTGACCCTAGCGAAGTATACAAGCGCTACGACCTTCATATACACGTTCCTGACGGTGCCACTCCAAAAGATGGACCTAGTGCCGGCATAGCGATGGTAAGCGTAATCGCTTCAATACTAAGTTCAAAGAAAGTACGCTCGGAAATAGCAATGACCGGAGAGGTCTCTCTTAGCGGAGACGTGTTGCCGATAGGCGGGCTTAGAGAAAAGCTTATAGCTGCACACAAGGCGGATATGAGCAAAGTTCTTATCCCTGTAAAAAATTATGAGAGAGATTTGGAGGATATTCCCCTAGAGGTCAGAGACTCTCTGGAGATAATAGCTGTCAGCAGAATAGAAGAGGTTTTAAAACACGTTTTAGTGTAAACCTCTTTTTTTTATATTACTATCGAATTTATCTTTTCGGTTAAGTCGCTGTTTCTTACGGGTTTCATTATAAAGCCGTTTGCTCCAAGTTCCAGTGCTTCGGTTTTTTTCGTCTCATCTGTAGTCAGAACTATGATCGGCACCTGCTCTATATTTTCGTCCGAGCGTACGACTTTTAGCATCTCCAAGCCGTTCATAACAGGCATAATGATATCTAAAAGAATAAGATTGATATCGCCTCTTGCCTTTAGATGCCCGATGGCGTCTGCTCCGTTTTTTGCTTCTATAACCTCTTTTACGTCCGGGTTTTTCGTAAGCATAGACTTAAGAAGCTTTAGGTTTATCATATCGTCGTCTACTGCTAATACTACTAATTCTTTTGACATTTTTTTACCTTTTATGCATATTTCTTAAACAGAGACTGAAGTAACTCTCTGTTTACTACATTGTTTATTATCTCATCTACCTGTTCTTTGTGTTGTGATGCATCTTTGTGGATTGAGTCATCAACGAGAACGATATGAGAATCAAGACCGTTTGAGCTGCTAAGATTTCTAATGCTAGATGCGATTTCATCTATATTAAGCTCACTGTACTCCTTGTCAAAAAGTACGACTTTGTAAGAGTAGTTATCGATAAGTTCTTTAAAGTCTACCAGTGAAGATGCGACTTCATAGGTAAGTCCCATACCCTCTATGATCCTTGTATAGAGTCTTGTCTCAAAAGCACTTTTTTTAGCTATCAGTATGTCGGCTCTATATTCAGGCTTGGAAGGGTGCTCTACCGCTTCGCTCAACTTCTCTATAATAGCTTCTTGAGTCGCAGTGCTCTCTTGAGTGCGCTCATCTTTAATATCTTCTTTCTTCTCTCTGTTTTTTGCCAGATCGTCAACTTCCACAATGTGGTTCGCCAAGAAGTGGTTTAGCACGGCAATGATCTCCGAGCGCACTAGAGGTTTTGTAGTGTACTCGTCAAGTCCGGCTGCTAAGAATTTCTCTCTGTCGCCTTTAAGCGCATTTGCTGTCAGTGCGACAATCGGGATGTGAGGCTGCCCGTAATCCTCTTCCCACTCCAGTATCTCGGCAGTTGCCTCTACACCGTCCAAGAAAGGCATCTGAATATCCATAAAGATCATATCAAAATTGCCGTCTTTTCTCTTTTGGAAAGCATCAAGACCGTTGTTTGCGATAGTGACACTCAATCCTAGGTCCTCAAGCGTTCTTTGGATAAGTTTTTGGTTTATTATATTATCCTCGGCAACAAGAACGTTCGCTACAAATCTTGATGTGTTAAGGTCGAATTTTTTGCGAGACTGTTTTTTGACGACTTGCATAGATGCGTTTGTCATAACATAGTTCTCTAACGTCTGCTTTATCTTTGAAGCATGCAGAGGCTCGTAGAGGATCTTGAATATATCAAGACCGAGTCCGTCTACTTTTTTCATTAGATTTGATTTTGTTAAAACAATAAGTTCTTGAGGCAGTTTTGCAAGTTCTGCAAGCATCTCTTCGCTAACATAATCATAATCTACAAAAAGAAGGTTGTAGTTAACATCTTTTTGCAGCATAGGTACCTTGCTTATCTCTTTAAACGTTGTGTACCCGACACCGAAGTAATCAAGATACTCTCTTAGGTACTTATCCTGTTTTTTTATCTTCATAGAGTCGCTCAGAATAAGTGCTTTAATTGTGTTAAAGCTATCTTTTGAGCTCTCTGCAAGCGTCTCGACCTCTTCAAAATCAAGTGTAAAGAAGAATGTAGTTCCCTCTCCGACTTTACTATCAAGGTCAAGCTTTCCGCCCATCAGGTCTATGAAACTGCTAGAAATGGTAAGCCCAAGACCGGTACCGCCATACTTACGCGTAATTGAAGTGTCCGCCTGTGAGAATGCCTCAAAGATTTTTGATTTCTGCTCTTCTGTTACACCTATACCGCTGTCTTGAATCTCGAACTTGACTCTTGTTTTTCCGATTTCGCTAGATTCCACTCTTCTTATATTTACGTTTATAGAACCAGCGTTGTTCGTAAATTTAACGGCGTTAGAGAGAAGGTTGATGATAACTTCTTTAAGCTTTGTAGGATCCCCTTTAAGAGGAAATTCAAGGCTTGGGTCGATGAAACATCCGAGATTGATATGTTTCTCACTTGCACGAACCGCATAAACTTCAACTGCACTCTCAAATTCAAGTATAGGGTTGAAAGCGATATTTTCGATCTCAAGTTTGTTGCTTTCGATCTTGGAGAGGTCAAGAATATTATTGATGATCTCAAGAAGATTTTCGGAACTTTTCTCGATAATGTCGACAAATTCGCTCTGCTCCTCTTGGAGACCTGAATCTTTAAGAAGCTCTGTAAATCCGACAATTCCGTTTAGTGGAGTACGAATTTCGTGCGACATATTTGCAAGGAACATAGACTTTGCTTCACTAGCCTCTTGAGCAGAAATCTTGTCTCTTTTCGTCTGTTCGATGATCTCCTCAAGAAGTTCGTATGCAAGGTCGGTTCCCTGCGCCGTGTGGAGGTTGATTTTTCTATCTTGAGAATCGTAGTCTTCAGCAACTTTTTCAAGGACGCTCTCAAGGTGTTTGATGTTGTTTGCGATCTCATTTGAGAGAATATAACCTAAAATAGCAAGAATAATAGCTATCAACCAAGCTCCCAATGTAATAACAAGTATCTGCAGGGAATCGTCTTGAACCTGTTGTGCTCTAAGATCCATCGCGTCAAGCATAATGTTCTCAGCTTCTGAGATGATATTGATCTTCTCTGATAGCATCGTAAACCAGATGCCCGAAGTTATGTCATACTCTCCGGTCTCTGCCTGAGAAATAATTGCCGTTCTTTCGCTGTTTATATCTTCAAGAAGTTCCAGAGTGTCTTCTGTCTTAAATAGCTGATTTAGTTTGTTTGCCAAGGTTCTGTTTTGAACGCTCTCATAGTTGATCGCATCCGCTTTTCCGATAAGTGATATCCACTTATTTAGATCTTCGCTCGTCAACTCCGCGGAGCGGGAGATCAGATATGACAAATATCCTCTCTCGACCCCTGATGCCTCTTTAGCGTTAACCATTGATATATAAAGGTTATAAAGCTCATTGATATCTCTATCTATCTGGCTTTCCGTAAGCTGTTGGAGCTGGCTTACCAAGATGTCTTGAGCCGAACTGTATACGTTTGTAAACATCTCATCAAATTCGATATTGTTTGCATCTACAAGAGGTCTGATCTCCTTGATCTTGTTGATTGCAGCTATCGTGCTTTGCATATTGGCACATGTAAGACAAGCAGAATTGCCGCCATCGCTGGTGTGCTTATGAAGAAGTTCGTTATTTTCTATATAGTTGAGATATTTCTCTGTCTTTTCATCAACTATTTTTCTCTGTTCGTTTAGAGATTTGAGGATGTTTTCTGTTTTATTACCGAGGAACATGGAGCTCATACCACGTTCTCTCGCGACATTACCCACCACTTCATTTAAGAGTTTGTTTTGGTTTAGTTTCTCTTGCAGCTGTTGAGCCATCTTGTAGTTTATGAATGAGTTATAAACAAAGAAACTGCTCAACGCAAAGAGTATGATAATCGGCAGAAGACTTATAAGTCTTAGTCTGTTCTTTAATCCAAGTTGCATCGCTTATCCTCTATAGTTTGATATTAGATTTAATTTCGAGATAATCTTTTCTACAAGATCTTTGGTATCTAAATCATCAGAGGCGCCGATTATTGCTTTTAGCTCATCATCAAAATCGTGGATCCTCATGTTTTCGCTCATCCCTCTTAGTTTTACGGCAGTAGCTTTGCATGCGCCAAGATTGTCTTTTCCAATATATTCAAGCATCGAGCTGCTAAGCTCTTTTGCTTCGTTAACGTAATCATCAAAGAGCTCATTGAAACTATCGATGTTTAAACCCATCTCATGCGCTATCTTTTTTTTGTCGTATGTGAATGCTACATCAGGCGTGCTATCTTTTTGTGGTTCGTCAGCAGCAGCATCCTGTGCAAAATCTTCAAAAGCGCTGACGCTCTCCTCTATTGCAGGCAGCTCTTCGATGCTCTCATCTTTTGTCTCCGGAGCTTGTTTAAGAAAATCATCATCTGCAAGCTCAGGGATATCTATCGATTCAGGGACCTCTGAGTCGTCAATACTTGGACTTGGAGCCAGAGCATCCTCTTTTATGGAGAGGATGAAATCATCTTCTTCATCTTTGGCACTCTCTTGCTGATGGGCTTGCTCTACAATAGAGTCATCTACGTTTGAGAGTTTGTTTATGATTCTGTATAGCCTGTCAAGATTTGTTTTGATCTCTGAGTAATCCTCAAGCGAGTTTACTTTTGTCAGTGCATCAAGCGCATCTTCGATTCTAAGATTTGCAGCTACACCCTTTAGTTTGTGTGACTGAATTCTAAGGTTGTCCAGATCTCCATCTTTTGCAGACTCGTAAAGGTCGCTCTTAAAGCTGTTTGCCTGAGCAATAAAATCCTGGATAAACTCCTCTACCAGATCTATCGGCAGACCAAGCTCCTCAGATGCAGTTTGAGGGTTGTAGACATAGTTAGCAAAAGGGTTGTCCGCTTCGCTCTCTACCACCTCTTTTTGCGCCTCTTGAGCCGGCTTTGCCGGTTGTTTTTGCGGAGCCTCTATTTTCTCCTCAAAGTCAGATTCAGGCGTATAGTCAAAGTCATCCTCATCTATCTCGACATCAAGCGAAAGATCTTTCTCAAAATCAGCCTTTTGCGAACTCTTCTCTAACTCTGATTCGATTTCATCGTAATCTGCTTCATAAGGGTCGTAAGATGTTTTAGCCGATAGGCTCTCGGTCGCAGCCGGAGCATGGTAGAGTTCTTCTGCCGCAGGAGCAGGTTTTTCTGCAGTAGCGCCTTTTTTAGCAATGTCAGCTGAGATCTTCTGGCTCTGCTCACCGGTTAAAGCTTTAATACTTGGAAGGTTGATTCTATAGGCTTTTTCCAAAGGGTTTTGAACCAGATATATGGTTTGAATCTCTATCGGAGTGGTGAAGTTTTTGCCCTTTACGTTTATAACGACCTTAGAGTCTATGCCGCTCTCGTTACAAGTGATGTAATCGATCCAGTGCACATGTTTGAAGTTGTGTATATAGCCAGGGGTCTTTACAAAAAGGTCCGCAAAATCATCAGCTTCGTTTTGAAGTTCTGCTAAGCTTGATAAGCCGAGAGCTTTTAAATAACTCTCATCAATTCCTAAAAACTCTTTTTTATGATTATAGATTAACATTTGAACCCTTTAGTTTTTTTTACTGTTTTTTTGTTGGATGTTTTTTCTTGGAGAAGGTTTGCTTACCGATATAAACCCAGTCATCTGCTCTTGTTTGTTGAAGATAGGGGCGATTTCCATGTCCACCCAGTAGTAGCGTCCATCTTTACGAAGGTTTTTGAGCATACCGTTCCACACTTGACCACTGTTTAATGTTTTCCACATCTTCTCGAAAGTGCCTTCTTCGACATCCGGATGTCTGATAATGTCATGATTACTGCCCGTTAGTTCATCGACCGTATAGCCGGATATCTCACAAAATTTCCTATTTACAAAGGTTATATTGCCGTCCAAGTCCGTTTGACTGATGGCGACCTTACCTTCAAAAATATACTCCTCATCTTTTGGTACAACTTTGTCCATAAAAAACCTTTGTATAATATAGTGGGTGCATAAATTGCACTAAATATAGCATTAATAATTTAAAAAAAAACTTATTTATAAATATTTTTTATGATATTGGCATCTTTTATGTTTAAAACAGAACTTATCTCCTCTGTGCTTACTTTTTTCAACATCTCAAAGGTGCCGAAGTGTTTTATGAGTTTGACAATTTTCGCCTGCGATATCCCTTTTAGCTCCAGCAGTCTGCTCTCCTGGTCTAGCTTGAGTTTCGTCTTCTTGTGAAAGTTTATGGCGCATCTGTGCGCCTCATCCCTTAGCTTCTGTACCCATTGAAGTCTTTTGTCGCTCTCTTTTAATCTAAAGAGGTCATCTTTTATATGTATTATATCGCTGGCTTTCCCTTTTGCCCTATGTGCCTTGGCGTCCACCTTCTCTTTAGATATGGCGATAACATCCAGATATGTGCCGCTTGACTCCAAGATCTCAAGTGCAAGCTTTAAAAGAGTTGCTCCGCCGTCAATGATCCACAGATCGGGAGGAGAGTTTTTTGCAAAGCTCTCAACTCTTTTTGTCAGAAGTTCCCTCATTTGTGAGTATTCGTCTTTTGAATCAAGATGATAAGTTCTGTAGCTTTTTTTATCAAATCTGCCGCCGTCATACACTGCCATTGCTCCGACGGTTGCAACTCCAGCCATGTGTGAGTTGTCAAATATTTCTACTCTTTGTGGGAGTTTTTGCAGGCCAAAGAGCTCTTTTATCTCATCTGCTATCTCGTTTGAGCTTTGTTTATGCTCCCTCTTTAAGAGCTCTGTTGCATTTATGAGAGCCAACTCTATAAGCTGTTTTTTATCTCCCCTTTTAGGCACTCTTATCTCTGCTTTTTTCTCAAAAAGAGTTGTGAGATAGCTCTCGATGATCTCTCTGCCATCAAAATCAGATGCGACTAAGATGGGCGCAATGATCGGCGGTTTTTCGCCTGAGTAAAAATCCATAAGGACTCTTTGGTAGAGCTCATCCTCATCATACCCCTCATGGAGCTGTATATAGTCATGGGAAGAGGAGATTATCTTGCCCTCGCGCATAAAGATCCGCACGACAACCGCTCTGTGCTCGGTTTGTCCGAGTGCGAAGATGTCGTAGTTCTCATCGCTTGCAAAGTCTATCTCGCTCTTTATCTCCGAGCGGCTTATCCTTTCGCATCTGTCTCTGAGTTCGCCTGCCTCTTCAAACCTCAGATTTTGAGCATAAAAAAGCATCCTCTCTTCGAGTTTTTTAAGGAGCGCTTTTTTGTTCTGGATCAGCTCTTTTGCCAGATCAAGCTCTTTTGCATACGCCTCTTTTGAAACGTCAAGCTCACATGGGCCAAGGCATTTTCCTATCTGGTAGTAGAGGCATAGTTTTTTTGATTTAAGACACCCTTTTTTTTGTACAAGCTTACATATCTCGTATATTGAGTCTAGAATATCTCTAGCACCCACAGAGTAGGGACCGTAATATTTTATATTTGGAGATTTTATGATCTTGCGCGTTATATCAAAACGCGGATACTCTGCAGAGTTGTCTATATAGATGTAGGGGTATGTCTTGTCGTCGCGAAGCAGAATATTGTACTTTGGCGCGAGCTGTTTAATAAGAGAGTTCTCCAAAATAAGCGCGTCATGCTCGGAGTTTACCACTATATAGTTCATAGAGACGGTCTGTGAGATCATCTTTGTGATTCTGGTTGAGAGGTTGCTGTTTGGCTTTAAGTTTGGCGTGAAGGCAAAGTAGCTTTTGACTCTTTTGGCAAGGCTTTTTGCCTTTCCTATGTAGAGCAGATGCCCATCTTTGTCAAAATATTGGTAGATTCCCGCGGAGTCGGGAAGTTGTTTTATTGTCTCTTCAAGATTCATTTTCATTTGCTTTTTTTATGATCTCTTGGATGGAGCGTACCAGTGAATTTAGTTTCTCGTCATTTATGTTTATTTCAAAGTTCCCGCTTGAGCGCTCTTTGTAAACGTGTTTTATCTCTTTATGCTCTTCTATGCTCTTTTTGGGCGTATGCGTAACAAAGGCTTTTATCTCTTCAAAAAGAGGTTCGTCGCACTCTTTGCACTCTAGAGGCATATGAAACTTTAAAGCACTTTTAATGCTTTGTATACTATTATCAAACTCTTGTTTTCCGACGGGGTGGTTAAAGACGAAGAACAGGGTTCTGTTTTTTATGTAGGCAAAGTTGATCATTCTCTGCACAGGCGGCGTGAACATTGATTGCACTATTTTTATACATTTATAATAAGATAACTTAGAGAGTTGGGGTCTACTTTGAAGAGAATTGATAATTTGAGCGGCGTTTTTCATTCGATAATTATAACAATGTTTTTATTAAGTTTGAGTGGATGTGGATACAAGGCGGATCCATATTATGAAGAAGCGCCGCAAAGCGATAAGAACGTAAAGTTTATTATCAAAAAAAGCGACAGTAACGAAAGCAGCAACTAAAACAGATGAAATATGACGTAATAATCGTAGGTGCAGGAGTAGCGGGACTTTACGCTGCGATGCATATACCGCGCGAAAAGAAAGTGCTTATTATCAATAAGAGAGAGACCTTTAAATGCAACAGTTTTTATGCACAAGGCGGCATAGCTTTGGCGATAGATGCCCAGGATATTCCTCTGCATGTGCAAGATACTCTTGATGCGGGAGCAGGGCTTTGCAACGAAGACGCGGTCAGGGTTTTGAGCGAAAACTCAAGAGCAATAATCGATGATCTCATAGAGCGGGGATTTAGTTTTGACAGAGACAAAGAGGGAAACCTGCTCTATACAAAAGAGGCAGCTCACTCTAAAGAGCGTATACTTCACGCAGGCGGAGATGCCACGGGCAGATATATGCACTACTTTTTGCTTCAGCAAAATCCGCACCCCATGCTAAGCGATGCCAGAGTGGTAGATCTTCTCATAAAAGACGGCGAATGTTACGGCGTAACTGTGTTGGATCACAGAGAGAGCAGAAATATATATGCAGATAACGTCATCATAGCAAGCGGCGGAGTCGGTTCGCTATATGAGTATCATACAAATGCCCCTTGTATCAGTGCCGATATGCAGGGACTCTGCGTTTTAAAAGGGATAGAGCTCTCTGACATGGAGATGATGCAGTTTCACCCGACGGTTTACGTGGATAACAACTCTGCGCAAAAGATGCTTTTGACAGAGGCGTTGAGAGGAGAGGGCGCTACTATCGAAGATGAAAAAGGGAGAAGATTTCTTTTTGATTATGATGAGAGAGGAGAACTTGCCTCTAGGGATATAGTGAGCAAGGCTATATATGACTACAGTAAAAAGACACACATGCAGACATATCTCTCATTTAAAAATTTCGATAGAGACTACTTTATGCAGAGATTTCCAAACATATATAAAAATCTTCAGCTTTTGGGCTTTAACGTACCAAAAGCGAGGGTTCCGATATCACCCGCGTTTCACTATGCGATAGGCGGGATAAAGACAGATATAAACGGTGCCGTCCCAAGCGTTAGGTCGCTTTATGCGATAGGTGAAGTCGCATCCACTAAAGTTCACGGAGCAAACAGGCTGGCTTCAAACTCTCTACTAGAAGGTCTTGTATTTGGTAAAAGAGCGGTAGAGGATATGCTTAGGAAGAAACAGGTTAAAAAAGATGTGAAGTTTGAAGTCAGCAGTGAGGTAATGAGCCTAAAAGAGGACAAAGCCAAAAAGAACCTTCTTCGCAAGATCATGTGGGAGAATGTATCCATAGTCAGAACAAAGAGCGGTCTAAACAGCGCCTTGAACCAAATTAATGCTCTTTTAAATGAAAAAATTGGTAAACTTCTCAAATTTCGTTTACTGACTGCAAAAGAGATAGTTTTAGCAGCATTAGCAAGAGATGAGTCGATCGGTGTACATTTTATAGAAAAGGATAGTAATGATTAAACTCTTAATTATTATGCTCAGTTTTAGTTTTGCGTTCGCAAGTTCGGGCGGCGGCAGCCCAGAGGTTATTCCCGATTTGACGTTTACATGGGTCGGGTTTGCGGCACTTGTTATATTTGTCATAGGGTATTACTTTGTTGCGATGGAGGAGAAGTACCATATAGACAAGGCTAAACCGGCACTCTTCATCGGTACTTTTATGTTTATCTTGATAGCTGTCTACTATATGCTAAACGGTTTAAGTATGGATCTTGTTCATACTCAGGCACAGCATCTTATCCTAGAGATAGCAGAGATATTCTTCTTCCTGTTCGTCGCTATGACATATATAGAGACACTTATCCATATGAATGTGTTTGAGAAGCTCAAATACAATCTTATCTCAAAAGGGTACAGCTACAGAAAACTATTCTGGCTGACCGGATTTTTGGCATTTTTCCTCTCTCCGATAGCAGACAACCTGACAACTGCACTTATTCTCTCGACCGTTCTTATTACGATCGAGCGCAGTAAGACATCATTTCTTGTGCCCGGTGCCATCAACATAGTCGTTGCGGCAAATGCGGGCGGCGCGTGGAGCCCATTCGGTGATATTACAACGCTTATGGCATGGACGGCAGGAAAAGGTGCATTTTCTGACTTTATGTTTCTCTTCCCTGCATCTATCGGCGGATATCTTGTCACTGCATTTTTGCTAAGCAGGTTCGTGCCTGAGACTCAGCCTGACTTCGATGCTTCAACAGAGAAGGCTCCTGAGCTTATGAAGGGAGCTAACAGAGTGATCGCTCTTGGTGTGATAACGATCGCTTCGGCAGTTCTTTCTCATCAGCTTCTCCACCTTCCTGCAATGTGGGGTATGATGTTTGGTCTTGCACTTCTAAAGCTTTACCAATACAGACTTAAGAGAAAATACAACTCCCATCTAAATATATTTGAGTCCATGAGCAAGATCGAGAACAATACGCTTCTCTTTTTCTTCGGTATTTTAGCAGCGGTCGGCGCGCTCTACTTTATAGGCTGGTTGGGACTTGCAGCAGTTGTTTATGATCCATCAGTTCTTGGACCTACATGGTCAAATATAGGGGTAGGATTCCTATCGGCTATCGTAGATAACGTTCCGGTTATGTCGGCAGTGCTAAAAGCTAGTCCTGATATGGGGCTGGATCAGTGGATGCTAGTTACGCTAACAGCCGGAGTAGGGGGTTCTCTTATCTCGTTTGGTTCGGCTGCCGGGGTAGGTGTTATGGGTAAACTCCCGGGTATTTACACGTTCGGTGCGCATATGAGATACGCTTGGACGATCTTCATAGGGTATGTCGTCTCTGTAACAATCTGGTATGTTCAGTATGAAGTATTAGGTCTCTATATTAAACATTAATCTTTATTATTGTATCCTTTCGCCAATGAAAGGGTACATCCTTCTTAGCGCTAATCCTAGCACCTCAAGTTTTTATCATTTATGCCTCTTTGAGGCAAGCTTTAGTGCCATAGCGGCTAGCGTAGCCAAAGGAATTACTTCCTTTGGCATTCAAATTAATAAAAGGCATCTAGATGACAAATGTTAGCATCATAGTTTTAGATTTTGGCTCTCAATATACTCAGCTTATAGCTCGCCGCTTGCGCGAAGATAAAATTTACTGTGAGATTCTTCCTTACCACGCAACCGTAGAAGAGATCAAGGCAAAAAACCCAAAAGGGATCATTCTCAGCGGCGGTCCATCTTCGGTATACAGCAAAGATGCATACGAAGTGGATCAGGGAGTTTACGATATGGGAATTCCTGTTCTTGGTATCTGTTACGGTATGCAGAGAATTGCGGTTGACTTCGGTGGAAGTGTTATCAGAGCAAGTCATCATGAGTACGGAAAAGCTGAACTTAAGATCATAAATGCGGGCGAGAACTGCTCACCGCTTTTGAAAGATTGTGATGATGAGAGAATAGTCTGGATGAGCCACAGCGACAAGGTCGATGTTCTTCCTGAGGGATTTGAGCCTATCGCCACATCCGCAAACTCTCCTTATGCCGCTGTTGCAAATGAAGCAAAACGTATCTATGCAATGCAGTACCATCCGGAAGTTCAACACTCTGAAGAGGGTTATCTGATGCTTCGCAACTTCGCAAAAAATATATGCGGAGTTACAGAGAAGTGGAAGATGGAGCACTTCTTAAAAGAGCAGATCAAGATCATTCGCGAAAAAGTAGGAAACGGAAAAGTTCTTTGCGGTCTTAGCGGCGGTGTTGACAGCTCGGTTGTAGCTGCGATGCTTTACGAGGCGATCGGAGATCAGCTTGTTCCTGTTTTTGTAGATAACGGACTTTTGCGCAAAGGCGAGAGAGAGCAGGTTGAAGAGGTTTTCAAAATCAACCTTAAAGTTCCTTTGGTCGTCGTAGATGCGAGAGAGAATTTTCTTGGCAAACTTGCAGGTGTAAGTGATCCTGAGAAGAAGCGTCAGATAATAGGACACACTTTTATAGAAGAGTTTGAAAAAGAGGCAAAAAAACATGACGGCATCAAGTTTTTGGCTCAAGGTACTCTCTACCCTGATGTTATTGAATCTATATCCGTAAACGGTCCGTCTGAGGTTATCAAATCACATCACAATGTCGGCGGACTTCCTGACTGGATGGATTTTCAACTTATTGAGCCTCTTCGTGAGCTCTTTAAAGACGAAGTTAGAAAGATCGGTCTTGAGCTAGGTCTTCCGGAGTCTATGATAAACCGTCATCCATTTCCTGGACCTGGACTTGCGATCCGTATTATGGGTGAAGTAAATGAAGCGGACCTGACGCTTCTTAGAGAAGCGGATGTTATTTTGCTAGATGAGTTAAAAGCAAGCGGTTACTATGCGAAAACATGGCAGGCATTCGCGGTTCTGCTTAATGTAAAATCAGTCGGCGTAATGGGTGATAACAGAACTTATGACAACACTGTTTGCGTAAGAGTAGTTGAAGCTGTTGACGGAATGACTGCAACTTTTGCGCATCTTCCACATGATCTCTTAGAGAGAATAAGCAGAAGAATCATCAACGAGGTTGACGGCATAAACAGAGTTGTTTACGACATAAGTTCAAAACCGCCTGCAACAATCGAGTGGGAGTAGCTTAAGGAGATGCCAAAAAAGATATATCTCTTTGCCACTTCTAAAAGTGAACATGCCGTAAATATAAAATCTTTGGATGTCAGATTTTTAAAACCTGATATAGATTTTTCAAAATATGATTATCTGATCATAACTTCAAAACAGACAGTAAAGGCGCTAGAGCAGTACGACAAAAAAGAGTTTATAGAGACTCCGGCACTTTGCGTATCTGAAAAAACTGCAGTAGCCTATGAGAAGTTTGGCGGAAAGATTTTGTCGGTAGGTGATGGGTACGGTGATAATCTTGTAAAAAACATCAAAGAGTTCCCAAAAGATACAAAATGGCTCTATCTAAGAGCCGAGATGATAGCATCCGATTTTGTAAAAAGAAGCAGGGATGAGGGTTACGATATAGAGGATAAAGTTCTTTATGTAAGCGAGTGCTCCAAAGAGATACTCGATGTAAGAGTAAATGATGATTCCACTCTTATATTTACATCGCCATCTTCAATAGAGTGCTTTTTAAAGAACAATACCATACATCCCAATGCCAAGGTTATTGTTATAGGTACTACCACCGCAGCTCTTTTGCCAAAAGGGGTGAAATATCAGATCAGTAAAAATACCTCTATAGAGAGCTGTATAGAGCTTGCACTGGAATAAATTACTGATTTAAAAATAAAATCAAGAATTTTTTTTGTATAATGATATTAGTAGTCTGGATGGTTCGAGATATCGCACTAATGAGGGTTCTACATTTTCATATTGCGAACTAGTAGGATCTCTGTGTGTCGGTGTTGTCGTTTGAGACACGTTAACTCTGTCGAGATGATGCCGCCGTTATGAGATACTCGCTTCGCCCAAATACGGCTTTTAGAACCAAGCCAAATGCGAGACGGCCGTCCGGGCTGCTTTTACAAAAATATCCACTTAGGTTGCCATGGTAGGTTAAGTAGATGTTTTTAACTTATTTATGGAGTGTTAATGAAGATTTTAATTTTGGGCAACGGCGGCAGAGAGTACTCTATTGCTAGAGCAATTTCAAACGAGAAAGAGGCTCACGAACTTTTTTTTATGCCCGGAAATGGTGCTACAAGCTCTTTAGGAACAAATCTAGATATTAAAGATTATAACGATTTGGCTTTATATGCTAAAAAGAACGAAATCGAGTTGACGATCGTAGGTCCCGAGGCTCCGCTTGTGGACGGAGTGGTAGATATTTTTAAATCACATGGCCTTACAATTTTTGGACCAAGTAAAGAGGCGGCTCAGCTTGAGGGTTCAAAAGTGTATATGAAGAACTTTTTGGCAAAGTACAATATACCTACGGCACGTTATATTGAGACCTCTTCGATTGAGGATGCTTTTAAGTTCACAGATTCCCTAACTGCGCCGATCGTTGTCAAAGCAGACGGTCTTTGCGGCGGTAAAGGCGTTATTATCGCTCAAAATCACAATGAGGCAAAGGTCGCTATATCTGAGATGCTAAGCGGAAAAAGCTTCGGAGATGCTGGACTTAAAGTTATCGTAGAGGAGTTCTTGGACGGTTACGAGCTCTCAATGTTTGCGGTTTGCGACGGAGATGACTATATCTTGCTTCCGGCAGCTCAGGACCACAAGAGACTCAAAGACAACGACGAGGGGCCAAACACGGGAGGAATGGGCGCTTATGCTCCGACACCTCTCGTAAACGAGGAGCTTTACCAAAAGGTCAGAGATAGAATAATCCGTCCCACTCTTGATGGAATGAAAAAAGAGGCCGCACCCTTTGAGGGTGTTCTTTTTATCGGGATCATGGTTGTAAACGGTGAGCCTATAACTTTAGAGTTCAATGTCCGTTTCGGGGATCCTGAGTGTGAGATCTTAATGCCGCTAATGACTTCAAGCGTGAGCGATATGTTTTACAAAGCTGCTACGAACAGACTCGGCGAAATAAAGGTAGAGTTTTCAAATCAGTTTGCCGTAGGCGTTGTTATGGCTAGTGCAAACTATCCCTACTCAAGCTCAACACCTGCAGAGATCATAGTTGACGATGTCCATCATGAGGAGATAGAGAAGTATACGCATATCTCTTATGCGGGTGTCAGTATGATAGACGGAGTGCTTTATGCCGACGGCGGAAGAGTATTGGTTTGTGTAGGTATCGGAGATAGCATAAAAGAGGCTAGAGACAGAGCATACATGAGATGCGGACAGGTTCATTTTGCAGGCAAAAAATTAAGAACCGACATAGCTTACCAAGCGCTGTAAAAAGAAGTAAAGTGAACGAAGAGATCAGTAACAGACTTTATCAAGAGGGAATGACATTAGCTCCTGTAAAAAAGAGGGGTATGGCTTTTTTTATAGATGAGATACTTCTCTCGTTTCTGCTAATCATTGCAATCGGCGACTCTTTTTTTGAAGCACAGAATGTTGAAGAGATGATCATCCTTACAAATATGTTTGTTTTAGAGTATATGGCGATGAAGGTCGTTTATCAAGCTTTTTTTGTAATGCAGTACGGTGCGACCATAGGCAAGATCGTTATGAAAATAAGAGTGATAGAGATCTCAACTATGCAAAAACCTAATGTGATCGTAGCTCTGAACCGTGCGGTAATAAGGGTGGTAAGCGAGATGATGTTCTATCTAGGATTTGTGTGGGGAGTTATGGATCCCGCAAGACAAACATGGCATGATAAAAGTGCTAAAACATTGGTCGTAAATGCTTAAGTTACTGCTTTTTTTAACAATAGTTGCCGCATCTGTTATAGCCGATGATAAAGTTGAAGTATATGCAACAAGTATGGACACCAAAGATAATATCGTAACGGCTGACGGAGAAGTTGTCGTTATCTATCAAGATTATCAGCTGAGTGCAAAAAAAGCTATCTACGACAGAAACAACGGAGAGCTGGAGCTTTTTGGAAATATAAGAGCAAACAAGGGTGGCAATGTCAAGCTTCTTGGAGAGTATGCAAAACTAAACATAGCCAAAAAAGAGAGAACATTTAAACCCTTTTATATGCTTGAGCAGACATCGGATGTCTGGATCAGCGGTGACGGATCTTATGCAAAAGATGTAGATGTAGATGTAGATACCGGAGTTATGAGCGGATGTGATCCTAACAACCCTATTTGGAAGATGGAGTTTACGTCATCTGATTATAATACCGATACAATGTGGTTAAATCTTTATAATGCAAGAATATATATATATGACATACCCGTCTTTTATACGCCTTATTTTGGCTACTCACTGGATACGACCAGAAGAACAGGACTTCTGCCTCCAATGGTTGGATTTTCGAGCAAAGAGGGTCTCTACTATGAACAGGCGCTCTTTATAGCAGAGAGCAATTGGTGGGACTTGGAGCTAAAGCCTCAAATAAGAACAAACAGAGGAAGCGGGCTCTACACTACTTTTAGATTTGTGGACTCCAAGGTCTCAAAAGGGCATCTTACTGCAGGCTATTTTAAAGAGAAAGAGGATTACTTTTTAGAGAACGAGATTGCAAACAAAAAGCATTACGGTTTTAATTTTCTTTATGAAAACTCTGATGTAATAAACGAGTGGTTCTCTACAAGTTTCAAAGGCCAGTCCGGCCTCTACGCCGATGTAGTAAACATAAACGATGTAGAGTATATAAACCTCTCAACAAATGACACGACAAAAAATGCTACAACATATCAGCTGCTCTCTAGAATAAACCTTTTTTATAATACAGATGAAAATTATTTTGGAGCTTACTTTAAGCATTATAAAAATTTGAAGCTATCTAGCAATGAGACGACTCTGCAAAACCTTCCTACAGCACACTATCACAGATATCTAGACACATTTTTTGAGGATCACTTTATTTATAGTTTTGATATTATGAGCAACAACTACTACAGAAGTTTGGGCAAAAGCGCCACTCAAACTGACATAAATATACCTTTGACACTTCAAACAAGTGCATTTGAAGAACTTTTAAATCTCTCTTATGAAGCCAATCTCTATGCTCAGCATACCCTCTTTACAGGAGATGAGGATAGTGCAAATCCATCCGTATATGAGTATGAAAACGGTATATTTGCAAGAAACTATCATGTTCTCTCTGCTTCTACACAGCTTACCAAAGCGTATGAAGAGAGTACTCACGTAATAGACTTCGGTGCAAAATATCAAAGAGAGGGGTCTAAAACTGAGAGCGGTTACTATGAAGATTATAAAGATTACCAAGATTTTTGCTCTATAGATGCAAATAAATTAAATGCTATTTGTAGTTCAAGCTATCCTTTTCGAGATTTCTATAATATCTCTGATATTGAGGAAAATATGCAACTCTATTTTTCCCATTATCTTTACGATTCTGAGGGCAAACAGATATTTTACCACAGACTCTCTCAAAACTACTCTTACGAGGATGTCGGAGGCGGTGCAGGTGAGCTTGAGAATGAACTTGACTATCAGATCACAGATAGTGTAAATTTTTATAACAATATGTTTTACAACTATGATGAGAGCGCTTTTTCTAAAAACTTCAATAAAATATCTTATGTGGACAGTAGTTTTAATTTAGGTCTATCACACATGTATCAAAACTCATTTGATATTGCAGATCCAGAATCAGAAATAAGTTATGTAACTTCATCTTTAAACTATAAATTTAATAGCCACTACTCTTATAATTTTAGACTTGATTACGACTTAGAGAGAAGTGAGAAGAAGAGTCTTGAGGTAGGTTTTTTATACCAAAAAAGATGTTGGGATTTTGGACTAACTTACTTAGAGAATAATAGACCTATTCTTAACAACAGTGGTGACTCTGACTCTATATATGACAGATACATCTATGTAACCATAAGATTAAAACCTATTATGAAAAATGATGGGGGGCTCTCTGGCTTTATGTTTAGACTTCCCGATAAATCGGAGACGAACTGATCATGAAAAAGTACAAACATATACTCAAAGATAGAATTGATGCAGCAAAAAGGCTTCAAGACGTAGTGCCTATGCAAAAGCTAAAAGATGAGAACTGGAAGATAGTGGCAGTTTCAAGGGGCGGCTTAGAGCTGGCATATAATCTAAAGGGAAAGTATAAAAACAGCGTTGATTTTCTTTTCTCAGAAGCTATAACCGCTCCAAACAACAGTGAGTGCGAAATTGCAAGAGTCTGTGAGAGTGAAGAGATAGTAATAAACGAGAATTTGGTGTCTGCATTTGGCATAAAGTATGACTATGTTTACGGTGAGGCCCACAGAAAGCATGAAGAGAAAATTCTAAGCTATATATATCAATACAGAAAGGGAAGACCGTTCGCGTCAATGAGCGATCAGGTGGTTTTACTGGTTGACGAGGGAAGTGAGACCGGAATGAAGTTTCTAACCGCCCTAAAGATGATATTAGCAATGAAACCAAAGGCTGTCTATATTGCGGTACCTGTGATTCCAAGTGATGTTTTGGAGTTTTTAGAGCAGTTTACGGACAATATATTTTTTCTCTACAATATAGATGATTATGTCGAGACATCACTGTATTACGAAGAGTTAAATAAAATAGATGAAGATATGATAGAGAAAATATTAGGAGAAAAAAGTGAAGTATAATGTAAGCATTGATCTAGAAAATAGAAGTGAAGAGTATTCGTTTGATGAAGTTGCTAGACAGGCAAACGGGGCGGCTTGGATAAAGAGCGGCGATACCGTTATTTTGGCAACCGTCGTAATAGACGAAACAGAGATAGTAAAAGATGATTTTCTCCCATTAACGGTACAGTATATTGAAAAAACATACGCTGCAGGCAAGATCCCGGGAGGATTTTTTAAGCGTGAGACAAAACCGAGCGATTTTGAAACGCTAACTTCACGTATAGTAGACCGCTCACTGCGCCCGCTTTTTCCAAAAGGGTTCGGACATCCGACACAGATAACCATTATGACATTCAGCGTTGATGCAGAGGCTGATCTGCAAGTATTAGCACTTAATGCGGCATCTGCAGCGTTATATGTCAGCGATATAGATATCAACAAATCCGTATCTGCCGTAAGAGCGGCAAATGTAAACGGAGAGCTTGTTTTAAATCCTACGCTTTCTGAGCTAAACAACTCTACGTTGGACCTTTATCTCTCAGGAACTAAAGATGAACTTTTGATGATAGAGATGAGAAGCATAGGTTCAGAGAAGATAGACAGTACTCTGGTCATTGATCCTCTTATTGATCCTGCGATGAGCGCACCTGTAATAACAACTCATGCGTCAAACGCACTGGGCGAAGATGAACTTATAGAGATATTGCAAAAAGCACAACAGCTTCTTTTTAAAAGCAACGCCAAGTATGAAGACTCTTTTAAAGAGTTTAAAAAAGAGACCAAAGCCATAGAGTACAAAGCGCATGTTATTAATGAAGAGATGGTAGGTTATGTAAGAGAGAACCATATCTCGGACATTAAAGCTGCAATGAATCAGATGGCTAAATCAGAGCGTTCAACTGCCCTAAGAGCACTTAGAAAAAAGATAATGCTTACTCAAGAGCATTGGGATGAAGTAGAGCTCAAAGATGCTATAGAGAAGATAAAAAAAGAGCAGGTTAGAGCTCAGATACTTAATGATAAAATCCGCGCCGACGGCAGAGCTTTAAATGAGGTAAGACCTATATCCATAAGCACGAACGTTCTTCCGCGCGCACACTCATCATGCCTCTTTACCCGCGGTCAGACACAAGCACTTGTCGTACTTACGATGGGCGGAGCAAAAGATGCGCAGATGTTTGAGACACTGACCGATGATGGCGTTCAAAATGAGAACTTTATGGTTCACTACAATTTTCCTGGATTCAGTGTCGGTGAAGCATCTCCTATAATGGGAACAAAAAGAAGAGAGCTCGGACACGGAAATCTGGCTAAAAGAGCTCTGGAGCCTATAGTAAACCTTGACGGGCAGACTGTTCGTCTGGTCTCGGAGATACTTGAGTCAAACGGCTCATCATCGATGGCTACTGTTTGTGGCGGCTACATGGCGCTAAAAGCTGCAGACATAGAGACAAGCGATGTTATTGCAGGGATCGCTATGGGTATGGTAAGTGAAGGTGACAAATATGCAATTCTCTCAGACATAATGGGACTAGAAGACCATGACGGAGATATGGACTTTAAGGTAACTGGTTCAAGAGATGGCATCACTGCTATGCAGATGGATATTAAGCTTGGAGGAATCGGCTTAGATATTTTAAAAGAGGCGCTCTATCAGGCAAAAGAGGGAAGAGCTCATATTATAGGCATTATGCAGGAAGCTGAGAAAAAGATCGAGTTTAATGACGGCGTGCTTCCTAGTACGGATTTTTTCCATATTCATCCAAGTTTTATCGGCGAGATCATCGGGCAGGCAGGAAAAACTATCCGTGAGATAATAGAGAAGTTTGAAGTGGCGATCGATATAGACAAAAAAGACGGAAAGGTAAAAGTAACCGGTAAAAGCAAAAGCGGCGTAAAAGCAGCAAGGGAGCATATAGAGGGAATAGTTAATGCTCCCAAGATCGCAAAGATAGATTATAAAGTAGGCGACAAATACAAAGGGGTGGTTAAAAAAATAGTTGATTTCGGCGCGTTTATAGAGCTGCCTGACGGAACAGACGGATTAATCCACATCTCCAAGATATCTGATCAGAGAGTAGATAAAGTAAGCGATGTGTTAAATGAGGGCGATGAGATAGATGTTGAGATATTAGAGTTTAAAGGCAATAAGATCTCTTTAGGACGTGCATAGATAAAAAATATATACATTAAAGTAATTTTTAGTACTTTTTGTGTATCATTCGCCATCAAATTTTAGTAGGGAAATCCTTGCATTTATGTTTGGGTTGCCATATTCACTGTGGATGTGGTTACGCTAGCCGAAAAAGTTTGTAATAATTTTAATGGAGAAACTATGAAAAAAGTTCTATTTTTAATGTTAGCTCTTGCTACTGCTGCATTTGCTGCTGACGGTGACGTTGCTAACCAAACTCTTAAAGCTTACTCAATGATCGCTGCAGGTCTTGGTCTTGGTCTTGCTGCTCTTGGTGGAGCTATCGGTATGGGTCATACTGCTGCTGCTACAATCGCTGGTACAGCTCGTAACCCAGGTTTAGGTGCTAAGCTTATGACTACGATGTTTATCGCTCTTGCGATGATCGAAGCTCAGGTTATCTACGCACTTGTAATTGCTCTAATCGCACTTTACGCAAACCCTTACTTAGGTTAATCAACCAAAGTAACCCTCGCCAACCCTCTCGGGTCGGCACTTTTAAATTTTCTTTACGCGATCGTGGTGGAACGGTAGACACGCTACCTTGAGGGAACAAATCAAGATAAATGGTCGTTGAAGAAATTTTTTATTGTCGCGGACGTGGTGGAATGGTAGACACGCACGCTTGAGGGGCGTGTGGCGCAAGCCGTGGGGGTTCAAGTCCCCCCGTCCGCACCATTAAAGAATCTCAAAATCAACAAAAATCTAGCAGTAGTTCTTGACTCATTTTACACTTTTGACAACATTCTGGTAACTTATTTTTCTCGGTCTTTTCTCGGAAAATACAAAAATCTCCAATATTCTTAATAAAAACTTAAATACAACTCTAAAACATCGATAAACAGGTACTTTACAAGCTATCAAACCGTGTTTTCATAGTCAATTTTCTCATAAATGCTTTTACAGCTTTGTTTTGCAAGTTTGGCAAGATTTTCAAGTTATGCAAGTATATCAATTCTCATAAAAAATTTAATCCCTAGTAATTTGTTTATATAGGTAACACAAATTTTTAGATACTGTGTCACTGCATATCACTATGTATCAATCAAAATTTAACTCTAGAATTGGCATATATTTTCAACTATACTCTTTATAGATAGCGATTTTGTCCTATCAAAATAAAGGTTATTAAGGAGAAAAAATGCCTAGAGTTAAATCAAAAGAAAAATCTTCACTTTTAGATATATATCCATATTCAAAGGATGCTTTTCGATACCTTTACAATAAGCTGACTGATGAAAATTTTAAGCGACCATACATCACAAAAGAAGATCCAATCACTTCTGTTACGGGAATAATCTGGGATGTTACACAAGGTGAACCAGAGATTATGGAGATCATCTCTACTATGGATAAGATGGTTGGCATCCGCTCAGAGAAAACAAAATCACGACTTGAGAAGATCGTAGATACATGGCTAAAAAAAGCGTACAATTTGAAACTTCAAAAGGGTTATGTAATTCATCGTTCTTTTTTACTAAAGTTTGTAAAAACAATATATCAAAATTATGATGAAAATATCAAACGAGCAGCCATTTATCATTTTGATAAATACAACGATAAAAACAAAAAAAAGATCAAACGAGCTTATGAAAATACTCGCTTAAATGATTTACAAGAAAGGTATCCAGAGTTTAATATTTTGGATGCATACTCTTATGCACTAATTACTGAAAAATTCAAAATCAAAGAGGATGATCTTATAGAGTTTGAGAATATTGTCGCCCTTTTAAAGTCTCCAAATGAGTAAAAGGGACGAAAAGTTCAACCTAGTAACGATTTTTTCTGACACTATGCTAGAAAGTCCTTAATATAGGGATTTCTCTGTATCGATTTAGTAAGCATTTTATTTTAAGGGACAAAATCAAGTATATAAATACTTCTTTTTGTCCTTTTTCAAGGATGAAATCACGCTTATTATGAACGACAGTGAATAGCGACGGACTAAATTATTTTTGAAATATAAAAAAATCTCTAATATCTACTTGAAGTACATTAGCGATTTTATAGAGTTGTTCTATGTTGTAGTGTTTGTTTTCATGGCCAGCTTCAATCTTTGCAATTGTACTTACAGTTTTATGACCGATAGAATGAGCTAAATTTAATTGAGAAATATTTTTTAGTTTGCGTATAGTTTTAACATTATCAGCTATTTTGCGGTGTAGTTCTTGTATCTCTTCTTGTGAGATTTCCTGTAAATTTTCTATGTAAAAAATCCTGTAACATTTTTACTTGATTATATAGAATCACATAAATTAATAAAATTCCCTATAGTGAAATATTTTTTAAGCTAAATCCTTTTATAATAAATCTATAAAACAAATATATCAGGAGCAAAAAATGGCAGAGTATTTTGCAAATGTAACAGCAAGACTGATTGTAAGTTATTTGACTTTATTGGTTATGTCGTTAGCAATTTTGGTAGGCTACTGGATCATCGCAGATTATAACTCTATGATAGAGTTTATACACAGTGTAAGTGACAATGCTTTTGCAGAGTTTGTTGTATGGATGCCATTTATATTTGCTTGGTTTAAGCCAGATAAGAGAGGGAATGCAAATGCTTATTATCACAGACAAGCAAATTTTTGGGCAATGTATGACACTACGGGAGGAAGATGGTAGTGTCAAAAACTAAATTTTTTTTGTTGTTAATATATCTTTTCGGTACTGCTCAGTCATATGCCTATAATTTGGGTGATACAATCAATTGCGAAACATCTATAACGACTTTTGAATATGTAAAATGCAAGCCAGAAAATAAGATCTTTGAAGTTACGGACATTTTACATGATGGTTGGATTGCCATTAATAATCATTCATTTTATGTGACTTTTAAAAAGGTAAAAAGTTCTCAAAAAGTCATGAGATGTCTTGAGACAAATAGATTTCCAAATTATTTAGGAGCTTGCAAGAGTGATAATTTTGATCAGCCAAAAACTTGGTTAAAAGAAAATGCTATTAAAAACGGTTGGAAATTTACATTGGCTATTGGCGATACTGTTTATTATGTTAAGGAATAGTGTTATAATATTTACTAACTGATATTTTGAGTATTAAATTACTTCGTTTAGGAAATTTGTATGCCATTTTTAGCTTTACTCTTTGCATTGTTCCTTTTTGCTTTGTATAAAGGAGAAAATAGTAGTGCTTTAGCAATATTGATTATGATCGTTGCAGCACTTTTTGCAACATATCACAAACCATTTAGAGACTCTTTGAGAGAATTTTTTTAGGAAAATTCAGATATGAAAACGGTTACTCAGCGTTTATAAAACTACTACTTTTATAAACTTTAACTTTATAAAACCTATAAAAAGCAAAACAGCATTAAAGCAATTATTTTATATAGTTAATATTTAATAATAGGATTATCTATGTAAAATTATATGTTTTATGCTATAATATTCCTTATGAAAACCATCGAGATTAAAAATTCTTTACCGTTGTCAGTATTTTCTCATGAGATGCTTTATGCACTGCTTGAGAAATCAGTGAGCAATGTAAACGACAAGATCTCAAACCTTGTTAAAAGTGGTGAGCTTGTGCGACTGAAAAAAGGATTTTACACCTTCTCTAAGCCTTACCTCACAAAACCGATAGATCTCATCAGTGTTGCAAATACACTTTATACTCCGTCTTATGTCTCTTTTGACTATGCACTTAGCTACTATGGGATGATACCTGAGAGAGTAAGTGAGATCACATCTGCTACAAGCAAAAACGAAAAGCTTTTTGAAACTCCAATTGGAAGATTTAGCTATAAAAAAGTACCGCTAAAAGCTTACTCTTTAGGGATCGACTGGGTCTATGATGAAAATGAGGGCGGAAGATTTATAGCGACACCAGAGAAAGCACTGTGCGATAAGATACGCTACGACAGAGGTATCGGTACTCTTACTCAAGGTGCGATGGTAGATTACCTCAAATATGATCTGCGACTTGAGATCACAAAGCCTTTGGATGCTGAACTTATTGAAGAGATAGCCATTGCTTACAAGTCTAAAAATCTAAAGACTCTCTCGCAAGTCATTGAAAAAGGAAAATTATGACACATCCAGCTCTTATAAAAATGCTTGAAAAATATGATCTAAGAGATTCCAATGCCAGCTTTGATGCCCTACGAGAGATACTACAAGAGATAGTGCTGCTTGGTCTTTATGATGCAGGATTTTTCAAACACGCTGCCTTTTACGGCGGAACAGCTCTTAGAATACTGCATAATCTTCCACGGTTTTCAGAAGACTTGGACTTTTCTCTTCTTGAGAGTAACCCGAAATTTAATCTCAAGCCTTACGAAGAAGCAATCATATCTACTTTAAAGGCATTCGGTTTTGATGTGACCATAGAGATAAAAGAAAAAAACAATAGCAGTGCTATAGCTTCAGCGTTTGTAAAAGGCAACACGATCGAGCACCTTATAAATATAAATGCTCCAAAAGATATAACGAGCAAAATCCATAGAGACCAAGCTGTAAAGATAAAACTTGAAGTAGATACAAATCCGCCACTAGACTTTGAAATTGAGAATATTATACGATTGACTCCACGCCCGTTTTCGATAAATGCTTTTACCTTGCCATCTTTGTATGCTGGAAAAATGCACGCCATACTATGCCGTGCATGGAGTAGCAGACCAAAAGGGCGTGACTGGTATGACATGGTTTGGTACATAGCAAACGATGTAGAACTAGATACAAAACACTTAAAAGCAAGACTCTCTCAAAGCTGTAAATACCTAGAAGCAAATGAGATAAATATACCAGATGAGCTTACAAAACAAAATATCAAAGAACTTCTTTTACAAAGGATAGAAAGTCTTGATGTAGGCAAAGCAAAAAATGATGTACAACCGTTCATAAAAGATATGAGAGAAATTGAGCTTTGGTCAAAAGAGTTTTTTATAGCAGTAGTAGAAAATATCAAAATCAAGGGGGAATAACTATGGAACAAATACTTACAGTAATGCAAGAAGAGTTTACGAAGAACTATGATTTTTACAAAGATTATGATGATATGGTTATCCATAAAGAGACAGAGCAAATCTTTAAAACAAACTTCATCAACGGTATGGTTCAGCTAGTGCCAGTGAGTAATAACACAGCGATGGAAAAGATCGAGCAAGGGCTTAGTGAGTTTGCAAAAGAACTCAAAAGACAAGGGTTTTAAAAGTAATAAATCAATGAATAATTTTTTATAAATATTAATTATGATATTATAAGTTGATTATAATGAATATATATTAAGGGTAAGTATGTCATATAAAGTAGGAAGCTTGTTCGCTGGAGTTGGAGGAGTGTGTCAAGCTTTTAAAAATTCAGGATGTCAGGTTGTTTGGGCTAACGAAATTGATGAAAAGGCGTGTACAACTTACCAATTAAACCATAAAGATACAGAACTAATAAAAGGTGATATAAAAAAACTTTCGAAAGAAAATTTGGAAAAAGTAGATATTTTGACAGCAGGATTTCCTTGCCAACCATTTTCTCAAGCTGGACATGGTAAAGGGTTTGAAGATGAGAGAGGGCAGTTGTTTTTTGATGTTATAAGACTACTAAAAGATTTAGAGCCAAAAGCTTATTTTCTTGAAAATGTAAAAACATTAGCATCACATAATGATGGTGAAACTTTTAAAGTTGTACAAAAAGAATTAAAAAAAGCAGGATATTCATTTATCCCTTTTATTTTAAATGCAGCAGAACATACCTATATACCTCAAGGGAGAGAACGTATTTATATAGTTGGTTTTAAAGATGAATGTGAATATACTTTTGATAAGCCGATAAAAATTAATAAAATAGATAATATAGAACAACAATTATTGTCAAAATTATTTAAAATACCTCCAAAATTAGATAAAAGTCCTAAAAAAGTAAAAGAATTCTTAGATAAATCCACAGTTTTAGCAAATGATATATATAATAATTTTGATAATAAGATACACCAAAGAGTAATGGAGGCAGTAAAAAATACAGATACAGTATATCAATATAGACGATATTATGTAAGAGAAAATAAATCAAATGTTTGTCCGACATTAACAGCCAATATGGGAGGAGGTGGTCATAATATACCTATTATTTTAGATAATAATATACCTAGAAGATTGACTCCAAAAGAGTGTTTTAATTTACAAGGCTTTCCCAAAACTTTTAAATTACCTGATAATATTGCCAGGGGACAATTGTATAAACAAGCGGGAAATTCAGTAGTGGTTCCAATGGTTCAACAAATTGCAGAGGAAATGGTACGAGTTCTTAATGGAAACCGAATTAGTTAAACCTAATCTAAAAAATTTCATAAAATCTTTAAGAGATGTGGGATATACATTTGAAATTGCTATAGCAGACATTTTAGATAATAGTATTTCAGCAAATGCTACTGAAGTTAAAATTTATACTGTACCAAAACCTGAGTTAGTATTTTATATGCTTGATAATGGTAGTGGTATGTATGATAATGAATTATTAGAAGCTATGAGGCTTGCAACAAAGAATCCTGATGATGAAAGAGATAAAAAAGATTTAGGAAGATTTGGCTTAGGATTAAAAACAGCATCTTTTTCTCAATGTAAAAAACTTACTGTAATTTCTAAAAAAGACAATCAGCTATCAATAAAACAATGGGATTTAGATTATATTTCAGAAGTAAATGAATGGGAATTAATTACTCCTGAAATAAACACATATCAAGATATTCCTTTTTTTAATGAACTTTCAAGTAGTAAAAGTGGTACATTAGTTATTTGGGAGAAAATTGATAAATACAAACAAGATACCTTTTCACATAAGGTTGAAAAGCTAAATAGTCATTTGTCTTTAGTATTTCACAGGTTTTTAGAAGGATCTGATAGTTTTACAAGACTAAAAATTTCTGTAAATGGTAATTATTTAAAACCCTTTGATCCTTTTAATTCCAATCACGATGCAACATTTGAACAATCTCCTGAGATTATAAACTTTTATGGTTCAAATATAAAAATTACATCGTTTATACTTCCTCATCATAAAAATCTATCTCGAGAAGAATGGGATAGATTTGGAACAGAGGATGGTTATATAAAATCACAAGGATTTTATCTTTATAGAGCTAATAGATTATTGATATATGGTACTTGGTGGGGTTTACACAAAGCGAGTGATGCACATAAATTAGTAAGAATTAAAATCGATATATCAAATAGTCAAGATGGTTATTGGGGAATCGACATTAAAAAATCAACTGCAAATCCATTACCAGAATTAAAAAAAGATTTAAAAAGAATCATACAAAAAGTAACTAAAGATGGATTTAAACCTTTTTCTACAAGAGGTAGAAAAATAAATGATAAAACAACTACAAGGTTTTGGACTATAGTTCCCGATCACGATGGATTTCATTTTGGAGTGAATAAGGAGCATCCAATTTATATTAAACTTATTGAATCATTACCAGAAGAAAATAAAGACCTATTTAATAGTTACCTTAAAGGCTTACAAGCTTATCTTCCTTTAGAATCAATACAACATCAATTACAACAAAATCCTCATCACATTAAACAAGAAAATTTACTTACGGATAATGATAAAAAAGAGTTATTTATAAAATTGAAAAATTTAGGTTTTGATAAAAAATATATAGAAAGTTTATTGAAGACTGAACTGTATAAAAACCATGAGGAGTTATTTGATGCAAATGAATTTATATGAAGAAGTTAAAGAGTTTTTATTAAGCAAACTAAACAAACAATATGAGCTTCAAGAAGAAAATTTAGAAGCATCCGATATAGAAAGAGAAATCAATAATATAAAAACAATACTTTCCTCTGATATGAAAAGTCATTTCTTTATTAATTTTATAGAAAATTTAACAGATAAAGATTTTATCCAGCTAAGAATCGAAATTGAGAAACATTTTGATGTTAAAATGGAAGAAGGGATAATAATAAAAGGTGAGGAGCAACAAAAAAGAGATACAACATGGTGGAGTAATAAAACTAAACTAGAACAAGAAAAAAGCAATAACAATTATTATTGGAATAGATTAAAAAAATACCATGAAAAATCTTTACCTCCAGAAGTAATAAAAACAATAGATGAAGATACTGATATGGTAATGGATAATATTGGCAATCCTAATTTAGAAGAATTTGATATATATGGAATGGTCGTTGGTCATGTTCAATCTGGAAAAACTGCAAATTATTCATCACTTCTTTGTAAAGCAGCCGATGCTGGGTATAGATTTATAGTAGTTATTGCTGGAGATAAAAATAATTTAAGAGATCAAACTCAAGAAAGAATTAACGAAGCATTTTTAGGAAAAAATACTTCAAAGTTAGTTGGGGTAGGATTAATAGATTCTAAAAAAGATAAATTACCAATTAGTTTAACAACTATTGAAAAAGACTTTAATGCAAGAGATGCAGATAAAAATTCACAAGGGACAAATTTTGACAATATTAATACGCCAATTTTATTAGTAATTAAAAAAAATACATCAACATTAACAAGTGTTATCTCTTGGATAAAAAATCAATATAAAAACAAAATATACAAGCATTCAATGCTTGTAATTGATGATGAATCTGACTATGCTTCAATCAATACCAAAGAACAAGAAGATCCAACAACAATAAACAAAAAAATCAGGGCGTTACTTGGTTTATTCCATAAAAGTAGCTATGTTGCATATACTGCAACACCATATGCAAATATTTTTATAGACCATGAAGTAGAAGAAACAAAGAATATTTATCTTGATAACAAGAATAAAGAAAGTGATATAGCTAAAGATTTATTTCCAAGAGATTTTATTTATGCGCTTGATGCCCCGACAAACTATTTTGGTGCAAGAAAAATATTTCTAAATAATACAGAAAAATATATTATTAATATAAATGACTATCAGGACATTATACCAACAAACCATAAAAAAGATGATGACTTGACAACTCTACCAGACTCTTTGTATGAAGCAATTAACTTATATGTTTTAAATATAGCAATAAGATATTTAAGAAAACAAGAGAATAAACACAATAGTATGCTCATTCATATTAGTAGATTTTCAGATATGCATTCTAAAATTGCTTTTTTAGTAAATAGTCATTTACAAATTATTAAAGCAGATATAAAATCTTATGGAAAATTAACAAATGCAAAAAATCAAAGTTTTATAATTCAGAAATTTTATGATTTATTTCTTGAAAAGCTTAGCTTTATTGAATTTGAGTGGGAAAATATTCTTGGTAAACTAGTGGATATTATTGATACTGTTGTGGTGAGAGAGGAACATCAAAAAAGCAAATTAAGAATAGAATATCGTAAAGATATAACCTCAAATATTATAGCAATTGGTGGTATGAGTTTAGCAAGAGGTTTTACTCTCGAAGGTTTAAGTGTAAGCTATTTTATAAGAAGTACAATTTTTTATGATACATTAATGCAAATGGGTAGATGGTTTGGATATAGAGCAGGCTATGAAGATTTATGTAAAATATATATGCCTTTAGAAGTTGAAAATTATTTTAGGCAAATAATTGAAGCAACTGAGGAGTTAATGTTAGACTTTAAAGAGATTGCAAAAGAAAAGAAAACTCCTTTGGACTTTGGTTTAGCTGTTAAACAGCATCCAGATAGTTTATTGCAAGTAACCGCAAAAAATAAACGCAAGAATACCCAGGTATTACCTCATAAAATGAATTTAAATGGAGTTTTAAAAGAAACTGTTAGATTTTCTAAAGATCAAAAAGTCCACGCACAAAATTTAAGTGTGCTTGTAGATTTAGTTAAAGGTTTAGATTACAAGTTATCAGATAACAAATCTCCTTTTATTTTTAGAGAAATTGAAAGAGAAACTATAGAAAAGTTTTTAAATGATTTTATTATTTACAAGAGAAGTGTAATTGATAATTTAATGCCTATTAAGTTTATTCAAGAATATGTTAAAAATATAGACACAAAATGGGATATAGTATTATATAGTGGTAAGCAACAAGAAATAGCTATTGGATCAATTATTACACAAGCCCAATTAAGAAATAATCCTAATGACAAAGGTGATTATATTGAACTTGCTAGAAGAAAAGCTTCATCTGGTACTCCTGAGTTAATATTATTAGATAAAGACTTACAAAAAGAGATAAATGCTAAAGATTTTCAAAAAGGTGAAAAGTCAAGGTATATCAGAAAAAAATTAAAAAATCCAGTATTAATGCTTCACATATTGGATATTCCGGAATTTTGTAAAACATTACCTGCTTTTGGAGTTTGTTTTCCAGATAATGGGTTTGGACATTCTCAAACAGTTGAATATATTATAAATAGTGTATATATTAAAGAGCTTGAAGAACAAATTAGATATGAAGAGGAATATGATGATTAATCCCTGGAAAGATATGAAAAAAAGTACCCAAAGAAGGGTTAAAGAAAATATTAATCATGATATTTTTTGGATTATTGATTTAGAAGGTAAATATGGATTATATATTAAAATAAAGTCAATATACGATAATAATATAGATATATTAAAATTAAAAGGTCTATCGATATTAAAAAGAAATGAAGAAAATACTACAGAATTATTCATAGCTATCAATAATAACCAAGATTGGGAAATGTTTTTAACACTATGTAAAGATTTAATATTAATAGCAAAAAAATATAATGATGATATTACTATGTTTAATGCGATTGAAAATAGACTAAAAAGATGGCAACAATTTCTCTTAAAAAATAAAAGTATAGACTTTCCACTACATAAACAAATGGGATTGTTTAGTGAACTAATGTGTTTAAAAGAGATAATTGCTAATAATATTGGCATTAAAAATGCAATTTTTTCATGGGTTGGTGCTGATTTTGATAAACAAGACTTTTTATTAGAAGATATGATTATTGAAGTCAAATCATATAAAACATCAAAAACACCCATTGTATCAATTTCTTCTGCTGCACAACTATATAGTGATAAACAACCTATATATTTAATTTCTTATGGATTAACTCCTACAGATAATGGAATTTCTATTGATGATTTAATTTTAGATATTGAAAAACAAATAGAAAATGAATCCTTTGAATTTTTTGAGATATTTCATAATAAACTTTTTGAATATGGATATATGATAGATTTAGATATAAAAAAATATAAATTTATTATAGATAAAAATAGGATATTCCATGTTAGTACATCATTCCCAAAAATTACACCATTAGATATTGATAGTAGAATTTTAAATTTGAACTATTCTATTGATTTATTACAGTGTAAAGAATTTGAAATAGAAAGAATTCAATTTAAAGGTTGATAATGATTACACTACAAGAGTTTCATCAAGATTTTTTACAATCAATTTTATCAGATACACAAAGCAGAGGAATTCCAAAGCCTCAAGCTTTTTTTGAAAATGTATGTGAAGAACTAATAACAACTGGAGATCTTTCAAATAATTATACTGAAGCTGAATATACAAAAAAAAGTATGGAAGTTTATGGGTACGATTATGATGAGGAAAGAGAAATTTTAACTTTACTAGCACATCAATTTTTTCAAGAAGAAGAAATCCAAACATTAACAAAAAGTCATATTGATACAAAATTTAAAAGACTAAAAACATTTTTTATAAAATCTAGTCAAGCACTTTATGAAAATATGGAGCAAGGATTTGAACATTATTCTATGGCATTTAATATATATAACTACTTAAATAAAAATGCAATCAAAAAAGTTAGACTTATGTTGATTTCTGATGGTAAAGCTACTAGAAATTTATTAGATATAGATACTGAATATATAAACACTAATTTAGAAATTGAATTTCGAGTTGTTGATATAGAATATTTGTACAAAGTGTATCTATCTGATAATACTGGTGGCGACTTTGAAATAGATGTTAATATCCCAACTTTACAAGTTGATTCAATATCAAATGAGTACAAATCATTCTTAACAATATTAGATGGTAATAAACTAGTCGATATTTATCATAAGTATGGACAAAAATTACTTGAACAAAATGTTAGAACTTTTTTACAATTTAGAGGTAATGTAAATAAAGGCCTAAGAAATACAATAGAATATAACCCAGAAATGTTCTTTGCTTACAATAATGGCATAACTGCTACAGCTACAGATGTAGAAGTGGATGATAAAAATAACATTACAAAAATAGTTAATTTTCAAATTGTTAATGGTGGTCAAACTACATCAGCAATTTATGCAGCAAATAAAACTTCAAACTTGGATGTTTCAAGTGTTTATGTTCAGATGAAACTATCAGTTGTGAAGGATAAAGAAAAACAAAATGAATTTGTATCAAATGTTTCAGAGTATGCAAATACCCAAAATAAAATTAATAAATCAGACTTTTTTTCTAATAGTCCTTTTCATAAAGAGTTTAAAAACTACTCTAAAAGAATATGGGTTGCTGCAGTTGGTGGTTCACAAAGAAGAACACATTGGTTTTATGAAAGAGTTAGGGGTGAATATTTAAATGAACAAGCATACTTAACAAAGTCACAAAAAAAACAATTTCAATTAGAAAATCCAAAATTACAATTAATTGATAAAACATTTTTATCAAAAAGTGAGAATGTGTGGTTACAAAAACCAGATATAGTGTCTAAAGGTGCACAATATAGTTTTGCAGATTTTGCAAAAACAATAACAGATAAATTAGAAGAGGATAATTTAGCAATAACTGAACAATATTTTAAAGACAGTATATCTCGCGTTATAATGTTTAAAGAAGTTGAGAAATTGATTTCAAAATCTGAGTGGTATCAATTACATAAGGCCTACAGAGCACAAACTGTCGCGTATACGATTGCATATTTAGCTCATCATATTCAAGAAAAAAAACAATATTTAAATTTTAATTTAATTTGGGAATCACAGAAACTACCAAACTCATTGTACAACATACTTGCAATAATAGCTGAAGCAGTATTTAAAAACATTACAAATCCTCCAGAAGGTAACACAAATGTTGGACAATGGTGTAAAAAAACAAAATGTTGGGATAGGGTAAAAAAGTTAGATTTAAAAATTGAAATAAATGATGAATTGTTAACTGATAGTGAAGAAGAAAAATATAATAAAAGAGAAGCTAAAAAAGGAAAGAAGTTAGATTCAAGTATAGAAATTGAATCATTTGTAATCAATTTAGAAAAAGAAAAATGGAAACAATTATTAGAGTATTATCAAAAGGATGAAATGAAGCTTCACATTTCTATGATGCAATTAGATATTTTAACAAAATATACTAATGGATTGATGATATTACCATCTCCTAAACAATCTAAAATATTATACCAACTATATGAAAATGCAATTAATGAAGGTGTTGTATTATGATATATTCAAAAAAATCTAAAAAGTTTGTCAATAACGGTGTTGACAAGCAGTTTTTACTTAAGCAAAATCTAAAAAAACATATTTTAAAATTTGACCGTTGATGACCTTTTTAGAGCATCACAAACACGAGCTGAAAAAGCTAGACTATTAAAGACACTAGGCTTAGTAAGGGTTGCCTTTTGTCAGATTATTTATGAATACGATGATGTATAGTGAAGATAAATTAATTTATGTAGACCAAGATCTACAATGTGCGCACAAAATTAAAATTAAGATGATGAAAATACCTCGGGACGGTAATGGAGTTCCCGCTTTGATAAATTATTTTTAAACCCTTCAAGTTCAATCAAAGACCAATGTAAAAATGTGAGAAATGGAAAAAATGAAAATGTAAGTTTTTTCAGCTCCTAATTAAATTTAGGAGTTATCCATGTCTAACAATATTTATAAGTCTCTTTACCTCGACTACGGCTATATGTTGAGTAAAAATGACTTGGCAGAAGTTCTTAAGGTGAGCCTTTCTACGATAAATAGAAGGCTTAAAAACGGTAAACTACCACCTCATGCAAATATTGGTAACAGAGTTTTGTTCCCGACTGAGGGTGTAGCAGTATTTCTTACTCATGTGAGTGATTGTCAGCTTGCAGATGCAGGAGGTGAACTTTGAAGTCCCTCCAAAAAGCAAAAACAAGGATACAGCAGCTAAAAGGTCTTCCTTATCGCGTTATAGAAGCTAAGGCATTTTTAGAGAAGTTTGGCGAGTTTTTGAGTGAAGATGAAAAAACTGAGATCACTCAAGAGATCCAAGTAGCTCAAAACAGCAAACTGACATCTAAAAAACCTCTTCAAGAGCGTTTTAAAAGTCACTTCTATACTTATGAAGAGATCAAAAATGCACCTGCCACGAGATGGCTGGTGCAAGACCTGATTCCATCAAGTTCCATAGGTGTGATGATCGGAGATAGTGGTGTCGGTAAAACGACCGTCGTATTACATGTATGCACAACTATTTTGACTACCAAAGCAAATGTCTATATCTACATGATCGACGGTGATATGAATCAAACCAAGATCAAAGAGAGTGAAGCATACCATCTGCTTAGAAAGTTTCCTGAAAGATTTATCTATGCAGGAAAACAAACAGGCAGTGATTTTTCAGAGTTTGTTCAAGAGTTATTAACCGAGATTGTTGAAGAGCAGATGAAGCATCCTGATAGGGAATACTTTGTTATCCAAGACTCACTAATGCTTACTGTCCCTAAAAAACGAGGTTTTGTGGATACACAAAAGCTATACTTTTATGAAAAGATATTGCGAAGTGTAGGAGGGAGTACGCTTTTTATCCATCATCTGAATAAAGATGGAAACTTTGCAGACTCTCAGCAGATCATCAACTATGCGGATTATTCGTTTTCTATCACGAGAAATAAGTTTAACTCTACTATCCTCTTGCATCCACAAAAGGCTAGTAGGTATGCCATAGAGGGTAAAGCATTTCTTACAGAAGACAGAGAAATAGTCAAAGAGGTTGATTATGAAGAGGAAAATATAGAACTTCGTGAGTCAAAATTTGTCTCTTATGTACTAGAAGCACTTGAAGATGGAGAGATGAACCAAAGTGAGATCATCTCCCACTTGGAGAAAATGCGATTTTTCAGTGAGTACAAAGTCGGACAGAAAAAGGCTACAAGATGGCTTACGGTTTGGGGTGATAAGGGAAAATGGAGCTATGAGCGACGACCAGATCAAAAAAATGCCATCTATTTTTGGATAGAGCAAAACGAGTCTGAAAAAGTGGAAAACTTGCAGAACTTGAAAAACTGCAAAACTACTTTGAGTGACTCCGTAAAAGGAGTTTGTGATGAGTGAAATGCACTATTTAGAATTAAAAACTTTGCTATTAGAGCAAAGGGAGATCTTTTTGTCACTTTTCCCTAAAAAAGTTCCTATTTCATTTATAGTAGAACGAACAGGCTTAACAAGACAAGCCATCAGGATGAAACTTCTGAATAACTATGAGCCAGAAGTTGATTTTTGGAAAGAAAATGATAAAATATTCATCTCAAGAACTACTGCTTTACAGCTACTAAAGTTAGGTAAAGGAGTAGAGAGTGAATAATAATCTTATATGTTCAGACGGTTCTTTCTATGTCAGAAAAGACACAAACATGATCTGTGTTCAAGGTACCGTAAACGGGAAACATTATAAGAGAAGCATAGGCAAAAAAGCAACTCCGTTAAATAAAAAATGGGTGGAGCGACAAAACTCTATGCAGGTTCTTTTGAAATTAATCGGTGTTGATATAAACGAGACTAAAAAGACTTCGTTTGAGAGTTTTGGATTGAGAGTCCTTAGGTCAAATTCTGAGTATCGAGGAGAAGAGACCCAGAAAGACTACGAAAGTATCTTTAATAGGTTAATTCTACCATATTTTGAGAAGATTGAGTTTCATGAGATCAGTGCTTTAGATGTCACTGAGTTTCTAGGAACCTTGCAGAGCAAACATGGATACTGTTACGATAGATGTATCAGAGTCAAACGGGTTCTAGCAAATATTTTGAAAGCTGCTTTTGATGAACAGCTTATGCCTCACAATGTGATGAGTATGCAGCTGGTCGAAAAGTTTAAATTCAAACAAACTCCAAGAAACACAAAAGTCTATAAAGTATCTGAGGCACAAAAAATCTTGAGCTTATCGAAAGGATGGCTCAAAGTTTTTTTAGAACTTTCCTTAAAATATGGACTTCGTACTGGTGAAGCTATAGGTCTTAAATGGTCTGATTTTGATTTGGAACGAGGATATTTGCAAGTTCATAGAACTATCTCAAAAGGTAGAATTAGCGATGTATCGGCAATCGTCCACGAGAATAAAAATCATAATCGAGAGATATTCTTATTTCCCGAAACCATTGAACTTTTGAAATCTTATGCGAACTTTCGTCCAGATGATGAGTGGCTCTTCGTTTCAAAAGATGGAAAGCCATTCAAAAATGCGAAAACTATTGTCGATTTTCACTTTAGACCGTTTCTTGAAGAGATAGGTGTTGAGTATAAAACACTCTATGCTACAAGACGGACTTATGTCTCTATGATGAACCAATCTTCAAAAGTTTCACTTGAGGATATTCAAGAAGTGGTAGGGCATGTGAAAGGCTCAAGTGTAACAACTAAGCATTATGACTTAGATTGCCTTGAAGATGTTCACAAGCAGAAAAAAGCAGAGGAAAAATCCAAGATCTTTAATGCGTTGCTACAAATAGCTTAAGGCAATGTTTAGTTTCGTTTTCTCGGATTTTTCTCGGTTGATAAAAATGGAGTTTTCTAAGCTCCATTTTTAGGGCTATCTTGGTCTCCCCCGCTGTCTTGAGGGGGTAGTGCCTTACGGGTGTGAGAGTTCAAATCTCTCCGATCGCACCATAAACCCCTATTTTAAGGGCTTTGAAGCCTCTTTTAAAAACTCAAAAATTTTCTCTACATACCCTGATTATTTATAAATCGAAATACTTCTATCAAAATCAGCGTTAAACGAGTCTATATAATTTACATAGACGTTATAAACCATTTCAGTATTTGCGTGTCCTAAAAGTTGTGCGAGTTGTACTGGAGATACTAGATTATGATAGAGCATATTAGTAGCGTATGTATGACGTGCATTATATGGTCTGCGGTAATCTATACCTAACTCTTTTAATGCAGGTTTCCAAAACTTATTTACAAAAACGTCAGTATGTTTATAAGGGTCTTTATATTGAGTAATAAAAAGATATTCGTTGTCATGAGAGTTATATAGATCAACTATGTAAGGTTTAAGAAGTTCGATTATAGGAACTTCTCTTATACTGTAAGTAGTTTTTGGAGTACTCTCTCCAAATCGTGAGCGTGTACGCTGAACTTTAATTATATTTTTTTCAAAATCAATATCGGTTTTTTTGAGTGCTATGATCTCTCCGCTTCTCATACCAGTATAAAAGGCAATAGCTAAATAGTGCTTATAGTTGAAGTTTTTAGCTAAGTCCATAATTTGATTTACTTCGTCAGCCGTAAAAGGTTTGATTTTTGGAGCTTTATATTTAGGAAGCTTGACAACTGCGACAGGGTTTCTGTGTATCAACTCATCATAAACAACCTCTTGTAAAATACCTCTAAGAACAGATAAGTAAATTCTTTGAGATTTAGAGCCGATATCATCAAGAGAATAGAGCCATTTTTTAACATCACTAGGACGTATCTCTGTTACATCCATTTCGCCAAAGAAAGGATTAATTCTATCTTTGACTATATTTGTATATTTATCAAGAGTAGAGTTTTTTAACTCATGCTTTTTGAAGTCTAAGAATAAAGATGAGTAGTGAGAAAAGTTAGGCATTTAAAAAAGCACTCTCTAAAATATAATTACCAATTTCAGGCAAAACACAATTACGCAAAACTTGTCTTTTATTTGGAAGTTTATAATTTGATAAATCAATTCCAAGATATTGCTGTAAATCTTTTATTTGAGCAGCTCTTAAATTAGATTTTTTAAAATCTTTTTTTTCTACTTCAAAATTAGACCAATAATAATGACGCTGCAGTTCAAAATCAGGTTTGATTAAAGGCTCATAATACGGTTTAACATTCTCAACAACCCAAGAACCATTAAAATTATGTTTTAAAAAAATTATTATTTGATAAAGTGTCATATCAGGAAGTATTGCTTGCTGCTGTCTGCATTGAACTTGTAAAAATTGTCTCATTCTTGAATGAGATTGACAAGGAGGAGATGCCCAAATAAAATTAAATTCTCTCCAATGCAACATTAAATATTGTAAAGCACAACCAACAATTACAATATCATTAGGATATAAAGCTTGATAAACAGAAGCAATATTAGGGTCTTTTTCAACAGCTACAACTTGATAATTATCTCCCCATAATTTACGATTACCACCAATACCACAATATAAATTTAAAATCTTTTTCATCTTAAAACACCTCACTTTCAAATTTAAAAAAATCATCTTGATATGCAGCCAAATTGATTTTTGGCTCATGTAGTAAGCCTCTATCTATCAAGATGTTTTTAGTATTTGCATAATGTTTTAGATCAACTGTTTCAATATCTATGCTTTGATAGTATTCATAAAGTTCTAAGTCGTTCATTTCATATGCTTGCTTCTTATGTTTTGTATATCTACCGTTAAAATAAAAGAACTGCTCGCCATCTATCATTACATCTACAAAAACATAATATTTTTTCTTTGATAATGAATCATATTCAGCTTCTAAATATGTATAATCTTCTAATTTTTCAGCCCAATTAACAGGCTTTTGAGTGTAAATAGTGCCGTGCTCATTATCTATCTTTGCTATGTCTCTTGTACCGCTATAATAATAAACAGAAACATCACTTGAATGATATTTAGAAGTTAAATCCATAAGAGTGTACATACCTTTTAATTTTCTATAAACTTCAAGAGCTACAAACGTACGACTTGTATAAAACCTGCAAATGCCGTGATATAAATACCAAAGAGTCAAATTTGTTATTTTGTCGCTATCCTCTCTTAAATCATCAAGAGTTTTTAAAATATATTTCATCAAGTAAGAAATAGGAGATTCAACATTAGTTTCAACTTTAGAAAGTGGAGCAGGAAAAATTCTATTTACAGCTTTTACAATTGAATCAACTTTATCAGCAGGAACAAAAAGAGAAATATGCAAATGCGGAGTACCATCTTTATGCGGCTCTGTTACACGAAGATAACATCTGTCATCTTTCTCGATATTTTTATAGCTTCTGTCATCAAATATTTTTTTAAGCATTTTAGTAAGCTCAATAGAAGCATTACGAGAAGTATATTTGTCTATAGTTTCACTAAAATCAAGTATAGGCTCTAATAAAGGTACTCTTTGGATTACATGGCAGTTTAAAAACTTTATTTTATTGATCGTAGTTATATATTTGCGACCTGCGAAATTCCTATTTTTAACAAGCTTATCTTTATAAGTTTTTTTAGGGTGCCAGCGAGATGGCAAAGTAAGAGTAATAAAGATGTTTTTTAGAGATCTACTTTTTGCATAATCGTATATGCTCCAAGCTCTGTGCTGTAGTTCTGCAATATATCTATCTGCATTCATATAGCTATTTGCTACAAAATCAGAAAAGGGAATAATTTTATTATCAAGATGTATACCGTTATCTTGCATAAACTGTTTATTTTTTAAGAGTTTATCTCTTGCTTGTTTTATCTGTTGTTTGTTCAAACCGTAATTTATCATTGTGTCACTTCCTTTTTAAATTTAACCAATCGTGTCCGATAACTTTTTATAGATAGCCAAGAGAGGCTCATCGCCGTTTGCGAGCAAGCTCGCAAAGCGACGTTGAAGCCCATTCGCCTCTACATCATTTAATAACCTCTATCGCAATGGATATATTGCTTTTAACCTCTGAATCACTCTTATATTTAAACAGCTCTCCAAGATATGGAATATTGCTTATAAACGGTATAGAAAACTCTGTTTTATTTATTTTGGTTTGATTGATACCGCTTAAGATAAGAACCTCTCCATATTTGAGATTAGAGTTAGATTTTAATTGCCGCTTGTAAGTTGTAGGGATGTTGTTTGAAGTGCTTAATATATCTTCTATAATGAGATCGAGATCAAGATTTATATAATCATCATATATAAGAGTTTTGCCTATAATCTTCAAGCCTACATCTTTATACTCTATGGTAGTCTGCTCTGATGTATTGGTAGCTTCTGTGATAGTTGTAGAAGTCTGATAAGGTATATTATTTACAGCAGAGAAAATAAAATCTTTTCCGTCTTGAGCCAATACATAAGGGTTTTGAGAAATTTTAAAAAATTGAAACTCATTAAAGAGCTTTAAAGCACTGTAGAAAGTAGAACGCATAAAAACAGGCTTAGTACTTTGAAAGGGCAATATAAACGTATTTAAAACATTTCTATAACTATCATCAGCAGTTTTATAAGTAGTTGAAAACTCAAAACCTTGTTCTTTTAGATCATCTTCATTTATCTCTATAATTGTAAATTTTAAAGTGACTTGCTTTTTTTGAGAGTCAATCTTTGAAATATCTTTATAAAGCACAGGATAATCTTGCTGTTTACAAAAAAAGATTATTACATTTGTAGTGTCTATATACTGAAACTCTATTTTTTTAAATGCAAGATATTTAGAAACTGCTTCAAAACTATTGGTCTTTAAATCAAAAAAATAGGGATAAAGCTCATTTGGCGGAGTTTTAGTCAAATAGTAAGTATTATTAAAGCTGGTAACATCATAACCAAGCTTTTTAACTGATTGACGATATAAATGCAAGAAATCTTCATTTCTGATATGTTCAGGAACAAAAAGAGAAACTTCTTTAGCTTTGATCTCCTCATCAATGTAAACATTAATATTATTTTGAGAACTAAGCAGCTCCGTTAAATCAAGCAAAGTGATATTTTTTTCATTTGCCGTTAAACATTGAACTAACAGGAACAGGATCATCGGAATTAGTCTTATAATCTTCATTTTCACGCCTTTTATTTGAGATGTATTTATAAAAATCTTCTGTGGAGTCTAGATAAAACTTAGAAGAATTTTTATTGATTTTTACAGAATAGAAAAAAATGATAGATTGATTTTTAATGAAATATTCAAGAAGTGCAAGAGGAAGCAATATATCTTCATTGTAGCAGTTTGTATTATTACAAGTGAGATCAAAAAATTTACGATTAGTAGGATCTTGTATAGTTATTTGTGACTCTGCTGCAGCATAGTTAGAATTGTTATGCTGATCGGTCACAGTTTTGTTAAGCTGCAAAGTCACATTATTTTTAGCGGGATCAGTCACATTTTGATCTGAAATATCAGGAGTTGAAAAATAGAAATAGGCAAAAATTACTCCAATAATTATCATTACAAAAGAGAAAAATATAAAACGTGCCAAGATGTTTTTAGAGTTGATGGAATCACCGCTCTGATAAAGTTCAAAGACTTCATTTACTTTAGGTAATTTTTCAGTATGGCTTTTAGCATTCATCGAAAGACGGGAGTTTATGAAAACATCATATTTGAAAGTATTGCGATTAAAAGAAACGGTAGTTGCTTTGGCTCTGTAGAAATACTCTGAAAAAGATTTGTACTTGGTATAGATAAGAGAAAGGTTTTGAGTGATTAAAAAGATGTCTTGGTAAAGATGTCGATGATACGAAAGCCACCAAATAAGAACAGTATCATTTTTATCAAAATAATTATGAGCTTCGTCTATAACAAAAAGAGTCTTATAAATTTCAAACTCTTTACATTTTTCAATAAGATACTCATCAGTTACTTTATCTTTATAAAGTCTATGAAGCTGTTTTAATTTACGGTTTAAATCATCAAAATCAAGAGCATTAACATCGTGAACTTTATCAAATTTAAATTCGTTTATATTGGTATAGCAATTGTAAAAATCCTTTTTTACATCTTTTTTAGCTTTCTCATGCATAGAAAAATTATTGAAAATAGTATAAACGGCTTTATATGTCTTACCACTACCGGGAACACCAACAAGATAGACTATCATTATGATTGGACCAGTGGCGAAATAACTCTAAGTAAAATATAATAAGATCTAATTACCTGTGCAGAAACAATTCTAAGAAGTAAAAAAACCAAACCGCCGAACAAATAACCTTTAGTATCATTAAATGCAGAAGTAAAACCTATGCAATTTAATAAACCAAAAAACTTAGATAAAAGATCGCCAGAACCATAAACCATAATTCTAGTAATAGAATCATCTAATAAATTATAAAACACAAAAAAAGTAGCTACAAAAGTAACAAAACCAGCGATAACAATACCTAAAAAAGTAAAGACAACTGAACCATAAGCAGCTTTCTTAATAAAATACCAAATCGCACGAGCTACCGAAGCAAAATCAAAAACTGGCATAAATCCCCCTTATCTCATTTTAAAAGCTGAAAAATAAAGCTTCAAAGAAGCAAACATAAAAACCACATAAAAAATGTAATAGAAAATTGAACTAAACTGACCGAAAGAATCACAAAGATTAATACAAATTTGACGATTAAAGACAGTAGCGCAGAAAATAGGTTGAGTACCAGTTGACATAGAAGAATTTTGATGAGAAAATCCATCTTGAATTTTATTTATCATGTTTGTATTATCTTGAACAAATTGATTAAGACCTGCATAAACAGAATCAAGAGTGCCAGATATAGAAGCTTTTGCAGCAGCTTCTTCAGCAGAATCAGTATAATCATCACCAGAAGAATCTCCACCACCTGTTGAATTAGAATCTCCGATAAGAACATCTTTTATATCTTCAAGCAAAGAGTTGTTTGTTGTCATCTTGTCATCAATAGAACCAAGATGAGAATTACCAATATCAATACCTGTGTCAATACCTTTTAAAGTGTTATTAATAGCACCTTGATTGGAAGTTGAAACAGCGGAAAACTGCTCCAAAGATGTAGAAATATCAGATAGTTTACTATTTGCACCGACTAACTGCAAAGTTTGTATTTTAGACTCTGATAATAAATCTAATTGTGTAGCTTCTTTAGCACCTGCATAAGAGTCCAAAGCAACTTTCATAGAAGCAGAAACGTCAAGATCATAAGTTGCATTAGAGTCTTTTAATAAATCAGTAGGAAGAGTTTTATTAACATCACTACTTAACTCAAGATCATTAACTTTAGCTTGATCGTCATAATTCTCGGAACAAGAAACCTCTTGCGAAAAATATGGAGTTTGCGGATTAGGGTCTAAAGTAGTTGAACAATAACATTTTTTAAAACAAGATAAATTAGGAGAAACTCCCCAAGAGTCAATTTGACAATTAGAAATACCAAGACAATCATCCTCATCAGGAACAACACTCTTACATATACCATCTTGAATAACCTGACCATAAGGACAAGTACCAACACTTGCCATACAAGATTGACGGCACTCATCCCAATAAACAAATTTTACATAATTAGTCTCTCCGTCAGGTACAGGAAAAAACAGAGAATTATCCATAGAGCAAGAAGCTTGATCTTTAACAGGAGTCAAATTATAAGAAGTTGCAGGGCAGGGAGTATCAGAAGTACCAGAGCTTGAACCATCAGAATATGGATTAGGATCGTTAACGTTTAATAGACCGTCACCATCTATGTCATTATCGGAATTATTGCTTATACCGTCACCGTCACAATCCATAGTTAAATAATCTACATAATTTGGATCACACTTATTAGGGATACCGTCGCTGTCATCATCTAAATCGTCAGGAGGAGGAGGGGGAGGAAGCACACAAGTACAATCATCAAAAGAAACAGTTGCGTTTAAATCACCTAATCTATCTTGACAAATAGAATCAGTTAAATTACAGCCATAATTACACGTACCCGAAACAGATTTATCAGATTTAGCAACTGTATAAGTTCCATCACCATTAGAAGAACACTCATAATCTCTTAAAGTGTCATATGATAAATACGTAAAATAACTATCTGCTCTTTGATAACATTCAGTGTCACCCCAAAGGTTTTTTAATAAAGAGGTTTCATAGTGACCTGGAACATCTACCGAACAAGTACCCGAGACAAAAGAATCATAAACATGAGTATAAGTAACAATGGGTACAGTATAAGATGGAACAGCAAAAACAAAACTCTTTAAAAACAAAACTAAAAATATTATCTTTTTCATTTTAATGCCTTGTTAGAGCTAAAGCAGCAAAGAGAGGAGCAATAACAGCAGTGAGATTTATAAAAATACTTGCAAAATAGTTTATTATTATCATGTCTGTAAGTTCAATGTAAATCATCTGCGACCGCCAACTGTTGTAAAAATTTGAGTAGTGAAGAACATAAAAACAGCACCGAAAATTAAGCCGACTATGCCGAGTAAAAAATTATATTCAGTGTCTTGCATACCTAAAATGTAAGCTTCATTAGGAGAGCATTTGTCAGTTGCAGAGTCATAAATGAAATTTGGGATTATTGACTTTGAGAGATTTATATTTGTAGAGTCAAAATAAAACCAAGTTTGAGTTTTAGAGTCTAAATAATAAAATTGATTAGTTGTATAGTAAAAATCATCAATGCAGATATTTTTAGAGTCCAAGAGCATAGAAGCATTTAAAAAGTTTATTGTAAAAAGTAAGCTTATTAAATATTTCATTTTTTCCTCTTTTTTTAGTAATCCCAAAAACTCCGAAGAGTTAATGAGATTTAGCAAATATTATTGCTTTGTTAATAGCCCAAACAGAAGCAAGCGCAGTGATTACAATCGTGAAAAGTGCAAAAACAACACTTACATTTATATTGGGCATATCGGGCATATTAAGCTCTGTTCGCCATTGAAATAGCTTTAATTGCACCCCAAATAACAGCTGTTGCTGCTAAAACCAAAGAAGCTACCGCTAACACATCAGTTGTGTTAAATGTTACGCCAGTTAAATCCATGTGAATCCTCCGTGATTCTAAAAGTATCGGGCATACTCTTAACCGCTATCTGCGACCCCGTACAAGAGTTATTAAAATAACCATGTCTATAGAAATATCTATATGTAGAAAGTATAAAAAAGCGTTGTCGTCTTAATTCAGAAATAACAAGATAATCGAACTCTTTATCAAGCTCTTTGATCTGATTGTTAATGTCTTGCATAGCTTTTATTAATAGATTTTGCATTTTTAAAACTCCCTATCGCCTTTCAGTTGTCCCACATTTTTTTATAAAAAATCGTGGCTTAAGATTGACTCTTTTTGGCTTTTTTAGCCAACTTGTTTTTTAGCCTATTTTGAACTTTTCGTTTAGACAAAGAAGGTTTAGTTCTATCATTAGAACCAACATAAATATCTCTTTGTTTTTTATTGTCAATTCCCATAATTAAGCCTTTTTAGTTGTATCAGAAGTTTTAATCATACCGACGAAAGAATCTTTTAACTCAAACACAGGAGTATTTTTATCGGGATACCACTTTTGACCCTTTGAAGAAGAATCCATAACATATGGAACAGCTACATATTTATGCTCTAAATCTTTAAACCTTCTATATTCAGTAGATTCTAAAATCTGCTTATCCATAGAATAATTTATATCACCGTTATCATCAGGGATCTCACTCTCAACAGTAACCTCAATTTTAGGAATGTTTTCAGTCCATTTACCATCAACAAACCCATCTAACTCAATTTTACGAACAGCCTTGATCTTACCGATCATTAATACATTAATCATTTGTCACTCCTTTAAGTGAAGAATTTATCACTTAATCACTATTAGTAATTAAGTTTATGAAACATAAATCTTTTATGCTCTGTAAACCTAATTTGTCACTCTGTTTTAACCCCCGAGAAGTGACTGACGGGGAAAGCTTTGCTTTGCCTTTGGCGGGATAGCTCATAGCCCTAAGAACGACTTACATATTTAACAGTTTATAGCCCCGTTACTGCGTATCCATTTCTTAACGACTTATTGGACATCTGCGCAAAAGCGTTAATTTGTGTATTTTTATTATTAAGTGATTTTTTGCTATTATTGAGCAAAGAAGTGACATCTACATTCATCTGAAAGCTTGAAGATTTGAGAGTTTTAATATTTAAAACTTGCATAGTCACTCCTTGTGTCTAATAATTAGACATTAACAATAAGAATAGTAAAATAATTAGAATTAAAAAAAGCTTAAATATGCTAATTATTATACAAAATTAACTAATTTAGGAAAATAAATTGACAAGAGAAGAATTGGCAGATATGTTCAATGTATCAAGACAAACTCTAACAAATTGGGAAAAAGAGAAACCTGATCTAGTAAGATTGATAAATCAAGGCTTGGCACTTGATGAGAGTATAGAAGAAACTAGAAGACATCTTGAGAGATTAGAACAAATCAAAAAAGACGCTAGTAATGGCAAATTTAAACTAAAGTAGGAAAAAATGAAGTGTGAAAAATGCGGAAAAGAGTACTGGACAAGAGAGTGTTTAAACTGTAAAGAAAACTATACAGAAAATGATCTACAAAAAATGGGAATAACTAGCAATAACAATTTTATAAAAATAAAAAAATCAAGCATACAAATAATAATAGCTACAGCATTAGTAACAATAGCTTTAATATTAATATATAAAGAATACAAAGAATACAGACAAGAACAAGCAGCTGTTAAAATGATGAATGCTCTTGGAATAAGTGGAAAAAATACAAATGAAATAATAGAAAACAGTACAAAAATGTTAAATGAAGCAAATAGAGAATTAGAAAAACAAATGAAAAAAATTAGAGAAAACAGATAGGTAACTAATAAATGACAACAACAACAATAATATTATTTATACTACTTATAATAATAAGTGCAATAATATCAGGATCAGGAAAAAATAAAAGCTATAGAAAAATGAAATTTGAAGAAAATAGAAGAAAGAGAGCAAGAGAACATTACTTAAACATTGATAAAAAAGGTAAAGAATACGAATCTTTTATAGCAGAACACTTTAAAAATTTAGGATACAAAGTCAAAGAACATGGTTTGATACATGGAAAAAAAGACAAAGGCATAGATGTAATAGCTATGAAAGACAAAGAGATAACTCTTATACAATGCAAGAACTGGAAAGAAAACAGTAAACACAAAATTACTCATGAAAAGATAAAAGCATTTATAGGAGATACAGAAGAATTTTTAAACAAAAACAGAGAAAAAGCAGCAGGATACACAATCAAAAGACTTTACGTAACTTCAAATGATGTACTAGACAACTCTGCAAAATATTTTTTAAAAGATAGTAGTTTAGTAGATCATAAAGTGATACCAATAGAAACGTAAAAATAAACATTTTTTATTTTGTGGTACAATTACAGCAGTGGAGTGAGAGCATAAGCTCCCACCTTTTAATATAACGGTCGGGCTAGGACCATTAAAACCACTACTATAAGAAATAAATTCACACTGTATCTCCTCTCTTGGAGATACCCACACATCCAAATCCCTGATCTTTCAATCAACGCCCATAAGCCAAAAAGATAACACAGTGCTTGTACAAGTAGAATTATACATTAAAACACAGAGAAATAAGAAAACCTCTCAAAAGCCTATTTTTAGGACTTAAAACGGGTAAGCTTTTTTCAAATCTCTCCGATCGCACCATTTTTTTATAAAAACTCCCCTTTAAATTTTTAACTCTCTTTTATCTGATTATGTGATACTATTATTCTGAAATGTCTATTAGCGATATTTCGATCTGTTTTAAATATGTGTTTTAAAAGCTTTGGTTTTACAACTTATCTAAATCAGCTTTTATATATAGTAGTATATGTTATACATATATCAAATAAAAAGGATCCATATGAAAAAGAGTGTTTTAAAAATATTATGTGCTGCACTGCTTGTAGCCGCTCCATCGGTGATTTTCGCTGAAGATAATGAATCAGGTTATGAGAATAAAAATGAAAAACCAAGAGCTGAGAAGCGTCAAGATGCGGATAAAAAAGCTCAAAACAGCGTGAAAAAAGAGGAACGCAAAGCTGAGAAAGAGCAGCGTAAATCCGAAAAGAGAGCAACAAAAGAGGAACGCAAAGCTGAGAAAGAGCAACGCAAGTCTGAGAAAAAGTTGAAAAAAGAGGAGCGTAAAGCCGAGAAAGAGCAACGCAAGTCTGAGAAAAAAGAGCGTAAAAATAAAAAAGATAAAGATGATGAGGATGATGACTCTGACGAGTAGGCATCTTTTGCAGGGCTTATAAGCTCTGCGTAGCTTTAGTCTATCTAGAGAATAAAAATCCGAATCCCACCCTGCTTTGGTGGTGATTGTAATCTACCAAACTTGCCCCGTAACCGTTAAATATCTTAAGATACCAGAAATTGTTTTTTGAATTTCCGGTAGGATATGACCACTCAGCCTTAATAGAGCCTCTGTTCTCTGAATTAAAACGAAGATTATTCCGCCATGTAAAATCAAACTGGTGCTTTTTTAAAAAATAGTTTATCTTCAGATGCCCGTATCCGAGATATGATGTAATATCTTTGTTGTTCTCTCCCGCATCTACTGCTGCGACTCTTATAGTCGCAAGAAGACTGTCATATTGAAAAACTGAATCTACAAAAAGCTGATTCCACTCTCTAGAGAGCGGCTCTCCCATACCGTTGGACTCATGCCAAAATCCGATCTTTATAGCTTTTGGCGCGTAAGCAGACTCCATTTTGTCCTTAATAGGCAGCGTTAGCCAGATCTCAGGCCTGTAGTTCGTCTCACGAAACGGGGCAGAGTCTGAGTAGAGCTGCCACCAGACCTCTTGGGTGTATCCAAAGGTTATCATCTCATTGAGACCAAAGAAGTTATAGCTGAGCACTTTTTTGAGGCTTATCTGAAACTCTGCTTCGATATTCTTATTGAACTCATCATAGCCCGGATATGAAACCGGATCCCTTGTCTCATAATTTTGCGTTGTATAGGCCAGAGGGATCAAAAAAGTTTTTTCATGCGGGAGCATACCGAAGTTGCTGAAAATTTTTGAGGTCATGCTTTCGCGCTCATCCGAGTCTTGAGGCATGTCGAGATACTCAAACAGAAACTGCTTCATCGCCTCATCTCCGTTTGACTCTTTTTTGAGCTCATCCGCATAAACAAAAGAGCCCAAAAAAAGAGTAAGCATAAATAGTAAAGAGGCGTTTTTCATATAGATAGATTTACTTAATTATCGTTATGCAGTCTTCGCCTTTGGGAACAAGACATAGAAAACTGTATGCCTCATCTCCCAAGGTTTTATAGCTGTGAGAGAGACCTGCAGGTATAAGCAGAACATCACCGGCCTTTGTTTCAAAACTCTCATCTCCTATCTGAACTAGCGCGCGTCCTGATAGCACATACTGCTCGTGTTCTACGCTGTTCGTATGAAGAGGCATATGTCCACCAGCTTCTATTATGAAGTTTCTCATTGCAAAATTTGGCGACTCATCAGGAGATAAAAGCATCTTCATAGATACGCCTTCTCCTGCTTTTTGAGGCATTGCCTCAATGGAATTGATCTCTTTGTGTAGGTACATTATAGCCTCCTATAATAATATTTTTGGTAGCATATCATAAATTGTGTTTGATTTACTTGGGGGAGTGTTTATGAAAATTGCAAATAATATAACAGAACTGATAGGGAATACACCTTTGGTAAGACTAAATAAAGCATCTAAGCTTACCGGTGCCAATATAATTGCAAAGTGTGAGTTTATGAACCCTACAAGCTCTGTAAAAGATAGAATAGGTTTTAACATGATAAGGCGTGCGATCGAAGCCGGTCAAATTACCGAAGGAACAATCGTTATAGAACCTACAAGCGGCAATACGGGGATTGCTCTTGCGGCAAATTGTGCAGCGCTAAATATAAAACTTATACTAACAATGCCTGAATCTATGAGCCTGGAGAGACGAAAGCTCTTAAAGGCGCTTGGCGCCGAGTTGGTTTTGACTCCCGCGCCGCTAGGGATGAGCGGTGCAATTGCAAAAGCAGATGAGCTTCAAAAAGAGATTCAAAACTCAATAGTTCTGCAGCAGTTCAAAAACCCTTCAAATCCTGAGATCCATGAGTTGACAACTGCGCAGGAGATACTTCGCGATACGGATAAGAAGTTAGACGCTTTTATTGCAGCGGTAGGAACTGGAGGCACTTTAAGCGGTACATCAAAAGTCCTAAAAAAGGAGATAGCAAATATTGCAATATTTGCGGTAGAGCCGGCCAGCTCTGCCGTGCTTTCAGGTGAGAGCGCAGGTCCGCACGCTATACAGGGCATCGGTGCAGGGTTTATTCCAGATACTTTGGATACGACCGTATATGGTGAAGTGATAAAGGTGAGCAATGAAGATGCTATAAACACCGCAAAAATGTTAGCAAAAGATGAGGGTCTGCTTGTAGGTATATCTGCCGGAGCAAACGTATATGCCACGATGCAGGTTGCTCAAAGAGAGGAGTTTAAGGGAAAAACCCTTTTGACCGTCCTTTGCGATACAGGCGAGAGGTATCTGAGTACAGAACTTTTTGATGAGTAGCCTTTTTTTAGAGACCATACGGGCAGTGGATGGGGAAGTTTTTAATATACTCTACCATCAAAAGAGATATGAAAGCGTCTTAAAAAAATTTAATGTTAAAAATCCGCAGAGCCTGCTTGAACATATAGAGCCTCCAAAAGAGGGGACTTGCAGATGTCGTCTGCTTTATGATATATCCAAGCTGCCACATACTGTTGACGTTACATATCACGAGTATAAAAAAAGAGACATAAACTTTTTAAAACTTATCTATGATGACAATATAGAGTACTCTTTAAAGTCGGCAGACAGAGGCGGGCTGGAGGCTCTTTATGAGCAACGAGGAGAGTGTGATGATGTGCTTATAGTAAAAAACTCTCTTGTAACAGATACTACGATAGCAAATATAGCCTTTTACGACTCAAATAGATGGGTGACTCCAAAGCAGCCGCTTTTAAAGGGCACTACAAGAGAGCGGCTACTAATGGAGAAAAAAATATTTGAAGAGGATATCTATGTAGAGGATCTTCATAAATTCTCAAAAGCGGCACTTATGAATGCTATGATAGATTTTGATATAATTACAAAAAACATAAAGGAAATTTTTTGCTAGATAACCTAATAGAGGATAGAGATTTTGCAAAAATTATGCAAAAAAATATAGAGAGCTTAATTATCCTTCTTTTTGAAAAAGATCAAAATTTCGGTATCCTGTGTAAAATCGAGCAGATAACTTTCGAGCCGGAACTGCCAAGTGAAATAAGCGCAGAATTTAGACCGATGACACTCTTTTTTCTTGCCGGATATACTTTTGATACCGCAAGCATAGTAGGGGACAAATTAGTTTTTGAAGCCGGTTTTGGCTCTGATAACTTCGGTAGTATAGTAAGTGTGCCGCTTTTGAGCATTATGCAGATAATAGTGGATGAGACACCGCTGCTTATAAATCTTTCAAGCTATAAGAAACAAAGTGAAAAAGTTGTTAAAAAAGTGGATGATGGCGGAGTCGAAAACTCGATGGCATCTTTTTTATCAAACCCAGAAAACTCAAAGTTTTTTAAAAAATAGCCAATTTTAGAGTCTATACTTTATTTAAAGATAGAAGATAGTTCACGACATTGTCGACAAAAGCGTCGTGTTTTCTCTCTTTTGAGTATGCAATATAGAAGCTTCTCTCTATTTTATAGTTTTTAAGTCTTGCTTCAAAAAGTTTTCCTTCGGCTACTTCATTTGCTATAACATGCTTTGACATAACTGAAACAACAGGTCTCTCCGTGGTTGGATCAGCATGCAGGATCGACTCTTTTATCGCCGTCGGACTTCCTAAAATACCAAGAACATGGAAGTTGTTGCACTGAACACCCATTTCGTCAAAAACTTCGCTCGTCAATTTTCTTGTGTGAGAAGCTTCGTCTCTGCATATCCAGTCAAATGCAAGCAGATCATCTGCAGTTAGATGCTTTTTTAGTGGTTGATTCGAAAAAACCACAAGCTCATCTTGTACCCACTCTCTGTAGATGATGCCGTCTCTAAATACAGGAGACTCTATAAGAGCGATATCGATCTTCTTATCTTCAAGCTGGTCTATCATTTCACATGATAGTCCGACATTCATATATACGTTGTTGTTTATCCTCTTTTTTATCTCGCTGAGATAGTTTGGAAGAATATAGTTTCCTATCGCATTTGATGAACCTATGACAAAAGTAAAGTCTTTGTTAATGATCTTTAAGAGCTCTTTTTCACTGTTCATGATCGCTTTTTCAAGTCTTAGCGCTATTCTGAAAAGATCTTCACCCTCTTTGGTAAGAAGTATGCCGTTTTTCTTTCTTTCAACTATTTTAGTATCAAGATAATCCTCGATAAATTTGATCTGTTGAGTAACCGCAGGCTGTGAAATGCCGAGTTTTGCGGATGCTTTTGAAAAACTTTTCTCTTTTATGACCATCAAAAAAGTTTGTAGTTTTGCAAAATCTTTTAACATAATAATTCCTATAAGTTTAAATAATAAGCAAAAGTATAACTCATTATTATAATTAATGCAATAGTTTTGTAATAATTTATAACTTTTTGGCTATAATAATTTAAACCAATACGAATAGTGGCAAAGATATGGAAAAAATATTTAGCAAATTAAATGAGTCGCAAGCTTCTGCTGTAAAAACAACAGAGGGACCTGTGCTGATATTGGCAGGCGCAGGAAGCGGTAAGACTACGACGATAGTCTCTCGTTTGGCATATCTTATAGAGGGAGTAGGCATCCCCGCTTCAAATACGCTTACACTAACCTTTACAAACAAAGCGGCAAAAGAGATGAGAGAGCGTTCATACGCAATGATGGACAATCCTGCATATCCTCCCCTGCTTTGTACATTTCACAAGTTCGGGCTGCTTTTTTTAAAGTTTCATATACATCTTTTAAACAGAGAGAACAATTTTGTAGTGATCGATACCGATGATAAAAAACGTATAATCAAAAAGATAAACAGCGAGATCCCGACACCGCTGATCGCCAGCGAGATATCAAGATATAAAAGCTCTCTTTTAAGCCCTGATGATGCCTACAGGCAGTCGGAACTCTTTAACTATCAGCAGATCGCAAAAGTTTATGAAGAGTATGAAGCTTATCTGCTTGAGAACAATCTGGTCGATTTTGACGATCTAATAGCTCTAACGTATAAATTATTGGACGAAAACGAAGAGTTGGCTCGCGCAACATCCGAGCGTTATCGCTACATAATGGTAGATGAGTATCAAGATACAAATGAGCTCCAGCTAAAGCTTTTGCAAAAGCTATGCAGCTCACATAACAATATATGCGTAGTCGGTGACGATGATCAGAGCATCTACGGCTGGAGAGGCGCTCACATACGAAATATCATGGAGTTTGATCAGGATTTTAAAGATACTGCGGTATTTAAACTTGAGGAGAACTACCGCTCCAAAGAGCCTATTTTAAAAGTCGCAAATGCGCTCATTGAGCACAACCGCTCAAGATTAGGCAAAAAGCTCATCCCCACAAGAGGCGGAGGCGAAGATGTTACGGTTCTAAACTCAGGTGACGAGAGTGAAGAGGCAAGAAAGATCGCCTCCAAGATCACGAAGCTTCTGGACTCCGGAGTAAAGGCCGAAAATATAGCCGTACTTTACCGTGTGAACGTTTTGAGCCGCTCTATCGAAGAGGGTCTTAACCGCGCAGGAATTGCCTACAAGCTTGTAGGAGGTCTCAGATTTTACGACAGAGCCGAGATAAAAGATCTTATAAGCTACATAAGAGTTATAACAAACTTTCATGACGACTTCTCATTCAAGCGCATTATAAACAAACCAAAGAGAGGCCTAGGCAAGGCAAGCGTCGATAAGATAGAGCTTGCGGCACATGAGAAGGGCACCTCTATGTTTGAGTATATAAAAAAGAGTCCCCTATCAGAGTTGGAGCAGCTTGTAAGACAAAAAAATGCAAAAACTCTTAAAAAGTTCGTAAAAGATATTCAAGCGGTAGCCAAGTCGGTAACAGAATCCACCTACAACTTTATAGACGTTTTAGAGGATACTTTTCATCTAAAAGATATCTACAAAGGCATGCCGGACGAAACAGAGAGAGTTCTGAATATGGATGAGTTTTACGGCCTCTTTAGAGACTTTGTAAAAAACTCTCCCGAATCTACGCTTGATGAGTTTTTAAATGAACTTACACTTCAAAGCGAGCAGGACCAAGTCGAGGGCGAGAGCATCTATATGATGAGCATCCACGCCTCAAAGGGTCTTGAGTTTGACCATATATTCATTATCGGAATGGAAGAGGGCTTCTTACCGCTTGTCGGAGACGGCAGTGATCTTGAGGAGGAGAGACGTCTTGGATATGTCTCTTTTACAAGAGCAAAGGAGACGCTTACTCTCTCTCACGTAGAGAGCAGATTCTACAAGGGAAGAAGAAGCGATCTGCAAAAGAGCAGGTTTTTTAATGAGGCAGGACTTTGTGAAGGCTCGCTGATAGTCGAGAAGAACACCGCTTTTAAAAAGGGTGATCTTGTCAGACATAAAATATTCGGCACCGGGAGAGTCACCGGCGTGAGTAAGTCTGGCAGGGAGTTTAAACTAAATATTAATTTCGCCGGCACGAAAAGAGATATATTGGCATCATTTGTTGAAAGATTATGAACAGGCTATTTGTTGCATATAAGCCAAGCGGGGTGAGTTCTAACTTCTTTTTGACCAAGTTAAAAAGAAAGTATAAAACGAAAAAAGCTGGATTTTCTGGAACTCTAGACCCGTTTGCAAAGGGCGTTCTTATCATAGGAATGGGGTCGTACACGAAACTTTTTCGTTTTTTAAATAAAACACCAAAAGTTTATCGTGCGACTCTTTGGCTAGGAGCAAAGTCTGACTCTTTGGATACGGAATTTATAGAAGATGTAGAGATCTTAAAAGAGTTTGGCGAGTCTGACATTTTGCGAGTTTTAAAATCTTTGGAGGGTGAACTTGAATATGAGCCTCCGATATTCAGCGCAAAACGTATAGACGGGCAGAGAGCCTATGACTTGGCAAGGGCAGGCAAGGAGTTTACTCTTAACAAGATCAACTCTACTATCTACAATACGAAACTTATAAGCTACTGCCATCCGTTCGTTACTTTTGAGGCGAGTGTGTCGGAGGGAACTTACATCCGCTCACTTGGTCTTATCATAGCGAAAAGACTCGGGTTGGAGTATGGAAGTCTTAGTGCTCTGGAGAGACTTAGCGAGGGGCAGTTTAGATATAATAACGAAGAGTCTTTGGATATCAAAAAATCTCTAAATATCCAAAAGAACTTTTATAAAGGAGATGCTGATAATCTCAAATATGGAAGAGTTCTTGCTTTAAAAGATCTAGAGATCAAAGATGATGGAGTATATTGGCTTGATAGTGGTAGTTTCATCTCGGTTATAAACATAGCAGATGCAGAAGTAAATTATGAATTAGGTAGGATTGAATGCTAGTATTATCCAGAAAAACAGATGAGGCTATTGTTGTCGGGGATGATATTGTAATAAAGATCATCTCTATAGATAAAGGTGTTGTAAAGCTGGGCATCGAGGCTCCTAAAAATATCTCCATCGTCAGACAAGAGCTTCTTGAAGATGTTAAAGATGCAAACATAGCATCCTCAAAAGAGACGAAGTTAGACGATCTGACTATGCTTAGCACCATACTTAAAAAATAAGAAAGAAGAGTCATGAAGCTTTACAAGGCGTATGCAAAAGTAAATATATTTTTAAAAATTACCGGCATGCGTGGAAGCTACCATGAGATAATCTCAAGATTTATGAGAGTTGACTCTCTTTATGATGAACTCTCATTCGCTCCAAAACAGAAGAGCCAGGAGTTTGAGATAATTGGCGAGTTCTCATGCGACACTAAGCAAAACAGTATCTATAAAGCGTATATGGCTCTTCTTGAAGCCTTGGATGAAGAGTCGGCTGCTTCACTTAAAAATCTGATGAGCAGATACGGTGTAAATGTTATAAAGAGGATTCCGGCATTTGCAGGGCTTGGCGGCGGAAGCAGCGATGCGGCCACATTTTTAAAGATGTGCAATGAAGTTCTTCATCTGGGGCTCTCTTTAAACGAGCTCTCTGCCATCGGAATAAAAGTGGGTGCGGATGTTCCGTTTTTTATTTACGGCTATGATAGCGCAAATGTAAGCGGAATAGGAGAGGTTGTCGAAGAGTTCAAAGAGCAGCTTCTTGATCTTGAAGTATTTACTCCGGATATTGAGATAAGTACGCCAAAGGTCTATGCGCTTTATAGAGAGCAGTTTTACAGCCCGATAGACGGGTTTGAAGTGGAGAGGTTGAAAAAAACAGCCTCACGGGATATACTGGATCAGATGAGTGCAGATGAGGCGAACGACCTCTTTAAACCTGCACTTCAGGCGTATAAAGAGCTAAAAAACTATTACAGACACGGATACTACTTCAGTGGAAGCGGAAGCAGTTTTTTTAGGGTAAAAGAGAGGGCAGAGTAGATAATGGGCGAGACGATAGCAAAAAACAAAAAAGCCTATTTTGATTATTTTTTAGAGGAGAAGTTTGAAGCGGGATTGGTGCTTAAAGGAAGCGAGATAAAGGCTATCAGAGCCGGACGCGTAAACTTAAAAGACAGTTTTATCCGTTTTGTAAACGGCGAAGCTTTCCTCTTTAACGCCCACATTGGAAGATTAGAGACTACGCATCACTTCTACGCGCATGAAGAGAGGGGCAGCAGAAAGCTTCTTTTGCATAAAAAACAGATAGCAAAGATGATAAAAGCGGTCGAGAAAGATGGCTATACGGTTGTTCCTCTGCAGCTCTATTTTAACGACAGAAATATCGTAAAAATTCAGATCGCCATAGCAAAAGGAAAACAGCTTCACGACAAGAGAAACGATCTTAAAGAGAAAGATATGAAGCGCGACATTGAGCGCTCAATGAAGGATTACTGATGAGGTTTGTCTCTTTTTTTCTTTTTTTTGCAACAGCTCTTCTTGCGATAAACATAGAGATAGCAGACTCAACTGTCACAAATGGCAGAACCGCTCTTTTAGAGTTTAAAAAAGAGAAAAATATCGAGTACAAAAGAGTGCTCTTTGATGAGAAAAGTTATAAGATATTTAAAAATCCTCTTGATGATGAGAGGTTTTATGCACTTCTTCCTATCAGCTACTACGAAAAGCCCTCAGATAAAAAAGTTGAGATATTTTATGTAGAAAATAGTAAAGAGAGAAGCAAAACACTATTTTTTAGAGTCGAGAGTGCGGATTATGAGAAAGAGACTCTCAGTGTCGACAGCTCGAAAGTCACTTTAAGCAAAGAGGATCAAAAAAGAGCTTCAAAAGAGTATGCCGAGGCTATGGAAGTGTACAAAACTACAACTATGCAAAGTTATGTCTCATCTGAGTTTATTGTCCCAATGGATAGTAAAATAACAAGCGACTTTGGAAAAGCCAGAGTTTATAACGGCTCACTTAAGAGCTATCACGGCGGAACAGACTTTAGAGCAAACGAAGGTACGCCGCTTACAGCCTGCAACAGCGGAAAGGTAGTTTTGGCAAAAGATAGGTTCTACTCAGGCGGTTCCGTTGTTATAGACCATGGACACGGCATATACTCATGCTATTTTCACATGAGCAAGCTGTACGTGAAAGAGGGTGCAATAGTGAAAAAAGGCGAGACAATAGGACTTTCTGGAAGCACTGGAAGGGTGACAGGTCCGCATCTTCATTTTGGGATAAGAGTTGCTGCCCAACAGGTTGACCCTCTTCAGTTTATTAAGCTGATAAATAAAAATATATTAAAAGGTACAAAATGACACTATTTCAGATCTTAATGCTTGGAGCTTCGGCATTTTTTGCATTTAAAGTTTATGAGCATATTCAGACCCTTCAGGATGAGGAGCCTCAAAAAGATAAACGTACTCCATCTTCGTTTGATCCTGAGTCACTGGTAATAAGAGCGGACGAGGCATTTGACAACGGCGATCTGTCGACAGCGATAGCCCTCTTTAAAGAGGCAAACGCAAAAGTGCCTCAAGAGTCTGACGTTCTCTTTAAGATGGGCTACATTTTAGAGCAGCTCGGAGAGAGAGACGAGGCGTTGAACTATTACAAAGAGGCTCTTGAGGGTGACAAAGATAATGAGTATATACACAACTCAATAGCGTCTATTTATAGAGCGAATGAGGAGTTCGTATCTGCAAAAATGCACCTCAATGCGTCCTTAAGTATCAATGAGAATAATCCTGTAACATATTATAATTATGGAAACCTTTTAGTCGATATGAAACATTTTGACGAAGCCAAAGAGATGTATAAAAAGGCTATTGAGATAAAAGAAGATTTCAAAGAGGCAAAAGAAGAGCTAGAGAAACTAGGTTAGGAGTTAGGATGAAAATTTCCGAGATATATCAGTTTTTAAATGAACTTTCACCTTTTGAGCTTCAAGAGAGCTGGGATAACTCTGGTTTGCTGCTTGGAGATTTCAACCAAGATGTTCAAAAGATAGTCCTCAGCATAGATGTTGACGAGGCTCTTGTTGACTCTATGGAGGAGAACACACTGCTAATCACGCATCATCCGCTTATTTTCGGCGGGCTTAAGCAGCTTGAGTTCAGCCGTTACCCTGCAAATCTTATCTACAAGATGATACAAAAAAATATCTCCAATATCTCAATGCACACCAATTTTGACCAGACGCACCTCAATGAGTATGTCGCAACAGAGATACTTGGGTACAAAATTGCACAAAAAGAGGGCTTTGTGGCATATCTTGATATTGACGAGGATTTTGACGTTTTTGCAAAAAAGGTCGCTGCTGCATTCTCTCTTCCGCATGCAAAATGCGTAAAGAGCTCACAGAGAGTAAAAAGAGCGGCTCTGACTACAGGCTCGGGCGGCTCTTTGATCAAGTCGATCAATGCTGACTGTTTCTTAACCGGAGACATCAAATACCACGATGCGATGGAGGCAAAAAGCATAAATTTGTCGATGATAGACATAGGGCATTTTGAGAGCGAACACTTTTTCGCAGAGATTTTGCTTAAACATTTGAAAAATTTAGGTTTAGAAGCTATAATTTCATCATCAAAAAACCCTTTTACTTATATCAAGTAAGAAACGATAAATAATTTCATAGCTAATAAAAAGAGAAGCTATAAGATACAAGGCGAAAATCCGCAGGAGCTACTAGTAGCTTCAAGGGTTTTTAACGAAGTAGATTGTGGCTTATCTTTTTACCCAAAGGGCAACATTTACAAGATTCATCTTCTGCGTTGAACTTCATTTAACGATACTAGTATCGCCAAACGAAGTTCGTCTTGAATCTAAACCTTTTAAATGTTGTTATCTATGGGATTATTTATCGTTTCTTACTTTGTAAGCAATTGGTACAACTATTTAATCCAAAAGGAGATTAATGAACTTACACCTAAAACAGCTGATTGACCTATCACAGATCGACAAAGAGATAGATGCTTTTGAACCGCAGATTGAGGAAGCAAACTATAAACTTGAGGCGGCTCTTGCTAAGAAGCAGAGTATAGATTCCGATATTGAAAATCTTACAAAAGAGATCAAAGACGAGGAAGTAAAAAAGAAGAAGAATGAGCTTCACTTGCAAGAACTTTCTCAAAAACTTGAAGACAACTCTAAAAAAAGCTCTGAAGTAAAAACTGAGCGTGAGATGAAATCTCTTCAGCTTGAAGAAGAGATCGCAAAAGAGCAGGTAACTTTTGCAAATGAGGAGATAGAGAGACTCGAGAGAGTGATCGCTCTAAAAACAGAGCAGGTAGAAGCTGCAAAAGAGTCACTTAAAGAGTTGGATGCCAACTTGGCGTCAATCAAAGCTGAGGTCGATGAAAAGCTGGATGTGATAAATAAATCTCGCCAAGAGGTGTTTGTTAAAAAAGAGAAATTGATCTCCGAGATGAATCAAAAAGGTCTTGCGTTTTATCAGAAGATTCGCAGATGGGCTAAAAACACAACAGTTGTACCGGTAGAAGAGCAGGCTTGTATGGGTTGTCATATGGTTATAAGCGACAAGATTTACGCTGACGTTATCAAAGCTGAAGAGATTACGACTTGCCCGCACTGTGGTCGTATCCTCTACATGGAAGCTAACGAAGAATAGGCTTGAAGCCGTTTAGCGTTCTCTACTTTACCTTAAGCGCAGCGCTCTATTTGGTGGCGCTTCCGCTTTTGGTCTATCTCTCTTTTAAACATAAATACAGAGAGTCGATTCCGGCTCGTTTTTTTCTTTTTAAAAATCCAAGATTTAAAAACAGTGACGGCATCTGGTTTCATGTATGCTCTTTGGGCGAAGCAAGAGCTCTTGGCCCGATCTTAGATCTTTTAAAAGATCAGGATATAAAGATAACTACCATAACTCATACGGGGCAGGCTCAAGCCAGAAGATATGAGGCAGAGGTAAGATATCTGCCTTATGAGATGTTCTTGCCGTTTTGGGCGAAGAGGCAAAGAGTGCTTGTAGTATTAGAAGCAGAGTTCTGGTTTATGCTATTTAGTGTCCTAAGAGCAAGAGGGAGTAGAGTCATACTCCTAAATGCGCGCATATCTGAAAAGAGCGCCAAAAAGTATCTTCAATTTACATGGTTCTATAAAAAACTGCTCTCAAATGTAGAGATTATATACGCACAGAGCGAAGCCGATAAAAACCGTTTTTTGGCACTGGGTGCTAGAAATATAGAGGTCATCGGAAATATTAAGCTCTCAGCCGAGATAAAAAAGACACAAGAGTATAAAAAGCCCGAGTGTGAGCTGATAGTTGCAGGAAGCACTCATGAGGGTGAAGAAGAGAGCGTTTTAAAATCATTCGTAGAGTATAGAAAACAGAGTGATGCAAAGCTCGCTATAGTCCCTAGACATCCCGAGAGATTTGAAGCGGTCTATGAGCTAATGAAGAGATATGCCCATAAAAATTCTTTGAGCATAAGCCGATTTTCACAGAGCAGAGAGTTTGAGTCAGATTTGATCTTGGTCGATGCGATGGGTGAGCTGAACAATATATATGCAATAAGCGATATAGCTATTTTGGGCGGTGCGTTTAGAGATGATGTAGGCGGGCACAATCCGCTCGAACCTGCTTACTTCGGGTGTAAGATCATTACTGGAAAACACTTTTTTCATCAAAGGGAGCTTTTTAAGTATGTCCATCATGTACAGTATGTTGAGAGCGATGAGATACACAGAGCGCTTATGGCATGTAAAGATCTCCCGCCTAGCATGGTTGAAGAGAAGATAGATTTAAAACCGGTAATAGAGAGAATAGTAAAAAATTAAATCTACCCTGCTAGGGGTTAGCTTTAGTGCCTTAGCGGCTAGCGTAAATGGCGGAATTACTTCCGACATTGTTTAAAACTAATGAAGGGTTTCCTTCATTTTATGAAATAAAATTAAGGAAATAATTTAATGGCACTAGAAAAAGCGTATAAACTTTTAGCAGCACAAGAGGGAGTCTCAAACTCTGCTGCTAAATCAATGATAGACAGAGGTTTGGTCTACGTGGGCAACAAAAAAGTGATGATCGCCCGCGGAGATTTGGATGCGAAAACTTGTTTCAGAGTTGAAAAAGTAGAGAAGATAAAGCCTATTTTTGAAAACAGTGACTTGATCGTTGTAGATAAACCTGCACACGTTAACTCAGATGAAATAGAGAGACAGTTTAAGCCGGCAGTGCTTCTTCACAGACTCGATCGCGAGACAAGCGGCGTTTTAATGCTTGTAAAAAACGAGGAGTTTCGTCAAAAGGCAATTGAAGAGTTCAAAAAAGATAGAGTTTATAAAGAGTACATCGCATGGGTTGAGGGAATTATAAGTGAGCCTGTTGAGATAGACAAGCCGATACTCACTACAAAAAAGAACAATCGTGCATCTTCAAACGTCTCTACAAAAGGAAAGCCCGCAAGAACTGAGGTATTCCCTGATCTGGTTAGCGGCGGAAAAACAAAGATCAAGTGTATTATCCATCATGGAAGAACACATCAGATAAGAACACACCTTAGATATATAGAACACTCTATTATCGGAGATGAGCAGTATGGCGGAAGACGTGCAAAACGTGTAATGCTTCATGCTTATAAAGTAAGACTCCTTGACATGGAGTTTACGGCACCTGAGCCAAAGGTTTTTATAAATTTTGAGTAGTACCGATTGTCCATGGTATGTATATATTTTAAGATGCAGCGATGAGACTCTCTATACGGGGATAACTACCGATTTGCAAAGAAGAGCAGAAGAGCACAACAGCTCGCCAAAAGGTGCTAAATATACACGCGCAAGAAGACCTGTAGAACTTATCTATTTTGAGTCGCATAAAGATAAAAGCGGTGCGACCATAAGAGAATTAGAGATAAAAAAACTATCAAAAGCCAAGAAACTGGAGCTGATAAAGTGATACGGATCTTTGTTGACGGAGACGCTTTTCCAAACCTTTTAAAGCCGATTCTCTTTCGCTCAATTGAGAGACTCTCCATTGAGACATTTGTAGTCTCAAACAAACCCATCACTATCGGCAAATCAAAACTGATAAGTTATATTATTGTTGAGCAGGGTGCTGATGAAGCAGATCACCATATAGTCGAACTTGCAAAAGAGGGCGACTTGGTTATAACAGCCGATATACCGCTTGCAGATAGAGTAATAGATAAAAATGCACATGCGATAGATCATAGAGGCGAACTTTACACTGTTGATAATATTAAGCAATATCTAGCTATGAGAAACCTGATGGAGAGCATAAGAGATACGGGAGAGATAACACGCGGTCCAAAGCCTTTTGATCAAAAAGATGCACACCAATTTGCCAACCAGCTTCATAAATTTTTAACTAAGCACTGTAATATAAAGCATACTTAAAGTAACTTTCAGCTAAAATTCGCCACTTTTTACATTCAAAATTATATTAAAAGAGGAGGGCTATATGTTTGACACATTGACAGATTCATTTACCAATGCTATTAAAAAGATTCGTTTTCATGATGATGAAAAGGCCCTCACTAAGGCTTTGGATGAGCTGAAAAAATCTCTTTTAAAAGCGGATGTAAACCATAAGGTCGTTAAAGATCTTATATTTAAAGTTCAGATCGAGACCAAAAAGAACGGGATCGGGAAAGATCAGTTCTTAGCGGCTCTAAGAGAGACTCTCTATGAACTTTTAGAGGTTGGCGGAAACAGAGGCTTTATATTTGCTTCAAAACCTCCTACCGTTATATTGATGACAGGACTTCAGGGTTCTGGAAAGACGACTACTACAGGTAAGCTGGCAAACTATCTGAAAAACAGGCAGAAAAAGGTTCTTGTGGTCGCAGCCGATCTGCAGCGTTTGGCGGCAGTTGAGCAGCTTCGTCAGATCACGGCAAAAATAGACGTTGAACTTTATGAGGACGAGAGCACGAAAAATCCTGTAGAAGTCGTGACTGCAGCGCTTAAAAAAGCAAACAGCGGCATATATGACGTTGTCCTGATAGATACTGCGGGCCGTTTAGCGATAGATGATGAGCTTATGAATGAGCTGGAAGCTGTCAAACGTGCTGCAAACCCTAGTGAGATATTCTATGTTGCCGACTCTCTTACAGGTCAAGACGCTGTTAAGACGGCTGCTGCATTTAAAGAGAAGATAGGGATCGACGGTGTAATCCTTAGTAAGTATGACGGTGATTCAAAGGGCGGTGTTGCTCTTGGTCTCTCATCTCAGGTAGAGGTTCCTCTTCGCTTTATAGGAAGCGGCGAGAAGATGGAGGATCTGGAAGTATTCCTGCCTGATCGTGTCGTCAACCGTCTTATGGGTTTTGGAGACATTGAGGGACTGGCTGAGAAAACTTCATCTGTAATTGATGAAAAACAGGCTAAGAAGCTTACTTCAAAGATCAAAAAAGGTCAGTTCAACTTCAACGACTTTTTAGAGCAGATGGAAAGTATGAAGAAGATGGGAAGTATGAAGTCTTTAATAGGTATGATTCCGGGTATGGGAAATATGTCTAAGGCACTCAAAGATTTTGATCTTGAAAACTCGGGCGAGCTTAAAAACATCAAAGCGATGGTCTCTTCCATGACTATGAAAGAGAGAGAAAACCCTGATCTTTTAAACAACTCGCGCAAAGAGAGAATTGCAAGAGGATGCGGACTTACTCAAGTTGAGATCAACCGCATGATCAAGCAGTTTAAAAATGCCGGCAAGATGGCCAAAAAGCTCTCAAGCAAAGGCGGCATGAAAGATCTGCAGGCCATGATGGGGCAGATGGGCGGTGCGGGAGCTCTTAGAAGATAGCCAGCACTACGCAGATTGAGAGTAAATCTATGAACTTCAAGAAGTTTATAGATTTGCATTCAGAATGCAAAATTTAACATATACAGCAAGTTGAAATATGACTTGCGCAGAGAAGGACAATATTATGGCAACAGTTATTCGTTTAACTAGAATGGGAAGAAAAAAACAACCTTTTTACCGTATCGCGGTAACAGACTCACGTAAAAGAAGAGACGGTGGTTGGATAGAGTTGATCGGACATCACAATCCGATGGTAGCAGAGAAGACAACAGTTGTTGATAACGAGAGATTAGATTACTGGTTAAGCGTTGGCGCTAAAATGAGCGATCGCGTTAAAAAGATAACAGGTCGCTAAGATGATAGCTGATTTTGTCGCACAATTTGCAAGACTTATAGCTTCACATCCTGATGATATAAGAGTTGAAGTAAAAGAGGGCGATGAAACAACTGAAATTTTGCTCTATGCCAATCAAGCGGACATCGGAAAGCTGATCGGCAAAGAGGGAAAGATGATAGGGGCTATTAAGACCGTCATCTCAGGCTGCAAAGCAAAAGACGGTGTGAGTTACCGTATCAATGTCGAAGCAATCTAACAAACTTCTTCATATTGCTACAATCGGCAAGTCTGTCGGTTTAAAAGGTGATATGAAACTTCATATAAAAAGTGATTTTCCCGAACAGTTTAAAAAAGGCGCTTCGTTTTTCATTAATGAAAAAGAGAGTCTTACAATAAGTGAAATAAACCACGAAAGAGCTCTGGTTAGGTTTTTGGGCTACTCTTCGCCAGAGGACGCAAAAAAACTTACAAACAAACATCTCTATACTACAATAGAGAGAACAAGAGATGAGTGTCATCTACAAGAGGGTGAATATTTCTGGTTCGATATCGAGGGCTGTACGGTAGTAGAAGATGGAGAAGTTTTGGGTGTCGTTGAAGAGGTTGATAGAATTTCCGCTACTAATTATTTAATAATAAAGAGTGATGAAAGATTGGTAGAAAAAGGCTTTGCAAAAAGCTTTCTTATACCATTTAATGAGCCTTTTACAATAGATACCGACATTGAGAATAAGGTAATAACTGTTAGCGGCGGTATGGATATTTTAGAAGCTTCCTGATGAAATTTACTTTTGTTACGCTGTTTCAAAATATAGTCGAGGGTTATTTTTGCGACTCTATTTTAAAAAGAGCAATAGAGAAAGAGATCTTAAGTATAGAGTTTTTAGATCCCAGGGATTTTAGCAGTTCAAAGCATAATAAAGTTGATGATACTTCGGTAGGCGGCGGTGCCGGAATGGTTATGAATCCTCAGCCGCTTTTTGATGCTTTGGATGAACTAAAAGCTAAAGAGAGTGACGTTCACGTTGTTTTTTTAACTCCCGTTGCAAAACCTTTTAGGCAAAATGATGCTAAAAGATTGGCAAAAAAGAGCCACATAGCTTTTGTGAGTGGAAGATATGAGGGCATTGACGAGAGAGTTATAGAGAAGTACGCCGATGAGGTTTTTAGTATAGGCGACTATATTCTAACAGGCGGTGAATTAGCCTCTATGGTTATATGTGATGCAGTCTCCAGGAATGTAGAAGGTGTTCTTGGCAATAGTGATTCTTTGAGCATAGAGAGTTTTGAGAGCGAACTTTTAGAAGCGCCATCTTTCTCTAAACCGCAAATTTATAAAAACTATTGTGTTCCATCAGAATACTTAAAGGGAAATCACAGTAAAATTCGCTCACTAAAATTAGCTCTATCTGAGTGTAAGACTAAATTCTTCCGGCCAGAGCAGCTTTTAAAGCATAGAACAAGGAAATCTTATGAGAAATAAGTACATAGAAAACTTTGAAAAAGCACAGGTAGCTGAGAAAAATATTCCAGATTTTCGTGCTGGTGATACTGTTCGTTTAGCAGTAACAATTAAAGAGGGTGACAAAACTCGTGTACAAAATTACGAGGGTGTCTGTATTGCAAAGAGAGGACAAGGTACCGGTCAAACTATTACAGTTCGTAAAATCGGTGCTAACAGTGTAGGTATTGAGAGAATATTCCCAATCTACAGTGACTCTATTAATGAAATAGCAGTAATCCGCCGCGGTCGTGTTCGTCGCGCTAAACTGTTCTACCTACGCGATCTTGCTGGTAAAGCAGCTCGTATTAAAGAACTTAGAAGAAAGTAATCTTCTAAGTTTTTATCTTCAAATTCTCCATCTTTAAACTCAACTCCCTTTTACAAAAATCTTTTAAGTCATTTTTATTATATATTTACTGTTATATATTACAAATCAATATATAATTTTTTTAGTTTATATTTATCAATGATTACCTCAATAAACTTCCGAAAAAATTTCTTTGTAAACTCTCTTAAAAATTAAGAAATAAATAAGCGTAACTTCTCTATAATTCCCATCCACAAACAAAGAGACCTAAAGTTTAGGTTTAAAAAAGATCGGAAGAG